>JBAYVU010000010.1:0-82342 GCA_041674385.1 Sterolibacterium sp.
TGCCGGAGGGCCGCGGTGTTTTTGCGCGGCTTTCGGTGGCCGAGAACCTGGCAATGGGCGCCTACGTTCGTAACGACAGGCAGGAAATAGCCATCGATCTGGAACGTATCTATACGCTGTTGCCGCAGCTTAAGCAGCGCCATCGGCAGCTCGCCGGCACGCTCTCCGGCGGCGAGCAGCAGATGCTGGCGCTGGGCCGGGCCTTGATGGGCCGGCCGCAACTGCTGCTGCTTGACGAACCATCGATGGGCTTGGCACCGCTGATGGTGCATAAGGTATTCGAGACGATACGCGCTGTCGCGGCGACCGGCGTCACCATCCTGCTGGTCGAGCAGAATGCCAAGCTGGCGCTGGAGACCGCCAGTCGCGGGTATGTCTTGGAAAGCGGCCGCATCATTCTGACCGACAGTTCTGTAAACCTGCTCGCCGATCCGCGCGTGCGGCAGGCTTACCTCGGTGACCAGTGCTCCGAAGACAAAGGCGGGCACTAGTACCCGCGGTTGGGTTTAGGGGATCAAGGTTTAATGGTACCGGGCGGTGTTGGCGAAACTTTTTCCCAGCCGTTTGGACATTCCTTGACATAGGGATAATAGCCGGCAGGTTTCTTGCAGAAGTACCACCATTGCCCGCTGGCGACTTCGGGGGGCAGAATTTGGGCGACATTGGGCGGTGGGGGCGGCAGTGAAACGACCGGCGGGTTGGCATAAGCCTGTTCGACATAATAGGGTTGGACGATGGCGGGAGCATACACCGGCGGGGCATAGACAACTCGCGGTTCGACATAGACGGTGCGAGGCTGCACCGCCGAGTAGAGGATGGCGGTTCCCAGCAAGAAACCGAAGGGTCCCCAGAAATGATCGGACCCATGGCCATGGCCGCCGCCGCGATCGGCACAGACTGGTGTGGCGACGAGCGATCCCGCAGCGACGAGCGCCAACATGCTTGCTCTCAGTTTCATCTCGACTTCCTCCGGGAAGTTATTCGACTGTGATCCGGTTGCGGATTCTTAGACTTTCGCCGGGTGGCATGCGGGTGGTCGTGGTCAGCAGCTTGCCTTTGTAATCGTAGGTGACTTGATAACCAGCCGGCGGACCCGGTTCATAGACGGTGCTGCACTGTTGCTGTGTCGTCGGCGCGGAACCGACCTGATCGCCGATCATGGTGCCGCCGATGGCTCCCGCCACCGTGGCCGCATCTTTGCCGTGACCACTGCCGAAACGCGACCCGACCACGGCGCCGACCACGCCGCCCGCGATGGCGGCGCCGGGATTGTGCGCCGACCCCGGGGAAACGGTGACCGTGGAACACACTTGGCGGGGGATCTGCGGCCCGGGGATAGGCGAGTAATTCAGCACCTTGGCGAATTCGGTGGTGTCCTGGATCACGTTGGTTTGGGCCGAGGCTGCCAGCGGCAGCAGCAAAGCGACTCCCAGGACGGCATGCTTTGCCAGAAGTCGAGAGCTGATCGGTTTCATGTGGAAATCCTCCTGTGAGAGACTGCCTGTCGAATTGTCAAATTGACTCGCAGAACGCTACTGCGGCGTATTGGGCGGTGGGACTGGCAAAGCGGGAGATGCCTGACTCGAAGGATTGGCCGCTACTCGTTGCCAGCCGGTTGAACATTGCGCCACATAGGGATAGTAGCCTGCCGGATTGTTGCAGTAATACCAGTATTGCGGAGCGGTTTCGGTCGGCGGCACGATCACTACTGGCGGCTGATACGGATCGGGATAAGGGTACACCGCCGCCGGGTAAAAATACCAAACGCCGCCGACGATCCACCACCAGCCCAACTGCCCCACGTGGCGACCATGATGCCAATGACCGCCGCGCCAAAGCGCCAGATCGTGTTCGTGAAAGCGATGAATCTCGCCATGCCAGGGATTGTGGCGATGGGTTTTGCGGGATTCGTGATGACCACCCTCTCTGGCTTCGGCTGGAGCAAGCCAAGCCAGTGAAAGTACGAATCCAACCAAGGCGTATTTGGCGTGCTTCATGGCTTTCTCCGATGCCCAAGCCAAGCGTCGGCATTAATGCATGTGATCGTGCATGCGGTTATGCGTGCGGTCGTGCCAGGCATTCTTCGCATACAGATCGAATATGGTCTTTTGCTCGGGACTCAACTGGTCATAAAATATCTTGGTTTCGCCCGCCAGCTTGCTCAGATGATCCGCCCGTTGACGCATTGCGGCGGCCATTTTTTCCATTTTGTCAGGCATGGGCATCTCTTCCATGCTCGCTTGTTCGTTTGGCCCCTTCTTTGCCATTTCCTGCGCATGCTCCTGGGCGTGGTTGATCATCGCGGCGGAGAAGGCTTTCCAGGCGTCTTGCTGGGGCGATTTGAGATTGAGTTTCTTGCCCAGGGTATCCAGGCGTTTCTGGACATTCGCCACCGAGTCCTGCATGGCGTGAAGCGGCGCATTCGCTCCATGCATCATGGCCGGTTGCGCCGCATCTGCCGCATTAACGTTGCCGAGACCCGCCAAGCATATGCCGGAGATTGCCAAACAAGTGGATGTAAATGAAAGCTTCATGATGATTCCTCCGCGATTGAACGTATTTTCATTGCATAACATGTTTGCATGCTAATGATTATCCGATCCCGTTGCTGTAAGGGATTGTGAGATTTTGTAAGCATCAATGCATGCTGACGCAGTTCATTGCGGACCGCTGGGGAAAGTAAATGCATCGGCGAAGAAATCTTCCGCCGGCAGGCCGCACGCGACGAAATCCCGGCGGGCGGCATCGATCATTGCCGGCGCCCCGCAAGCATAGACCTGGTAGCCGGAAAGGTCGGCATAATCCTCCAGCACGGCCCGATGCACGAATCCGGTACGTCCAGTCCATGCGTCGGCGGTGGCCGGTTCGGAGAGCACCGGCACATACTTGAAATGGACGTGTTCACGTGCCCAAAGTTGCGGCAACTCGGGAAGATACAGTCCGGCACGGTCGCGCGCTCCCAAATACAAGGCCATCGTCCTCTCGATCTTGTTGTGTATCACGTGTTCAATGATGCTCTTGATCGGTGCGAAGCCCGTGCCTCCGGCGACCAGGATGATGGGTTTGCTGGAATCCTCGCGCAGGAAGAAGCTGCCGTGCGGTCCTTCGAAGCGCAGCATGTCGCGCTCTTTCATGACATTGAAAACCTGCTCGGTGAATAGCCCGCCGGGAATCAGGCGCAGATGCAATTGCAGCAATTCGTCGTCATGCGGGGCGTTGGCGAGCGAGAAGGCGCGGCGCTTGCCGTCCTGGAGCAAAATTTCGATGTATTGCCCGGCGAGAAACAGCAGCCGTTCGTTCGCCGGCAGTTTCAGGTGCAGCGCCATCACGTCGGGCGCCAGGCGTTCCAGCTTCTGCACACGGCAAGGCAGGGTCCTTACCGGGATATCCTGCGCGGCGCCCAGTTCGTGGCACTCGATGCTGACATCCGACAACGGCCGGGCGCAGCAGAACAAGGCCATGCCCGCGGCCTTCTCCTCTTCGGAGAGAGCGTTTTCCGATGCGGCACCGTGGTCGATTTTTCCCTCAAGGATCTTGCCCTTGCAGGTGCCGCAGGCACCGTTGCGGCAGCCGTAAGGCAGGTTGAATCCGGCATCGAGTGCCGTGCTCAGAATGCTCGCGCCGTCTTCGGCAGTGCAGGAGTGGCCGCTCGGTTGGATGGTGATCTGGAAGGGCATGAGATAATCCGCAAATGTTGAGAGTATTGATCATCGGTTGCGGCGATATGGCGCGCCGCGCTTTGCCGCTGCTGGCGCGGCGTTACCGCATGTTTGCCTTGGTACGCTCGCTGGAAACTTCCCTGGCTGCCGAGTTTGCCGCTTTGGGTGTCACCCCGATCCGCGGCGATCTCGATCAACCGGCGAGTTTGCGGCAGCTTGCCGGTCTTGCCGAACTGGTGCTGCATTTTGCGCCGCCACCGGATCGCGGCAATCGGGATACGCGCACGCAACACCTGATCGCGGCCTTGCAACGCGGAAAAATTCTACCACGCCGACTAGTCTACATCAGCACCAGCGGCGTGTATGGCGACTGTGGTGGCGATTGGGTCGGCGAGACGCATTGCGTCGCGCCGCACACGGCCAGGGCGCGGCGCCGCATCGATGCGGAACAGCGGCTGCGTCGGTGGGGCAGGGGCGGCGGTCCGAGTGTGAGCATACTGCGCGTTCCCGGCATCTACGCGGCGGAACGCTTGCCGCTGGAACGCATCCGACGCGGCGATCCGGTACTGATGCGCGATGACGACGTATTTACCAACCACATTCATGCCGACGACTTGGCGCTATGCATATTGGCCGCCCTGCGGCGCGGTCGGCCGAATCGGGTTTATCACGCCAGCGACGACTCGGCCGGATTGCCCATGGCGGAATGGTACGATGCGATCGCCGACACTTTCGAATTACCGCACCCGCCGCGGGTCAGTCGTGCCGAAGCGCAAGCATTGCTGTCTCCGCTGGTACTTTCTTACATGAGCGAATCGCGGCGCCTGGACAATTCACGTCTCAGGCGCGAACTGCAGGTGCGTCTGGCATGTCCCAATGTCGGCGTTGGCCTGGCGAAAATAGCCGCTGCCGGCAAGGAGTAATATCATTTTGAACAATCTGGAAAGTTTTTTTGCGCCTTGCCCGCGCGGACTTGAGCCCACGCTCGCCGAAGACTTGAATGCCGCCGGTGCGTCCGGCGTGCGGATCGTGCCGGGCGGTGCGGAGTTCGGCGGCACTTGGGAAACCTGCTACCGCGTCAATCTCGAATCGCGCATCGCCAGTCGCGTGATGTGGCGCGTCGCAAACGGCGCCTATCGCAGCGAGGACGATATCTACCGTCTCGCCGGCAGCGTGGACTGGACCAAACTGTTTCACGTCGAACGTACTTTGCGGGTTTATGTCACGGCGGTGAAATCTCCCCTGAAAAGCCTCGAGTTCATCACCTTGCGCGTCAAGGATGCGGTGTGCGACTGTTTCCGGACGGCCTGCGGCCGGCGTCCGAGCGTCGATACGGCGCGGCCCGAGGTGCGGATACACCTGTTCCTCACCGCTGCCGAGGCGATACTCTATCTCGACACTTCGGGCGAGCCGCTCTGGCAGCGCGGCCACAAGATCGCCAAGGTGCAGGCGCCGGTCAAGGAAAATCTGGCCGCCGGCATCCTGCGCTTGATCGGCTGGCGGCCCGGCATCCCGCTTTACGATCCGATGTGCGGCAGCGGCACGTTCCTCATCGAGGCCGCGCACATGAGTCTCGGCGACGCCCCCGGCCTGTCGCGCGACCCGGGCGAGTTCGGTTTCGAACGTCTCAGCAATTTCGATGCCGAACTCTGGAGCAGCCTGTGCCGGCAAGCGGCGGAAAGGCGCGTGATGTCACCGTCATGCTTGCCACTGTGGGGCGCCGACCTTTCGGCGGATGCCGTGGCGCGAACACGCCAGAACCTGGATTACGCCGGTGTCGGCGACTTGGTCGGAGTGAGGCAGGGCGACATCCTCGATCTGGATTCTCCCACTGCGCAAGCCGGCCTGCTGATCGCCAATCCCCCTTATGGCGAGCGGCTCGGCGAGGCGGAGGAACTGGCCGCCTTCTACCCGCGCCTCGGCGACGCGCTGAAGCGCCACTATGCCGGATGGGACTGCTGGTTCTTTTCGGCCGACGCGGCCTTGCCCAAGCTGATCCGGTTGTCGGTCAAGCGCCGTATCCCGTTATTCAACGGGCCGCTCGAATGCCGCTTGTATCATTTTCCGATGGTGGCCGGCGGCAACCGGCCGCCGCAGCGCCGCGCCGCGCCCTAGAACTAGAAGGATTTGACTCAGGCGTTGCGGCGGGATCTGGCAAACCGCGCCAGCATGGCGGGAAACATCAGCTTGTGGGCCGGCCAGACCGCCAGTAGGTAGGCATGGCCCAGCAGGTTGCGGACATGGATCACTGTGCTCAGAACCGCGGAGCTGTCTTGGCCTTCCCCCGATAGGCACAGCGAGACTTTCGCTTCCAGGTGCCGGTCGGATTCGACGAGGATGACTTCGCGCTCGGCAAGATAAACGATCGAGAATATCCCGACACGATTCCCCACCCGATAGGTTTCGGGTTTCCTGGCGGTGTCGATATCGTTGAGCCGTCCCAGCGGTTTCAAGCCGAACAGCCCCACCGCCCGGTTCCTGACGGCCATCAGGCAGTTGATCCACTCGGGGCTGCTGGCCATGACTTCGATGTAGATTTCGAGGGCCGAACGCCGTCTCCCGTCCAGCGGCACGGCAAAAGCATCGAAGGCCTGCGCGCCGGCAAGGTGCTTGCCGATTTCGCTGTGTTTCGGTACTTCGACTGGGCGAACCATGTGTTTCCTTCCCCGATAAGTCACGACCGTCGTCGAAGCGCAGGTCTGGCGGGCAGTTCGGCGACCGTCAGGGCGCCGACCAGGATGACGCCCCACGACAGGTAGAGCCAGAGCAGAAACACCGGGATGGCGGCGAAGGCGCCATAGATCACGGTATACGTGGGCAGCTTGGCGATATACAGGCCGAACAGCCGCTGCATCAAGGCGAAACCTGCGGCGGCCAGGATTCCGCCGCATGCGGCATGCCATGCCGCAATACGGCGGTTTGGCACCGCCCAGTAAAGCAAGGCAAACAGCGCGGCCATCAAGACGAATGTCGTTGCCTTGAGCAAGTCGGCTTTCACCCAGAACGGTTGTTCCATCAGTCCGAACGAACTGCTGGCGATGAAGGTCGTCACTGTCAGACTGCCGCCGAACAGCAGCGGGCCGAGCAACAGGGCCAGCGAGTGCATGGCAAGGCGGCGCAGCAGGGGGCGATTTTCCCTGACTTGCCAGATCGAGTTGAAGGTATGTTCTATGGTGAGCATCTGCACCAGCGCGGTGGCGGCCAAAGCGACGGCGCCGATCAGGGTCAGGTGCCCCGTCTGGTGGGCGAACTCGCCGACGTACCTGACGATGATGGCGCCTGCCTTGTCGGGCAGCAGATTGGCGAGCAGAAAGCGTTCCAAAGATTTCGACAGGGTTTCGGCAAATGGCAGCCGGGCGATGATCGTCACCGCCATGGCGATCATCGGCACCAGGCTCAACAGCGTGGAAAACGACAGGGCAGCGGCGGTCTGGGCGCATCGTTCGTCGACGAAGCGCCGGAAGACGCGGTAGGGGAGCAGCAGGGAATGCATGCTATCGGCCGATCGACTGGCGCCGGAAAATACCGGCGTGGCTTGGCCGGCAGGAGCCAAGCCGACCGCTCAGACGATATCCAGGTGCTGGATGCCGGAATTCATGTCGCGGTCCTTGGATTCCTTGCCGTGCAGCTTGATCTGCAAGCGCAGATCGTTGAGCGAGTCGGCGTTGCGCAGCGCATCCTCGTAACTGATGCGGCCTTCCTCGTAGAGATCGAACAGGCACATATCGAAGGTCTGCATGCCGAGTTCCTTCGATTTCTTCATGATCTCCTTGATGCCATGCACTTCTCCCTTGAAGATCAGGTCGGAAATCAGCGGCGAATTGAGCATGATCTCGATCGCGGCGGCGCGCCCCTTGCCTTCCTTGAGCGGGATCAGGCGCTGCGCGACCAATGCCCGCAGGTTGAGCGAGAGATCCATGAGCAACTGCTGCCGACGCTCTTCGGGGAAGAAGTTGATGATGCGGTCGAGCGCCTGGTTGGCGCTGTTGGCGTGCAATGTGCCCAAGGCCAGGTGGCCGGTTTCGGCAAACGCGATGGCATGTTCCATCACTTCGCGGTCGCGGATCTCGCCGATCAGGATCACGTCGGGCGCCTGGCGCAGCGTGTTCTTCAGCGCGGCTTCCCACGAGAAGGTGTCGACGCCGACTTCCCGCTGGGTGATCAGGCAGTTGATGTGAGGATGGACGTATTCGACCGGATCCTCGATGGTGATGATGTGTCCGTAGCTGTTCTCGTTGCGATGGCCGATCATCGCCGCCAGCGAAGTCGACTTGCCCGAACCGGTGCCACCGACGAACAGCACCAGGCCGCGCTTGGTCATCGCGACGTCCTTGAGCACCGCCGGCAGCTTGAGATCGTCGAACTTCGGGATCGCCGTGGTGATGGTGCGCAACACCATGCCGGTGTGACCCTGCTGGATGAAGGCGTTGACGCGGAAGCGGCCGATGCCGGCGGGATTGATGGCGAAGTTGCATTCCTTGGACGCCTCGAACTCCGCGGCCTGCTTGTCGTTCATGATGGCGCGCGCCAGTTCCTGGGTGTGCTGCGGCGTCAGGGCCTGGGTGGTGGCCGGTGTCATCTTGCTGTCGATTTTCATCGCCGGGGGGAAACCGGCGGTGATGAACAGGTCGGAACCTTTCTTGCTGAGCATGAGCTTCAGCAACTCCTGCATGAACTTCAATCCTTCATCGCGTTCCATGGTCTTCCTTCACAGCTTACGAGCTTACGAATCGGTCACGCAGCGAAACTATCTTTGTTGGCAGCCTTGGAGCGCGCCTCGCCGGAGGAAACGACATTGCGTTTCACCAAGTCGGTCAGATTCTGATCCAGGGTTTGCATGCCGAAACTCTGGCCGGTCTGGATCGCCGAATACATTTGCGCGATCTTGGCTTCGCGGATCAGGTTGCGGATGGCCGGCGTGCCGATCATGATTTCGTGGGCGGCGACCCGGCCGGAACCGTCCTTGGTCTTGAGCAGGGTCTGGGAGATCACCGCGCGCAGCGATTCCGACAGCATCGCCCGCACCATTTCCTTCTCGTCGCCGGGGAACACGTCGATGATGCGGTCGACGGTCTTGGCAGCCGACGAGGTGTGCAGCGTGCCGAACACCAGGTGGCCGGTCTCGGCCGCCGACATCGCCAGGCGGATGGTCTCCAGGTCGCGCATTTCGCCGACCAGGATCACGTCCGGGTCCTCGCGCAGAGCGGAGCGCAGCGCATTGGCGAACGACAGGGTGTGCGGGCCGACCTCGCGCTGGTTGATCAGGCACTTCTTCGATTCGTGCACGAACTCGATCGGGTCTTCGACAGTCAGGATGTGGCCGTAGTCGTTTTCGTTGACGTCATTGACCATCGCCGCCAGCGTAGTCGACTTGCCCGAACCCGTCGGGCCGGTCACCAGCACCAAGCCGCGCGGCGTCCTGGCGATTTCGGCAAAAATCTTCGGACAGTTGAGTTGCTCCAGCGACAGCACCGTGGAGGGAATGGTGCGCAGCACTGCCGCCGCGCCACGATGCTGGTTATAGGCGTTCACGCGAAAGCGCGCCAGGTCGGGAACCGCAAAGGAGAAGTCGATTTCGAGGTTCTCCTCGTAATGTTTGCGCTGACCGTCGTTCATGATGTCGTAGATCATCGCATGCACGTCCTTGTGCTCCATCGCCGGCAGGTTGATGCGGCGTATGTCGCCGTGCACCCGGATCATCGGCGGCAGGCCCGAGGACAGGTGCAGGTCGGAGGCTTTGTTCTTGACCACGAAGGCGAGCAGTTCGGTGATATCCATGGCGGAGTTTTCCTGAAACCGGGTTGGGTTACGGTAGGCAAGCGCAGTATACTGACAAGGCATTATGACAACAATCTCCGCCAACTTGCAAGCAGTGAAAAACCGCATCCGGGCAGCCGCGCAGGCCGTCGGAAGGGATGCCGGCGCGGCGCGGCTGCTGGCGGTTTCCAAGGGCTGGCCGGCCGCCAGCGTGCGGCAAGCCTTTTCTGCCGGTCAGCGGGCTTTCGGCGAAAACTATGTGCAGGA
Source organism: Sterolibacterium sp. (assembly GCA_041674385.1). Taxonomy (GTDB): domain Bacteria; phylum Pseudomonadota; class Gammaproteobacteria; order Burkholderiales; family Rhodocyclaceae; genus JACRAR01. Next base: position 9,684 of record JBAYVU010000010.1, read on the forward strand.
AGCCGTGGCGAAAATCGTCGCATTGGACGATCTCGATCTCGAGTGGCATTTCATCGGCCCCTTGCAAAGCAACAAGACCCGCGAAGTTGCGGAACATTTCGCCTGGGTGCACAGCATCGACCGGCTGAAAATTGCCGAGCGGCTTTCCACGCAACGGCCGGCCGAACTGCCGCCCTTGCAGGCCTGTCTTCAAGTGAATGTCAGCGGCGAAGCCAGCAAGAGCGGGGTCGCACCCGTCGAAGTGGCGGCGCTGGCGCGTGCCGTCAGGTCTTTGCCGCAATTGCGTCTGCGCGGACTGATGGCCATCCCCGAAGCAAGCGATAATGCCGGGCTGATGCGGCAGCGCTTCGCCCTGCTGCGCGAATTGCTGGCGCAGTTGAATGCCGAAGGCATGCGGCTGGATGTATTGTCGATGGGCATGTCGGACGATTTTGAAATTGCGATTGCCGAAGGGGCGACGATAGTTCGCATCGGCACGGCGATCTTTGGTGTGCGAATGAAGAAAGGAAGTTCATGAAAATCACTTTTCTGGGTGGCGGCAACATGGCCAACGCCATGATCGGCGGCATGCGCAAGCAGGGTTTTTCCGTTGCCGCGATGCAGGTGGTCGAGCCGATCGAAGAAACCCGCGAGAAATTGACGGAAAAGTTCGGCGTACGCTGTTGCGCGGCAGTGGATGCGGCCGCGCTCAACTGCGAGGTGCTGATCCTGGCCGTCAAGCCGCAGCAGATCAGGACTGCGTTGGAGCCGCTGACAGGCCAATTCAGGGGCCATCTGAAAAACCAGCTGGTCATCAGCATTGCCGCGGGCCTGCGCCTGGCCGACATTTCCCGCTGGCTGGGCGACTATCGATACCTGGTGCGCTGCATGCCCAACACCCCGGCCCTGATCGGCGCCGGACTCACCGGACTGTTTGCCGGGCCTGCGGTGAGTCGCGAGGGGCGCGATATTGCCGAGAAAATCATGCGTGCCGTCGGCAACATCCTGTGGATCGACAGCGAAGCGCAGATGGACGCGGTCACGGCGGTTTCCGGCAGCGGCCCGGCATATGTCTTCTACTTCATCGAAGCCCTGGAACAGGCTGCGCAGGCGCTCGGTTTCGATGTGGCAACGTCGCGCTTCCTGGCGACCGAGACTTTCGTCGGTGCGGCGAAGCTGGCCGAGCAAAGCCACGTTCCGGTCACGGTATTGCGCGAACGTGTCAGTTCGAAGGGGGGCACCACCGAAGCGGCGCTGGCTTCTTTCGATGCCAGCGGCATCAATGCGGCGATCCTCAAGGGGGTGCAGGCTGCCGCCGCACGCGGTTGCGAACTCGGCGACATGATCGGCAAAGGTTGACAAGCATGCTGGCCCAACTGATGTATCAAATCCTCGACTGGCTGTTCGGTTTCTTGACCATGGCCTTGCTCGCGCGGTTTCTCATGCAGTGGACGCGCGCGCCGTTCCGGAATCCGCTGGGTCAGTTTGTCGTCGCGCTCACCGATTGGGCGGTCAGGCCGGTACGCCGCCTGATACCGTCGGCATTCGGCTGGGATCTGCCGAGCCTGCTGCTGGCTTGGCTGGTGCAACTGGTCTTCCATGGACTGGTGTTCACCTTGGGCGGGACGGCGCATATGGATTCGGGATCCATGCCGGCGGCACTGGCCTGGCTGGCGCTGTTGGCCGTGGTCGAAGTCGCGCGTATGGCGCTGTATCTGCTGACGGGAGTGGTCATCATCGCCGCGCTGCTTTCCTGGATCAATCCCTATGCGCCGATAGCCCCCATCTTCAACGCAATCACACGGCCATTTTTGTCCCCCATTCAGCGCGTGATCCCGTCCATCGGCGGCGTCGATCTGTCGCCGATGGTGCTGCTGCTGGTTTTGCAACTCCTGTTGGGCGTGCTGGCGACGGTGCAGCGCGGCTTGTTCCCCCTGATTATCGGATGACCTGGCTGCGCAGCGATGGCGACAGCGTGGTGCTGAGCCTGCACATCCAGCCCGGTGCGAAGAAAACCCAAGTCGCCGGGTTGCACGGCGCCGCGCTGAAGATCCGCCTTTCCGCACCGCCCGTGGATGGCAAGGCCAACGATGCGCTGATCGGTTTTCTGGCGGAAAGCCTGGGGGTGGCGAGGGGCTGCGTCGAACTCGTATCCGGCGCAAGTTCGCGCGCCAAGCGGGTGCGCGTCACGGGTGTCGCGGCGGCAACCGTCGCGCTGCGCCTGTTGCCGAATCCTGAATGACTGCGGAAATCCGGAGTCAGTTGCTGCAAGCGCGCCGATAAGCCTCGACACAGCCGCGCAGCCCGTGACACGGCGCGCTCTGGATTTTCTTCAGCAGCGCCAGGGGAACGTTCTCCAGACTGAACGAGCGGCTAAGTTCCTCCTGCATCTTGAGCCATAAGCCGGCGGTCATCTCGGCATCGGCCAGGGCGCGGTGGTACTTGCCGGTTTCGGCGATGCGCGCATGACGCACCAGCGTCGCCAGCTTGTGATTGGGTGCCTGCGGGTAGATGCGGCGCGCAATCCGCATCGAGCAGAGCATGTCCCCGCGGTGCTGATGGCCGATGCGCTGCAGCTCGGCTTGCAGGAATTTTCTGTCGAAGGCGGCGTTGTGGGCGACCAGCGGCGCCTCGCCGATGAACTCCGCCAATTCGTGCATCACATTGGCGGCGCTTGGCGCCTGACGAACCATGCAGTTGGTGATGCCGGTCAGTTCTTCGATGAATGGGGGAATGTGCACGCCGGCATTCATGAGACTCTGGAAACGCCCGGTGATGACCCCCTCGGAAACCAGCACTGCCGCGACTTCCGTCGCACGTGCCCCGTGTTCGGGAGAGATGCCGGTGGTTTCAAAGTCGATGACGATGACGGCTGTCGATTGGGAAACCATGCTCTACCCGTTCCTCTGCTCGGCCAACCGGGTAGAGGCTCAGGCAAACGCCGTCGAGTAAGCCAGATGCCCGTCGATCAGGGTATAGCGGACCCGGCCTTGCAGCTCCAGACCGATGAAGGGGGTGTTCTTGCCTTGGCTCTTGAGCGATTCACGGCTGACCTGGAAGGACGCCTGCGGATCGAAAATGCAGATGTCGGCCGGGGCGCCCTCCGCCAGGGAACCGGCTTCGACGCCGAGGATGCGCGCTGGATCGCTGGTGACGCGGGCCAGCGCGCGGATCAGCGGCAGCTGCATTTCGTCGGCCCACTTCAGCGTCAGCGGCAGCAGCAGTTCGAGGCCGGTGGCGCCGGGCTCGGCTTCATTGAAAGGCATCTGCTTGGCATCATCGTCGACCGGGGTGTGGTCGGAGCAGACCGCGTTGATGGTGCCGTCAGCCAGGCCGCGACGCAGGGCGTCGCGGTCCGATTGCGAGCGCAGCGGCGGGTCGAGGCGTGCCTGCGGGTCGAAGTAGCCGATGTCGTGTTCGCACAGATGCAGATGATGGATCGCGACATCGCAGGTGGCGGCGATCCCGGAGCGCCGCGCCGCGGCGATCATCTCCAGCCCGGCGGTGCTGGAGATCCGCGTCAGATGCACCCGCGCGCCGGTCTCGCGCGCCAGTTGCAGGATGGTGGTCAGCGCGATGGTTTCGGCGACCGCGGGAATACCGGTCAGGCCGAGCCGGGTGGCGACTTCGCCGTCGTGCGCAACGCCGTACTTGGCCAGGAAGGGATCCTGTGCCTGCAGCCAGACCGGGAAACCGAAAGTCGCGGCATAGTGCATCGCGGACAGCAGCACTTGCGTGTCGACGATGGCCGTATTGGCCTGGCCGAAGGCAACGCAGCCGGCTTCGGCGAGCTGTGCCATTTCGGTCAGGCATTCGCCTTCAAGCTTGAGCGTCAGGGCGCCGACCGGATAGACATGGGCGAACTCGGGCAAGCGTGCGCGGTGCTTGAGCATTTCCACCAGACCGGGCTCGTCGAGCGGTGGGTCGGTGTCCGGTGGGCAGGCCAGGCTGGTGACGCCGCCGGCCGCCGCCGCGGCCATTTCCGATTCGAGCGTGGCGCGGTATTCGTAACCCGGCTCGCGCAGCCGCGCCGACAAGTCGACCAGTCCCGGGCAGACGATGCAGCCGCTGGCATCGACGGTACCGCTGGCCTCGAAGCCCGCCGGTGGCCGCTCGATGCCGGCGATGCGCCCTTCGGCGATGAAGACATCGGCCAGCCGGTCGATGCCTTGGGCCGGATCGATCAGGCGGCCGTTGTGAATGTGTATGTTCATGAAACCGTTAACCTCCTGCCAGCATGCTCATCACCGCCATGCGCACGGCGATGCCGAAAGTCACCTGCGGCAGGATCACCGAGTGGCTGCCGTCGGCCACCGCCGAATCGATTTCGACGCCGCGGTTCATCGGTCCCGGATGCATGACGATTGCATCCGGCTTGGCTTTTGCCAGGCGCTCGGGGGTCAGCCCGAAGGACTTGAAGAACTCCTGCGGGCTGGGCAAGAGCGCGCCGCTCATGCGTTCGTTCTGGATGCGCAGCATCATCACCACATCGACGCCGCGCAGGCCTTCCTGGATGTCGTGACAGACGCGCACGCCGAGCCGTTCGACGCCTGTCGGCAGGAGGGTCTTGGGGGCGATGACGCGCACTTCCGGCACGCCCAGGGTGGTCAGGGCGTGAATCTGCGAACGTGCCACGCGGGAGTGCAGGATGTCGCCGACGATGGCCACCGTCAGCTGGGTGAAGTCCCGCTTGTAATGGCGGATGGTGTACATGTCGAGCAGACCCTGGGTCGGATGCGCGTGACGGCCGTCGCCGGCATTCACCACGTGGATATGTTCGCGCCCGGTGGCGGCGAGATGCCCGGCGATCAGGTAGGGTGCGCCGCTCGATGCGTGGCGCACCACGAACATGTCGGCATGCATCGCCACCAGATTGTCGACCGTGTCGAGCAGGGTTTCTCCCTTGGCGGAGGAAGAGGTGTTGATGTTGAGATTGATGACATCGGCGGATAGCCGCTTGGCGGCGATCTCGAAAGTGGTGCGGGTACGCGTCGAGTTTTCGAAGAACAGGTTGAAAACGCTCTTGCCGCGCAGCAGCGGCAGTTTTTTCACCTCGCGCTCGGCGACCTCGGCGAAAGGCGCGGCGTTATCGAGTATGGTGGTGAGAATCTCTCGCGGCAGGCCCTCGGTGGTGAGCAGGTGTTGCAGTTTTCCTTGTTTGTCGAGCTGTGGATTACGCATCACGCCGTTCCTTGAGGCTGAGGCTGAGGATGGGTTGGGTATCGGCACGCGTCAGCACCAGTTCCTGCGTCGCGGGCAAGGGCTCGGCCAGGGTGCAGGCGCAGTAGCGTGCGCAAATCGGCAGCTCGCGCCCGCCGCGGTCGACCAGCACTGCCAGGTCGATGCGGCCGGGCCGGCCATAGTCGTACAACTCGTTCATCGCCGCGCGGCTGGTGCGGCCGGTGTAGAGCACATCGTCGACCAGGACAATTTGCGCGCCATCGACGGGAAACGGGATCGATGAAGCCTTGGCGCCGCGGTGCAGGCCCTTGCTGGAGTAATCGTCGCGATGGAACGAGACGTCGATGCTGCCCAGCGGAATCGCCAGGCCGAGTGCGGCATGCAAGTGTTCCGCCAGCCAGACGCCGCCGGTATGTATCCCGACCAGCGCCATGTCCGGCCCGGCATGCGGGCGCATCGCCTCGACCAGTTTGGCGAGCAGCGTTTCGACCTTAGGCAGCTTGGCTAATGCTTGCGTGTTGGACATCGAAATAATCCTGCAAGATGATTTCTGCGGCGACGGCGTCGACGCGTTGCTTGCGCGCTTCCCAGCGCAGTCCTGCTTCGGCCAGTCGTGTCTCGGCTTCAGCCGAGCTCAGCCGTTCATCGACCAGGGTCACCGGCAGGCCGAAACGGCTTTCGAGCCGTTGGGCGAAACGCCGGCATGCGGCCGACATCTCGTGTTCGCTGCCGTCCAGCGCGCGCGGCAGACCGACCACCAGCAGCAGAGGCTGCCACTCGGCGATCAGTTTGCCGATCGCGGCAAAGCGCGCCGCGTTGCTTTCGGCGTGGATGGTGGCAAGCGCCCGGGCTTGCCTCAACAGGGTCTCCCCGATCGCGACGCCGATGCGCTTGGTACCGAAATCGAAAGCCAGCAGTGTACCGTCAGGCATGCCCCGCCACCTCGGAGAGATTGGCGAAATCCACGCCGAGCAGTTGCATTGCCGCGGCCAAACGCTCTTCAGGCGGCAGTTCGAAAAGAATTTGCGGATCGGCAGCGACGGTCAGCCAGGCATTCTGCGAAAGTTCCCATTCGAGCTGGCCGGCTGACCAGCCGGCGTAGCCGAGGGTCACCAGTATCTCCGACGGGATGCCGGTTGCCGCCATTTCCTGGAGGATGTCGCGGGTGCTGGTGAGTCCGATGTCATCCTTGACGGTCAGCGTCGATTGCCAGTGGCCGGCCGGGCGATGCAGCACAAAACCTCGGTCGGTTTGTACCGGGCCGCCGAAATATACCGGCATGGCGCCGATGGAAGACTCCCTTGCGGCAGCCTCGAAAGGAATATTGACGCGCTGGAACAGCGTCGCCAGATCCATGTCGATGGGGCGATTGACGATGATGCCGAGCGCTCCCTGCTGGTTATGTTCGCAGATGTAAGTGAGGGAGCGGGAAAAACTCGGATCGGCCATGGCGGGCATGGCAATCAGGAAGTGATGGGTGAGGCAAACTTCGGCGTCGATCACGCTTGTATTGTAATCCGTTGCGGCCGGTTCTGTTATAAAACCTGTCGGGCGGTGCGGCCCACATTCGCGCTTTCAGCCGGCCGCATACCGCCATGTGGATGATAGAATTCCGGCTTTGCGGCACGCCGCGACAAGGAGTCTTCCCGTGCAGATCGTTTGTCTCGACCTTGAAGGGGTGCTCGTTCCGGAAATATGGATCGAGTTTTCCCAGCGCACCGGCATCCCGGAACTGTGCCGCACTACCCGCGACGAGCCGGACTATGACAAACTGATGAAGGGCCGGCTGGCCCTGCTGGCGCAACATAAACTCGGCCTGCCGGATATCCAGAAAGTCATCGCGGCGATGGGGCCGATGGCTGGCGCCAAGGACTTCCTGGATAACCTGCGGCAAAGTTTCCAGGTGATCATCCTGTCTGATACTTTCTACGAATTCGCCATGCCCCTGATGCAGCAACTGGGCATGCCGACGTTGTTCTGCCACAAGCTGGAGACCGATGCGCGGGGTTTTGTGGTCAATTACCGGCTGCGCATGCCGGAGCAGAAACGCGAGGCGGTGAAGCGCCTCAAGGAACTCAACTTCAAGGTGATCGCCGCCGGCGATTCCTACAACGACACCGCCATGCTCGGCGAAGCGCATGCCGGCATCCTGTTTCACCCGCCGGAGAACGTGATTCGGGAGTTTCCGCAATTTCCGGTCACCCTGAGCTACGCCGAGCTCGACGCGGAAATCCGCAAGGCCAGCGCCAGGATTTGATGTTCCGCCGCCGAGCCGCCTGCGTGAAGCCTCCCCTTCGGGGGACAAGGCGGAACTGTTGTAACAGATGGAAGCCGTGCGTGGCGCGGCTGAACATACGTCACCCCTTTCCTCGGGAAGGGGGTTGGGGGGAAGGTCTTTAGATATGCACCGCGAACGCTTCTATACCTTGGCCGCATCTTGCCCCGACCGCGTCGGCATCATCGCGCGGGTGGCCGGCTTCATCGCCGAACATAAGGGCTGGATTCTCGAATCGAGCTACCACGCCGACGACCCGGATGGCGGCGCCAGCCGCTACTTCATGCGGATCGAGGTCAAGGCGGCCTCGTTGCCCTTCGATATCGGCGAATTCAGAAGGAAATTCCAGTCGATTGCCGCGGAACTGGCGATGGACTGGACGCTCAGCGACAGCGCCAGGAAAAAGCGCGTGGTTATCCTGGTGTCGAAGCAGGAGCACTGCCTTTACGACCTTTTGGCGCGCTGGCAATCGAAGGAGCTCGACATCGAGATTCCTTGCGTGATTTCCAACCACGACGCTTTGCGCGGTTTCGTCGAATGGCACGGCATTCCCTTTCACCATGTGCCGGTCGGCCCGGACAACAAGACCGCTGCGTTTGCCGAAGTGATGCGCTTGTTCGATGCCGTGCAGGCCGACACGATGGTGCTGGCGCGCTTCATGCAGATACTCCCGCCGCAAGTCTGCACCGCCTACCCGGGGCGGATCATCAATATTCACCACAGTTTCCTGCCCAGTTTCGTCGGTGCCAAACCCTATCACCAGGCCTATCAGCGTGGCGTCAAACTGATCGGGGCGACCTGTCATTACGTCACCGCCGCTCTCGATCAGGGTCCGATCATCGAACAGGATGTCATACGCATAGACCATTCCGATTCGGTCGAGGACATGGTGCGCTACGGCAAGGATATCGAGAAAGCCGTCCTGGCCCGGGGCCTGCGCTACCATCTTGAGGATCGCGTGCTGACGCACGGCAACAAGACCATCGTTTTCAGATAAACCACACACTTCCGCTGAACCTGCCGGCAACGATCTTGCTGTTGGCGCGGTGCTTGCTGTAATGGGAGATAGACCATGATTGTGAAATTTGTCCGGGCGGGCTTGCCGCTCTGGGGGCGCCTGAACAAGGCTGCGGCAGTGGCTGTGTTGTTCGCCGCCTGCTGTTTGCCTTTCACTGCGCAAGCCGATGTGGCTTTGCCAAGCGGCGTGAGCTTCGTCACGACGGTCGAAGGCATCAGCGAATATCGCCTGGTCAACGGACTCAAGGTGCTGCTGTTTCCCGACGCATCCAAGCCGACCCTGACGGTCAATATCACCTACCTGGTCGGGTCGCGCCACGAGAACTATGGCGAGACCGGCATGGCGCATTTGCTTGAGCACATGGTTTTCAAGGGCACGCCGACGCATCCGAATATTTCCAAGGAATTCGAGCAGCGCGGCGCCCGTCCCAATGGTTCGACCTGGCTCGACCGGACCAATTACTATGAGTTGCTGCCGGCCACCGAAGACAACCTGCAATGGGCGATCGCGCTGGAAGCCGACCGGATGGTGAACTCCTTCATCGCCAAAAAGGATCTCGATTCGGAGATGACGGTGGTGCGCAATGAATTCGAGATGGGCGAGAACAGGCCGCAAAGCGTCCTGCTGAAGCGCCTCCAGAGCATCGCTTACGACTGGCACAGCTACGGTCGCTCGACCATCGGCAACCGCAGCGATATCGAAAACGTGCGCATCGAGAATTTGCAGGCCTTCTACCGCACCTACTACCAGCCCGACAATGCCGTGCTGGTCATCGCCGGCAAGTTCGATCCAGCCAAGGCGTTGCTGTTTGTCGCCAGTTCGTTTGGCAACATTCCCCTGCCGCAACGCAAGCTGCCGCCGTTCTGGACCGTGGAGCCGACTCAGGATGGCGAACGCAGCTTCGTGGTGCGCCGCAAGGACGACGTGCAGATGGTGTGGGTGGCGTACAAGGTGCCTTCGGCGCTGCACCCGCATAGCGATGCGCTGGAGCTCGCCGCCAAGATGCTCGGCGACACGCCCACCGGACGCCTGCACAAGATGCTGGTCGAGAGCGGCAAGGCCACCACGGTTTTCAATTTCGATTTGACCGGCTACGCGCCCGGCCTGCAGATCTTCGGCGCCACCGTGAAGAAAGGCAAAGCCGTGGAACCGGTGCGCGATGCGCTGCTCCAGGCGATAGAAGGATACTCGCGCACGCCGCCTTCGGCGCAGGAACTCGATCGCGTCAAAATCAAGGTTCGCAACCAGCTCGACGAGGTGTTCAATAACCACGAATCGATCGGCTTGGCGCTGTCCGAATTCGTCGCATTGGGCGACTGGCGCTTGTTTTTCAAGGTACGCGACGATCTGGCCAAAGTTACCGCCGCGGAGGTCGTGAATGCGACGCGGCTTTACTTTCGGCGCGACAATCGCACCGTCGGCATCTATTTGCCGGAGGATGTTCCGCAGCGCGTAGACATTCCCGCCGCGCCGGCGCTCGCGGAGGTCATGAAAGACTTCGCGGTGTCGGCCTCGGTTTCCGAGGCGGAAAGCTTCGACCCGAGTCCGGCGAACATCGATGCCCGCACCCAGCGCTTGAGCATGGGCGGGATGAAGCTGGCGTTGTTGCCGAAGAAGAATCGCGGCGAGACGGTGACGGTCAGCTTGCGCCTGAATTATGGCGACGAGAAATCCCTGTTCGGCAAGCAAACCATTCAACAACTGACTGCCGCCATGATCGGACGCGGCACCAGCCGCATGACGCGTGCCGAGCTGGCGGATGCCCGCGACAAACACAAAATGACAGGTGGTTTCTGGCACTTCCAGACGACCGGTGCCAACTTGGCGAACGCCCTGCGCCTGGCCGTGCATGCGATCCGCCAGGCTTCATTTCCGGCCAGCGAGTTCGAACAGCTCAAGAAGGAGACCCTCACCCACCTCGAAGCTCAGCGCAATGAGCCGGCTGCGCGTGCCGGTGAAGCCATCGCGCGGCATTTCAACCACTACCCCAAGGGCGACCCGCGTTATGCCCCGTCGCTGGACGAGCAGCTGGCGGACCTGAAAGCGGTGACGCTGGACCAGGTCAAACTTTTCCATCGCGATTTCTACGGCGCCTCGTCCGGGCAGATCGCTATCGTCGGCGATTTCGAGATGGAGCCGGCCAAGGCCGTGTTGCAAGAGGAACTGGCCAACTGGAAGAGCCGCCGCCCCTATGCCCGCGTGTATTGGCAGCACGCCGATATTCCGGCCGCCGAGATGCAGGTTGCCACGCCGGACAAGGAAAACGCCTATCTGAGCGCCCGCATCAACCTGGCACTCAAGGACGATGCGCCGGACTATGCGGCCATGCTGGTGGCCAATAATGTCATGGGCGGAGGCTTCCTGAGCTCCCGCCTGATGGAACGGCTGCGCCAGAAAGAGGGCTTAAGCTACGGCACGCGTGCGCAGTTGTCCGTGTCCGCTTACGACAATGCGGGCCGTTGGAGCATCATGGCCATCGCGGCACCGCAGAACATGGCCAAGGCCGAGGCAGCGATACGCGAGGAAGTCGCGCGCGCGCTCCGGGAGGGTTTCTCTGCCGCAGAGATTGCCAGCGCCATCGACAACCTGTTGCAACTGCGCATGCAAACCCGGGCTCAGGATGCCGTCGTTGCGGGGACTTGGATCGACTACCTGGATCTCGGCCGCAGCTTTACCTCGTGGTCGGCGCGGATCGACCAGCAGATCAAGGCAGTCACTCCGGAAACCGCTCTGGCGGCATTTCGTAAGTATGTGCAGGCCGACAAGATCACGTTTGCTATCGCCGCAGACCCGGCCAAGCGCTAAGAAGAACCAAGAACCCATTCACCCATTCGACAGAACTTTTCTGATTGATTAGCACTCTTAGTCGATGAGTGCTAAAATGCAATCAAGGGAGGTGAATTATGCGTAATGCGCTATCGATTCAACACTTTGCCTTGCCAACCACGGTTGGCAGCTTAGAAAACTATATTCAGGCGGCGAACCGCATGCCGATGCTCTCCGAAGCGGAGGAGATCGATTTGGCGCGCCGCTTCCGTAATCAGGATGACCTGGAAGCGGCACGAGAGTTGGTGTTGTCCCATCTGCGCCTGGTGATTTCGATTGCCCGTGGCTATTTGGGGTATGGCTTGCCGCATGCCGACTTGATACAGGAAGGCAATATCGGGCTGATGAAGGCCGTCAAGCGTTTCGATCCGGAACGGGGAGTGCGTTTGGTTTCGTTCGCCATTCATTGGATCAAGGCCGAGATTCACGAATACGTCTTGAAGAACTGGCGTCTGGTGAAGGTCGCTACGACCAAAGCCCAGCGCAAGCTGTTCTTCAATCTGCGCAGCCTGAAAAAAGGCTTCGCAACCTTGAGTCCGGATGAGGTCCGGGCAGTCGCCAGCCAACTCGGCGTCAAGCCCGATGAGGTCGTCGAGATGGAAACGCGTCTGTCCGGCCAGGATGTTTCCCTGGAACCTCTCAGCGAAGACGAAGACGATCAATATTCCCCGATCGCCTATTTGCCGGCGGATGTCAGCAGCGAACCTTCGGCGGTGTTGGAACGCAAGGAATACGACCATCTTCAGGGGGAAGGCCTGCGCGAAGCATTGGCCGGACTGGATGAACGCAGCCGCAATATCGTTGCGAAACGCTGGCTGGCCGATGAAGGCGAAGCCCAGACGCTGCATGAACTGGCTGCGGAATACGGCGTTTCCGCCGAACGCATTCGCCAGATCGAAGTCAAGGCTTTGCAAAAAATGCGCGGGGCACTGACGGCTGCCGCATAAGTTGTTGCCAACAAACGGGCCGCCCAGCGACACTGGGCGGCCCGTGGTTTTTTATTTCCCCGCCAGCAGCAGCTTGAGATCGGCCGCGATGTTCTGCGGCGACGTGGCGAACATCATGTACAGCCGCAAGCGGCCCTGTGGGTCATACACATAACCATTGGCGGTATGGTCAACGGTATAGGTGTTCGGCGTACTTCCCGCCTGTTTTTGATAGAACACCTTGAATTCACTGGCTGTGGCGGCGGTAGTGGCAGCATCGGCAGACAAGCCGACAAACGACGGGTTGAATTGCGGAACGTAAGCCGCAAGCAATTCACGGGTATCGCGTTCAGGATCAACCGTGATGAACAGCACCTGCACGCGCTGGGCATCCTCGCCGAGCAGCTTCATCGCCTCGGCCAAGTTGGCCAGCGTGGTCGGACAGACATCCGGACATTGCAGGTATCCAAAGAAAACGATCACCGCCTTGCCTTTGTAATCAGCCAGACGGCGCAGTTTGCCGGTGTGGTCGGTCAGTGGCACGGCAAACTCCCGAGCGAATTCTGCACCGGTAATATTGGTGCTGGTGAAGCGTGGCGGTTCGCCACAAGCAAACAGCAAAGCAGCAAGGCCAATGATCAGCCAGCGGCTGCTGGCAGCACGGCGGAGGGAACGAGAGCAGATATTCATGATTTTGAATGGGCGGATCCGAGCAAGTGCGTTACGGGAATGAGTATCCCCAATATCAGGGGTTGATGCAGCAGGTAGATGGCCAGGGTATGTCGTCCCAGCCATGCCAGGGTCAGCGTGGCGCGCGATTGCTTTGCTGGGTTTTCGCTTGGCTGTTGCCGGATAGACAGCTTTGCAGCTGCGTATCCGATCAGGCAGACGCCGAACCAAGGCATCATCGGCACATAATCCAAGGTCTGGGGCTTGTGGGTCATCAAACCCAGCCATGCCAAGCCAGGAAAGTCGAAAACAGGATGGGAATAACTATTGCCCAGCCCGATAGCGACAAGCCCCAGCAGGCCAGCCAGCCAGGTCTGAAGCGGCTGTAGCAGCACGACGAAGCTCATTAGGGCGATCGCATGCAAGGCGCCAAAATAGATCGTCCAGCCGGGGAGAAATATCCAACTGCCTGCTGTGACCAATACGGCGGCAGCCGCTATTTTCCCGGTTCGCAGCAATTTCTGTTGCAGGTCTTTTTGTTGTATTTCCGCCAAAGCCAGGCTTGCGCCGACGATCGTCAAGAATGACCCGAGAATCAACGCACGCGCGGCCAGCCAGCGCGGATCGTCGTTGATGTCGTAATGAATCCAGCCCAGGTAGTTCAGATCGAAGCCGAGATGATAGAAAATCATCATCAAGAGAGCCCCACCGCGAATCGCGTCGATTGCCGCGATTCGCGGTGTCGTCGGCTTACGCAAGTCTTTGCCGGGCAGTCTTGCCGGCGCATGCGATGGACGCGATTTCCTCATTCGCACACATCGATTAATTGAGAACACACCCTTGTATCTAGTGGTAGGGATCGTTGTCGTTGAAGCTGAGCGCCCGTTCCTGCCGGTCGAGAAATTCCTGCATGCTGTCTATGCCGCGGTAATGGAGGATCGTCGAGCGTACCGCGGCCTCCAGCAACACGGCCAGGTTACGTCCAGCGGCGACGGGGATTGCCACCTTGCGTACCGGCAGGCCGAGGATGGTCTCGGTTTGCGCGTCGAGGGGCAGCCGTGCGGCTTCAGGTACGCCAACCAGCGTCTTTTGCAGATAGACGATGAGCTTGAGCTTCATCTTGCGACGGCAAGCGGTCTCGCCGAAAATCGTGCGGATGTTGAGCAGGCCCAGTCCGCGCACTTCAAGAAAATCCTTGAGCAGTTCGGGGCAACGGCCTTCGAGGGTGTCGGGGGATATGCGCGACACCTCGACGACATCGTCCGCCACCAGGCCATGACCACGCGAAATGAGGTCGAGGCCGAGCTCGCTTTTCCCGACGCCGGAATCGCCGGTAATCAACACGCCCATGCCCAGCACATCCATGAACACGCCGTGAAGAGAGACGGTTTCCGCCAGTTGACGCGACAGGTACAGGCGGAAAGAATCGATTACCGCGGCGGCAGAGAACGGCGAAACGAATAACGGGGTATTGCCGCGTTCGCATAGACCGCGAAGCGTTTCGGGAATGGCGCAAGCGTCGGCGACGATGATGGCGGGCGGGCGGGCGGCGATGATTTCCCCGATATGATGAATGACTTTTTCCTGCGGTTGGGTGACTGCCCAGCTTATCTCGGGCGAACCGAGCACCTGGATACGGTCCGGATGAATCAGGTTGAGATGGCCGACCAGATCGGCCGGAGAAATGTCGAGCTGAGCGACTGAAATGGTGGCATTGAGCGATCCGCACACCCACTCCAGTTGCAGCCTGTCACGATTGCGCTCAAACAGCTGCGCGACGATAAGATGGGGCATCGCTTTGCCAGTTCATGAACAAGGAATGGACCGCTAAGGGGTCGGCTCCGCGCATAAGCTGCTCGCGGAAGCCGGGATCGGAGAACATTTGAGCCAGTTCGGACAGAATCTGCAAATGACGTTCAGTGGCCGCTTCAGGCACCAACAGCACAAAGGCCAGGGAGACGGGCTTGCCGTCGGGGGCGTCGAACTGCACTGGGGTTGCCAGCCGCAGAAAGCCGCCAACAGCTTCTTTGAGGCCATTGATGCGTCCATGAGGAATAGCAATGCCTTGGCCCAATCCGGTCGAGCCCAGTTTCTCGCGGGCGAAGAGGGCATCATATACCGCACTGCGGGCGATGCCTTGCTGATTTTCAAACAACAACCCGGCTTGCTCGAAAACACGCTTCTTGCTGCTTGCTTCGAGATCGAGGAGGATGTTTGCCGGGGACAGAAGTTTTGCTATCAGGTTCATCGGTAACGAGAAAGGAAAAATTCCTTCGCCGATCAGGGAACAGTATACCGTGAAAGGCAGGAAGGGGTTTCTGTCCGCACTACTCTGCCGGTTGGCGTTTATGCCCTTCATGGGCATGGTTCGAGTTCTTCTCCTTGTACTTCACCACCTGGCGATCGAGTTTGTCGGCCAGGGTATCGATGGCGGCATATAAATCGGCTTCGATGCTGTCGGCGTGGATATCCTTGCCTTTGACGTGCAACGTGACTTCTGCCTTCTGATTGAGCTTATCTACGGACAAGATGACATGGGCGCTGGTGACATTGTCGAAGTGACGGATCACTCGGTCGAGCTTGGCTTTGACATAGTCGTGGATGGCCGGAGTGACTTCTATATGGTGACCGGTGATGTTGAGATTCATGATGGCTCCTTGTTGGGGGTGCTGCGGTATCAAAAGGTCTTGCGTAAATTGACCGGCGGAATGTTCAGGCCCTCGCGGTACTTGGCAATGGTCCGCCGCGCCACGACAATGCCCTGCTGGCCGAGGATTTCAGCGATGCTGGCGTCGGAGAGCGGCTTATGGCCATCTTCCGCACTCACGAGTTGTTTGATGAGCGCCCGGATCGCAGTGGATGATGCCGCGCCGCCGGCCTCAGTGGCGACATGGCTGCCAAAAAAATATTTAAGTTCGAAAATGCCGCGCGGACTCGCCATGAACTTCTGCGTAGTGACGCGCGATATGGTCGATTCGTGCAGGCCGAGGGTTTCGGCGATCTCGCGCAGGGTCAGTGGCCGCATCGCCACTTCGCCATGCTCGAAGAATTGCCGCTGGCGGTCGACGATTGCCTGCGACACGCGCAGGATGGTATCGAAGCGTTGCTGTACGTTCTTGATCAGCCACTTGGCTTCCTGCAACTGGCTGGTGAGTCCGGCACCGTTACTGCCTGCCCCCCCCCCGCTGCCGCGACTGCGTTGCAGGATGTCGGCATATAGCCGGTTGATGCGCAGGCGTGGCATGGCGTCCTGATTCAGACTGACGGTCCAGCCGCTGCGCAGCTTGCGCACCACCACGTCGGGGACGATGTATCGCGTATCGTTCGGCGCATATTGGGCGCCGGGGCGCGGATTGAGCGAGCATATCAAGGCATGCGCGTTGCGCAGCGCATCATCGTCGCAGTGCAGCACTTTTTTCAGCTTGGTGAAGTCATGCGCGGCCAGCAAAGCCAAGTGCTGACGCACCAGCAGCAGCGCCAGATCGCGGTTCGGCGAAACCGCCTGGGTTTCCAGTTGCAAGGCCAGACATTCCTGCGGGCTTCGCGCAGCGATGCCGGCAGGATCGAAATTCTGCAAATGGCACAAAGCGATCCGCAATTCCTCCAGCAGTTCCTCGCGGTCGACCTCCTGATTTTCTTCAGCCAGTACGTCGAGTAATTCTTCCAGATCTTGCGCCAGATAGCCGTCATCATCGAGTGCCTCAATGAGGAAGTTGACCATGCTTCTGTCCCGGTCCGAGAGCTGGGTAAATCCGAGTTGCGCATTCAGATGGTCACGCAACGAAGTGTTCGCCGCCTGGATCTCGGCGAAATCGGACTCGTCGCCATCGTTGCTGTCGCGCGGGCCATGATTGCTTGGCGCATCGCCACTCCAGTTGGAATCGGTGGGAATGCTGTAATCTTCGTCGTAGCTCGGCGTCGGCGGTTCGTCGGCAACCGACTCGGTTGAGGGCAATGCATCGCTGCTCGCGATGAAAGACGCACCATCGCTGGGTTCTTCGCGTTCGAGCATGGGGTTGTCTTGCAGGAACTGCTCGATTTCCTGGTTGAGTTCAAGCGTGGATAGCTGCAACAACCGGATCGACTGCTGCAATTGCGGCGTCAGCGCAAGGTGCTGGGAAAGTTTGAGTTGGAGCGTCTGTTTCATGATCCGGTCTGGTTTCCGACGAATCTACATGCGGAAATTTTCGCCAAGATAGACCTTGCGGACGCTTTCATTATAGACAATTTCATCTGGCCTGCCGGAAGCCAGTACTTCGCCGGCGTTGATGATGGTAGCACGATCGCAGATGCCCAGCGTTTCGCGGACGTTGTGGTCGGTGATGAGCACGCCGATGCCGCGTTCCTTGAGGAAACCGATGATTTTCTGGATATCGATCACGGCGATTGGATCTACGCCGGCGAACGGCTCATCCAGCAGGATGAAGCGCGGGGTGGTCGCCAGGGCGCGGGCGATTTCGACACGGCGCCGTTCGCCGCCGGAAAGCGAGATGGCGGAATTGTCGCGCAGGTGCGTGATGTGCAACTCCTGCAACAGGGCATCCAGGCGGTCTTCGATTTCTTCCGGCGACAATTTCTGTAGTTCAAGGACCGCACGGATGTTATCCGCGACTGTCAGTTTGCGGAACACCGAATTTTCCTGCGGCAGGTAGGAAAGCCCGAGCCGCGCACGGCGGTGGATCGGCATGTGGGTGAGATTGGCGCTGGCGGTGCCGTGATCGAGGTGAATGTCGCCGCCGTCGGCGGCAACCAGGCCAACGATCATGTAAAAGCAAGTCGTCTTGCCGGCGCCGTTGGGGCCCAGCAAACCGATGACCTCGCCGCTGCCGACGTCGAAGGAGACATTCTTGACCACGTTGCGGGTTTTGTATCTCTTGCTGAGACCGCTGACTACAAGCCGGCTGGCAGAGCCATTCAGCTTGGCTGTTTGAGGTTCATTCATCGTCTGGCGCTGCGATCAGTTTGCGGATAATCTCGGTCGAAAAACCGTGGCTTTGCAGGTAGCGTGCTTGGCGGGCCGTTTCGCGTCGATCGGGCATGCCGCCTGAATTGCTGCCGAATTTGCGGCGCCACAGTTCACGGGCGCGTTGCAATTCGTCGGCGATTCCCTCCTGGGCCAGGCTGGCTTGAATCAGTTCGCCATCGATGCCCTTGGCAAGTAACGTATGCCTGAGCTTGGCGGCGCCGAAGCGCGCCGCATGTGCGCGCACATAGGCTGCCGCCGTCCGCGCATCGGAGAGCAGTCCGGCTTGTTCGAGTTGATCGAGCACGGCGTTGATTTCCTCCAAAGTACCCAGGGCGGCAAGCTTCTGGGTGAGTTCGCTACGGCTGTGTTCTCGCCTGGCCAGAAGCTTGACTGCCCGCCCCCGCAGCGAAGGCTGCGGGCTGCCTGGCAGGGTTTTCATTAGGCGCCGGACGTCGCCACCGGCGCCAGTGCGCTGACGCCGACCGCCGCGCGCACTTTGTTTTCGATCTCGCGCGCCGTCTCGGGATGCTCACGCAGATATTCCCGCGAGTTGTCCCTGCCTTGACCGATTTTTTCTCCATTGTAGGCATACCACGCGCCGGATTTTTCGACGATCTTGTGCTCCACGCCGAGATCGATGATCTCACCCTCCAGCGAAATGCCTTCGCCGTAGAGGATGTCGAAACGCGCCTCGCGGAATGGCGGCGCCACCTTGTTCTTGACGACCTTGACCTTGGTCTCGTTGCCGATCACCTCTTCGCCTTTCTTGATGGCGCCGGTGCGCCGGATATCCAGCCGCACCGAGGCGTAGAACTTGAGAGCGTTGCCGCCGGTGGTGGTTTCCGGGCTGCCGAACATCACCCCGATCTTCATGCGGATCTGGTTGATGAAGATGACCAGCGTGTTGGTGCGCTTGATGTTGCTGGTGAGTTTCCTGAGTGCCTGGCTCATCAATCGCGCTTGCAGGCCGGGCAACTGGTCGCCCATTTCGCCCTCGATCTCGGCGCGCGGCACCAGCGCCGCCACCGAGTCGATGACGACGATATCGACGCCGCCGGAACGGACCAGCATGTCGGCAATTTCCAGGCCTTGCTCGCCGGTGTCCGGCTGGGAGATCAGCATGTCGCCGACATTCACGCCGAGTTTGCCGGCATATACAGGGTCAAGCGCGTTTTCGGCGTCGATATAGGCGGCCACGCCGCCGGCCTTCTGGATTTCGGCGACCACATGCAGGCACAGGGTGGTCTTGCCGGAGGATTCCGGGCCGTATATCTCGACCACCCGGCCACGCGGCAGGCCGCCGATGCCCAGTGCGATATCCAGGCCGAGCGAACCGGTGGAAACGACCTGCAGGTCGTTCTCGATCTGCGCCGCCCCCATTTTCATGATCGAGCCTTTGCCGAACTGCTTTTCTATCTGGGCCAAGGCCGCTTGCAGGGCTTTGCTCTTGTTGTCGTCCATGCTTGTTCCTTTACGAAGTCGGTGAGAATTATGGCACAGTTATTGCGCCCTTCAGCAGGGACAGGAGACCTTGCAACGAGGCGATGACAGCCTGCCGCCGGATGCTCTCGCGATTGCCGGAAAAACAACGCGTTTCGCTGATGACGGCCCCTTTGTCCCTGCACCAGGCGAAGCATACGGTACCCACTGGCTTACCAGGTGAGCCACCCTCGGGGCCGGCGATACCGGTAATGGCGAGGGCAACCTGGGCATGGGAATGGGCCAGGGCGCCCAATGCCATCTCGCGGGCCGTCTCTTCGCTGACGGCACCATGACTGGCCAATGTCGCCTCCCGGACCCCAAGCATTTCCTGCTTGGCGGCGTTGGAATAGGTGACAAAACCGCGATCGAACCACCCCGAACTGCCCGCCGTGGCTGTAATCAATTCCGATGCCCAACCGCCAGTGCATGATTCGGCGCAAGCAAGCACCAACTTCTGGTTTGTCAAAGCGGTTCCGACGCTGATCGACAAGGCATTCAGTTCGGTATCCATCTCAGGCGAACACGACTTTGATGACTGCCAGGCTTAACAGGCTGTAGCCGGCGGCCACGACGTCGTCCATCATGACGCCTAAGCCGTTCTTGACCTGGCTGTCGAACCAGTTGGCAGGCGGCGGCTTGAGAATGTCGAAGCAACGGAACAGCAGGAAGGCGGCCAGTTGCCATAGCATGCCGGTCGGGGCAAGGAACAGTACCAGCCAGAACGCCACGATCTCGTCCCAGACGATGGCACCATGATCGACCACCCCAAGGTCGCGGCCAGTGCGGTCGCAGGCCAGCACGCCGTAGGCGAAGGCGGCCAGCAGGAAAATGGCGAAGTGGATATCGTTGCTGCCGAATGCCGGTCTGATCAATGGATAGAGCGCCCAGGCGAACAGTGTTCCGGCGGTGCCTGGGGCGACCGGCGACAGACCGCTACCCATGCCGCAGGCGATGAAGTGCGCGGGATGGCCGAACAGAAAATTCCAGCGTGGCGGCGCGGTGGGTCGGTCTTTCATGCGGCTCTATACTTCACGCAAAGTGATCGAAACCGCTGCGGGGCGGAGACCAGACGTTTCGATCGGCGTCCAACACGGTGATTTCGGGTGCGTTTCCTGCCGTGATCGTACCGACGCAGGCCAGCGGAAGATCCAGGCTGGCTGCCAGTGCCGCGACTTCATCATGGTCATCGGGCGGCGCAGTAAACACCAGTTCGTAGTCATCGCCGCCAGCCAGCAGGCAGTCCCTTGCCAGGCTTGGGTTGGCGCAAGAGGCCAAGGCGGTTCTGGGCATCCGGGCGAGAGACAGGGTCGCCGCCACGCCCGATCGTTCGAGGATGTGTCCCAGGTCGGCGAGCAGTCCGTCGGAAATGTCGATCGCGGCGCTGGCCAGGTTGCGCAAGGCCAGGCCAAGCGCCAGCCGCGGCTGTGGGCGATGCAATGCGGCGAGACAATCGGTCAGCGCCGGTTCATCCAGTTTGCAGCGTTCCTGCAGATGCGCCAGACCCAGTGCGGCGCGGCCTGGGGCACCGGAAAGCCATATCTCGTCGCCAGGGCGGGCGCCGGAACGAAGCAACGCCTGATCGGCAGGGACTTCGCCGAAAATGGTGACGCAAAAATTCATGGGGCCACGGGTGGTGTCGCCGCCGATGACATCCACCTCGAATGCCGCTGCGCAGGCAAAGAAACCTTGTGCAAAAGCGGCAATCCAGCGCTCGTCGGCGTCTGGCAGTGCCACCGCCAATAACGCCCAACGAGGTTGCGCACCCATCGCGGCCATGTCGGAAATATTCACTGCCAGGCATTTCCAACCGATATCTGCCGGGTCGGTGTCGGGCAGAAAATGCGTTCCGGCTACCAGCATATCGGTGGAAACCACCAGGGTCATGCCCGGCGTCGGATTGACCAGGGCGCCGTCGTCGCCCACGCCGAGCAAGCTGTGCGGCGTCGGTCGGGTGAAGTAACGGGCGATTAGATCGAACTCTGAGGGCACTTCGTCACCGTCAATAATAGGGCCCAGCGCCGCCACGGTTTTTCCCGCGTTCCGTGAGAATTACCTGACTTACCTGACGCCAGTTTCTTCGGAGCGGAGGGGGGCAACCAATTTATCGAGTACGCCATTGACGAATTTATGGCCGTCCGTCCCGCCGTAGTTCTTGGCCAATTCGATGGCCTCGTTGAGAACGACGCGGTAGGGCGTCTCGGAAAAATGGCTGAATTCGCATGCTGCAAGCAGCAGGATACTCCGCTCGATCGGCGAAATTTCTGCCCAGGGGCGATCGATGTATGGTTTGAGCGATGCCTGCAAAGCGGCGGCATTGTCCAGGGTGTGGCTCAGGAGCGCCTGGTAGAACACATTGTCCGCCTTGTCGAAACCCGACACGCCGGCTGCCTGAGCCTCTATGGCCGCCATATCCTGCCCCCCGACCTGCCATTGATAGAGGCCTTGCAGGACGAACTCGCGGGCGCGTCGGCGCGCGGACTTGCTCATTTGGCTTTGACCGATTTCAACAGATTGGCCATCTCGATGGCCGCCTGCGCGGCTTCTGCGCCTTTCAGCGACATGCGCGCCGTTGCCTGGTCGTCATCCTCGGTGGTGAGAACGGCATTGGCGATCGGAATGCCGGTATTGAGCTGGACATCGGTGATGCCGCGCGCCGATTCATTGGCGACGATTTCGAAATGATAGGTCTCGCCGCGAATTACGCAGCCGATGGCGACCAGCGCATCGAACTTGCCGCTCTGCGCCATGGTTTGCAGAGCCAATGGAATCTCCAGCGCGCCGGGCACGCTGGCAATCGCCATATCGGCCGGGGCGACGCCGAGACGCTTCAATTCGGCGGCGCAGGCGGACAGCAAGCCCTCGCCGACATCCGGGTTGAAGCGGCTCACGACAATGCCGACGCGCAGGCCATGACCGGCGAGCTTGGGTTCGAGTTCCAGGATATCGTTGAAGCGTGCCATGGTGTTCCTCAGTTTTTTGTGCCGTCAGGCGACAGGTAGCCGCAGATTTCCAGCCCGAAGCCGGTCATGCTGGGCATCTTGCGCCGAGTGGCCAGCAGGCGCATCTTGCCGACGCCCAGGTTTCTCAGGATTTGCGCGCCTATGCCATACAGGCGCGGGTCCCACTTGGCGCCGGGCCGCGAAGAAGGGGGCTCGTCGTTGAATGCGGCGAGCAAGTCCATTCCGCTTTCGGCGCGCCGCAGCATGACGATCACCCCGCTGCCGGCAGCGGCGATGGTTTGCATCGCCTGGTCGACGCTGAATGTATGACGCTGGCTTTGACAGTCGAGAAAATCGAGTATCGAAATAGGTTCATGCACCCGCACCAGCGTCTCATTTTCAGCGCAGATATCGCCCAGGCTCAAGGCGAGGTGGACTTCGCCGGAAGTCTTGTCCTCAAACGCGGAGAGGCGAAAGTGGCCATGATGGCAGTCTATCTCCTTCCTGGCCACACACTCGATCAGGGTTTCGTTCTCGCTACGGTAGTGGATCAGATCTCTAATGGTGCCGATCTTGAGGTTATGCTGGGCGGCGAACTCCAGGAGGTCGGGCAGGCGCGCCATGGTGCCGTCCTCTTTGAGGATTTCGCAGATCACTGCGGCCGGTTCCCATCCGCCGAGCTGGGCCAGGTCGCAGCCGGCTTCGGTATGCCCGGCGCGTACCAGCACGCCGCCGTTTTGCGCCATCAAGGGGAAAATATGGCCGGGTTGGACGAGATCGGTGGGCTTGGCGTGCTTTGCCGTGGCGGCTTTCACGGTGCGCGAGCGATCTTGGGCCGAGATGCCGGTGGTGACGCCCTCGGCCGCTTCGATCGAAAGCGTGAAGGCGGTGCCATGCGGACTGCGGTTGTCGCGCACCATCAGCGGCAGGTTCAACTGGTGGCAACGCGTCTCGGTGAGCGTCAGGCAGATCAGGCCGCGGCCGAATCTGGCCATGAAATTGATTGCCTCAGGCGTGACATGTTCTGCGGCAATGACAAGATCGCCCTCGTTCTCGCGGTCTTCCTCGTCGACGAGTATGACCATTTTGCCGCTACGGATGTCGGCGATGATGTCTTCGATCGGGCTGACGCTCATGGGAGATATTTGTCCTGGGAAATTGTCATTGGAATCGGCTCGTCCGGTGCCGCGACAGCGGCGCGGCGAAAAGGTTAAACGGCGTCCTCGCCTGCCAGCATGCGCTCGACGTAGCGCGCGATCAGGTCGACTTCGAGGTTGACGCGACTGCCGGGTTTGAGGCGCTTCATGGTGGTGACTGCCACGGTGTGCGGGATCAGGTTGATCGAGAATTCCGCTCCCTCGACCGCGTTGGTGGTCAGGCTCACGCCATCGACGCAAATCGAGCCCTTGCGCGCAATGTACTTGGCAAGCGACTGCGGAGCGCGGATCACCAGTTCGTACGATTCGCCGATCGGCTCGAACTTGATCACCGCGCCGACGCCATCGACATGCCCCGAAACCAGATGGCCGCCAAGCCGGTCGGACAAGCGCAGCGCCTTTTCCAGGTTGAGTTCTCCGGGCGCGTCCAGTCCGACGGTACAGTCCAGCGTTTCGCGCGAGACATCGACGCTGAAGCAATTGTCTTCGCATGCGATGACCGTGAGGCAGACGCCGCTACAGGCGATGGAATCGCCCAGCGCGATGTCGCCGAGATCCAGCGAGCCGGCATCGACGAGGAGGGTGACGCCCTTTTCGCGGGGGGTAATGCGGATTATCTTGCCGGTAGCGGCGATGATGCCAGAGAACATGGTAGTTTCAGCCACAAAACCGCTATTGTAGGCGATCAGTGCCGGGTAAGGGCCTTGTCCAGCACATTGGCGAATGTTCCTGCCTCCTGGAAGCCCACCACACGTAGTTCGCGTAGTTCGTTAACCTCCACTCCCTTGGCATCGAAGAAAATGATGCCGGGCGGGCCGAACAGGTCGAAACGCTTGAGCATCGCCTGGTCTTCAGGACTGTTGGCGGTTACGTCGGCCTTGATCAGCAGCATCTTGTTCATACGTGCGACGACGGCCGGATCGCTGAAGGTGTAGCGTTCCATTTCCTTGCATGAGACGCACCAGTCGGCGTAGAAATCGAGCATCACGGGTTTGTTCGGGTTTTTCAGCCTGGCTTCCAGTTCGGCCAGCGACCCGACCCGCTCGAACTTCGGGCTATGCCCCTCGTTGCCGGCGCTGGCGCCGCGCAGAAAACCGAGCGGTTGCAGCGGATCGCGGCTGCCACCCAAGGCGCCGAGCAACAGCGCGGCGCCCAGCAACAAGGCCAGCACCCCGAGTCCCTTGCCGAACTTCAGCCAGCCATGCGCATGCGGCGGCAGCGGATCGAGCGCGTGCAGGTAGATGGCGG
Source organism: Sterolibacterium sp. (assembly GCA_041674385.1). Taxonomy (GTDB): domain Bacteria; phylum Pseudomonadota; class Gammaproteobacteria; order Burkholderiales; family Rhodocyclaceae; genus JACRAR01. The sequence continues at coordinate 34,350 of JBAYVU010000010.1, forward strand.
AAAAAATCAGCAGCGTTGCCCATGCCAACATTTGCGCCACGGCCGGGATTACCGGGGCGACCAGCCAGACCGCCAGGCCGAGCAGCAATACCCCGAAGAATTGTTTGACCGCCTCCATCCACGGTCCGGGTTTGGGCAGCAGGTGGCGCGCCGAGGTGCCGATCAGGATCAGCGGCAAACCCATGCCCAGCGCCATGACGAACAGCGCTCCGCCGCCGAGCGCGGCATCGCCGGTCTTGGCGATGTACAACAGCGCGCCGGCCAGCGGTGCGGCGACGCAGGGGCCGACGATGACGGCCGAGAGAGAGCCCATGGCCACCACGCCGTGCAGGCTGCCCGCCTGCTGACGATTGGCCTCGTCGCTGAGCTTGGTTTGCAGGGCGGACGGGAGCTGCAACTCATAGAGGCCGAACATCGACAAGGACAAGGCCACGAAAATCAGGGAAAAACCGCTCAAGACCCAGACGTTTTGCAGCGCGCTTGAAATCAATGTGCCGGACAGCCCGGCGGCGACGCCGAAGACGGCGTAAGTCAATGCCATCCCCAAGACATAGGTTAACGACAACAGGAAAGCCCGCGATTTGCTGATGTCATGGCCATGGCCGACGATGATGCCGGAGAGAATGGGTACCATCGGCAACATGCAGGGCGTAAAAGCGAGCGCCAGACCCGACCCGAAGAAAAACAGCAGTATGGTGAGTATGCTGGCGTTTTTAAGCAGTCTGGCTATTTGCGAGGTCTCGTCGTCTCCAGCCGCCGCCGAGCCGGATAATTTCTCCGGAGCGTCGGGCGCCTGGGCGACGGCCCCGGCCGGGAGCAGCTTGACGACTGCTTGCTGTGGGTTGGGCGGATAGCAGATGCCGAAATCGGCGCAACCCTGCGAACTGACTTTCAAGGTCAGGGAGGTTGCGGGAAGCCCTCCCTCCGCTGCGCTGGCGGCCTTGATCGGCAGCAATATTTTGACCTCATTGCGGTAGGTTTCGACCTTGCCAAAATTTTCGTCGTCCTTGATCTTTCCCGGCGGGAATTGCGGATTGCCGAGTTTGACGGTTTCCGCGCCCCGTTCGATGGCGAACTTGAACTTGTCGCGGTAAAGGTAATAGCCATCGGCGATTTGCCAGCGTGCCTCGATGGTTCCCGGGTCGACGGCCCTGGCGGAAAATTTGAATGCCAGCTCGGGGTTGAGCGGTTGCTCGGCGCCAAGGGCAAGATTGGTAGCAAAAATCAGTAACAGCAGCAGTCGCTTCAGCATGTGAGGTCGGTCGTCTTGGCAGGGTCGGTGAACGCTGTTTCCGTGGCCACCCAAGCGAGATACTTGGGCAAGCCGCACTCGATTGGGACAGCGACAATTTCGGGAAGTTCGTACGGATGGTGGGCCAGGATCGCCGTTTCGAGTGCGGGGTAGCGTTCCGTTGTCGTCTTGATGAACATGGGCACTTCGTTTGCGGCTTCGATCTTGTCCTGCCAGCGATATACCGAGCGGCAGGGTGCCAGGATATTCACGCAGGCCGCCAGGCGTTGCTCGACCAGCAAGGTCGCCAGCCTCTCCGCGCTATCCGCGTCCGGCAGGTTGGTCAGAAGTAGCAATGCGCCCATGCCGCCGATTCTACCGCGCTTCGGATGAATCAGTGATAAGGGGTTTTCCCTGCGGTTTTCCGCGCTGCTGCAACTGCCGAAAGCATAGATAATGAAGAAAATTCGTGTGCATGGTATGGAATGTATGCTGTGTGCATCCACATTCACGATCTTGAAACCATGGGGTGACCCTATTGACTCAGTCGCTGCAGGATTCTGATCAAACCCGGCCGCCGCAGTCTGCAACCACTGCGAGCGGAACCGGGGCCAGTCCCGAAGCCAGGGCGATTGCCGAGGCGCAGGCGGAAATTCTGGCGGAGCAGGCGGCTCTGGAACAGGCTCAGCAACGCGAGGAGAGTGAACGCGGTTTGACACGGCAATTTGCAAGCCGGGCCGAGGCCGAACGCGCAGCGGAAGCCAAGATGGTGGAACGCATCGCCGCTGAAGGGCGGCTTGCCATCGAGGCGCGTCGGCGGGGCAAGGCCGAAGCCGAAGCGCGCTTGAATGCGGAAGCCCGGCTCGACGCCGAGCGGCGCTTGGAGCAGGCCGCCCTGGAGCGGCAAACCAACGAAACCGAGGCGGCCACTCAAGCCGCAGCGCGCGAGCAGGCGGAGGCCGAAATTCTGGCGAGCGCCCAGCGTCGTGCCAAGTCCGATGCCGCAGCGATCGAGGCGGCGCGACGGCGTACCGAGACCGACCAACGCACCCGTCAGCACGCGGATGCGCGGGTTGCTGCCGAAGCCGAAGCGGAGCGGCTGGCCCGCGAGCGGATCGAAGCGGATGCCCAGGCGCTGGAAGCATTCCGGTTGCGCGAGCAGAGCGAAAGCGAGGCCAAGGCGCTGGCGGATATCCGCACCCGCGCCGACCATATTCTGGAAACCCAGGCGCATGCCCTGATTGCCGCGGAGCGGACGGCGACGGCAGCCGCTACGGCAAGGATAGACGCCGAAAACCAGGCAACCAGGCAGGCTCGCGACAAGCTGGCGGCGGAAACCGAAGCGCGCCGCTGCAGCGAGGCGCGAGCCGAGGCGGAACAACGTGCGGAAGCCGCCGCGCTGGCCCGACAGACAGCCGCAGCGCAGCTGCAGGAGGAGACCGATGCGAATCGTGCCGCGGCGAAACAAGCGGCTGCCACACGGCGGACACGGGTCAAGCTGGAGTGGTCGGTTTTCCGCGGCAGCCTGCGCGTCATGGGCGGGCGCCTGGTGGGCATGCTCAGCTTCTTCCTGCTGCTGCTGGGCATCGTGGTCGGCGCCTGGATGCGCGGCACACTGGGCGACCATGGTCCCGGCGGAATAAATGCCCAGGGGATGCTCAACAATTTGACCAAAGTGATAGGCTACGCACAGGACAGCGGTGAAAGTCCGCGATTGGCAAAAGTGCCGTTGCGGCTTCGTCTGGACAAAGACCTTGAGGCCATTGGACGCGGCGTACAACGCTTGCCGGGCAAGCGCGACTGAATCATTGGATTGCCATTGCCGGCTGAAGGATGGCGCTTGCAGACGGATTGGATGAATCGCATCGATAAGATCAACCCAGCATCTTCCGGCAATTCCCCGGCGACGGATTCCTGGCGATGACCGGCCGAGCGATCCGCGCCGAGCTTTTTTGGATTGTGACCGGACAAGCGCTGACCCTGCTGTTGGGCATGATCACGCTGAAGATGCTGACCTATCTACTGGGTCCGCAGGAATATGGGCGATTTGCCCTGGGACTGACCGTTGCCGGCACGCTCAATCTCTTCGTGTATGGCCCGATTGCTCATGCGGTGGCGCGATATTTTCATCTCTGCGCCAACCGGGACGCGCTCGTCGAGTTGCATCGGCTGGTGAGATTCCTGCTCCGAGCGATTGCACTGGGGGTTCTGTTCGGCGGCGTGGCAGTGGCATTTTGGGCATCGGCCAGTGCGGAATTCGGCTGGGGACTGCTGATCATCGCTGCGCTGGGTTATGGTGCGAGCAGCGGCACCCTGTCGGTCTGGTTGGCCGACATCAATACGCGACGCGAACGGCGCAGCTACGCGTTGCTTCAGTCGGCCGACGCATTGTTGCGGCTGGCCGGCGCGATGGTTCTGGTAGTCCTCGCGGGACTGACGGGCGGCGCGGCGATGGCGGGATTCCTGCTCGGCGCCGCCGCATCGTTGTGGCTGGCCCGGTTCGCGAAGGGAGAGGTGCCACCCGCGCCGCACGCGCCGAGTGGCTGCCGCGGCCTGTTTGGAAAAAACCGGCTCGGCCGGGAGTTCGGCGGCTATGCCAGCTCGATAAGCTTGTTCGCAATTCCCGCCATCTTCGCCAGCTATGGAGACCGCTGGATCATTCAGCAGATGCTGAATGACGCTCATGTGGGGATATACGTGGCCCTCGCCCAAATCGCCAACGCACCTGCCAACCTGATCCTGGCGGTTTTCTCGCAAACCATCAACCCGATCCTGTTTCAGCGCGCCGGCGAGTCCAGGTCCGGCGAGTCCCTGCGCGCCAGCCGTCAGCTGCTCTATCGGGCATTGCTGGTGCTTGCCGCCATGCTGGCGTTCATGACTGTCGTCAGCTTCGTATTCGGCGAGTGGATCGTGATGGCGCTGACCAGTGCCGAGTTCGCTCCGCATGCCGGGCTGCTGTGGATTCTGGTCCTGGCCGCGGCAGTTTTCCAGGTTGCCCAGGCGCTGGCATCCGAAGCTTTCCTGTACAACCGGCCGTTATCGCTGCTCCTGCCCAAGATCGTTCATGCCATTGTCTTCCTCGGCCTGGCTCTCTGGCTGGTCGGCAGCCGGCAGCTCGAAGGCATGGCGGTTGCCGCCGTCGTCGCGGCAACCGTCTATCTGCTGCTGCTGATCGGCGCCAATCTCCGCGCTGTCCGGGCGCGAGGCTAGTCTTGAAGAATCCCCATCCGATCGGGCCGTAATTGACTCATGAGTAGCGCCACAGCAGATATCCGCAAATACGATTTCATAGACGCGTTGCGCGGATACGCGATTCTGCTGGTGCTTCTTGTGCATTCGTCCCAATCGGTCGGCCCGAGCAGCGCAATACTTCAGCAACTCATGGATGGTGGTGCCCGCGGGGTGCAACTCTTCTACATCGCCAGCGCCTTGACGCTTTGTCTGTCCTGGAAGCAAAGAAGCACGCAGGAGTCGTATCCGATTCGCAATTTCTTTCTTCGGCGATTTTTCCGGATTGCGCCGATGTTTTATATCGCGATTGCGTTCTATTTTATTTTGTACGGCCTCTCGCCGCGATATTGGGCGCCGAATGGCATCGAATGGTGGTTTGTGCCGCTCACCGCGCTGTTTCTCCATGGGTTTCACCCGGAAACCATCACCTCGGTGGTCCCCGGAGGATGGTCGATTGCGGTCGAGATGAACTTTTATCTGGTGCTGCCGCTGCTCTTGCGCTGGATTACAACAACCAGGTCGTCCGTCTATTTTTTCTTGTCTAGCTTGGTCTTGTATGGCGTCTCAAGAATCGCCCTTGAGCACCTGCTTTCCGGTCTTTACCCGGCCGACCAGCAATACCTGGTTTCCAACTTCATCTTTCTGAATTTTCTCGCGCAGCTCCCGGTGTTCGCCCTTGGCATATCCGCCTATTTTGTGTTCAATGATCCCAGTTTGCTGAAGCGTGTGACGGCCTTCGGCAATCTGCTGTTGCTGTTGTTCGCCGTGGTGCTGTTGCCGCTGCCCTTGGATATCGCCGTGCGGTTATTCTCGAATCATATCTTCATCGGCGCCGTATTCTCCCTATTTGCGCTGACGCTAGCCGTCTTCCCAGTCCGAATTCTTGTCAACAAGGCAATAACGTGGTGCGGAAAGATCAGCTTCAGCATGTATCTCACCCAGTTTGCCGTACTGCACTTTTTCTCCGCACTCGGCATCAGCGGGTTTTTTGGCAAAGGCAACGCCGCCAGTATTCTGCATTACCTCTGTGTCGTTGTTGTCACGGCGGCGGTATCCTCCATCCTGTACGCCACTGTCGAACGCCAGGGAATCTTGCTGGGCAAGCGTATGATCGAAACCGGCAGGTTGCTTCCATGGAAAGAATCGAAATAAAAAAATCGTGCGTTGCCAGCCTTCGCGACTGGCTGCGATCTTCTCCGGTCTACGCCTTCAATCAGGTATTGCGCGACCGCTGGATCAAGGCGCAGGCGGCGGCGACAGCCAAAGGAGCGCGGGTCCTGGATGTCGGTGCAGGGTCTTGCCCCTATCGCGCGGATTTTGCGCACTGCGAATATCGCACCCAGGACTTTACCGCGCTCAGAGGCGACCAGTTGCGCCACGGCGATTACGGCAGCATCGACTATGTCTGCGACGCCGCCGCCATTCCGGTTGCGGCAGCCAGCTTCGATGTCGTGCTGTGTACCGAGATGCTGGAGCATGTGCCCTATCCCGAGCGCGTCGTCAGGGAGTTCGCGCGCATCCTGCGGCCAGGCGGCCGGCTGATCCTGAGCGCCCCGCTCGGTTCGGGCCTGCATCAGGAGCCCCATCATTATTACGGCGGCTTCACGCCTTTCTGGTATCGGAAGTTTCTCGGCGATGCGGGATTTGTCGACATCCGCTTGGAACCCAACGGCAATTTCTTTGCGCTCTTTTCCCAGGAGGCCATCCGCTTCGTGAGACTCTCTTGGCCCTTGCGCCTGCCGCCCGGCGTCGCCATTTTGTGGCTGCCCGTTTGGTTGCTGCTGCTGCCGATTCTCGGCATATTCCTGCCGCCTCTCGCCATGTGGCTGGATCGCTATGACCGTGAGCGCCGTTTCACGGTGGGCTACCACGTCAGCGCGCAGCGCGCAGGTGGCGATCATGCTTGAGAAATTTGTCCGCAGACGCCCGCGGCTGTTGCGCTGGGCCTATCGTGCGAAGCGCTGGCTGCGGCCCTTGCGCGAGCACCCGCTGGCCGCCATTCCGGCGTATATCGGCTTGTTCCTCGACTGGCGACGCTACCTGGCCGCAGGCGGGCGGGCCAAACTTGCGGATTTCCATCCCTGCCTGTTCGATCGCGTTGCCGCCACACCGACCGATCCGCATTATTTCTACCAGGCGGCCTGGGCATTTCGCCGGATTTCGATCCAAGCACCGCCACGGCATGTGGACATCGGCTCGGATGCCCGTTTCGTTGGCATGCTGAGCCAGGCCATCCCGCTGACCTTCGTCGATATCCGTCCCCTCCAGGTGGAATTGCCCGGCCTCGATTGCCGCATCGGTTCGGTGCTCGATTTGCCTTACGCCGAGGGCAGTTTGCAGTCCATGTCCTGCCTCCACGTGATCGAACACATCGGTCTCGGCCGCTACGGCGATCCGCTCGATCCCCAGGGCAGTCTCAAGGCGGCCAGGGAATTGTCGCGTGTGCTCGCTCCCGGCGGACGCCTGTACCTCTCCGCACCCGTCGGACGCGAGCGGGTCTGCTTCAATGGCCACCGGATCTTCTCGGCCAGCAAACTCCTGGAAACATTCGGGGATCTGGCCTTGGTGGAGTTCTCATTGGTCGATGACGAGGGCCGCCTGAATCTGGATGCGAGTCTCGATTCGGCGGATAGCGGAGACTACGGGTGCGGCTTGTTCATATTCGAAAAGATCGTGAACCCGGCTGGCGGGAAGGGAGGTTCCGCATGAGACGCCTGCGCAATTTCTTGCGACGCAGAATCAATCGGCATTTCGCCGACTTGCTGATCGCACGCTGGCGCAAATCGGGCGCCGCGCCACCGCCGCCCCATGGACTCAAGCAACGCGTTATCGAGGAATATCGCATCCGTTACGGACTGGGGACGTTTGTCGAGACCGGGACGTTCCGCGGCGACATGGTGGCGGCCATGCTTGGGCGATTCGACGAGATCTTCTCCATCGAAGTCTTCGAGCCGGTTTATCGACAGGCGGCCGCAGAGTTCGGCGCCTATCCGCACGTCCACATCGTGCTTGGCGATAGCGCCGAAGTGATGCCGGGGATCCTCTCGCGCCTGAAGTCTCCCGCGCTGTTCTGGCTCGATGGACACTACTCGGGAGCCGGGACCGGGCGGGGCGGCGCGGACACGCCGGTGATGGCCGAATTGAACCACATCGCCGGCCAGGGGCGCCCGGGCCAAGTCGTCCTCATCGACGATGCCCGCCTGTTCATCGGCGAGAACGGCTATCCGAGTCTGGAACAGGTGCGTGCCTGGGCCATGTCGCACGGCTTTGCGAGTTGCGAAGTCGACGACGACATCATTCGCCTTCATTGATGCCCAGATGAAGATTCTCTGTGCATTCGGCAGATACGCGTATGGGCGCATCGACCGCGGCGAGTCCTACGAACATGCGAACTTCCTCCCCGCATTGCGCAACATGGGACACGAGGCGGTTTTGTTCGACAGTTTCGACCGGGAGGTTTGCACGGACTTCACCGAGCTCAATCGAGCCTTCCTGGACGCGGTTTGCCGTGAGCAGCCCGATGTCATATTCTGCGTCCTGATGGGGTACGAACTGTGGACCGAAACCCTGGCGCTGGCGAAGCAGGCCAGCGGAGCCTGCTTGATCAATTGGGCCACCGATGACTCCTGGAAATATGCGCAGTTCTCGCGCCACATCGCCGCCGGTTTCGATATCTACGCCACGACCTGTCGTGCCGCGCTGGAGAAGGCAGCGCGGGACGGCCTGAGGAATTTCACATTGACCCAATGGGCGGCGCCTGCCGGCATGCTGCGCCAACCCAAGCCGGCCGCTGCCTGCCGTTATCCGCTGAGCTTCATCGGCGCCGCTTACGGCAACCGTCGCCAGTGGATCGATGCGTTGCGCCGGCGCGGCATCGAAGCGGCCTGTTTCGGCCATGGCTGGGAAAACGGCGTGGTCTCGGCGGACGACATTCCCCGCATCGTCAACGACTCGGTGCTCAGCCTCAATTTCGGTGATTCCGGCCTGGTGCTGCAAGGCGGACGCATCGGGCGCAGCCGCCAGATCAAAGCCCGCGTCTTCGAAGTCCCCGCCGCCGGCGGATGCCTGCTGACCGAACCGGCCGAGGGAATGGAGGAATACTTTATCCCGGGCAGGGAAATCGAAACCTTCGTCGCCCACGATGAACTCGTCGCAAAAATACGTCATCTGCTCGATGCCCCGGCAGTACGCGACGGCATCGCGCGGGCGGGACATGAGCGGACGCGCCGCGAGCACACCTACGAACTCCGCTTGAAGAAATTGCTGGAGATGGTCCCGCCCGGCGCCGCCAAGACGCGCGAGATGGACTGGCCCGCCTTCGAGAGACTGGTCGCGGCGCACCGCATCAACCCGGCCTTGCGACTGCTTCGAACGTTGCTGGTCTGGCCCTGCGTGCTGGTCTGGGGTCGGCAGCGCGGCCCGCGCGCAGCGCGGCGCCTGCTCTACGAACTGAGCTGGCGCATTGCCGGCCGGCATACCTACAGTGCGTGCGGTTGGCCCGGCCGCCTGTTCTACCGGGAGAGCTGAACGCGATGCCGCCGCCTCCTGTCGTCAGCGTTGCCATGGCAATGCGCAATGCCGCAGCGACCATTGCCTTGACGTTGCAGTCCCTGATCGACCAAAGCTTTGCCGATTGGGAACTGCTGCTGCTCGATGACGGCTCCAGCGACGACAGCGTTGCGACGGCGCGGCGTTTCGGCGATCCGCGCATTCTGGTCCGCGCCGACGGGCGTCGTCTGGGGCTGGCGACGCGCTTGAACGAGGCGGTCGCGGCTGCCCGCGGCCGCTACATCGCCCGCATGGACGCCGACGATGTGGCCTACCCGGAGCGTTTCGCCAGGCAGGTGGCGTTTCTCGAAGGGCACCCCGAGGTCGATTTGCTCGGGGCAGGCGCGATCGTTTTCGACGAAGCGGGGCTAGCGATCGGCAAACTGCCGTTGCGCACGGAGCACCGCGAGATTGCGGCCCGTCCCTGGAATGGCTTCTACCTGGCCCACCCGACCTGGATGGGACGCAGCGGCTGGTTTCGCGAATACGTCTACGATACGCGCATGCCCAAGGCCCAGGATTACGATCTGTTGCTGCGCAGCCATGCCGGGAGTCGTTTCGCCTGCCTTCCGGAGATGCTGCTGGGTTATCGACAGGAGCGTCTTTCCCTGGCAAAAATCCTGGATACCCGGCTGCAACTGGTACAAGCCGTCCTGCGCCACGGAAGGAGGCACGGCCGCTACGCCCGGCCGCTGATCGCCGCCGTACAACAGGCCGTCAAGTTCGGCGTGGATGTTCTGGCCATATCGACCGGGCTTGACTACCGCATGCTCCGCCATCGCGCACTGCCGGTTGCGCCCGAGCAGCGCGAGGAGTGGCGGCAGATATGGCAACGGCTTAACCGGGAGTGCGCCGAACGATGTGCGGGATAGCCGGGCTGTGGACCGCATCCGCCGCATCCGCCGCATCGACGCCGGCGGATGTGGCGGACATCGCTGCACGGATGAGCGCGCGCTTGATCCATCGTGGCCCCGACGACGACGGCGTGTGGTCCGATCCGCCGGCGGGCATCGCCCTGGCCCATCGGCGTCTGGCGGTCCTCGATCTTTCGCCCGAAGGGCACCAGCCGATGCGCTCGCGAGACCGGCGTTATGTCATCGTCTTCAACGGCGAGATCTACAACCATGCCGAGCTGCGCAGGTCCTTGGGCGATGTCGAATGGCGCGGCCATTCCGATACCGAGGTGCTGCTGGAGGCGATACTGCGCTGGGGCCTCGAAGCCGCATTGCAGCGTTGCGTGGGCATGTTCGCCCTGGCCCTGTGGGACGGCAAGCAGCGTAGCCTGGCGCTGGCGCGCGACCGGCTGGGCGAGAAACCCTTGTACTACGGCTGGCTGGACGGCGCACTCGTATTCGCTTCCGAACTCAAGGCGCTGCGCGCTCATCCGGGCTGGCGTGGCGAGATCGATCGTCCGGCGTTGGGGCTGTATCTGCGGTACGGCGTCGTCCCGACGCCGCAGAGCATTTACCGGGGAATCCGCAAACTGGCGCCCGGGGTGATCCTGAGCTTTTCCTCTCCCGGCAGTGCCGGAACGCCCCAGCCTTACTGGCGTGCGCTGGAGGCTGCCCGCCAAGGACGGGAATCGCCGCTGCGGATGGACGATAACGCCGCCGCCGCGGCGCTCGAGGCGCTGTTGCGGGAGTCCGTCGCTTGCCAGTCCTGCGCCGATGTGCCGCTCGGCGCCTTCCTGTCGGGCGGCGTCGATTCCTCCCTGATTGTCGCCTTGATGCAGACGCAAGGAGGCAAGCCGGTAAAAACCTTCACCATCGGCTTCGCTGCGCCAGGATACGACGAAGCGCCGTATGCGGCGGCAGTCGCCAGGCATCTCGGCACCGAGCATACCGAACTGTATGTGACGCCGGAGGAGGCCCGCCGCATCATCCCGCGCCTGCCCGAATTGTATGACGAGCCATTTGCCGATTCGTCCCAGATCCCCGCTTTCCTGGTGGCCGCCCTGGCGCGCCGGCAGGTGACGGTCGTGCTCTCGGGCGACGGCGGCGACGAGCTTTTCGGGGGCTACACGCGCTACCGCTGGGGGCCGCGCATCCTGCGCCTTGGCTCGCTGCTGCGGCAACCGCTGGCCGCGTTGCTCGGCACGCTCTCGCCAGCGGCATGGGATGCGGTTTTCCAGCGCATCCCCCTGGCGCGGCGAGCCGATGCGTCGGGCGACAAGCTCTACAAGCTGGCCGCACTCTTGCGTTGCGATACGAACCAGGCGCTCTACCAGCAGTTCCTGTCCTTTTGGCCTGCCGCCGAAGCCCTCGTGATCGGGGACGGGGAAAACAATTCCTGGCCGCAAAATTCATGGCCGGATGATTGGAGCTTCGCAGAACAAATGATGCTGGGCGATGCGCAAGGGTATCTGCCGGACGACATCCTGACCAAGGTCGATCGGGCCAGCATGGCCGTCAGCCTGGAAACCCGGGCGCCCTATCTCGATCACCGGGTATTCGAGTTCGCCTGGCGTCTGCCCCTGCCGCTGAAGATCCGCAACCGGCAAAGCAAGTGGTTGCTGCGCCAGGTGCTCTACAAATATGTGCCGCGCGAAATGATCGAGCGGCCCAAAGCGGGCTTCAGCGTACCCATCGGGGAATGGCTGCTCGGACCCTTGCACGAATGGGCGGAGGCTTTGCTCGACGAGGGGCGTCTGCGGCGCGAGGCTTATTTCGAACCCGGCCCAATACGCACGATACGCAAGGCGTGGCATGAGCACCAGCAGGGAGTGCGCAATTGGCAGCACCGCCTGTGGGCGGTCTTGATGTTTCAGGCCTGGCTCGAAAACAATGTGCTATGACAACAAGGTCTGATAAAGCGCAAGCGTTTCGGAATTGACCTGCTGCACGGAGAACTCGGCGGCGGCGATTGCGCGCCCGCGCCGCCCCATTCGAGCGCGCAATGCCGGCTGCTCGATCAAGCGCCGCAATGCCGCAGCTAGTCCGGCAACGTCGTGCGGCGGCACCAGCAAGCCGTTTTCTTCATCGCGCACTACCTCGCGGCAACCGGGAACGTCGCACGTGACAATCGGTCTGCCGCCCGCGGCGGCTTCGATCAGCGCCTTGGGCAATCCCTCGCGGTAGGAGGGCAGACACACGATGTGCGCGCTGGCCAGCACGCGCGGCATGTCATCCTGATGCCCTATCCATTCGACGATACCTTCCGCATGCCAGCGCTCCAGCTGTGCCAGCGGGATTGCCGCCAAATTGCCGGCGTCGCGCTCGCCCGCCAGCACAAACCGCGCCGCCACGCCGCTCTGCCTCAGCATGGCGGCCGCCGCGACAAATTCTCCGATGCCTTTGTCCCACAACATGCGGGCGGGCAGCACCACCACCGGATTACCGGCGGGTTCCCCGGTCGCCGCAAACAAATCGAGATTCACGCCCGCACCGCGAATCAGCCGGGTACGCCCAGCATCGACGATGCCCAGTTGGCTCAGCCACTGCCGGTCGTCCGGGTTTTCAAACACCACGCAACTGTTTCCCGGGTTCATCAGCCAGCGATACGCGAGAATAATCGCCGGTCTCAACAGCCGCGCCAGCAGACGCCGGGAACTGAACGCGTAACCCATGCCGACCGGCGCATTGACGATATGCGGCACACCGGCCATTTTTGCGGCCAAGGTGCCGTAGAGAATCGGTTTGAGGGCGACATGATGAACGATGTCCGGTTTCGACGAGCGATAAATGCGCAGCAGCTCCGCCACCGCCCGCAGCTCGCGCAGCGGATTGATGCCACGCCGTTCGAGACGCAACGGGATGAGTCCGAGGCCGTGTGCGGTAATGCGCTCGCCATGGCGGTCTACCCGCGTTGCCACGCTGACGCGATAGCCCGCCGTTCGGGCGGCTACGGCACGGTCAAGAAAATGGGAACAGAAAAACCAGTCTTCGGTGACCAGAAACAGGAGATGGGGGCGTTTGTCGTGCAAGGTTCAAACCCTATCATCGGCAGCCTGCGATACATCCCCTGCCGCGGCTTCACACTGTCTGCCCGACGCTCGAGTATCCGTTGCGCGTGAGGTGGTGTTGGGTATTGTTGTGTTGTGCTTGGGCATTCGAACCGCCTGGCTGCTTGTATGTTCAAAAGGTACAATATATCCGGTCGTCCAGAAGCCGTGTGAATCGCCATGTTTGCTGTTTGCGTCACTTTGCCGCCGAATCCCTCCTCTCCGGTAAACGTCGTTGTTTCCGACAACGGGCGCTGAACCTGTGCCAGGGAATGCGCCCCGATATGCATAAGGCAAACATGCCGGCATCCTCATCCGCAGCGCATACCGTCGTGGTCGGCGGAGCCGCCAGCCAGATCGGGAGATTTCTCTTGCCGCTGCTTGTCGATGCAGGCTATCGCGCGGTTGCGCTGAGTCGCCGGTCGGCCCCGGAGTGGAAGACGGAACAGCACGGGAACGTCGCTTGGCATAAGGTCGACAACTGGGACACTTCCTCATTGACGGCTTTGCCGGCCGCGCATAGCCTGATTCACTTGGCCCCTTTGACGATACTGCCGCATCGGATCGAGGCGTTTCTCCAGCTTGGCATAAAGCGCATCATCGCCTTCAGTTCGTCGAGCAAATTCAGCAAGGCCGGCTCCCCGAGCGCTGCGGAACGCGCTTTCGCCCATCGCCTGAATGCGGCCGAAGACGAGCTTGCCGAAAACTGTCGGCGCTTCGGTATGCACTGGACCATTTTCAGGCCGACACTGATCTATGGCCGTGACATGGACCGCAACATCACCTTGATTCGTCGCCTGGTCAGGGCAACCGGCATATTCCCGATACTCGGCGAGGCCTCGGGACTGCGTCAGCCGGTGCATGCCGCCGATCTTGCGAACGCCTGCGTCGTGGCGCTGGATAATCCGCTAACCTTCGAGAAGACTTATGATCTTAGCGGCGGAGAGACCCTGACATATCGAGCGATGGTTTCCCGCATCTTCGAGAGCTTGAACTACAAGCCGAGGTTCGTGACTATTCCCAAGGTGTTGTATGGCACTTCCATCGCTGCGCTCTCCTTCATTCCAGGATACCGGGATTTCAATATCGCCATGGCGCAGCGCATGAATGAGGATCTGGTTTGCGAACACACCGAGGCGACGCGCGATTTTGGCTACCAGCCAAGACGGTTCGTCCCTTAACCTGCCGGAGCGGCCATCATCGATCTCATACTCTCCTCGGATCAAAGCCTGTGAAGCTGCGCACGCTGCTTATCATCATCCATGATCTCGTGGCCAGTTCCCTTGCCTGGGGACTGGCTTACTGGCTGCGCTTCAATTTCGACATCCCCGCCCCCTTCGGACACGGCTTGCTATCGACCATGGTTTTCGTCGTGCCTTTGCAGGGCGTGATCGCCTGGAGTCTGGGCCTTTATCGCGGCATCTGGCGTTTTGCCAGCCTGCCGGACCTCAAACGCATCATCCTGGCGGCGGGGGTATGTGCCCTGGCGCTCCCCATGCTGCTGTACATGCTGCAACAGCTGTCCGAGGTGCCGCGTTCGGTGTTGGTGCTGTATCCGATGTTGTTGGTCCTGTTCATGGGGGGGAGCCGTTTTCTCTACCGCTCCTGGAAGGATGGGCATCTGTTGGGCTTCCGCGCCGTCACGGGCGAACCGGTGTTGGTGCTGGGCGCCGGCGAGGCGGCGCAAACCCTGTTGCGCGACCTGGCGCGCAGCCGGCAGTGGCATGTGGTGGGTTTGCTGGACGACGACCCTGACAAGCAGGGGAGGCTGCTCCACGGCGTTCCCGTGCTTGGCCCCTTGGCCGAAATCGCCGAACAAGCCAAGGCGCATGCCGTGCGGCAAGCGATCATGGCCATGCCTTCGGCAACGCATGGCGCCCGTCGTCGAGCGGCGAAGTTGGCCACGGAAGGCGGACTGAGCCTGTTGACGGTGCCGTCCTACGAGGACCTGCTGTCGAGACGGGTCGCCATATCGCAGGTGCGCAAGGTCGAATTGGAAGACCTGCTCGGCCGCGACTCGGTGCAGCTTGATGAGCAAGGTCTGCAAGGTTTGCTGGCGGGCAAAGCGGTGCTGGTCACCGGGGCGGGCGGTTCGATCGGTGCCGAGCTGTGCCGCCAGATCGCCCGTTTTTCGCCGCGCCTGTTGGTATTTTTCGATCTCTCGGAATATGCGATGTATCGCATCGAGCAGGAATTCATCAAACAGTTTCCCGACGTTTCGATTGCTTGCCTGATCGGCGATGTGCGGGACGAAGCCCGTTTGGCGGCTATTTTCAATGAGTATCGCCCCGAAGTCGTGTTCCATGCCGCCGCCTACAAACATGTCCCGCTGATGGAGAACGAGAACGCCTGGCAGGCATTGAGCAATAATGTGTTCGGGACCTGGTGCGTGGCGCGTGCTGCGATGGCGCATGGCGCCAGCCGCTTGGTATTGATCTCCACCGACAAGGCGGTGAATCCGACCAATGTCATGGGAGCCAGCAAGCGGCTGGCGGAGATGGTCTGCCAAGCCTTGGGCCGGCATGGTCAAGCAGGCCGGACCGCGACGCGCATTGTGACGGTGCGGTTCGGCAACGTGCTCGGCAGCAGCGGCAGCGTGATTCCAAAATTCCGCGAACAAATCGCCCAGGGCGGGCCTGTGACGGTGACCCATCCTGAAATCGTGCGTTATTTCATGCTGATTCCAGAAGCCGCGGAACTGGTTTTGCAAGCGGGATTGATGGGGCAGGGCGGCGAGATTTTCGTGCTCGACATGGGCGAACCGATCAGGATCGTCGATCTCGCGCGAGACATGATCCGCCTCTCGGGTTTTACCGAAGAAGACATCCGCATAGAATTCACCGGACTGCGGTCGGGCGAGAAACTTTACGAGGAACTGCTGGCTGACGACGAAACGACCTTGCCGACACCGCATCCGAAGTTGCGGGTGGCCCGGGCCAATACCCAGGGCGACGCGGCATGGCTGGCGGAATTGCAGGCCTGGCTGGATCAGCCAAGCCTGACGCCGGCGGCGGTCAAGGAAGGATTGGCGGCGTGGGTTCCCGAATACCGCCCGCGTCCATCTGCGGATTGAATATTAAACGTGGCCGGCGGCTACCGAGTATGGGGTTTGAATAAATGGCGATTTACGCGATAGGCGATATTCAAGGCTGCTTCGACGCTTTGCAACGCTTGCTGGCGAAGTGCGGCTTTGACGAGCGCCGCGACCGGCTTTGGCTGGTCGGCGATCTGGTGAATCGCGGACCGCAGTCGCTGGAGGTGCTTCGTTTCGTCAAGAATCTCGCTGCGGCGGCGATTACCGTGCTCGGCAACCATGACCTGCATCTGCTGATGATGTCCGAAAACGGTGCGCAGCAGCGCGATGAGGATACGCTGGGCGAGGTGCTTGCGGCGCCCGACCGGGATGAGTTGCTCGCCTGGCTGCGCCGGCAGCCGCTGATGCACGTCGAAAACGGTTTTGCGATGGTGCATGCCGGCCTGTTGCCGCAGTGGAGCATAAAAAAATCTCAGGCACTGGCGCGAGAGGTCGAGGCGGCGCTTCGCGCGGACGATTTCCGGGACTTCCTCGCGCACATGCGCGGCGGCGAACCCAAGGCCTGGCGCGACGACCTGCGGGGCTGGGCACGGCTACGGGTGATCGTCAATGCGATGACCAGGATGCGTTTTTGTACGCCCGCCGGCGAGATGGAATTTCGTAGCAAGGGCGAGGTCAAGGATGCGCCGGCCGGCTATTTGCCGTGGTTTGAGGTGCCCAAGCGCAAGAGCGCCGACTACCGGCTGGTGACGGGCCACTGGTCGGCGCTCGGCCTGAAGCTGGCCCCTGGCTTGCTGGCGTTGGACTCGGGCTGTTTCTGGGGAGGCCAGCTGACCGCGGTACGCTTGGAAGATCAAGCGGTGTTTCAGGTCGATTGCCGAGCTGCTTGAGCGAATGACTGAATGAACGAACGCCGGACCGGGGCCGGGAATCTCAATGGCTGACGCGCGTCTTGCCGCCTCCCGACAGTACGCGCACCCGCTCCCCGACGTGGAATTGTTCGTCAGCTTCCTGGGTGATGGCACTCATCGCGCCATTGTCGAATTTGATGGTGATTTCGAGGCCGTTTTTCTTCGTGATATGTTCCTCGATGGCATGACCCGCGACCGCACCGCCGACTACGCCCAGGATGGTGCCGACCGCTGAACCACGGTCGCCGCCGCCGACGTTGCTGCCGGCGATGCCCCCGAGCACACCGCCGACTGCCGCGCCTGCGCCGTCCTTGTTGCCTTCGATGGTGACTTGACGGACGCTTTCCACCACCCCCAAGCGTACGCTCATTTCATGCTGCGCTTGACGTTGCGAATAACTGCTGCCGGACTGGCTGGTGGCGCAACCCGAGAGCAGCAGCGCGGTTGCCGCAAGGACGATCAAGCTTGAAGTCGTTTTATTCATATTAAATTCCTTACCAGAGTTTATGGCCAAAGGCCTCGAGATATTGTGCGGCGATGTCGTCGCGGTGCGGCTTGTGGTTCTGGCCGCCGCGCTGGGTGATTTTTATCGCACCCATCACGGAGGCCAAACGGCCGGCTTTTTCATATGCCCAACCTTCGGCGATGCCGTACAGCAGCCCGGCCCGGTAGGCATCGCCGCAACCGGTCGGATCGACCAGGGCTCCCGGTTTAACGCTGGGAATGGCGATATGTTGACCGTCAGTGTAAATTTCCGAACCATTGCCTCCCAGCGTAACGAACAACGCCTTGACCTTGCGCGCCAGTTCATCGAGGGTTTTTCCGGTGCGCTCACAGAGCAGTTTTGCCTCGTAGTCATTGACCGTGCAAAAGTCGGCAAGTTCCAGGAAGTCCATCAGTTCTTCGCCGTTGAACATCGGCAGTCCTTGTCCGGGATCGAATACGAAGGGAATCCTGGCGGCGTGGAATTCGCGGGCATGCTGGAGCATCCCCTCGCGACCATCCGGCGAGACGATGCCGAGAGAGACATCCTGCGCGTCGGCGACATGGTTGGCATGCGAGAAATTCATCGCCCCGGGATGGAAGGCGGTGATCTGGTTGTCATCCATGTCGGTGGTGATGAAGGCCTGCGCAGTATAGCTGTCGGGAATTTCTTTCACATGACTGGCATCGAGCCGCAGGTGCTTCAGCCGCCTTGCGTAGAGCGCGGAGTCCTCGCCGACCGCGGCCATGATTTGCGGCTCGCCTCCCAGCAACTGCAAATTGTAGGCAATGTTGCCTGCGCATCCGCCAAACTCGCGGCGCAGATCGGGAACCAGGAATGAAACGTTGAGAATGTGGATCTGCTCGGGCAGGATATGATGCTTGAAACGATCATGGAACACCATGATCGTGTCATAGGCAAGGGAGCCGCAAATCAGGGTTTTCATGGTTGGGCAGGAATCCGGAGAATGCCGAAATTATAGCATTCGGGTTTCCTGGCCCAACGGTGTACTAAAGGCGGATCTTATTTAAGCGCTGCCAACGCTGCGTCGTAGTTGGGTTCGTTCTTGATCTCGGACACCAGTTCGGCGTGGATTACCTTGTCATTCTCGTCGAGCACCACCACGGCACGGGCAGTCACGCCGGCAAGCGGACCATCGAGAATCTCGACCCCATAGTTGCCCATGAACTCGCGACCGCGCATGATCGAGAGGGGGATGACATTCTTCAATCCTTCGACGGTGCAGAAACGGTTCATGGCGAAAGGCAGATCGGCCGAGACCACCAGTACCACGGTATTGGGCAAACTGCTGGCGCGCTCATTGAACTTGCGCGTGGATGTGGCGCATGTCGGCGTATCCAGGCTGGGGACGATGTTGAGCACTTTGCGCTTGCCGGCATAATCCTTGAGCGACTTGTTGGATAGATCGGCGGCGACCAGCGAAAAGGCTGCCGCGTTCTGGCCGACTTGCGGAAATTGGCCCCCGATGTGGATTGGATTGCCGCCAAGGGTAACGGTTGTCATGGTAATACTCCTTTAAATATAAAACGTATTGAAGAATACACTTATGGATAGAAAAGATAAAGCCGGTACCCGCTCGCCGCGGAATTGGCCGCGTGATCATGCATCAGCGCCAGGTTCACGGCGAGTTCGCCGCTGGCGGCGAATCCCGACGCAGCGTCGATACCCTTGGGCAAGTAGTCTGCCGGTGCCAGCACCTTGCGCAAGATGGGTTGATCGGCGGTGTCGGTCAGGGTCAGTTCAAGATGGGGGTAGGTTTGGGCGAAAGGAGCGCGATTTTTCAGCATGGCCGCCAATATCAAACGATCCCGATTGCCGGGGTCGGGATGCAGGTCCGAGGATTCGATGCCGATCAGATCGGCTTTGCGCGGCAGGGGCAAATCGCAATCCATCGGTTCGCACAGGGCTTGCAGCAAGGGCTTGGCATCAGGCAGCAATACGGCCAGTTCGACGCGAAAATGCACGATGAGTTGCAGCAGCAACAGCAGCAGGGCAAGCCCGGCGGCGAGCGCCCAGGCCCAGGTGTGGCGCCGTTGCCCGGTATTCCGTTGCTCATGCAGCAGCGGCTCGATTTGCGGCTGCTGCCAAGCGATATCGGCCATCGGGTCGATTGGCGGTTCGAGCAAGGCTGACGGCTCAGCGGCTATCCCCTTGTCGGGCGTATCGATGATCGATGGTTCTTCCAGCGGAAGTTCCGGTTCGGGGAGATCCTTGAACGATTCGGATGCCAAGGCCGGTTCGGCCAGCATGTCGCGCAGCGTGTCGATGGCGTTGAAGACTTGCTGGCATCGGCCGCAGCGCACTTTGCCCTGCATGGCCTTGATCTGTTCAGGGGTGACGCGAAAGGCGGTGGCACAGTTGGGGCAGCGCGTGATCATCATGACGATAGCCCCCCTTCCACGCTTTCCAGCCGCACCCAACCGTCCAGGGTTGCGGCGATACGCAGCGCCATGAATGGCGCATAGGCCGCGATGACTTCGTCGGCCTGGGTTTCGAGTATGCCGGAGAGCGCCAGGCGTCCTCTGGACTTCCTCTCTTGCGTGACGGGCGCGACGCGGGCGGCAAGCAGGGGCGCCAGGAGACAGAGCGGGTTGGTGAGAATATTGGCGACGACGAAATCGAAGGTTTCCTCCAGCCTCGCCCGCGTATGGCGCAGTTCCAGCACGACCTTGTTGGCGGCGGCATTGCCACGGGCGACCTCCAGGGCGCCGTCGTCGATGTCCACCCCAAGTATCCGGCCGGCACCGAGCTTGGCTGCGGCAATGGCCAGAATGCCCGAGCCGCAACCGTAATCGAGCACTGTTTCGCCTCCCCGCAGGTTATTGCACAGCCAGTCCAGGCAAAGCCGCGTGGTGGGGTGCGAACCCGTACCGAAAGCCATGCCGGGATCGAGCATCAGGTTGATCGCATTCGGGTCGGGGGTGGCATGCCAGGAGGGCACAATCCAGAGGCGCTCGTTGATCCGGATCGGCTCGAATTGGGATTGCGTCAGCTGCACCCAGTTTTGCTCGGCGATTTCCTCGATGGCGAGTACCGGGGGAGTGTCGATTCCAGTGGCGGCGCAGGCGGCGGCGATGCGTCTGGGCAGATCGCCGGGGTCGGCGCGCGGCTCGAACAAGGCAATCACGCGGTTGCGTTGCCATAACGATGGCGATGGCGATGGCGATTGCGACGGCGAGTTGCCGGCAGGGCTGCCGGGTTCGCCGAAGCGCGCGATTTCCTCGGGAGTGCCGGCCAGCGCATCCTCCACGCTGACCGTGATCGCGCCTTGCGCTAACAGCGCATCCGACAGCGCATCGGCGTGATCAGCATCGGCATCCAGCGCGACACTCAGCCACATGGACTATTTTCCTTTGTTTGCCTTATCCTTGGCGGCGAGTTTTTCTTCGAGGTAATGAATGCTGGTGCCGCCTTCGATGAAGCTTGCATCGTGCATCAGTTCGAGATGGAGCGGGATGTTGGTCTTGATCCCCTCCACCACCATCTCCGACAGCGCAATGCGCATGCGGCGAATGGCCTGGTCGCGGCTGTCGCCGTAAGCGATGAGCTTGCCGATCATCGAGTCGTAGGCGGACGGTATGGTATAGCCTTGATAGATGTGGGTATCGACGCGGATGCCCGGGCCACCGGGGGGGTGGTAGGAAAGAATCTTGCCGGGGGAGGGAGTGAAGTTGAACGGGTCCTCGGCGTTGATGCGGCATTCGATGGCGTGGCCCCTGAGCTCGACGTCGCGCTGCCGAAGCCAGAGCTTCTCTCCTGCGGCGACGCGGATCTGTGCCTGAACGATATCGAGTCCGGTGACTTGTTCGGTCACCGTGTGCTCGACCTGGACCCGCGTGTTCATTTCGATAAAATAAAACTCGCCGTTCTCGAACAGGAATTCGAAAGTGCCGGCGCCGCGGTAGTTGATCTTGCGGCAGGCCTCAGCACAGCGCTCGCCGACACGCGCGATCAGGCGGGGAGCGATGTTAGGGGCGGGCGCTTCTTCGATCACCTTCTGGTGGCGACGCTGCATCGAGCAATCGCGCTCGCCGAGATAAACCGCATTCTTGTAGCTGTCGGCGAGGATCTGGATTTCGATGTGGCGCGGGTTTTCGAGATATTTCTCCAGGTACACCGTCGGGTTGCCGAAAGCCGCACCGGCTTCGGCGCGCGTCGTATTCACCGCGTTATGCAGGGCCGCTTCGGTATGCACCACGCGCATGCCGCGCCCGCCGCCGCCGCCGGCCGCCTTGAGAATGACCGGGTAGCCGACACTGCGGGCGATCTTGGCGATTTCCTCCGGATTGTCCGGTAGCGCACCTTCCGAACCGGGTACGCAAGGCACCCCGGCAGCCTTCATGGCATCCTTGGCGCTGATTTTGTCGCCCATCAGCCGGATGGTTTCCGGATGCGGTCCGATAAACACGAAACCCGATTTCTCGACGCGTTCGGCGAAATCGGCATTTTCCGAGAGAAAGCCGTAGCCGGGGTGGATCGCCTCGGCGTCGGTCACCTCGGCCGCCGAGATGATCGCCGGAATGTTGAGATAACTGCCTGAAGAGGCGGCCGGACCGATGCAGACAGACTCGTCGGCGAGTTTGACGTATTTCGCCTCGGTATCGGCGGTCGAGTGCACGACCACGTTCTTGATGCCCAGTTCGCGACAGGCGCGCTGGATGCGTAGGGCGATTTCGCCGCGATTGGCGATCAGAATTTTCTCAAACATGGGCTGCCTCCGCGGCGTAATCGCCCTGGTGGCCTTCGGCCACTCGGCGATTTGGCTCCGCCGCTGTGCCGCTTGACGGCGGCTGGTCGCCGCGGTTGGCGATCAGGATTTTTTCGGACATTGGCATTTCAGCCGATCAGGAACATCGGCTGACCAAATTCGACTGGCTGGCCATTCTCGACGAGGATGGCCTTGATGATGCCAGTCGCATCGGATTCGATCTCGTTCATCAGTTTCATCGCTTCGATGACGCATAACGTATCGCCTTCCTTGACCGCTTGGCCGATTTCGGCGAAAGGCGTCGATTCCGGCGAACTGGCGCGATAGAAAGTCCCGACCATCGGCGCCGTGACGACATGTCCCTCCGGTTCGCTCGGAGCGTTTGCGGCCGCCGTTTCCGCGGGATGCGGTGCCGGCTCGTGCTGGGCCGCCGCCGGGGCGCTCACCATGTAAGTGGCGGTTTGCGGGGATGGCGCGTGCTTGACGATGCGTACTTTTTCCTCGCCCTCGGTGACTTCCAGTTCGGTAATGCCCGATTCCTGGACAAGGTCAATCAGTTTCTTGAGTTTTCTCAGATCCATGGGTGCTCCTGGCTAATCGGCATGTAGGTATTAGCATTGCGCCGTGCGCATGCTGCCACAGGCTTCAGGATGGGTGGATGCGCGCCAGCGCGGCGGAGAGGGCAAGCTCGTAGCCCAGGCTGCCTAGACCGCAGATAACGCCGACGGCAATATCGGACAAATAAGAATGCTGGCGGAAAGTTTCCCGCGCGTGAACGTTCGACAAATGGACCTCTATGAATGGAATGGCAACGGCAGCCAGAGCGTCACGCAGGGCAATGCTGGTATGGGTGTAGGCAGCGGGATTGATGATAATGAAGCGGACGCCTTCGCTAGCGGCGGACTGAATGCGGTCTACCAGTTCCCCCTCGCTATTGCTTTGGTAGCTTTCGACTTGCACGCCAGCCGCACGTCCTTGCGCTTCCATGGCGCGATGGATTTCTTCCAGCGTCTTGCACCCGTATATATCCGGCTCGCGCCTGCCGAGCAGATTCAGGTTGGGGCCATGCAGGACAAGAATGCGCGGCTCGACAATATGCGAGTCGGTCTTTTTAGTGCTGGTTTGCTTGGACATGGATGCAAGTTTGCCGCAAATCGATGCATATTGTCTAGTCCCGAGTGCAGCCCGAGTGCAAACAATCCGGCCGCGTCATGTCCGGGTTCGGGGTTCTCGATGAATCGATCACTTTGCCAGCGCGGCGAGGGTGGCTTCGAAAGCCGCTTCCTTCCATACGCCGAGACGCGACTGGAGCAGGCTGCCGTCCCTGTCGATGACGACCGTAAAAGGCAAGCCCCCGGCCGTATTGCCTAAACCGGCGGTGATGGGCAAAAGTTCAGCGGTGCCTATCAGGAGCGGGTAGGAAACCGGGATTTGTGCGGAGAATTGCTGTACTTTATCCGCATTATCGAAGGCGATGCCGACAAATTGAACGCCTTTGGCTGCAAACTTGTCTTGCAGCCGCGAGAATCCGGGCATTTCCTCACGACACGGCAGACACCATGTCGCCCAAAAGTTCACCACCAGCAATTTCCCCCGCCATTGACTTAACGATTGATTGGTCGTGCGGGCGTCGGGCAGGGTCAAGGCCAGCAGTTGAGCCGTCGCCAGCGTTTTGTCATTCGAGGGAGTGCTTGGGTTGTCCGCGCGCATAGGCTGGTTCATGTATGCGACAAACAACCCCGCGGCGATGGCGAGTAGCATGACGGCGGCGATCAGGGCGAAACGAGCGAAGGGCTTCATGTCTGTTCGTCGATCAGCGCGGCGACGGCTTCTATACCCGCTCGGAGAGCGACTTGACCGGTATGCGGGTTACGTCGGTGAACGCGCTCCAAGGGATATGGGTAGATCGACAGCAGAAGCGTTGTTTCCTTGCCGTCGAGGCGTAGCCGGGCCTCAATCTGGTCGTTGCCATGGGCTGTGCCGTTGTGAGGAATGTCTGCATAATCGAAGCTCATACCGTGATTTAGCAGGAAGATCTCCACATCTTTGGCGCTGTCGGCGTACAGTTCGATCTCCGCCTCGGCGTAGCGGCCAGCAATGCCGTCGAGGACCGGGCCGGTCAGGTAAGGGTTGAACATTTCGAGCCGACGCATGATTTCAAGGGCTTCCCGGCGCAGCAGGGCGAGCCTCTCGCGCAGTTCATCCTGCTGGAAGATGGTCAGGTAGGAACGCAACGCGGCCTCGATTTCCTGATTGGCGGGGAGCGCCTCGCTCTCCGGCGCACCCAGTTGCTTGGCGGCCTTGCGCTTGGCCAGGCCATAGCTGGCGATACCATCCTCCGCCATCAGACGGGCGGCCAAGCTGGTGATGTCGCGCCGCATGGCTTCCATATGATGGGTATGTCTGGCGCGTTTGGCGTTGCGTGGCATGACAGATGGCTGCGGATGGCTGCAAGTGATGGCGGTGGCGTCGACTATAATTCTTCGTCATTGTACACAGCCAGTCGATTTTCTCGACATTTCCGCAAGCATGCATATTCATATCCTCGGTATCTGCGGCACTTTCATGGGAGGCATCGCCCTCCTGGCGCGGAGTGCCGGCCATCGCGTCAGCGGCTGCGATGCCAATGTCTATCCGCCGATGAGCACTCAATTGGAGGAGCAGGGTATCGTCCTGACCGAGGGTTACGACCCCGCCCAGACCGATTTGCAGCCCGACCTGTTCGTGGTCGGCAATGCCATTTCGCGAGGCAATCCGCTGCTGGAGGAAATTCTTGCGCGCGACCTTCCCTATGTCTCCGGCCCGCAGTGGCTGGCCGAGCATGTCCTGCGGGGTAAATGGGTGCTGGGGGTGGCGGGAACCCATGGCAAGACGACAACCACTGCGTTGTTGGCCTGGATTCTGGAGGAAGCCGGTTTATCTCCGGGCTTTCTGGTGGGCGGTGTGCCGCAGGATTTTGGCGTTTCGGCACGCCTGACCGACTCGCCTTTCTTCGTGATCGAAGCGGACGAGTACGATACGGCCTTCTGCGACAAGCGCTCGAAATTCATACACTATCGGCCGCGGACCCTCATCCTGAATAACCTGGAGTTCGATCATGCGGACATCTTCGCCGATCTTGCGGCGATCGAGACCCAATTCCACCATTTAGTGCGGACTTTGCCCAATAACGGCCTGATCGTCGCCAATGCCGGGGAGGCCTCCCTGGAACGTGTTCTTGCGCGCGGCTGCTGGACACCGCTGGCATGGTTCAATGGCAGCGAGGGTTGGCTGGCCGGCGAAGCTGCGGCCGATGGCAGCTTCGCAGTGAGTCATGCCGGGGAGGAGGCCGGCCGAACCAGCTTGTCCCTGCCGGGCGCCCACAACCGCGCCAATGCCGTGGCGGCGATTGCCGCGGCGCATCATGCGGGCGTTCCAACCGACCTGGCGCTCCAGGCCGTGGCCCGCTTTCAGGGTGTCAAACGGCGTCTGGAAGTGCGGGGAACGGTGTGCGGGGTGACGGTCTATGACGACTTCGCCCATCATCCGACGGCAATCGCGGCCACTATCGAGGGTCTGCGAGGACAGGTCGGGGGAAAACGCATCCTCGCGGTATTGGAACCGCGTTCCAATACCATGAAACTGGGCAGCATAAAGGCGCTATTGCCGGATAGTCTGTCCGGCGCGGATGCCGTGTTCTGCTATGCGCACCAGCTTGGCTGGGATGCCGCGGCGGTGTTGGCCAGCCTTGGCGAAAAAGCCCGCACCTTCGAGGATATCGACGTATTGGTGGCGGCTGTCGCAGCCGCGGCCCGGCCCGGCGACCAAGTGCTGGTGATGAGCAATGGCGGCTTCGGCGGCGTGCATGACAAGCTGCTCAGCGTCTTGGCCGCATAAAAACTCCCCAACTCCCCAACTCCCCAACTTCCCGGCTTATCTGCGCAGTTGCCGCAGTTGTGCCAGATCGCGCACCGCGCCGGTATCGGCGCTGGTGGTCATGGCGGCATAAGCTTGCAGCGCGGCGGAGACCTGCCGCTCGCGCTTGACCGGCTGCCACGCTGCCGCGCCTTTCGCCTCCATCGCCGCACGGCGGCGGGCCAGTTCGGCGTCGTCGAGCGCCAGGTGGATGCGCCGGTTGGGAATGTCGATCTCGATCTGGTCGCCGTTCTCGACCAGGCCGATAGTGCCGCCTGCCGCCGCTTCGGGGGAGGCGTGGCCGATCGACAGGCCGGAAGTGCCGCCCGAGAAGCGCCCGTCGGTGAGCAGCGCACAGACCTTGCCGAGTCCCTTCGACTTGAGATACGACGTCGGATAGAGCATCTCCTGCATGCCGGGGCCACCCTTGGGGCCTTCATAGCGCACGATCACCACGTCGCCGGCGTGAACCTCGTCGCCGAGGATGCCGGCAGATGCCTCTTCCTGGCTCTCATAGACGCGTGCGGTGCCGGTGAATTTCCAGATGCTCTCATCCACGCCGGCAGTCTTGACGATGCAGCCTTTCTCCGCGATGTTGCCGAACAGGACGGCCAGCCCGCCTTCACGCGAATAGGCATGGTCCTTGTCGCGGATGCAGCCGGCATGGCGGTCGAGGTCGAGTGCCGGATAGCGCCGGTTTTGCGAGAAGGCCGTTTGCGTCGGTATCCCGCCGGGGGCGGCACGGTAGAAATCATGCACGGCCGGGTTCGCAAGGCGTTTTACGTCGCAGCATTCGAGCGCTTCGCCGATGGACGGATACAGCACCGTCGGACAATCGCAGTGGATCAGGCCGGCGCGGTCGAGTTCGCCGAGGATGGCCATGATGCCGCCGGCACGATGCACATCCTCCATGTGGTACTCCTGGGTCGACGGCGCCACCTTGGCCAGGCACGGCACGCGCCGCGAAATGCGGTCGATGTCCTGCATGGTGAAACTTACCCCGGCCTCCTGTGCGGCGGCGAGCAGATGCAGCACGGTGTTGGAAGATCCGCCCATCGCCACATCGAGGCTCACGGCGTTCTCGAAGGCCTGGAAAGAGGCGATGGAACGCGGCAGCACGCCGGCGTCGTCATGTTCGTAGTAGCGTTTGCACAGTTCGACGATGAGGCGGCCGGCTTTGAGGAACAGCAGCTTGCGGTCGGCATGGGTCGCCAGCAGCGAACCGTTGCCGGGCAGGCTCAAGCCCATCGCCTCGGTCAGGCAGTTCATCGAGTTGGCGGTGAACATGCCGGAGCAGGAACCGCAGGTCGGGCAGGCGGAGTGCTCGAATTTATCGACCTCCCGGTCCGATACCGCGGCATCGCCGGACTTGATCATCGCGTCGATCAGGTCGATCATGATGGTCTTGCCGCCCCACTGCACCTTGCCGGCCTCCATCGGCCCGCCGGACACGAACACCGACGGGATATTCAGCCGCAGCGATGCCATCAGCATGCCAGGGGTGATCTTGTCGCAATTCGAGATGCATACCATCGCATCGGCGCAATGGCCGTTCACCATGTACTCGACGCTGTCTGCGATCAGCTCGCGCGAAGGCAGCGAATACAGCATGCCGCCATGGCCCATGGCGATGCCGTCGTCGATCGCGATGGTGTTGAATTCCTTGGCCACGCCGCCGGCCGCTTCGATTTCGCGCGCCACCAGCTGGCCCATGTCCTTGAGATGCACGTGGCCCGGCACGAACTGGGTGAAAGAGTTAACCACGGCGATAATCGGTTTGCCGAAGTCGTTGTCCTTCATGCCGGTGGCGCGCCACAGCGCGCGGGCGCCGGCCATGTTGCGGCCGTGGGTGGAAGTGCGGGAGCGATATTGGGGCATGGCGATACTCCTGATGCGGCGGGCTATTGCAGTTGCAATGCAGGCCTAAGATAGAATGTGAATTCTAGCCGAAACCTCCGCCATCCACTTCACTTCGTCCCCCATGCTGATCCATCCCCAGTTCGATCCTGTCGCCATCTCCCTCGGCCCGCTTGCGATACGCTGGTACGGGCTGATGTACCTGATCGGCTTCGTGCTGTTCATCGTGCTTGGACGGCAGCGTGCGCAGCGTTTTCCGGAACGCGGCTTCACCGCACAGAGCCTCGATGACCTGCTGTTCTACGGCGTGTTCGGGGTGGTCCTCGGCGGCCGCCTGGGCCAGGTGATTTTCTACGAGCCGGGTTACTACCTCCTGCATCCGTTGGAAATTCTCGCTGTGTGGAAAGGCGGCATGAGCTTTCACGGCGGCTTCCTCGGCGTGCTGGCGGCGATGGCGCTGTATGCCCGCAAGACCGGCAAGACTTTTTTCGAGGTGATGGATTTCGTTGCGCCGCTAGTGCCGCTGGGCCTTGCCGCCGGCCGCATCGGCAACTTCATCAACGGCGAGCTGTGGGGGCGCGTCGCCGATGCGACCCTGCCCTGGGCGATGGTGTTCCCGCAGGTCGATGCGCAGCCGCGCCACCCCTCGCAGCTCTACCAGGCCGGGCTGGAAGGCTTGTGCCTGTTCGCCTTGCTGTGGTGGTACTCGGCCAAGCCGCGACCGCGCGCCGCCGTCTCGGGCATGTTCCTGATCGGCTATGGCACGGCGCGCGTCATCGGAGAATTCTTTCGCGAGCCGGATGCCGGCATCTTCGGTTTCAGCTATACCGTCAGCATGGGCCAGTGGTTGAGCCTGCCGATGATCGCCTTCGGCCTTTACCTGTTGTTCGCGCGAAGAAAGCCATGAACCGACGCCCCTTCAAAATCCTCGGCATTCAGCAGATCGCCGTCGGCGGTACTTCCAAGGAGCGCTTGCGCCGCCTGTGGGTCGACATGTTCGGACTCTCCGTCGCCGGCAATTTCGTCAGCGAGCGCGAGAATGTCGACGAGGACATCGTCGCCTTGGGCAGCGGTCCGTTCAAGGTCGAAGTGGACCTGATGCAGCCGTTCGACGTCGCGAAGAAGCCCGCCGTGCATGAGCCGCCGCTCAACCACATCGGCCTGTGGGTCGACAACCTGCCGCTGGCCGTCGAATGGCTCAGCGCGCAGGGCGTGCGCTTCGCGCCGGGCGGCATCCGCAAGGGCGCCGCCGGCTACGACATCATTTTCCTGCATCCCAAGGCCAATGAGCAGTTTCCGATCGGCGGCGAAGGCGTGCTGATC
This sequence comes from Sterolibacterium sp., assembly GCA_041674385.1. GTDB lineage: Bacteria > Pseudomonadota > Gammaproteobacteria > Burkholderiales > Rhodocyclaceae > JACRAR01. Next base: position 63,532 of record JBAYVU010000010.1, read on the forward strand.
GAACTGGTGCAAGCGCCGCCGGATGTCATCAGCGCATATTCAAACCAGGGAGCCTGACCATGCTGTTCGACAAATATTCCAACGCCGCGCTCACCCTTGCCAACCGCATCGTCATGGCGCCGATGACGCGCTGCCGTGCCGACCACCGCGACGCGGTCCCCAACGACATGATGGTTGAATATTACCGGCAGCGCGCCAGCGCCGGCCTGATCATTTCCGAAGGCGTGCCGGTATCCGACCGGGCGCGCGGCTACATCAACACCGGCGCCCTGTGGAACGAGGCGCAGGCGGCCGGCTGGCGGAAAGTGAACGATGCCGTGCATGCCGCCGGCGGCAGGATATTTGCCCAGCTCTGGCATGTCGGCCGCATCTCCCATTCGGCATTGCATGCCGATCGCAGCCCGCCGGCCGGCGTCTCCAGCCAGGCCGCCGACAGCCAGACCTTCATTCCCGGCCCGGATGGCATGCCGCAATTCGTCGCTTGCGAAGCGCCGGTCGAGCTGACCACAGCCGAGGCCAAAGCCATCGCCGGCGAGTTCCTCCGCGCCGCGCGCATGGCCCGCCTGGCCGGCTTCGACGGCGTCGAAATCCACGGCGCCAACGGCTATCTGCTGGACCAGTTCCGCTGCCCGTTCCTGAACCAGCGCCGCGACGAATACGGCGGCACGCTGGAAAACCGCTACCGCCTGCTGCTCGAAGCGGTGGATGCGGTCGCCACGATCTACGACCCGTCCTGCATCGCCGTGCGCCAGTCGCCTTATGGAGTGGCCAACGACATCAAGCCCGACCCCGACCCGCTCGGCACCTACACCTACGTCGGCCGCGAGCTCGATCGCCGCAAGATCGGTTTTCTGCACCTCAACGATCAAACCGCCAGCTGGATACACGATGCCGGCCATCCCTTGCTGCCGGCCCTGCGGCTAGCCTACAAGGGAGCCATCATCGCCTGCGGCGGCTTCAAGGCGGACAACTGCGAGGATATCCTCAAGCGTGGGCTGGCAGACCTGATCGGCATCGGCAAACCGTTCATCTCCAATCCCGACTTGGTCGAACGCCTCCGGCGCGGCGCACCACTGGCCGACTTCGACCAGCAGACCTTCTATGCCGGCGGGCCGAAAGGTTACATCGACTACCCGCCCCTGGCCGCCTGACCATGGGGACGCTAGTCATCGTCGTTGCCGCCGAGGAAGAAGAATCCGCCGAAGTCGGCGAGTCCCCGCAACCCCTGGACGAATGGAGCGGCATCCAGAGGCAAGGACTCGACACGGCCAAGATCGTCATGCTGCACTGCCTGCTGACCGGCGACGAGCTCGATCTGGCGAGCATGGCCTACGAGCCCGTCTATGTGGCGGAAGAGAGTGGGACGCTGGTGCTGCGCATTGCCGAAGAGGCGGTGGCAAAGCTGGCGGGTCTCGAAGACGAGGCGGTCGAGCGTATGGCCGAGGAACTGGCAGCGACCGAAGAGTTTGAACTCGACCAGTGGGACGAGGATGACGTGCAGTCGCTGGTGATGGAACTCGCAGACTTGGCGAGACTGGCCGAATCTCAGGGGCAGACGTTGTTGGTCTGGATGCACCCGCTGTCCGACTAGAAAAAACCTTGAGCAGGTTGAGGCGGCGATATGGTGAAGGCGATATCAGATAAAATCAGATCAAGTCGCGTTCACTTCACTACACATTACTTCAGTCATCAGTCTCCAGTTCGGCAAGACAAGCGTGGCACATCGTGTGAGAAATCTCTGGCATACGCGCCTCGGAAAACAGGCCAAGGACTTTGATGGCCTCTTCGATCTCCAGCCAATAGTCATTTCCTGCGTCTATCTTCTTGCACCAGCTGCACATCCTTAAAAAGGATTGGCCGGCCTTCAAGTTGCCCGGAGTCAATGGAACCGGCTCACGGACTTCCGTTCTTATCGTTCGACAACGATATTCGATCTTCCCATCGTCTAGCAGGGATATGTCCATGTCCATGAAGCGGCGCAAACCGGGAGCGTCGCATCTGAATGGAACATTAAGTCCCCTCTTTCCCGATCTTGCTTTCTTGAGCAGGGTCTCGTGAAGATGTCTCGTTTCGGCGTCGTGGATGAAATCCCAGATCGGTCGTTTATCGATGTTTTTGCCGATCAGGTCGGGGCTGCCATTGTCTTCTGCAAAGCTATCCCATTGGTCGTTAAAGAAGACCAATAAGTCATCCTTGTCCAATCGATAAACGACATCTGACGGTTCATGACGCATATCCATAAACTCCCATTTGAAATTACCGATGCGGCGCAGGACGTTGCCCAGGCTGTCTCATCATTCGCTTCGGGCGCTAAAGCGTTCAACTTCCTTGTTGAGTCAGTTGCTGCGATCCGAAGCGGTTTCACGCTTGTAATCTTCATACGTCGAACTTGCTTTGCTCAAGCATCTCTCCCGTTCTCCCTGGTCGGGCAGATGCAGGCATTGATTGCGTTGGTAGGCTTGCCCCGTGGCGTAAAGTTGCTGAGAGGAGCACCCGGAACAAAGCCCAAGGAAAACAAGGATCAGAACGACTTCGAGATATCTGTGCATCGAAACGGCCTCCGTGACGAGAATCTAGCGGACTCGGGCGACTGGGAAACAATCACTGTCGGACATGATACCGAAATGAGAGTGCCAACGTCGAAGTTACCGGCGCTGCGCGCCTTTGGGGTGGAAGCCTGCTCGGGTGCGCACTAGTGGACACGGGAGCTTCAACGTCAAATTGGGCGCCGTCGGGCCTTTCATTTTGGCTCCCAGGATTTCCTCGTGGCTGGCCGATGAACGCTAAACACCGTAGGGGAGCTTGGCGGCCATCATCTTCCTCCGGTCGATCTTGCGCCCGTCGACAATAAACGTCCCGTCGCCGACGGCGTGAACCGTGCGCTTCTCCTTGCGTGCGGTATCGATGCATGCGGCAACCGCCTCTAGCACGACGATGTGGTGCTTCTTGACGATGTCGATGACCTTGCACTCCATGTTGGCGAGGCACTCCTTGATCAAGGGCGACGCGACGACTTTGCCCTGCACAGGTGTGAGCTTGAACTTGGCAAACTTGTCCGTGTCTGCCCCGGAGCACGTCCCTATGCCGACGACCTTGTCCAGCATGTCAACCGTGGGAATGGCAATGACGCACTCCCTGTTCTTTCGCAACGCCGCGAAAGAGTGATTCCATTCACCCGTGACGATGGCAAATACCGGCGTGAAATCCATCACCATGGTCCAGGAGATCGTCATGATGTTGTCCTTCTGCCCATCATGGGTCGTCACGAGGACAACAGGCCCTGATTCCATCAGGGTAAAGGCCTTGCTCAGTTTCAACTGACGCATCAGAGCTCCTCGTGATATTCCTTTGTCCGATAGTTAGGCCAAGCTAGCACGCTCAATGACATTAAGTCACCCAATGTCTGACGTAACCGGCCGGCAGCGCTTTATGCGGCAGGTCCGTGTTGCGGATGGGTTGAGACTACGCAGGTTCAGGGTTCAAAGTCGTTCTTTCATGCAAGTACGCCGGTAGTGGCATGGATGGGCAAAGGGCAAACAATGCGCGTTCGTCACCTTAGCCCAAGGTATTTCTTGACGATGGCGTTGTATTGCTTGTCCTCGTTATTGATATGACCTACCCACCACTCCTTTAGAAACTCAAGCAAAGCTTGCACCTGATCTTCATCGGCGTGACCCTTAGCCATGGAACGAACTTGATCCATCAGCCTATGGTGAAGCTCAACATGTGCGTCAATATCTGGATAGCCAGCAGCCCTCAGGAGCGCTTCTTCTGCCAGAAAATGGAGTCTTGTGTAGTAATTCAAAATATCCATCGTTGGCTCGAAGGCAACGGCCGCATCGCCATTTTGGATGAAGTAGTGCAAGGAATTGATCGCGGAAACGATACCTCTGTGTTGTTCGTCAAGAATAGGAATACCCGATTCGCTTGAACTTTGCCAGACGATATAGAGAACGTTCTTCATCAGTCACCTCCGCCAAATTTAGACGCCCAACGTTCAAGGTCAGGGGCGCTACGCGGTATTATCGCGCAGCGTCCCCTGCACCGCAGGGTTGGGCGCCATGTCGGTCACTCGCCTTCCCAGTAGTTGAGTGCCTGACCTTCACGACCGACGAAACGGAATAGCTGGGGTTTCCCGTCTGGGCCTGGTGGAGCCTCGGCAAACACAGCGAATTTTGCGGAGTCGGGGTACTCACCAACCTCGGGAGATAGCTTGGTACTTACCGCGAGATAGCGAAGTTCCTCTTCCCCGGTGTTGATGATCTCGTGGGCGGCCTCTTTCCCGCCAGCGGGAAGCGCAACAACATCGCCAGAACGAAGGGGGTACTTGTCGGAGCCGATCCGAATGGTGCCCGTACCTTGCAGCACGAAGACCATTTCCTCGTTCACCCAATGGTTGTGAAAGGGAAATGCACTCTTGCCGGGCGGGACGGCAGTAACGTTATAACCAAGTTTCTTTGCCCCGATGCGGGGGCCGATTGCGCCGATTTTTGCGTCAAATCTTTCCGCAGCGGCACCCGTGGGGGCAAACGCCTGAGGTCTCGACTCGAGAACGACATCTGCAACGTTGACGATTGGAGTAGGCATATCAGTCTCTCAGTTACTGAAGTGAGATTGGCGATTGATGACGACTGGAATGATGGCGTGACAGCTTCGTGAAGCCCAACGTGGAGGTCACCGGCACTGCGCGGCTCTAACACGCAGCGTCCGGTGGACCGCAGGGTTCGGCCACATCTTTTACGCGTTACGGGAATGGCGCGTTACGTACTTACGAAGTACGCCGTCCATTCGCGACTGCCAACCTTCGCCGGTTGACTTGAAGTAGGCAACGACCTCGGGGCTGTAACGCACCGACACAAGCAGCTTCTTATTTTCAGACTTCGGACGACCACGCAGGGCCCGGATTGGAACCATGGCCTTCAGTTGCTTTGGCGTGAGTGGCTGCGCGTCAGGATCACTTCTGGCTGCCGCAGTAATGGCCTTATCCTCTTCCGTGGTAGGCGTGAGGATAGCTGGACGCTTAGAGACTTTCGACATAATGTTTCACCTCGCGACGATTGGCGCGGCGCAGGCTGATGACCCTTCGCACTTCGCCTCGGTCTATAAACGCCACGTAGTACAGAATTTCGGTTTGCGGAGCGAGCGCAATCATTCGTGACTCGCCGTACTCGAACCGTTCATCAACCCACACCAGCGCGGCTTCCCAGTCAAGGTCGCCTGCCATGGATAGAGACACACCGTGCTTCGCTTGGTTTGCCACGTTCTTGGCTGGATCGAACTCGATTTTCATGCCTTTACTGTAGCTACACTAAATTAGATTGTCAAATGAAACGCGCGGCGATTTTCTATGGGGGCGAACGTTCAAGGTCAGGGGCGCTGCGCAGCTTTATCGCGCAGCGTCCCCTGCACCGCGGGGTTGGGCGTCTTGGCGATACTGGACACTTGGCGCCCGGTGCTGTACAGTAACACGTACATTTCAGGAGGCACCCATGGACGCGATTACTTACACCACTGTTCGCGCAAACCTCGCCAGCGCAATGGATCGAGTTTGCAACGACCACGAAGCTTTGATTATTACCCGCAATGGCGAACAGTCCGTTGTGATGCTTTCGCTCGACGACTACAAGGCGCTTGAAGAAACCGCCTATCTGTTGCGTACGCCTGCGAACGCCAAGCGGCTTCTCTCGGCGGTTGCACAACTGAACGCTGGCAAAGGCGTTGAGCGGAAACTGGCCAAGTGAAACTGATCTTCGCAGATGAGGCATGGGAAGACTACCTGTATTGGCAAAAACAGGACAAACGTATGGCGGAACGGATCAATAAACTGATCCGGGAAGTACAGCGTGAACCATTCAGTGGCGTAGGTAAGCCGGAGCCACTCAAGCATGCGCTATCGGGTTTTTGGTCGCGGCGGATCACTGATGAGCATCGCATGGTTTATCGCGTTGTAAATGATGCGCTAGAAATTGTGCAGTTCCGGTTTCACTACTGACTTAAGACGGCCAACATTCAAGGTAACCGGCGCTCCGCCGGTTTTTCGGCGGAGCGTCCGTATTGACCGCCGGGTTAGCGCACATGGCCATCAATGCTCTACTTCCAGTTTAAGTTCAGCTTGCGATGAGACGCTGCGCAATCACGCAAATAGAGATTGATGAGGCTTTGGTATGGGATACCAACCTCCTCGGAAATAGACTTGAAGTAATCGATGGCATCCCCATCAAGACGGATCGTTATCTGCTTCTTCAACTGCGAGGCGTATGGGTTCTTTCTGGCGTTGGAGAAATCGTATTCTTTGCGCATAGGACACCTTTACAAATAGAATTTGGATTCCCTGGTCGAAGCTTTCCGTGCGGAGATGATTCGGATAACACCACCTTCGCCTCTGTAGCAGTGACAAACAACCAGGAGTCTTAGCGCAGAACTCAGACCAAGCAGAATCAGACGTTCCTCATCTTCGGAATGGTCGGGGTCGTCAATCAGCTTGGCACGCTCATCGAAGAATGCGGACTTCGCTTCCTCGAAGCTCACGCCGTGCTTCTTAAGATTGATCGCGGCCTTTCGTTTGTCCCAGTCAAAGGTCAGTGCGCTCATGCGAAGAGTGTAGTTACAATGTAATTACTTTGCAAGTAGTAGGAATGGGCGGTACCGATATGTGCGCTAACGTCGGAGGTCACCGGCGCTGCGCGGCTTTATCGCGCAGCGTCCGTGTGGACTGCCGGGTTAGCCCCAGTGTTGAAAAATGATTACCCGGTATAGCACGCATAGGTGATCTTTGTGATCTTGCCGTCAGAATTCTGAAAACTGATGTCGCCACCTTCGCTGCCATATGTGGCCTTAAGTTCTGGGTCGTTGGCCGTGGGAGCTCCTAGTTTTCGACGGGCTGAGCTTATAGACTCGCCAACATGGAATGGAGCGACGTGAGACCACCGTGGGTAGGTAATCTCGGCAAAACTTACCATGTAGCGGTTCGGGTCGTTCGAGAAGGTGACGAGACCAAGCGTGAAGCCAGAGAAATAGACATATTTTCGCGTGGCGGTGTACCCGTCCCATTTCTCAACCTCGTGTACTTCTTCTCGTTCGACGGAGCCAAGCTTCATTACTTCTGGTAAGCGGCGCGGCAGACGAAGACCAAACGATCCACCCCCGCAGTCAACTTGCTCCATATAGACGGATCGCGACTCGGCTCGGCCTACAACTGGAACCAGCGCTACGGCCAAAATTACAATGGGACATATTAAACGCTGCATGATCCTGTGGGGCTAACGTAAAGGTGACCGGCGCTGCGCGGCTTCATCGCGCAGCGTCCAGCGACCGAAGGGAGCGAGGTCGACCGCCATGTTAGGTTCATTTGGTGGGGAATTGCTTAGCTGCAAAGTCGACAAGTTGAAACGCCAATAGCACGTATGCTGAAGAAATTGCAAAGTAGAACCAGCCGGGGCGTGTTCCAAAAATGTAAAGGAGCGTGCGTTTGATGCGACTGAGATCTGTTTGATCGGGAAGGGCATTCTGGTTCTTGATGTTTGCCAGCGTGTCACCAAATGCACTGTCGACTGGAAGCAAAATATTTTTTGCTCCAAAAATCATGTTCAAGGCAAACAGGAAAATGAAAAATGCAAAGAGACAGAGTGCGAGAGCGATGTGCCCCGTGACGCCAGCCACCCCTGTAAATTTGAGAATAGCAGCACAAGCCAGGTACCACGTTAGATTCTTGAAAATTGCATCGGTTACATCTTTTTGTGCAAGGACATCCCAGACACCAAGGTGTCGAGTTTGATTTTCTTCAGTTGGTTGAGAGCCGCTGAAATCAAATAGGCACTTGGTGTGTTCCAAAATGTCATTCGCAATTTCAAGAAGCTGGTAGTAGGTTGCGGGATAACCGTCTGCCAGTTGCACACCGTGAAGATCAAGAACATAAGGATCAAACCTGTTCTCCGCAGCTTCAGCAGCTTCGGTTCCGGCAGGATGGCTGGCCCCCAAAATGTTAGCCACCCGCTTTATGAGAATTTCTCTAGAAATCTTCAGGTGAGGATGATCCTTTTCTCCTGAAGGAACTTCGTACACGCCTGAAGCGAGCCACTCAGAAAAGCTAAGCTTTGACTTTTGAGCCACGGGTGGGCCAGCTTCGTACAATTTCTTTATCTCTTCCGGCGACAACGCACGGTCAATAACTCGCACACCTTTAACCTCGATCCCTGGACTTTCCACTCCGCTCGCAAGAGGGAGATAGGTGTGTTTACTGCCCTTCAAAATCTTCTTTACTTCCTTCGGCGTCGCGAAATTGGCAAGGCCCAGTGTTAAGCCATTTTCCTTCGTCACTGCATCAACGAAGCCTTTCATGTCAACCCAAATTCGAAGAGCATGAGAAAGATCGAGGAAACTAATCGGGTCTTTCTCCTTCAATGCCGAAGAGTGGTGGCGCTCAAGGCGGACGTATTGGAGTTTGATGTGATCGATATCCATAGAATGAACCTAACGTAGAAGTGAGCGGCCTGCGCGGCTTTTCGCGCAGGTCCGCTCGACTGCCGGGTTAGCCCTGGGGATCGGAGAGCGCATGAGTAGACCCCGAGCGACTTTCAACGGTAGCGATATACCGCTGTTGCTCCGGCGACCAACTGAAAAATACTGCCTTTTCGCGAGCGATCGTGTTGCCGAAAACGCCGGGCGGCATTTCAAGATTAATGCGCCACAAGGACTCTAGGCGTTCGCGGCCGATGAGCTTCGCAACAAGCTCAAGAGTGTAGGTGCCGCCGGAAAACAGAAAAAGAGTTTCCGTATCGAGCGGGTTGAAGTGATGATTGGTGACGACACCAGTTTCGGGAACGTAGAGGCCGCTACCGCGAACAAGCTCTTTGTTACCGTGGCCCCAGAACGAAAATTCGCCGCAACGGGAGCCTTCGTGGACACGAAGGAAAAGGCTTTCCACGACCTGGCCACGTTTGGCAGTGCTGACAAGGGCCGCTCGAAGAAAGATTTTCGCGAGGGGAACTTTCGTACCGACAAAATCGTAGCGGAAAGCGATGAAGGAAGGATGTGTGCTGCGGACGGTGCCCCGGCGCAGGACAGTGAACCACAGCGTAAATAGCGAAACCGCTAATGCGATTACCGAGACGACAGGCGAAATGTCGGCGAGGGCCATAAAGGGCTAACGTTCAAGGTCAGGGGCGCGGCGCGGCTTTATCGCGCAGCGTCCCTTGCACCGCAGGGTTAGGTTTCATTTGCCCTCGCTTCCACCGTTTATACCGGTGGCCTTCTCGAACTTTGCAAGGTATTGGCACATCGTATCAACGAGCGGTTTGTCACCAAACGCCTTGGCTACGATGGTGATTGAAACTAGCCCGCGATAGTAATAGTTCAATGCGTCGCTTACGTGCTCGGCCATGCGTGGCGTGCCGAGCATTCCATCGATGTGAAATAGAGGTGGATCGCCTCCGCACATATCCATGATTTGAGGCGACGAAGCATGAACATAGCCGGAGTAGACGCTGCTGATTGATTCATCCATGTCAGCCAAGCGAGATGGGTTAGGGTCTGTTGAAAGGACGCGATTTACATAGGCGCGGATCTTCTTTCGCGGGACCATGTTTGGTTTCTTGTGACGGGCTGCAAGGTTATTGGGGTCGGGGAACTCTTCGGCAAAGAACTCTTCAAGAAATTGACGATGTCGATCTGTCACTTGATCGTTCGTGATTGCAGCGGCCAAGAAGAAAATGTCTTCACGAATCTCGTCGAGGGTACGCTGCAAGACAGCCTGTTCTTGGAGAAACCCGTGCAGTAGCAGTACGTCAATTGCGTGTAGAGCACTTATTGATCGAGCGACCTTCTGGAGTAGCGCTTGCTCAATTAATTCTTCCTTGTGCCGAAAAACAAAACTGTCGCGCCATGGAACTGCTTGTGGAGGCGGAACTTGGGCTTCCAGTCGACGGAAAGCGCTCTTCATTACGGTCAGCGACTGATGAAAGATGCGGCGCATGTCAGATGAAACCTAACGTAAAGCTAACCGGCGCGAGCGGCTCTGCCGCGAAGCGTCCGAGTTGAGCGCCATGTTAGAACCCGCCACAAATAGTGATTGTTTCATACGCCAAAGAAGAAGGTGAACCAAAGAGCAAACAGTAAAACTGCCACCCCCGATATAAGCCCAATTAGAAATAGCGATGCCCAACCAAGGGCCACCGCAGTGTTAGCACTCCTTAGCCGCGCAGTGTAATACAGACCTCGTATTGAGCCATAAAGAAGCAAGGGGACTGCAATAAACATGGCAATTGGAAACAAAACGAAGAGACCTATTGCAATAAGACGAAAGATTTGAAACTTCGACATACCCAGCAAGACGCCTAGCGGGAAAATAAGCAAGAGTGAGATTCCATACCCAATGCGTTTTACAGGCGTCAGTAATTCTTGTTTAAGCGACTTTGGAGTGCTAACAGTGTCGAAATTTTGGGGAACAGGGACAGTTGGACTTGGCTCAGGAACCACATTGACCAAAGGAGATGAAGCGGAACATTTTCGACACACAATGGCTGGCAGCGGGTTCTTATCGCCACATTTCATGCACACCCAAGAGTGATTGGGCATATGAGTTCTAACGTGAAGTTGAGGCGCCTGCGCAGCTTTTCGCGCAGGTCGCCTCGAACGAAGGGTTAGAGCCGACCTTTGATTCGAATTCGTTCGGCAGTGATCTTCTCATTAGTGGCGCAAAGGTTCTCAATAACGATCTCTCTTGTTGTATCGGCATCAATCATGAGTGAGGCGGACTTCCCATTGTCGTCCAAGCGGATTGCAAGCGCAGAGCTTGGGTTCCGCTCTTTGAATGGCTGAACGTATCGCGAATATACATTCATCAGCGCGGAGGCCAACGTATAGATGTCTGCGACTGAGGCAATTGTGGCGAGTACGCCGACTACGTCGGCGCTACCCTTCGTGTTTGGTTGCGGCTCGGGAGCGCTAAATCTCGAATTGGGAATTTGGTGACCGAGATAAACCGCGACGTCGCTGGACGCAACCTCGCCGCTCATGTTGGCCAGGGCTAAATAGATAGTTGGCATGGGATAGTTCCTAGGCTCTAACGTGGAGTTGAGGCGCCTGCGCGGCTTTTCGCGCAGGTCGCCTCGAACGTAGGGTTATGTTTCACGGCGCCTCCTTCTTTTGAACTGACGCCGGAAATTCGTAAATCACCTTTAAAAGCATTTGAACAAAGGCCAACAGTTCTTCCGCATCCGCCTGGACCATCAATGTGATCTCATGATTGGCTTCGTTGCCCTTCTTGCGGATGTGATCGACCCATCCTTTCGCGCCCGGAGGTACATAGTGGTTGTCAGCTAGGTACTGAACATAATTGATGAACGGTTCACCTTGTGCTGCTCCTAAGGAGACTGCAAGGTGCATTAGCAATTTGCGGCAGCTGAGAACAGCAGCGGTGTAAGCGCCGGCCCCGGTACAGGCCCGAGCTTCGTTGTAAAGAGTTGCGGTGTCAGCGTCCGGTATGTCCTTGACAACCTCTCCAAATACGACTCCGGGTGTCTGCTTTCTTTCGGTCTGGTCGAATAGCGACGGCCGAGTACATTGATGGCAGATATAAAGGTGCGCGAACGTTGCCCCTGATCCGGACAACTGCGCATGCCAGCCCTTTTCTGATGCAACCGAGGCACCGCAATACCCACATATGTAGCTATGCGACGGAAGAGGACCGGCATTCCCCCAAGTAAGTTTTTGCATAGTTCAATCTCCGGCAAGGGTTATAGCTGAAACATAACGTGAAGGTAACCGGCCTTGCGCGGCTTTTCGCGCAAGGTCCGTGTTGACTGAAGGGTTAGAGCGCATTGGTGGGAAAGAGATGCTCAAAACTTGGGAATATCTCGTGGAAGCGATACCTAAAGCTCTCTGAACTTTCGGTGTACTTGCGTGACTTTCTCAGTAGAGAGTGCAGATGAGTTGCCGTTGACGCCGAGACTTTGCTAACGGAGAGAACGTCTGCTTTGCTGTGAGCGACATGTGTAAGGCCCGCCACATAGTCTGGTAGTAGCAGAAGTGGCTCTTCTTGTTCGGTGGAAAGGGAAAGACTCACGACTTCCTTGTGGATACCCAGCAAGTCTATGAGTGGTTGGTGCGCATTTGTCGCTTCCCAGAGTTCCATGAACATATCGATGTTCTCTTGTCCTTGAATCTCGTTGTCGAGTACTAGCGACTCACGTATGAGCGTTGGCTTTCGGCTAGTTCTGGATCTTGGGATACGAACGGTATTGATCGTATGCGCGATTGTTAGAGATGAGGCATGAGCGAAGAGGATGTACTTGATAAGAGTCGCGGCCTTCACAAAGCTCATGCTGCCTCCTGAGCCAGGAGCAACTCGCTGATATGCCTCTGCTGCATCTTTCCAAAAGTCTTCCCACGCGACCGACTCCTTTTCGATGGAGGTTGCTGTGACGCATAGAGCTTCTTGAAGCAAGAGCTGGACAACGAACTCGACATCGGAGTCTTGAGCATCTCGCCACTTCGGAAGTAGCTTTGGAATACGCTTTCGAATGAACTTTGTTCCTCCAGACGGGAGGAGAACACCCCCGACCGTTACTCGATCCGCGTTCAGGGCCTCACGTGCTACTCGGCCTGCAATGTCTCCTAGGAGGGTTACGTTCACGGTGGGCTATGTGCTCTAACGTTTGAGTTCAGGGGCGCGCCGCCGATAGGCGGAGCGTCCCCTGCAACGGAAGGTTAGATTTCACTGCCGCTGAAGCTTTCGAGCCCATGAATTCCATGACTCAACCTTTATCGGGGGAGTGAAATGACGCTGATAGTCCTGTCGCTGCCAGCTTTCTTTCAAATCGTTGCGTGTTTGGCCGCCTATGACGACAGCGTAAACGTGAATATCCTTGTTCAGGTCGACCCCCAAAGGGGTGCGAGCTCCCAAGAATGATCTGTAGATTGCCTTTCCTGATTCAGCAACTGCGCGTGTGGTGTGGAACGATTTACGAGACTGCGCCAGAGATTCATAGATTGCTCGGTATCGGCGTCTAATTTGGTCCACTGCCTGATTTATTTTTGCGCTGAAACCTTCATAGCTATCCGAATTGACGAGGTTGAAATCTGCACCTTTCACCTCAATCAAGAATACGTCCATGCAGCTTCGGCCAGTAAAGACCACGAAATCGACGAACCCGTCAGCAATTGGATATTCCGAGAAGCAGATGTATTCCTCTGGCAATGCAGCATAGACCTCGCCGAGCAATGACAGATCACTACGAAGAATTTCCTGCAGTTCGCTCTCTCCTGCTTCACTTTCTATTACGGCTTCAACCTGCGCACGGGAAAGCATGGTGGATTCAATCTCCAGCCGGCGCTGGATGACTCTTGTGGATTCGGCATATGGGATATCCACATGTGGTTCAAGAAGGTGGCGTTGACGCTCAACTTCGTTTCGTAAGCGCGGCTCTGAAAGGGTTGGGCGATCCAATTCGGAGAGGTCGAAACCCAGAGTGCGAGCGACGGTTTCTGCATGCAGTGTTTCCCAGGAAGTGGCGCGCCCAGGGGTGATTGTTACTGCGTCAAATGATGCGCCTCCGCGATCTTCTACTTCGTAGTGTTCAATGAATCTAGAGTATTGCGGTACGTGGCCACGATCGACTAACGCCTTAACGATCGACTCAATTGCATTTGTAACTGAAGGGCCGACATTCTTTGAGCCTAGGTCGGTTAGCAGTACTACCGGATATTCGTCAGTTGTAATGAAGACGCGAACCCGGCAAATGCCATGGCGCTTCGAACTAATGCCGACCGGAAATTGAAATATGAAGTCGCTTATCTTCACTAGAAGCTGTCCATGTGAAATCTAACGTCTGACATAACCGGCGCAAGCGGCTTTATCGCTGGCGTCCGTGTTGATGGATAGGTTATGCGTCATTTAGAAGATGTCGGATGCTACGAGTTTTGTGCGTAGTTTTTCAGTGAGCGTTTGGTAATGTGCCGGCAGTGAGTCGAGTACTACATTTACGCGTGTGATCTCTGTGGCAGTCAGTTTTCCGCCCTTATCGATCATCTTGAGCATGAAATGGACAATATCTGGCACCTTGTTTATGTCCCGCTTATGACAGAGTTCCAATAGCTCAAGGGCGTCTGATATTGCCATATTGTTGCTTGGATTAGCCTCCATTTTCTCTTTCAAGCGTATAAATTCCAACTGAAAGACTCGACTTTCAATGGCAGATATTGACCTTCCATGCGGTTTCAATAACACCTCGATGGTCCCTTTTATCTGCTTATCCATATTGTCGTTAATCGATGCCATTTTTGTAGTAATAGCTTCATCAAGCTCAGCAGCCTTCGCACGAGCAATATTTTCGAGTTCTGCCTTTAGTGTTTCCTTGTCACGTTCATAGACCTTGAAGTTAACTAGCCAACCGAATCCAAGGAGAAGGCTGACAACAATAAAAACTCCGCCAAGCGCCCAATAGACAGTGTCAAGAAGTGATCCCTGATAGTCGCGAGTCATTTGGAGTTGCGCTTCAAGCAGTTTGATTTGCTGCTTCGCCGCGCTGAGATCGGTTGCTTCTAGAGCAGCGCTTCTCTTTGATGCGGAGACATCGGCATTGGGAGTTTGTGGCTTAGGTGATTCAGCAAAAACCGGTAAAGCGACTTGCATCAACGTCACAAGAAAAATCATCTTTAGAAGGCGATTCATTGACACTCCTTTTTTGACGCATAACGTGCCTGAGTTGAGGGGCGCCTGGAGGCAGGCGAAAGCCCGCTGGAAGGCGTCCCACTCGAACGATAAGTTAGACTGGCGGCACCTGCATGCCCCATGCAGCCGGTAAAATCGTTGACGTGCCTAACTATGCCCAATGGCAGTTGATGTTTCGCTCTTAGGCTCATTTCTGGCATTGGCTTTCTGAATCACCGGATTTCGCTTTCGATAGCCGATTTATGGTTTCGTTGAGGGCTGTTTGTGGATCTTCGCCTGCTCGTACGGCATCGTTGACCGCACGTAAAATCTCCCTTTGGTTCTGCGCGACAAATTCAGCCATCGCAAAGGTCGTGTGTTGCTCTCGCTCTTGGTCGTTCAAATAGAAATCGTTTTTCAAGTCGTCGAAGAGGATGAGGAAATGTTCAATGCAGGTAAGAAACGCCCATACGTGGTCAGAAAACCAATCCGAAGCTGATTCTGTGTGGCTAACTGTTTTGTCAAAATAATATTTGATCTTCGGCCTAAATACTCCGGTTCCGTCTTTTGTTGGAGTTCCTTCAGCTTGCGCATAGAACTTTATTGCCGATGGGTTTGGGTGCAACAGGAGGCTAAGGGAATCGTAAATCTCTTGATATGGAATTAACTTAGAGTCCAGTCCGCTAACGAGCGTGTTAATGTTAATTGTTGTCTTCAATTCCTTTACACGCTTTCTGTCCTCATTCAAGGAAAAGTGGCTTTGATGGTACTCTGGGTCCTTTAGAAACTTGTATAGAAGTGCATTGACTTCGATTTGAGATCTGATCCCGTTGACAAATGCAGTGAGGTTGTATGGAAGAAGCGCCGAAATGACCGTTCTTATGTTTTCATTCGCTTTCGAAAGAAAAAAATTTCGGATTAATCGCGAGGCGGTAACGTATCTCCCTCCCCTTACAACAGTTAAGTAGTACCGAGTATGTATCTCGTAGAAATATTGCTTAGCAAATTGCCGCTGATTCTTCGAGAGCCTTGTTTTAGCCACAAATCGACGCCAGTTCTTCCAATAGACAATCCGAATTGTGAGCTTTTCGGCCGCGCGTAATCTCTTGAACTGGTAATGCTCCTTATCTAGGAGCTTCGCATCTTCGCGTTCCGCAAACCTAGTCTTCATTTCGACGTTCGCCTACGATTGACGCTTAAAGAGGGAAAGGTCTAACGTGGAGTTGAGGCGCCTGCGCGGCTTTTCGCGCAGGTCGCCTCGAACGCAGGGTTATGCCTTCTTGTCCCAGCCGACGACATAGCCGTCCTCAACCGTGACACGAAGCCCAAACCGATTTGCGCCTTGTTGGTTGTACTTCCATATCTCCTTCGTCTTTGTCTTAAGCACATTCCTGTCGATCACAACCGGAGACCCCATCGAATCTTTCAGTTGTTCTTCGCTTTGCCCTTGCCAGACGTAGCCTTCGAGTATTTTCTTTACGATGCTCTCGTCACCATACTTTGCCCGGAGATACTCCAGTCGTTTCTTCTTTTTGTCTTGTTGATACCAGATGACAGCGCCAAGGATCGCTATAAGGAGGATGGCTGCACCCGCTCCACCAACCGACTCGACGATCTTGCCGATGAGGAGCAACGGAATACCGACGACGATCAGCAGGACAATCAGTGCTGTATCTGCTTTGGAGCTTCGTTTCGCCATACGGCTCTCCTAGAAGGCATAACGTGGAGGTCACCGGCCTTGCGCGGCTTTTCGCGCAAGGTCCGTGTGCACCGCAGGGTTAGGCACCGTTGTCACCACTTTGTTTGGATTGCCCGGAGCCATTGGAATCCTTTCCCCGCGAAAACGAAAACATAGCGGCCGTGATAAACGTTCCGGCTATGACACCGGCAAGCATAGAGTTTAGCAATACATTTCCACTCGCGGGAGTAGGCGACGAGACGGAAAAGAAGTGGACGAGCGGAAACGAAAGAAGCGCACCAACCGCCGCGCAAAGCCAACCGAGCAGCATTACGAAGGGGAACCTCAAGCCCGAGGCACCGACGAAGAGGCACGGGATTAGCACGATTGGGTTTAAGAGCATGTAGAAGGCGAGCGGGATAACGTCTACCACGGCGCGACTCCTCGGTGCCTAACGTTTGAGGTAACCGGCCCGTGCAATGGGCACGCAGCGCCGATTGCACGGGTCCGTGTTGACCGAGTGGTTAGCTCCGCTTTCCATTAAGTGCGTCAAGCAGTTTGTGTTTTGCGTTATCTCGAGCGATTGAAGAAGATATTTCTTCTGCAATCTTTAGCGCCTCGGCGGACTTCCCCGTTGCAACGGCTTTCTCAACGATTTGTCCGAGAAGATTGTCTCTGGCAATGGACGAATTTACCTGAGCAGCAATGGTACGAGCCAATTCAATATCGTTGTTACAGAGGCTTGAGTCGACAAGCTTAGCGAATGCGTTATCACGGGCGATGGAAGATGAAATGGTTTTAGCCACGCGAAGACCTTCCGTGATGCTTTCAGTTGTAACGCAGATTGATGGCAGCGCGCCTGGAGTTGATTGCTTTGGTGGTGAGGCCGTTTGAGCCGATGCCTGTACGTCGGCTTTGGAGGGGAGGGGCTTGAGCGTAGCCGATTCGGTTTGAGGCATTGTTATCGATTGCTCCTGGCGGGGTGGTGCAAGCAATGCGATTGCTGCCAGTACAGCGCTAACAATTCCAGCAATCCATGACGCACGTTCGAGTTTGGGACGGTCCATATGGAGCTAACGTGGAGTTGAGGCGCCTGCGCGGCTTTTCGCGCAGGTCGCCTCGAACGCAGGGTTAGGCGCCGAGGCAAGTGCCTGTGCCTTGTTTCCATAGACGAGGAGCAACTTTTCGAAATCGCTCTTCGTCCCGCAGAAGAGCGCTCGCCTTCCAAGTAGCGCGCCCTTGAACCTGTAGAGAGACACCAATTGGCCTGGAGCAAGAATGAGTTCGGAGGAGCGATCTTCTTCAGGCAAGCGCACTCTGAATTGATAATGGCAACAAGTGTCAGGAGCAACACCAACTTGCTCAATGCCGATTAGCTCAACCTCTGCGGTGCAGATGCACTTGATGCGTAGGCGGTTCTTTGGACCAGCAACCTTGCAGCGGTACATCCGCTCCCCGGAAGAAAAAACAAAGTCCCGCTGCCCATGCGAAGAAAACAAGGCGGCGGCCTCATGCGCTACAAATTCTTCGACGACCTCTGTAACGTCCATTGGTGTTCGGCGCCTAACGTTTGAATTGAGCGGCCTGCGCGGCTTTTTGCGCAGGTCCGCTCGAATGATGGGTTGGGGGCCGATGAGTCAGACTAGCCACGAGTGGAACCTTTCTTCCGACCAGGGAGTAGGCGGAGCCCTCGAACAATACCGGTTACTCCGATAGCGCACAGCAATGTAGCCAGGCCAATGGAGCCAGCAAACTCGCGAATAACATTTGCGGCAACATTAAGCAGAGCACGGCTGAACATTACCGGGGACAACAATTCGGACACTCCGAAAAAAACGAAAACGGCACCAAGCAGAACGACGATCACCGCAGACAGAAAACGAACCAATAGGTACTGAGTGGCATATAGCGGTGTGCAGCGAGTGGACCGTACTTCAAGAAGCCAGAATGCCGTTGCTGCGGCTAGAACAATTACGATGCCCCAGTAGTTCCCGGTGCGGATGCCAGCCCAAACCGATGCTACGGCAGCGACCGCCATCATGGCTGCGACGACCAAGCGGAGGATTGCGGTCACATAGGCCCCCAACGTGGAGTTCAGGGGCGCGCCGCCGATAGGCGGAGCGTCCCTTGGAACGCAGGGTTATACCTACCGCTCATCATCACTGGGCTTATGTTCAAGCAAAGTCAAACGCGTGCCGCTTGGTAGTTCCTCCGAACGTGCCTGAGTTTGCCAAACGATGTCGGCGATTTCCTTTACGCGATCTACGATGGGCTTTGCATCGGTTCCAAGTTTTCCAAGAACGACGCCCGCATCACCAATTAACCCCCAAAAACGGTCTAGGTCGGAAACCTTCTTATGAATTTTGCGTATTCCACGCCCACTTGGACACCGATTCCACGAGGACCTGGACAGTGATTCCATGAACACCTGGACACCGATTCCACGGCAACCTGGACAGTGATTCCACGGACACCTGGACAGTAAA
>JBAYVU010000011.1:0-79262 GCA_041674385.1 Sterolibacterium sp.
CTTGATTCTATTGGTCGGGACGGAGTGATTCGAACACTCGACCCCTTGCACCCCATGCAAGTGCGCTACCAGGCTGCGCTACGCCCCGACTGTTTCGAATTATACCAGATACCATGCTGGCGCATCGCGCCTAGAGCGGGATTGAACAGTTTCAGACACGCAGTAATTCGATGATGCTGGCGAGTTCAGCCCGTAGCGGAAGCGATGACAGGGGGAACTGCTCTTGGGACTCGCGCGGCGCAGCTTTACCATTCGGTTCCTCGAGTCGATGGCGCGCACCGCTGATGGTGAAGCCTTCTTGGTACAGCAGTTCGCGGATACGCCGTACCAGCAGCACTTCGTGGTGCTGGTAATAGCGGCGGTTGCCGCGCCGCTTGACAGGCCTGAGTTGCGTAAATTCCTGTTCCCAATAGCGCAGTACGTGCGGCTTGACGGCACAAAGCTCGCTGACTTCACCTATCGTGAAATAGCGTTTGGCCGGAATGGGCGGCAACAGGTCTTTACTGTCTGATGTTGCCATGGCTGTCGAGCTTGAGGTTTTCAACGGCAAGCTTGAGTTTTTGGCTGGCATGGAAAGTGACTACGCGGCGTGCGGTGATCGGAATCTCCTCGCCGGTTTTGGGATTGCGACCGGGCCGCTGCGGTTTGTCGCGCAGCTGGAAGTTGCCGAAGCTGGATAGTTTGACGCTGTCGCCATTTTCAAGAGCTCCTCGAATTTCCTCGAAGAAGCTTTCGACCATGTCCTTGGCCTCACGTTTGTTCAAGCCGACTTTTTCAAACAGCAAATCGGCGAGTTCCGCCTTGGTCAATGTCATCGTGCCCCCTGAATTTCTGTCTGCCTGTGGTTATGATCGTAATGCTGCGGAAAATTTGAGTACTGCCAATTCGGTCAAGCGATGGACCGCATCATCAGCTTCAGAGTCCGCCAAAGTTTTTTTAGTATCTTGCATAACTATGTGGAAAGCAAGGCTTTTTTTGTCTTGTTCGACCCCCTTGCCTTGGTATACATCAAATAATTCGATGTGATGCACGATGGGCGGCGCTGCATCGCGCAGGGCTTCAATCAGTGGCTGCAATGGCTGGTCACGGGCTACCAGCAGTGCCAAGTCGCGTTCCACCGAGGGGAAGCGCGATACTTCCCGGTATTGCGGTAGCGGCTGGCTGGTCAGTGCCGCCAGCTCGATTTCGAAGACGATCGGCGCGACATTGCCCAAGCTGTCCAGCTCGTATTTTTGTACCCACTGCGGATGCATCTCGCCGATAATCCCAATGGCATTGCCAGCCAATAAGATGGTTGCGGCGCGTCCCGGATGGAGGGCCGGATGCTTGAGTTTTTCGAAGCGCAATCGTTGCGGTGCGAACAAGGCTTCGATGTCGGCCTTGAGGTCGAAGAAATCCACCTGGCGGGTAGTTTCGCCCCACTGTTCCGGTGCTGCCGCACCCGCACACAGAGCGGCAAGCCGCAGCGGCTGACAGAAGCCGGCAACCGGTTCGGTGGCGGCTCCACGCAGAAAGCAGCGGCCGATCTCGAACACCCGGACACGCTTGGTGCGTCGTTTGAGATTGAATGCCAATGTGCCGACCAAGCCGCCGATCAAGCCGGAGCGCATCACGCCCATCTGGCTGGCGATTGGATTGGAGAGCGGGATCGGGGTGGCATTGGTGTAGAAATCGTTTTCCCAAGCGGCGTCGACAAAGCTGAAATTGACCACTTCCTGGAAGTCTCTCTCGGCCATCTGGTGGCGCAACTGCATCGGTGTGCGTTGTTCTTCCGGCAACGGCAGCATGGTCAGACGGCCGCCGGGCGAGGGCGAGGGGATGTTGTCGTAACCGTGAAGGCGGGCTATCTCCTCGATCAGGTCTTCTTCGATCTCGATGTCGTAGCGGTATGACGGTGGCGTGACAACGAAATCATCCGATTCGCGACGCAAGGGGAAGCCCAAACCCTGCAACAGTTTTTCGATCTGCGTCGGGTTGAGCGGTATGCCGAGGACTTTTGCCGCACGCGCGCTACGGAGTTTCACCGGAGTGCGCTGCGGCAGATCGGCGGCGGATACGGTTTCGACCACAGGACCGGGACTGCCGCCACAGATATCCAGGATCAGCTGTGTGGCGCGCTCGATAGCGCTGCGCTGTAGCTCGAAATCTACCCCACGCTCATAGCGATACGAAGCGTCGCTGGAGAAACCCAATGCGCGCGCTTTGCCGGCGATGGCGGCAGGGGCAAAGAAGGCGCTTTCAAGGAACAAGTCGGTGGTAGCGCTTGTTATGCCGCTGTCTTCGCCGCCCATGATGCCGGCGAGTGCCAGCGCACGGCTGCCATTCTGTTCATCGGCGATCAATGCCGTGTCGATAGAGGGCGCGACGGTCTGTTCGTTGAGCAGCTTGAGCTGTTCGCCCGTATGGGGGTAGCGCACATGGATGCTGCCCGAGAGCTTGGTATTGTCGAAGGCATGCAATGGCTGGCCGAGTTCAAGCATCACGTAGTTGGTGACGTCGACCAGCGCGCTGATCGAACGGATGCCGCTGCGCTCCAGGCGTTGCTTCATCCAGTTGGGGGTCGTCGCCTTGGCATTGACGCCGCTGATGATTCGACCGCAGTATCGCGGACAGGCATTCGGTGCGTCCAGCAGCACCTGGCGCTGCTTGTTGTGTGCGGCGGGCACCGCGGCGATCGCAGGCAAGGTCAGCGGCGCGCCGCTCAAGGCCGCAACTTCCCGTGCGATACCTTGCAGGGAAAGGCAGTCCGCGCGATTCGGCGTGAGTTTGAGCGTGAGCAAAGTATCGTCGAGCGTGAGGTGCTCGCGTATGTTTTGTCCCACCGGCGCATCTTCGGCCAGCGCCAGCAGCCCGTCGTGATCATCGGAGATTCCCAGTTCGCGCGCCGAGCAGAGCATGCCGGAAGATTCGACGCCGCGTACCTTGGCCTTCTTGATGCGCATGCCGGGCAATTCGGCGCCAAGCAGTGCGCATGGCACTTTCATGCCTGCTGCCACGTTGGGGGCGCCGCAGACGATCTGCAACGGTTCGCCTTGTCCGGCATCGACCCGGCAGAGCTTGAGCTTGTCGGCGTCGGGGTGCCTGTCGACCGACAGCACCTGGGCGACGACGATGCCGGTGAAGGGTGGCGCGGCAGGGTGCATCTCCTCGACTTCGAGGCCGGCCATGGTCAGAAGGTGCGCCAGCTCCCCGCTGGCAAGAGGCGGATTGACCAAGCTGCGCAACCAGTGTTCGGAAAACTGCATGATGAATTTGCTGGGTCGGCGTCAGTTGAATTGCGAGAGGAAGCGCAGGTCGCCATCAAAGAACAGGCGCAGGTCGTCGATGCCATAACGCAGCATGGTCAAGCGATCCAGTCCCATGCCGAAGGCGAAGCCGGTGTATTTCTCAGGATCGATATCGCCATGCTGCAGCACATTGGGATGCACCATGCCGCAACCGGCAATCTCCAGCCAGCGGCCTTCCATGGATCCGCTCATGAAAGCGACATCGATTTCGGCGGAGGGTTCGGTGAACGGGAAGAAGGAGGGACGGAAGCGTACCTTGAGTTCTTCGCTTTCGAAAAAACGTCGCAGGAAATCGGCAATCACGCCTTTCAGGTCGGCAAAGCTGACGTTTTTGCCCACCCAAAGCCCCTCGACTTGATGGAACATCGGCGAATGAGTGGCGTCGGAATCGACTCGATACACGCGTCCCGGGGCGATGATGCGAATCTCCGGCATGTGCTCGAGATGGCCGTATTGCGCCACGTGTGCCTGCATGTAACGGATCTGCACCGGGCTGGTATGGGTGCGCAGCAGCACGCCGGGGGCATTCTCGAGATAGAAAGTGTCGTGCATCGAGCGCGCCGGATGATCCGCCGGGGTGTTGAGCGCAGTGAAGTTGTACCAGTCTTCCTCGATCTCGGGTCCGTCGGCGACTTCGAAGCCTATCGTGCGAAACAACCCCTCGATGCGCTCCAGGGTACGCATGGTCGGATGCATACCACCGTGGCCGCGCCCACGGCCAGGCAGTGTGATGTCGAGTGCCGAGGCATCCAACTGGGTCTCCAGCGCGGCGCGCTTGATTGCCTCGCGGCGAGCGTTGAGGGCCGCCTCGATTTGATCCTTGGCTCGGTTGATGCTGGCTCCGGCCGTGCGTCTTTCCTCGGCGGGCATCTGGCCGAGGGTCTTGAGCAGTTCCGTTAATGAACCGCTCTTGCCGAGATACCGCGCCTTGGCTTGCTCCAGTTGCGCAGCATCGGCAATCCCGGCAAACTCGGTGGTGGCGGTTACAACCAGTTGCTCGATGTTATGCATGGGGAAAGAACGTGCGGAAACGGGAAATATGGCCTCTTATTTCCGCACTATCTTTAATCAGGCCGCAGAGTTTGATGTCAAATGCACTTTGGCCTGGTTTGCAATCGCTGCAAAAGCGGGCTTGTCGAACACCGCCAGGTCGGCCAGTACTTTGCGGTCGACCTCAATGGCGGCCTTCTTTAGGCCATTCATCAGTGCGCTGTAGTTCATTCCCAGTTCGCGCGCACCGGCATTGATACGGGCGATCCACAGGGAACGGAACTGGCGTTTTCTCTGGCGACGGTCGCGGTAGGCATACTGCCCCGCCTTCATCACCGCTTCCTTGGCGATACGATAGACGTTCTTGCGTCGGCCGCGATAACCCTTGGCTGCGTCGAGAACCTTCTTGTGGCGTGCGCGCGCCGTTACTCCGCGTTTAACTCTTGGCATGTCGTGTTCTCCTTACGCGTAGGGCATCATCGCGCGGACGGATTTCACGTCAGCGGCAACTACTGCTGTGATCCCGCGCAATTGGCGCTTGGACTTGGTGGTTTTTTTGGTCAGAATGTGGCGCTTGAAGGCGGAAGCACGCTTGATGCTGCCGCCTGGACGGGCCTTGAAACGCTTTTTGGCGCTGCTCTTGGTCTTCATCTTCGGCATCGAAGATCTCCTTTTTAACATGGCACCGGGTGGACTTCAGTATGAAGACACTTGGATGACCCGTAGCCACTTGTTTCGTCCGTCCCGCCCGCAATCGATACGGCGTGACAGACGGATTCGCTATTTTGCTGGCTTCTTTGCCGGCGCCAGCACCATCACCAACTGACGCCCTTCCATTTTTGGAAACTGCTCAACGACTCCATGTTCCATCAGATCCGCCTTGACCCTTTCCAGCAGCCTTATGCCGAATTCCTGGTGGGCCATCTCGCGGCCGCGAAAGCGCAAGGTTATTTTGGTCTTGTCGCCTTCCTGCAAGAATTTGATCAGATTGCGCAGCTTGATCTGGTAATCGCCTTCGTCGGTACCCGGACGGAATTTTATTTCCTTGACCTGGATCTGCTTCTGTTTGAGTTTGGCGTCGTGTGCCCGCTTGGCTTCCTGGTACTTGAATTTGCCGAAATCCATCAGGCGGCACACCGGCGGTTGTGCCGTCGGTGCAATTTCCACCAGATCCACACCTTTTTCTTCAGCTAGATCGAGTCCGGTACGTAACGGCACGATCCCAAGTTGTTCGGCATCCAGCCCAACCAGACGAATCTCGGGGGCGTTAATTTCATTGTTGACGCGGTGCGTCTTTTCTTGGGCGATGGTTCAGTTCTCCAAATAAACAAAAAATCAGGCCGTCGCGTGCCTCGTACCGCGCACGCCTTTTTCCTGCACAAGGCGTTGGATCAACGATTCGGAAGACATCTGCCCGAGATCAATATTGCCACGGGCACGCACGGCGACCATCCCTGCCGCCTTCTCCTTGTCACCTACGACAACGAGATAAGGCCGCTTCAGCAAGCTATGCTCCCGTATTTTATAGTTAATCTTCTCCCCACGCAAATCAGTTTCGACGCGGAGGCCTGCGGAACGCAGCTTTTCTGCCACACTTTCAGCGTAATCCGCCTGGGCTTCGGAGATATTCATGACAACCGCTTGCACCGGCGAAAGCCATATCGGGAAGGCGCCGGCGTGGTGTTCGATGAGTATGCCGATGAAACGTTCCAACGAACCGAGCACCGCACGATGCAGCATCACCGGCGTATGACGGACGTTGTCCTCGCCGACGAATTCGGCGCCGAGACGTTGCGGAAGTGAAAAGTCGAGCTGCAGCGTGCCGCATTGCCAGACGCGCCCCAGGCAATCCTTCAGGGAAAACTCGATCTTCGGTCCATAGAAAGCGCCTTCGCCCGGCTGTAATTCGTATTCCAGTCCCTTGGCGGCCAGCGACTGTGCCAAAGCGGATTCGGCACGATCCCAGGCTTCGTCGGAGCCGATACGCTTGTCTGGCCGCGTCGACAACTTGACGAGAATTTCCTCGAAGCCGAAATCGGCGTAGACCCTGCGCAACAGGTCGATGAATGCCAGGGACTCGTCCTGTACTTGGTCTTCGGCGCAGAAAATATGGGCATCGTCCTGCACAAAGCCACGTACCCGCATGATGCCGTGCAAGGCGCCGGACGGTTCGTTGCGGTGGCAGGAGCCGAACTCGGCCAGGCGCAATGGCAATTCCCGGTAACTCTTGATGCCCTGGTTGAATATCTGCACATGGCCGGGACAGTTCATCGGCTTGACCGCATAGTCGCGATTCTCGGACGAGGTCGTGAACATGCTTTCGTGATAATTCTCCCAGTGGCCGGATTTTTCCCACAGTGCTCGATCCATCACCTGCGGCGTTTTTACTTCCCGATAACCATGCTGGCCGAGCAGGTTGCGCATGTATTGTTCGATTTCCAGCCATATCTGCCAGCCATGCGGATGCCAGAACACCATGCCGGGAGCCTCGTCTTGCAGATGAAACAGATCGAGCTGGCGTCCGATCTTGCGGTGATCGCGCTTTTCCGCTTCTTCCAACATGTGCAGATAGGCGTCAAGGTCTTCCTTCTTGGCCCAGGCGGTACCGTAGATGCGTTGCAGTTGCTCGTTTTTCGAGTCGCCGCGCCAATAGGCCCCGGCCAGTTTCATCAGCTTGAAAATCTTGAGTTTGCCCGTGGAAGGCACATGCGGGCCGCGGCAAAGGTCGACGAAGTCGCCTTCCCGATACAACGAAACCTGCTGATCGGCAGGGATTGCCGCGATCAGCTCGGCTTTGTAGTGTTCGCCGATGGACTTGAAGAACTCGATCGCCTTGTCTCGGGGCCAGACTTCACGGGAGATGGGAAAGTCCTTCTTCGCCAACTCAGCCATGCGCTGTTCGATAGCGCTCATGTCCTCCGGGGTGAACGGGCGATGGTAGGCAAAGTCATAATAGAAGCCGTTTTCGACGGTTGGGCCGATGGTAACCTGGGCTTCCGGGAAAAGCTGCTTGACGGCATAGGCGAGCAGATGCGCGGTCGAATGGCGTATCGCGTCAATGCCGTCGGGATCCTTGTCGGTAATGATGGCCAAGCTGCAGTCGGACTCGATGCGATGCGAAGTGTCGACCAGTTTGCCGTCGCAGCGGCCAACCAACGCCGCTTTGGCCAGACCGGCGCCAATAGACGCCGCCACTTCCGCCACGCTGACCGGCTGCGGGTAATTGCGCTTGGAACCGTCGGGCAGGGTAATTGCCGGCATGATCAATTTTTCCGAAAAACGAAGAAAGGCATATGAGCAAAGGCGCTAGGCACGCTTTATCAGGAGCGTGCGCCATTCGCCACTCATTGTCGCTGCTGCTGTTCCCCCATGGAGAGACAAAGTGCCAAGTGCTATCCGCCACGGGTGAAAACAAGCCGTTGATTATAGCAAAAGACTCCCCGGAAACGCTCGGGGAATTTGCCGTTATGCGTCGCAGGACCAAGCGATGGAACTCATGATCGATATTATTGCCTCATTGTTGCACAATGGTCATTATCGGTTAACTGCATAGTAGCCAGTTGAGGTAAAATCAACTATTACGAAGTACGTGGGGCCATAACATTAGGATGGCTTGGTATCTTTATATGATTGAATGCGAGGACGGCAGCATCTACACCGGCGTCACTGTCGATGTGACAGCACGCTACACTGCTCACCTCAACGGCAAGGGAGCGCGTTACACGCGTTCCCACCCCCCGCGACAGCTGTTGTTCAGCGCCGAATATGCCGACAGGTCGACTGCCTTGAAAGCCGAGCATCAGATGAAGCGCCTGACAGCAGCTGAAAAGCGTTCCTTCTGCATGCAACGCGGTGTCTCAATAAGGAAATAGGTATGACAGAAGAACAGCAGCGCAGTCCACAGGCAAGGCTACGCGAATTGCTGGCAATTCCGGAGCGCTTGCGTACGGATGCACAGTGGGACGAAATCATCGAGATCGAAATCAGCCAAGGTCCAAAAAAACTTTCTGGCAATGCCGCCAAGTCATCCTCCCAGTCACCTTCGCGCCAACAGGACAGAAAACCCTCGGTTTTGGGCAAGCATATGCGCAAGCGGCGGACATGAAACCGTCGGCCGTACAGGCATAAATTGGCAATACCATCTTTAATCGGGACTTGAAAAACGCCGGATCAAACGGCCAGCCTTTTTGGTTGGCCGCCCGCGCAAATCGGATCCGGGAGCTGGCGCCAGCCGTCTGAGTTCTTGCAGCTTCTGTCGTTTGATCAAGCTCTCGGGCGTTTCCGTGTAGAGTTGGCGTGCCTCGGAGGCGGGGCGGCGTTGTTCGTTGATTCCTTCCACGATCACTTTGAGTTGCTGTTCGCCACTGACAATATCAAGCGTATCGCCGGGGTGTACCTCTTTGGCCGGCTTGACATGCAGTTGGTTAAGCAGAACCTTGCCGCTGTCGATGGCGGCAGCAGCCAAGCTGCGCGTTTTGAAGAAGCGTGCAGTCCACAGCCACTTGTCAAGGCGCAGGCGCGGTTGTTTGGCGTCCATCGTCAGCTGTTTGCGATCATGGTATCAAATCGCTGTGCCAATATATTCATCAGCAGTAATCTCCGCAACTTGACCCAAGCGTATCCCTGGATCGTAAGCGAGAGCGGCGCGGAGTTTGCGAGTTGCCAGATGTTTGGTGCCGGCGAGAAGAGTTGAACTCCCGACCTTCGCATTACAAGTGCGCTGCTCTACCAACTGAGCTACGCCGGCTTGGGAACACCCGAAGGATGGGATTATAGCCGCCCGAACATACTTTCCGCTACACTCTGCAAGCTGATGTTTTACCTTTATGGTTCTATGGTTCCCGCCTCGAAAAACAAAGACTCCCTATTGCGCCTGCTCCTCGTCGATGCAGTTGAAGATGATGCGGCGCGGCTGTTGGCCCGCTTTAGCGACTCAGGACAGGTACCGCACTCGGTGCGGGTTGCCAGTGCCGATGCATTACGCACTGCTTTGCTGTCCCAGGCCTGGGACGCCATTCTCTGCCGACATCGTGTGCCTGGTTTATCGGCGCTGGCTGCGTTGAAGCTGATGCAGGAGCTTGATTTCGACCTGCCCTTCATCGTCATTTCCGACAGTATCGATGACAAGACCGCCGCACGCGCTATGCGTGCCGGCGCTCATGACTGTTTTTCCCTCGACCGGCTCGAACGACTGGTGCCGGCGATCGAACGCGAAGTTCGCGACGCCCGTCTTCGTGCCGATCACCGTGCCGCATTGGAAATGCT
Organism: Sterolibacterium sp.; assembly: GCA_041674385.1. Classification (GTDB taxonomy): domain Bacteria; phylum Pseudomonadota; class Gammaproteobacteria; order Burkholderiales; family Rhodocyclaceae; genus JACRAR01. The sequence continues at coordinate 9,543 of JBAYVU010000011.1, forward strand.
CAAGGTAAGCGAGGCGCGCTTCCGTGCTTTGGCTTCCAATCTGCCCGGCATGGTTTTTCAGTTGCAGATTGAAGCTGGCACTGGCCTGCGCTTTGTCTATGTGAGCGAAGGCTGCTTTCAATTGTTTGGTTTGAAGCAGCATGAACTGTTGGCGAGTCCGCAGCATTTCCTCGGCGCGATCGATGCTGCCGACCGCATCATTCTGGAGCGCACCCTGGAAGAATCGGCAGCGGGTTTTGCTCCCCTTAATTGGGAGGGGCGAATCCGCAGCAAGGGCCAGGCAAAATGGATCAGCCTGCGCTCAATGCCGCAGCGTCTCGACACCGGGGGGGTTCAATGGCAAGGCATTGCTACCGACAATACACGCAGCAAGGAAACCGAAGCGCAACTGCGTCGTTCGCGCGAGCAAATGTCGGAGCTCTCCTTTCATCTCGAAAGTGCCAAGGAGGAGGAGCGCGAACGGATCGCCCGGGATATCCATGACGAGCTTGGCAGCACTCTCGTTGCGATCAAGATCGAGACATCCTTGCTCGGCGGCAAATTGCCCGCCGAAGCTGGTGGCGGAATGTTGCGAGACAAGGCGCATGCGATCGAAACCCTGGTTGACCGCGCCATGAATACAGTCAGCCGGGTTGCCCGCGAATTGCGTCCGGGCATCTTGAAAGAGTTTGGTTTGCCGGCAGCAATCGAATGCCAGGCCGAGGATTTTAGTCAGCGCACTGGCATCGCTTGCCGTGTCAAATGTGATGATGAAGGCATCGAACTGGACGAGAAGTCATCCTTGGCACTATTCCGCATTTTGCAAGAAACGCTGACCAATGTGGCGAAGCACGCCCATGCTTCACTGGTGGTGGTCAGGCTGCGCCGCGAAAAGGGCAGGATTGCGCTGGAAATACGCGACAATGGCCGGGGCATTTCCGAGGCTGACATGAACAAACCCAAGTCCTTCGGTCTTCGCGGTATCCGGGAACGTGCCAGCAGCCTCAATGGTGAGTTCAGTATCGCTCCGGCAGAACAAGGTGGTACCCTCATCGTGTTGCGCGTGCCGGACATGAGCCAGCCCAATGGCACCGCACCGGACGAAGAAGACCCTCAACGTAACTTGTTCTAAGCCTATGACAGAAAACAGAATTCATGTGTTGATCGCTGACGACCACGCCATTGTGAGACAAGGGTTGCGGCAGATTCTTTCAGAAACCGACGACCTGCTTGTTGCCGGTGAAGCCGACGACGGGGTGGACGCGATGCGCCTGGCGCGACAGCAGCATTGGGATGTCGTTCTGCTGGATGTATCCATGCCAAATCGCAACGGCATCGATACCCTGAAAATGCTGAAGAAGGAATTTCCGCGCTTGCCCGTGCTGATCCTCAGCATGCACCCGGAGGAGCAGTATGCTGTCCGCGCCCTCAAGGCGGGCGCCTCAGGTTATCTCACCAAGCAGAGCGCACCGGAACTCCTTGTTACAGCGATCCGACAGGTGGCCAGCGGGCATAAGTATGTGAGTCCGTCTCTGGCGATGAAGTTGGCTGATGTGATTGCCGAAGATGACGACCGTCCCCCACATGAAACGCTTTCCGACCGGGAGTACCAAATTCTTTGCCTGATCGCTGCTGGACGGACGCTGACCCAGATTGCCGAAGAGATTAATATCAGTGTCAAGACCGTCAGCGAATATCGAAAGCGTGTGCTGGACAAAATGAAATTGGATACCAATGCAGAGCTGATTCATTACGGACTCAAGCATGGGCTTGTGGAATAAAATTGCGGCAGCAATAAACGCTATTCTTCAATATTCTTGACGGCAAAATCATGGCAAAACCAACTCAACCCTCAGAGATCGCCCGCGACGTATTGCGTCAATTGGCAATGAATCGCACGCCGCCGACTCCCGACAACTATATGGCGCTCTACCATGAAATTGCCGGTACTGCGAAGGTCGAAAGTTTTCCAGAAAAATCACTCAAAAATTTGGTGGCAGCATTGCCGCGCAATACGGCAGAACAGACGCGCCTTGCCAGACAGCTTGAAGCGGCAGTGGTAGACAAGAACTGGGATGCCTTGAAAGAGGCATTCCTGGCTTTTTCAACGGCAGCTGCGGCTGAACCGCCGCAATGGTCGACGCTGATACGTGATCTGACAGTTCAACTCGAAAGGGTTCAAGCCGGTTTGACGCAGACAAAAAAGCGCGAAATGATCGAGCACGTGCTTAGCGCATCATCGGCCCCGGATCTGTTGTTTTCGCGATTGCAATCGCTCGTGAATTCGTGGTCACAGGGCGTCACGGCCGATACCGGATTGTCGTGGGAAGCGGGGGCTCTGGTGGCAATACCGGACATCGGCTCGGCAGAAATCGTTCCCACCACCGATGAATCGGCAAAGCCTGCGGCTAGGGCCAAAGTGGGGATAGTGATTCAGGCCGCATCCGAACAGATCAATGCGGAATTGCAGGAACTGATCGCGCAACTGTTGGAAAATGCTATCGGCGCGCTGTTGACAGATACGCCCGATCTTGCCGAAGAGGCCAGACTTCTTGCCGCTGAGGCCCGTGCAGGACTCTCTGATGATGCCATTGCCAGCTTTGCTTCACGCATGAAGAAATTCAGCTATCGCCTGAATTTCTTCACTGAAGACCAGAATGAGTTGAAAACCGCATTGATGCATCTTCTCCAGTTGATCATCGAGAATATCAGCGAACTGGTGCTGGACGACAAAATGCTGCATGGCCAGGTTGAAATGGTGCTCAATCTATTCGATCAGCCGCTCAATCTGCGCCAGTTGGATGACGCCGAACGGCGCATGAAGGACATCATCTACAAACAAGGCGCGTTGAAGAAACATTTGAGCGAAGCCCAAGATCGGCTCAAAGCCATGCTCGCCCACTTTGTCGACAGGCTCGCCGATTTTTCCGAAACAACCAGCGGATACCACGACAAGATCGAGAGCTGTGCCATCAAGATCAGCCAGGCCACAGACATCACACAGCTCTCAGACGTGCTTGCCGAAGTGATGCAGGAAACGCGCACTATCCAGACCAATGCGCAGCGCTCGCGTGACGAACTGCGTGAGATGCGCCGGCGCGTGGAAGAAACCGAAAAGGAAGTTGACCGCTTGCAGGGGGAACTGGCGCAAGCCAGCGACATGGTGCGTCAGGATCCGCTTACCGGGGCGCTCAACCGTAAGGGGATGAACGAAGCGCTGGAGCGCGAAGTGGCGCGTGTCAAGCGTCACCAAAGCATCTTGTGCCTGGCGATGCTGGATATCGATAACTTCAAAAAGCTCAACGATACCTACGGCCATCATGTCGGTGACGCTGCCTTGGTGCATCTGGCCAACGTCATTCGCGAGACACTTCGCCCCCAAGATACGCTGGCGCGTTTCGGCGGTGAAGAGTTCATTATCCTGTTACCTGAAACTCCTCTGGAGGAAGGCGTCACGGCGATTACGCGCTTGCAACGCGAACTGACCCGAAAATTCTTCATGAACAAGAATGAAAAATTGCTGATCACTTTCAGCGCAGGCGTCGCCGAAATGGGGGGGGATGAACAGGTGACCCTGGCTTTGAAACGCGCCGACAATGCGATGTACCTGGCCAAGCGCGCGGGTAAAAACAGGGTGGTGGCGGCATGAGCAGTGGGACGCTCTTTGTGACTGGCGGCGCCGGCTTTATTGGCTCAGCACTGATACGTCTGCTGATAGCCGAAAGCGACTGGCATATCGTCAATATCGACAAGCTCACCTATGCGGGCAATCTCGAATCGCTGGCTAGCTTGTCGAATAATTCTCGCTATGTCTTTTCGCATACCGACATTTGCGACCGCTCCAAGCTGGACTGTTTATTTGCCGAGTACAAACCGGCAGGCGTGATGCATCTTGCGGCGGAGTCGCACGTGGACAGATCGATCCATGGCCCCGCTGATTTCATTGAAACCAATATTCTCGGCACATACACTTTGCTTGAGGCCGCGCGCGCCTACTGGTCCGCATTGCCCCAAAAAGGTGTTTCCGAGTTTCGTTTTCACCACGTTTCCACCGACGAGGTGTACGGCAGCCTCGGTGCGGCCGGCTTGTTTACCGAGACGACACCTTATCGCCCGAACTCGCCTTATTCCGCGTCCAAGGCCTCATCCGACCACCTGGTCCGTGCCTGGCAACATACCTATGGTTTGCCGGTGCTGATCACCAACTGCTCGAACAACTATGGTCCTTACCAGTTCCCGGAAAAGCTGATTCCGCTGGTGCTTCTCAATGCGTTGCAGGGCAAGCCGCTGCCCATATACGGCAAAGGCGACAACGTGCGCGACTGGCTCTATGTCGACGACCATGCACGGGCTTTGCTAATGGTATTTGAGCGCGGTGTGGCCGGAGAGACCTATAACATCGGCGGCCACAATGAGAAAACCAATCTCGAAGTGGTTGATGCGCTCTGCGCCTTGCTTGACGAACTGCAACCGCGAGCAGATGGCCGTAGTTATCTCGAACAGAAGACTTTTGTGGCGGATCGCCCCGGCCATGACCGGCGCTACGCAATCGATGCCTCCAAGATCGAGCGCGCGATCGGCTGGAAGCCGCAAGAAAGCTTTGAGACCGGGTTGCGGAAAACAGTGGCCTGGTATCTCGCCAATGCCGACTGGATCGAGCATGTGATTACTGGCGAGTACCGGAACTGGGTGAAGCAAAACTATTTAGACAGGATCGTGGCATGAGTGAAAGAAAAGGCATCATTCTGGCCGGAGGTGCGGGAACCAGGCTGCACCCGGTGACGCTGGCAGTGTCCAAACAGCTCTTGCCCATCTACGACAAGCCGATGATTTACTATCCATTGACCACCTTGATGCTGGCTGGCATTCGAGACATCCTGCTGATCTCGACGCCGCAAGATACGCCGCGGTTCGAGCAACTCCTTGGCGATGGAAGTCAGTGGGGCCTGAATCTGGAATATGCCGTTCAAGAAACGCCCAACGGTCTTGCCCAAGCTTTTGTTATCGGTCGCGATTTTGTTGGCGCGGCACCGTCAGCGCTGGTGTTGGGCGACAATATTTTCTATGGCCACGACTTTTCCACCCAGTTGCAGCGTGCCAGCCAGATCTCTCCGGGCGCGACGGTATTCGCTTATGCCGTCACCGATCCCGAACGTTACGGGGTGGTCGAGTTCGACAGCAGTGGCCGGGCCATCAGCATCGAAGAAAAACCCTCGCAGCCGAAATCGCGCTACGCCGTGACCGGCTTGTATTTTTATGACAATCAGGTCATCGACATTGCCGCGAGTTTGCGGCCCTCGCCACGTGGCGAGTTCGAGATTACCGATGTGAATCGGCGCTATCTGGAACAGAACCAGCTCCAGGTCGAGATCATGGGGCGCGGCATGGCCTGGCTGGATACCGGTACCCACGAGTCGTTGCTGGAAGCTTCACAGTTCATCGGTACGCTTGAGAAGCGTCAGGGGCTGAAGGTCGCCTGTCCTGAGGAAATCTCCTGGCGCCTGGGCTGGATCGATGCGGCGCAGCTTGAAAGCCTCGCGCAGCCCTTGGTGAAGAATGGCTATGGCCAATATTTGCTGGGTTTGCTCAGCGGCAAGGTGTTTTCCTGATGCAGGCACTGGCAACCTCGATTCCCGAAGTGCTGTTGATCGAACCAAAGGTCTTCGGGGACGCGCGCGGCTTTTTCTTCGAAAGTTATAACCGCCGTTCTCTGGCTGCCCTGGGTGTCAAAGTTGAATTCGTCCAGGACAACCATTCGCGCTCGGCCAGGAATGTGTTGCGCGGCTTGCACTATCAGATCGAGCATGCTCAGGGCAAACTGGTGCGGGTCATTGCCGGCGAGGTCTTCGATGTCGCCGTTGATCTGCGTCGCAGCGCGCCGACGTTCGGCCAGTGGGTCGGACATCTCCTTTCCGCCGAGAACAAGCGCATGATGTGGGTGCCGCCTGGTTTTGCGCATGGTTTCTACGTCACCTCGGAATATGCCGAGTTTCTCTACAAGACGACAGACTATTGGTATCCGGAACATGAACGCAGTCTTGCCTGGAACGATCCGGATTTGGCCATCGCCTGGCCCTTGGTCGGAGATCCGCAACTGGCGATCAAGGACAGTGCGGGTGCCAGGTTGAGCCAGGCCGAAGTGTATCCATGAAAAACATTCTTCTTACTGGCAGCAACGGTCAAGTTGGCTGGGAACTGCAGCGCACTTTGGCCCCGCTCGGCAGGGTCATGGCGCTTGACCGCAAAGCGCTGGATTTGACGGATACTGCGGCCATCCGCAATACGCTGCGTGCGGCACGCCCGGATATCATCGTCAATGCCGCTGCTTATACCGCGGTCGATCAGGCGGAAAACGATGTTGAACTAGCCATGCGCATCAATGCTCAGGCGCCAGAGGTGCTGGCCGAGGAAGCAAAACAACTGGGTGCCCTGCTGGTGCATTTTTCCACCGACTATGTTTTCGACGGAAGCAAGACTACCCCCTATACCGAAGAGGATGTTCCCCATCCCATCAATGCTTACGGTCGTAGCAAACTGGCGGGCGAGCTGGCAATCCAGTCGGTGGCTTGCCGCTTCCTGATTTTTCGTACGAGTTGGGTATATGGTCTGCGCGGCAAGAATTTCTTGCTTACCATCTTGAGTTTGGCTGAGGAGAGAGAGGAACTGCGTATCGTCGACGACCAGATTGGCGCCCCGACCTGGAGCCGCATGATCGCCGAGGCTACTGCCCAGGCTTTAATCCATCCGACAGCGCCGGAAGGCTTATTCCATCTCACTAGCGGCGGCGCCGTTTCCTGGCATGGCTTCACCCAGGCAATACTCGGACAGACGCTGCACAGGCGAACACGCAAACCGGCGCTCATCGCCATCCCGTCAAGCGACTACCCCCAGTTGGCGGCACGTCCTCGCAATTCCAGGCTGGCTTGCGACCATCTGGCGCAGACCCTGGCGATCAGATTGCCGGATTGGCGCGATGCCCTCGATCTCTGCGTTGAACCTTGATCCGTGGGGATAAGCTAGCCTCATGCAAGGCTTGCGCTTTGCCTCACTGGGCAGCGGCAGCCGCGGCAACGCGATGGTCGTTGAGACGCGCAACACGAAGGTATTGCTGGATTGCGGTTTCGGTCCGCGTGAGCTATCTGCGCGCCTAGCCTGCCTTGAGTTGGCGCCGGATGATTTCGACGCAATCGTAGTAACGCACGAACATAGCGATCACAGCGCCGGAGTTCTCAAATGCGCGCGCCGCCATCACCTCAATATCTACCTGACGCATGGCACATTGGCGGCTATGCATTGCGCCGATGGGGACTTGTCACTCGCATGTCCGATCGATAGCCATCAACCATTTGCCATTGGCGAACTGGAGATACACCCCTTTCCCGTACCGCATGATGCGCGAGAGCCCGTACAGTTCGTGTTTTCTGACGGTTTGCATTCCCTCGGCGTACTTACCGATATTGGTTGTGTCACTCCACACACTGTCGATATGCTCAACCGATGCGATGCGCTGGTGCTCGAATGCAATCATGACACCGAGATGCTTGCTCGCAGCACTTATCCGAAGGTACTCAAACAACGCATCAGTGGTCGCTACGGGCATCTGGACAATCAGGCCAGTGCGGCATTACTTTCAGCACTCGATCGTTCGCGCCTGCAGCACGTCATTGCTGCTCATCTCAGCGAACAGAACAATACCCCACAACTGGCTCGTATGGCATTGGCTGGCGTTTTGGGATGCCAAACGGAATGGATCGGCGTGGCCACTCAAGAAAAGGGGTTTCCCTGGCGCGAATTGAGATAGAGGCAGAGATAGAGGCAGAGATAGAGGCAGAGATAGAGGCAGAAAAAGAGGCAGAAAAAAAGCCAGCTCATGAGCTGGCTTTTTCGAAGTGAAAGCGAATTATTTTTTCGGTTCTTCTTTCTTTGGCTCGGCAGCGGGAGCAGCAGCAGGAGCAGGAGCAGCGGCCGGGGCAGCAGCATCAGCCGGGGCAGCAGGAGCGGCAGCCGGCGCAGGAGCCGGTGCAGGGGCCGCAACCGGGGCGGGAGCGGGGGCGGGTTTGGCTTCTTCTTTCTTGCCGCAGGCGGTAACGGCCAGGGCGATGATTGCAGCAACAAGTATAGACTTTTTCATTTTATGTTGGCCTTTAACATTAAGAGGGGTGATGAATGAAAAATTTTTCCTGATCGATGCTTACTCCGATCAGGGCTAAAATTATAACACTCGTTTTTTGAAAATATCCAGAAAAAATAATAGATTTTGCTTCGTGTTCAAAAAATTGACATGAATTATCAATTTGTTACCTGCTGGTTGCGAACGCTGGACAAGTGTGATTTTACACTACTCGATAAATGAGTCGTTGGGGAGGGAGAATTCGAAGATTTTTCGTGGCTTCTTGAATTGCTAAACTGTTGACACAAATTTTTCTGAGTTCGTTTATATAAAAGCTAATCATATTATCCAAGAGGAGAAGGAATATGGACTTTGACAAAGATCTCGATGCGCGCGGCCTGAATTGCCCGCTACCCATTCTGCGTGCGAAAAAGGCGCTGAGCGATATGACCGGCGGTCAAGTGTTGCGCATCCTGTCTACCGACCCGGGTTCCGTCAAGGATTTCGCTGCCTTCGCCAAGCAGACAGGAAACGAACTGCTCGCCAGCGCAGAAAACAATAAGGAATTCGAGTTTTATCTCAGGCGCAAATAGTCTAAGGAGGAGAAATGCATGGGTGCAACCCTGGAAATCGCCAACATAGATGAATTGATCCAGCGTCGACTTGACGAGATACTGCCGCAGAGAATCGAGCAAGCACTGCAAACTCGCGAGGAAAATCGAGTTCCGTCAATGACCATCATTGCCACCAAGGGCACGCTGGATTGGGCATATCCACCTTTCATTCTCGCTTCAACGGCGGCAGCCTTGGGCTGGGATGTGAAAATTTTCTTTACTTTTTACGGCCTGAATCTGCTGAAGAAAGATGTCTCGGATCTCAAGGTAAGTCCCTTGGGCAATCCGGGCATGCCGATGAAAATGCCATTCGGTCCCGACTGGTTCAAGAGCATCAACTGGAATATTCCCAACCTGGTTCAGGCGAATATTCCGGGTTTCGAGTCCATGGCCACGTTGCTGATGAAGCAGACCATCAAGAACAATGGCGTAGCCACAATTGAAGAGTTGCGCTCGCTGTCCCAGGAAGCCGACGTCAAATTCATCGCTTGTCAAATGACGGTGGAATTGTTCGGCTTCAGCCACGATGATTTTATCGATGGTATCGACTATGCGGGGGCTGCGACTTTCCTGCCGGAGGCACAGAAGGCCGATGTCGGCCTGTTTATGTAATCCACTTCATCGTGTTGTGCCATGGCAGTAGCGATGGCCATGCCGAGGGGGTCGTGCGGCGGATTGACAGCCTGGCTTGAGAGGGCCGAGCTGGCCAGGGGTTGCCGGTCAGTCATCTGGTGGCGCTAGGTGTTTGGTCTCTCCTGTGGGGTTGGAGGCACTGCTGGCAGTGAAGTGGAGCCGGTTCTGATATTATGGCCGCGCTCCCAAAGTGTTCAAGCCTTGACCGCCATCGATCTAAATTCCTTCTTTGCTGCCGATGGCCCGCTAGCCCGTGCCATTCCAGGTTATCGTCTGCGGCCCCAGCAGGTCGATATGGCCGAACGCATCGCTGCCGCTATCCGGAACAACCAAGTCCATGTGGCCGAGGCAGGCACCGGTACCGGCAAGACCTTTGCCTATCTGGTGCCGGCGCTGCTTTCCGGCGGGAAGGTGATCGTTTCCACAGGCACCAAGACGCTCCAAGACCAGTTGTTCCAGCGAGACTTGCCGGCAGTGCGCGAAGCGCTCAAGGTGTCAGTCAGCATCGCTCTGCTCAAGGGGCGGGCCAACTATGTCTGCCATTACCATCTGGAGCGAGCCGTGGCTGACGGGCGCTTTCAGTCGCGTGCGGAAGCCGGCCACATTCGCACCATCGCGCGCTTCGCCAAAACCAGCAAGAGCGGCGACAAGGGCCAACTGGCAGCGGTGCCGGAGGACTCCGGGGCGTGGGCGGCGGCGACCTCGACACGCGAGAATTGTCTCGGACAGGAATGCCCGCACCATAGCAATTGCTTCGTTCTGGCGGCACGTCGTGATGCATTGAGCGCCGATATCGTGGTGGTCAATCATCACCTGTTCTTCGCTGACGTGATGCTGCGCGACGACGGACTGGGCGAACTGTTGCCTGCCTGCAATACGGTGATTTTCGATGAGGCGCACCAACTGCCGGAAGTGGCCGGGTTGTTCTTCGGGGAAAACCTGGGCACCGGACAACTGCTTGATCTTGCGCGTGATACGCGCCTGGAAACGATTGCCGCCGCCAAGGATTGCGCTGTCTTGCAGGACGCAACCGTTGCCCTCGAAAAGGCCGCGCGCGACCTGCGACTGGCGGTTGCAGCGGAGAACGCCCGTTTTTCCGCATCCCAACTGGAACAGGAAGAAAATTTTCAGCGTGCCGTACGGGGGCTTGCCGATGAACTGGCGAATGTCTGCAAGCATCTCGAAAGCCAGGCCGAGCGCTCGGAGGGACTCGGCCATTGCCTGTTGCGTGTCCAGGAAATTAAGCAACGCTTGGAACGCTGGCGCACGCTGGAGGATGCGACACAGGTTCGTTGGGTGGAAGTATTCAGCCATGCACTGTCATTGAATCTGACGCCGCTGGATGTGGCCGATATCTTTCGTCGTCAATTGGAGGGCCAGCCGCGCGCCTGGGTATTTACTTCGGCGACGCTGGCCGTTGGCAGCGATTTCTCCCACTATTGCGGCGAATTGGGCCTGAGCGCCGCAACCACCGATTGCGGTTGCTGGGGCAGTCCCTTCGACTATGCCGCCAATGCCTTGCTGTATGTCCCTGAAGGCATGCCCAATCCGAACAGCGCGGACTACCCGGAAGCCGTTGTCGCAGCGGCCTATCCTGCCATCTTGGCGGCCGGCGGGCGCGCCTTCGTATTGTGCACATCCCTGCGCGCCATGCGACGTATACATGGAGAGTTGCAGGAGCGCTTCACGCGCGATGGCATCGAATTTCCCCTGTTGCTGCAAGGGGAGGGGGCGAAGGCGGAATTGCTGACGCGCTTTCGCAGCCTCGGCAACGCGGTGCTGGTGGCCAGTCAGAGCTTCTGGGAGGGCGTCGATGTGCGCGGCGCGGCGCTGTCGCTGGTGGTGATCGACAAGCTGCCGTTTGCGCCGCCCGACGACCCGGTACTCGCTGCGCGCATCGAACAATTGCGCAAGGCAGGCAAGAATCCGTTCATGGACTACCAATTGCCGCGTACCGTCATCAGCATGAAACAGGGTGCCGGGCGTTTGATTCGCGACGAGAACGATCGCGGTGTCCTGATGGTGTGCGATCCACGCCTGGTGCATAAGCCCTATGGCCGCCGTGTCTGGCTGTCGCTACCCCCGATGCGACGCAGCCGGCTGATTGCCGATGTTGAGGCATTCTTTGCCGCCTCAACCTTGGGGGAACCTACAGTGGTGCCCGCTTCCGTTTCAGGGGTAGTATCCGCATGAACATGTCTTCCAAATACCACGATTACCACGATTACCACGATTGCATCGAACGGGCAGAGCGATTGAATATCGATTGCCAGTGCGTTTCGCTTGACCGCGAACAACTGCGGACGGAACTCGAGAAAATCAGTCCCGGATTCTATGCCGAAGTAATTGAAGGCCGGCCGCATCTATTTGCCGCTTCGTTAGTGTTCGTCAGTGAAGCCCACGTGCAGGCGATGACAGCCACGGTCGCCGCGATCGAGCGTGTCGTCAATATGCCGGCCTATCAGTCGCGGGTACTGGAATACGCGCCACTGATCGCTCATCGGCAGAATGCCACGCGTGGCGTGTTTCTCGGCTACGACTTCCATCTGGGCGAAGCCGGGCCTCAACTCATCGAGATCAACACCAACGCCGGCGGCGGCATGCTCAACGCCGTGCTGGAACGAGCGCAACAACGCTGCTGCGACGATGTCGAGCTGCTTTTGCCGGGACTGCTGGAAGGGGATACGCCGGAGCATATGTTCCTCGCCATGTTCCGCGCCGAGTGGCGGGCGGCGCGGGGTGGTGCACCATTACGCAACGTCGCCATCGTCGATGACGATCCCGCCGCGCAATATCTGTATCCGGAATTCGTCTTGTTCAAGCGCCTTTTCGAGCATCACGGCATCAGCGCCGCGATCTGCGATCCTCGCGAACTGGAACTCCGCCACGGCGCGCTGTGGCATGGGGAAACACAGATCGATCTGGTGTATAACCGGCTGACCGATTTTGCGCTGGAAGAATCTGCACATGAGGTCTTGCGTGCCGCCTACTGCGCCGATGCCGTGCTTGTCACGCCGCACCCGCGTGCCCATGCGCTATACGCCGACAAACGCAACCTGTCTGTATTATGCGACGATGCCCAGCTTGCCGCCTGGGGAGTGGATGAGCCTACGCGGCAAGTGCTGGCAGCCGGTATTCCAAACACTGAGCAGGTCGATGCGGCGCGTGCCGACGAATATTGGGCACGCCGCAAGCAGTTGTTCTTCAAACCGGCCGCAGGCTATGGCAGCAAGGCCGCATATCGCGGCGATAAATTGACCCGTCGCGTGTTCGATGAGATTATTTCGGGGGATTACATTGCCCAGGCGTTGGTGCCGCCTTCATTGCGTCATTTGGCAGTCGCCGGCGAGACAGTGCCGTTAAAGCTCGATTTACGCAACTATGTTTACGACGGCAGCGTGCAACTGGTCGCAGCACGGCTGTACCAGGGGCAGACCACCAACTTCCGGACTCCCGGCGGCGGTTTCGCCCCAGTTTTGGAAGTACTCTGCAAAGATAGGCTCTGACAATGAAAATTTTTGGTTTCGCGGGTTTTTCCGGTTCCGGCAAGACGACTCTGATCGAACAGTTGATACCGCGCTTCGTCATGGAAGGTTTGAACGTCTCGTTGATCAAACATGCGCATCACGGTTTCGACATCGATCAGAAGGGTAAGGACTCCTACCGTCTGCGCGAAGCCGGTGCCACGGAAGTGATGCTGGTTTCCAACCAGCGCTGGGTGCTGATGCATGAGTTGCGCGGCAGCGCAGAGCCATCGCTGGAAGATCAATTGACGCATCTATCGCCGTGTGATCTGGTGCTGGTGGAAGGATTCAAGCACACCCTCATTCCCAAAATGGCAATCCATCGTTCGGCCAACAACAAGCCGATGATCGACCCGGAGCCTCCGAATGTGGTTGCGCTGGCGAGCGACGTGCCTGTTGAATCGCCCCTGCCGTGCTTCAATATCAATGATATCGATGCGATTGCCGCATTCATCATGCGTCACCAGGAACTGAAATGAGCCTGCTCAGTTTCGATCAGGCACTCCAGCAACTGCAGGCCGGCGCACGTCCCCTGGAAGACATCGAATCCGTGGCGACATTCGATGCGCTCGGGCGGGTGCTTGCCGCAGCGCAGTCCTCCACCATTGCAGTGCCGCCGCTGGATAATTCCTCGATGGACGGCTATGCGTTGCGGTGTGCCGATGTTGCCGCATCCGCCACCCGGCTGGCCGTGGCGCAGCGCATTCCTGCCGGCAGTGTCGGACATAGCCTGGCGCCCGGAACCGCAGCGCGCATTTTTACGGGCGCTCCGATACCCGCCGGGGCCGATGCCGTCGTCATGCAGGAAATGTGTGCGCCGGAGACTGGCGAGGACGGCAAGCCGCAGGTGGTCATCAACCATCTTCCGAAAAAGGGTGAATGGATCAGACTGACTGGTGAAGACATTCAGGCCGGCGCAGCGATCCTGAGTGCCGGAGAGCGTCTGTCCCCGCAACAGCTGGGACTGGCTGCCTCCGTCGGGATTGCCGCATTGCCGGTCTATCGCCGTCTGCGCGTGGCCTTGTTCTCCACCGGCAACGAACTGATGATGCCTGGCGAAGTTGCCCCGAGCGTTTTGCCGCCGGGCGCGATCTACAATTCCAACCGTTATCTGCTGCGCGGCTTGTTGCAGCAATTGGGCTGCCTGGTCAGCGACCTCGGCATCATCCCCGACAATCTGGCGCTTACCCGCGCGGCATTGCGCGCGGCGGCGGCAGAGCACGACTTGATCCTGAGCAGCGGCGGCGTATCGGTCGGGGAAGAGGATCATGTCAAATCCGCCATACAGGCGGAGGGAGAACTGGCCTTATGGAAAATCGCCATCAAGCCGGGCAAACCATTGGCATTTGGTCATGTTCGAGGCAAGCAGGGGGAAACCGCATTCATCGGCTTGCCGGGAAATCCGGTGTCGAGTTTCGTTACTTTCCTGATGCTGGTACGGCCGTTTATCCTCAAGACCCAGGGCGCTTCCGTTTCTGCGCCGCTGGCCTTGAGCTTGCGAGCGGATTTCGATTTGCCGCAGCCTGATGCCCGCCGCGAGTTCCTACGTGTGCGCCGCAATCATGGCGGCGGACTCGACCTGTTCCCCAACCAGAGTTCCGCCGTGTTGACTTCAGCCGCTTGGGCCGACGGGCTGGTCGACAATCCGCCGGGGAAGGCGATTCATCGCGGCGACCCGGTAAACTTCCTGCCATTTTTTGGATTGCTATACTGATTTCCATGGCCATCAAACTGCTCTATTTTGCTCACTTGAGGGAATCGTTCGGCATGGCCGGCGAGGAAATTCCCTTGCCCGCCGGTGTTGCCGATGTCGCGGCACTGAAGCACCATCTTGCCGCGCGGGGCGATCCCTGGCCGGTGCTCGTTCATTCCCAAAGCTTGCGAACGGCAGTCAATCAGCGCATGGTCGGCCCGGAAGCCCTGCTTGCGGATGGCGATGAAGTCGCTTTCTTCCCGCCTGTCACCGGAGGCTGATGTGACGGTCAGCGTGCAACGCGAACCCTTCGACGTGACGGCCGAGATTGCCCGGCTGACAGCGGGAGCGCATGGGGTCGGCGCGGTCGCCAGCTTCCTCGGCCTGGTACGCGACATGAATACCGGCAGCGACGAGGCGGCCAATGTTCGGGCGATGACGCTGGAGCACTACCCCGGCATGACCGAGCGTGCCCTTGAGGAAATTGTGGTCGAGGCGAACGGACGCTGGGATTTGCTTGGCGTGCGCGTGATCCACCGCTATGGCCGGCTCGAGCCGGGCGATGCGATCGTGCTGGTGATCGTCGCCAGCGCGCATCGCGGCGAGGCTTTCTCCGCCTGCGAGTTCATCATGGATTTTCTCAAGACCCGCGCGCCTTTCTGGAAGAAGGAAGAGACGCCGGAGGGCAGCCATTGGGTCGATGCAAGGGAAGAGGATGATGCGGCGGCGGACCGCTGGCCGGACCGTCGCTAGCCTCCTCCCTAGTTCATTTTTTCTTCTTGGCCGGCTTGGTTGCCATGTTGGTCAAGGCAGCGGCGGATGCTTGGGCGATTTGCTCGAAAGCCTCATTGGCCGCAGCCATGGCCTTCTGCATTGTGTCCATGACATTGCCGTTTTGGCCGGGCAGGGCGCCGAACAATGACTGAAATGCTTCCATCATGTCCTTGTTGCCGCTGGCGAGTTGTTCCGTCAGGATGTGACTGAATTCAATGCGCGAGGCGTTGCCGATTTCGGCGATTTGACGCGCCGTTTCGATCATCTGCTGCGCCGTGTCATGTACATATTGAGTGCGCAGCGCAGCAGCTTGCTGCGGGTCATTGACGCTCGTGAGCGCCTTGGCATTCAAGACGCTTTCATCGAACAGCTTCTTGGCGACATCTGCTTGCAGCGCCACGATGCGCTGCGAGTTTGCGATCGACATCCGGGCCAGTTTCAAGGCCGCCTCCATATTCTTGCGATGCAGTTCTGAAAATTGCTCGGGCATGTTGGCCATGACTTCCTCCTGATTGGGTCGCACGGAATACCGGGAAAATATCGGTATGGTTGATGCTGCTTGAGTTCGCAATGGGGATTATCCCATCAACATGAATCACAAAATAGCAGACATTGTTGCGCCGCACAAATCAATTGTATTAATCTGTAGCGCCGATTAATTGAGAACGCACCCTAGCCTCGTCATCAGGCGGTCGAACACTTGAAACTGCTTGAGCGGCCCCCACGTGAATGACAATACTTTATTCAGGGTGTTCCTCATGCGCTACGACAAATTTACCACCAAGTTTCAACAAGCCTTCGCCGATGCCCAGAGCATGGCGGTGGGCAATGACCAGCAATTCATCGAGCCGGCGCATCTGCTGCTGGCTTTGCTGAATCAGGACGATGGCGCCACCACTTCGTTGCTCGCGCGCGCCGGCGCCAACGTGGGCGGGCTGAAAAACGCCCTGCAAAAGCTTATCGAGCGACTCCCCAAAGTGGAGGGACATGCCGGCGAAGTCATGGTCGGTCGCGATCTGGGCAACCTGCTGAATGTGACCGACAAGGAAGCGCAAAAGGCCGGCGACCAGTTCATCGCTTCGGAGATGTTCCTGCTGGCACTGACGGCGGACAAGGGCGAGATGGGGCGCCTGATGAAAGAATCCGGCGTCGCGCGCGCTGCGTTGGAGCAGGCCATCCAGGCCGTGCGCGGCGGCCAGAAGGTTGGCTCGCAGGAGGCCGAGGGGCAGCGCGAGGCGCTTGCCAAATATACCCTGGACCTGACCGAGCGCGCCCGCCAGGGCAAACTGGACCCGGTGATCGGCCGCGACGACGAAATCCGCCGCGCTATGCAGATTCTGCAACGTCGTTCCAAGAACAACCCGGTGCTGATCGGCGAACCCGGCGTCGGCAAGACCGCCATCGTCGAGGGCTTGGCCCAGCGCATCGTCAATGACGAGGTGCCGGAAACCCTGCGCGGCAAGAAAGTCCTGTCGCTGGACATGGCGGCCTTGCTGGCGGGCGCCAAGTATCGCGGCGAGTTCGAGGAGCGGCTCAAGGCGGTGCTCAAGGAAATCGCCCAGGACGAAGGCCGCATCATTGTCTTCATCGACGAACTGCACACCATGGTCGGCGCCGGTAAGGCGGAAGGCGCCATCGATGCCGGCAACATGCTCAAGCCGGCCCTGGCGCGCGGCGAACTGCATTGCATCGGCGCCACGACGCTGGACGAATACCGCAAGTACATCGAGAAGGACGCCGCGTTGGAGCGGCGCTTCCAGAAGGTGCTGGTGGACGAGCCGAGCGTCGAGAGCACCATCGCCATCCTGCGCGGCTTGCAGGAAAAATACGAATTGCACCACGGTGTCGCCATCACCGATCCGGCCATTGTGGCGGCCGCGGAACTGAGCCATCGTTATATCACCGACCGCTTCCTGCCCGACAAGGCCATCGACCTCATCGACGAAGCGGCGGCGCGCATCCGCATGGAGATCGATTCCAAGCCGGAAGTCATGGACAAGATGGACCGGCGCATGATCCAGCTCAAGATCGAGCGCGAGGCCATGAAGAAGGAAAAAGACGAGGCTTCGAAGAGGCGCCTGCAACTCATCGAGGACGAGCTGCATAGCCTGCAACGCGAATACAACGACCTGGAAGAAGTCTGGAAAGCCGAGAAATCCCACGTCCAGGGCAGCGCCCATATCAAGGAGGAGATCGACCGGCTCAAGGCCGAGATCACCCGCCTGCAACGCGAGGGGAAGCTCGACAAGGTGGCGGAACTGCAATATGGCCGTCTGCCGCAGCTCGAAGCGCAGCTCAAGACCGCGGAAAAGGGCAGTGAGGGCGACCATGCCAACAAGTTGTTGCGTACCCAGGTCGGCGCCGAGGAAATCGCCGAGGTGGTATCGCGCGCCACCGGCATTCCGGTCAGCAAGATGATGCAGGGCGAGCGCGACAAGTTGCTGCTCATGGAAGACAAGCTGCACCAGCGCGTGGTCGGTCAGGACGAGGCGGTGCGGCTGGTCGCCGATGCGATTCGCCGCTCGCGCGCGGGCCTTTCCGAGGAGAACCGCCCCTACGGTTCCTTCCTGTTTCTCGGTCCCACGGGGGTGGGCAAGACCGAACTGTGCAAGGCTTTGGCGGAGTTCATGTTCGACGCGGAAGACCACCTGATCCGCATCGACATGAGCGAATTCATGGAGAAGCACTCGGTGGCGCGGCTGATCGGTGCGCCGCCGGGCTATGTCGGTTACGAGGAAGGCGGCCACTTGACCGAGCAGGTGCGCAGGAAGCCCTACAGCGTCATACTTTTCGATGAAGTCGAGAAGGCGCACCCGGACGTCTTCAACGTGCTGCTGCAGGTGCTCGACGACGGTCGCATGACCGACGGGCAGGGCCGCACGGTGGATTTCAAGAATACCGTGATCGTCATGACCTCCAATCTCGGCTCGCAGATGATCCAGCAGATGAGCGGCGACGACTACCAAGTGATCAAACTGGCCGTGATGGGCGAAGTCAAATCCTACTTCCGTCCCGAGTTCATCAACCGCATCGACGAGATCGTGGTCTTCCACGCCCTCGACGAGAAGAACATCGCCGCGATTGCCAAGATTCAGCTGGGCTACCTGGAGAAACGCTTGTCCAAGTTGGAGATGATGCTCGAAGTGACCGATGCCGCCTTGGCCGAACTCGCCCAAGCCGGCTTTGACCCGATTTTTGGCGCGCGCCCGCTGAAGCGCGCGATCCAGGAAAAGATCGAGAATCCGCTGGCGAAGGCCATCCTCGAAGGCAGGTTCGCGCCGAAGGATACCGTTCGTGTGGGAGTGCAGAAGGGGCAGCTGGCTTTCGAGAAAGCATGAAGCATTGTCCAGTCGGAAGAGCCGGCATGCTTTGCCGGCTTTTTTGTCGAGACAAGAACACCGGCCTTCATCGATAACGTCTGAAATTCACTGCTGCTCGCCATTCGGCCCGTGCCAGAATGAGACAATCTGTTCCGTATCCGCAATAATGGTGTAGGCTTTGCCATGGATTACCTACAAAAAGGCGCTTTCCAACCTATGCACCAGACCAGAGACTTTCCAGGGCGCAGCATAGACTTGTCCATTGTACAAAGCGTCGTTTATCAGTCGCTCTGGCTTCCCGCATGAAAACCGCCGCAACCGCTCCGCAGATCCGGGAACACCGCTTGAGCCTGGCCGAGACGATCGACGCCCTGGTTGCCGGCGGCATGGTGCCGCTCGAAACCGCGGAACAGTTCAAGCAGGAACGCCGCTATTTCCGCGGTGACATCCATCCGCTGATCGCCATTGCCGAACAGAAGTGGAAAACCATCCCGCAGTCTGGGGGAGCTTCCGGCATTCTTGATCTCGACACGCTGACGCAATGGTTGGCGCGCTGGGCCGGGCTGGAGTATTTCCATATCGATCCGCTCAAGGTGAATTTTTCGGCCGTCACCGACTTGATGTCGAGTGCTTATGCTACGCGTTTTCGTGTGCTGCCGGTGGAAGTCAAGCCTCATGAAGTGGTGATCGCCACCGCCGAGCCTTTCGAGCGGGCATGGGAAGAGGAACTCAGGCCGATCCTGCGCAAGAACATCACTCGCGTCATCAGCAATCCGCTCGACATCGCACGCTACCAGGTGGAGTTCTACAACCTCGCGAAGTCGGTGAAGAAAGCTCTTATGGCCGGGGATGTCAGCGGTTCCTCGGGCATCTCCAACTTCGAGCAACTGGTCGAGTTGGGCAAGGGCAATCGCACTCTCGATGCCAACGATCAACACATTGTGCATATCGTCGACTGGCTTTGGCAGTATGCCTTCGAACAGCGCGCCAGCGACATCCATATCGAGCCGCGGCGCGATATTGGCATCGTGCGTTTCCGTATCGATGGCGTATTGCACCAAGTGTATCAGATTCCGATGCAGGTGCTGAACGCCATGACCAGCCGCATCAAGATTCTCGGCCGGATGGACGTGGTCGAGAAACGCCGTCCGCAGGACGGCCGCATCAAGACCCGTACCGCGGAGGGACAGGAGGTCGAACTGCGCCTGTCCACACTGCCGACCGCCTTTGGCGAAAAACTGGTGATGCGCATCTTCGATCCCGAGGTGCTGGTCAGGGATACCAGCGATCTGGGATTTTCCGACGAGGACAGCGCGCGCTGGAAACAGATGACGGCCCAGTCGAATGGCATCATCCTGGTGACCGGTCCGACAGGCTCCGGGAAGACGACGACGCTATACACTACCCTGAAGACGCTGGCGACGCCGGAAGTGAATGTGTGCACCATCGAGGATCCCATCGAGATGGTCGAACCCGCCTTCAATCAGGTGCAGGTGCAGCCCAGCGTCGATATGGGCTTTGCCGAGGGCATCCGGGCGCTGATGCGGCAGGACCCGGACATCATCATGGTCGGCGAGATTCGCGATGTCGATACCGCCGATATGGCCATTCAGGCAGCGCTCACCGGCCATCTGGTGCTATCTTCTTTGCATACCAACGATGCGCCTTCGGCCATCACGCGCCTGCTCGATCTGGGCGTGCCGGCTTACCTGCTGAATTCCACTATTCTCGGTGTCATGGCGCAACGCCTGGTGCGGACGCTCTGCCCTCATTGCAAGAAGATGGGCGGACTGCGCGCCGAAGATGAAATTCACTGGAACGAACTGGTGGCGCCCTGGAAATCCAGCAAGCCGGCGCAGTTCTATCATCCGGTTGGCTGCCTCGAATGCCGCATGACAGGCTATCTGGGCCGGATTGGTATTTATGAGATATTGCAGCTTTCGCCGGAAGTGAAACACCTCATCAGCACTGGCGACGACTTGGCGAAAATTCGCGAACAGGCGGTGCGCGAGGGGATGAAGCCGTTGCGCATTTCAGGCGCGTTGAAGATTGCCGCCGGTCTGACCACCATCGAAGAAGTCGTCAAGGTGGCTCCGCCGTTGCAGAGGAGCTCTCCAGGTGAGTCCCCCAAACCCAAGTAACCTAAGCCCGGTAAGTTGTTATTTGCTCCGGAAATCTAGAGTCGCTTCCACGGGTGCATGTCTTCTCGTATAATGCTGCGGTGTTCAGTCGCGATGGAATACGCAGCAAGCGCAGCATCTTAAGACGCCGCCAGGATTTGGAGTGGTAGTTCAGTTGGTTAGAATACCGGCCTGTCACGCCGGGGGTCGCGGGTTCGAGTCCCGTCCACTCCGCCAGATTTAAGGCGAACCTTGGAACTTGGTTCGCCTTTTTTGTATGCCGTTGAAGGGAGCGCATGAGCTTCTTTTCTCACTTATTGCACGGTAGATCAGCATGTTCGATTACGTTCGCAACAATCGCAGGATAGTCCAGGTTTTCCTGGCTCTGATCACGCTGCCCTTCGCTTTTTGGGGGGTCGAATCCTATGTGCGCAATGCCGGCGCGGGCAATGATGTCGCCAGCGTCGGCGGCAGCCGGATCTCCCAGCAGGAATTGCAACAGGCCTTGCGCGATCAGCAGGATCGCATGCGCCAGCAACTTGGCCGGGACGTCCCGGCGAGCGTGCTCGACAACCCCGAGATGCGTCGGGCGGTTTTGGATAACCTGGTGAACCAGCGCGTCATGGTGCTGCATGCGGCCAAGGCGCGCCTGGTGGTCGCCGATGCCCAACTCGGCGCCACCATCCAGTCGATTCCGGCCTTTCAGGAAGACGGCAAGTTTTCCCGGCAACGTTATGATGCTTACGTGGCTTCCCAGAACATGAGCCAGGCGGAATTCGAACAGCGCTTGCGCCAGGATATTTCTCTGCAACGCGCCTTATCCGCAGTTCGCGATGGGACGGTGGTTGCCCGTGCCGCCAGCGATCGCTTCATCTCCGCATTGCAGGAGGAGCGCGAGGTGAGCGAATTGCTGCTGAAACCCGAGCAATTCGTCGCGCAGGTGAAAATCTCCGCGGAGGCGGTCAAGGCTTATTACGATGCCAACCCCAAGATATTTGAAACCCCGGAGCAGTTGCGCGCCGAATATCTGACCCTGAGCCAGGATGCCTTGCTGTCCCAGATATCCGTCAGCGACGAGGAGATCAACACTTGGTATCAAAATCAGGCTGCGCGATACAAGCAGAACGAGGAGCGCCGTGCCAGCCACATCTTGCTGCTTGCCGGAAAGGATATGCCGGCTGCCGAAGCCAAGGCGGCGCAAGCCAAGGCCGACGACATACTGCAACAGGTGAAGAAATCCCCCAATGATTTTGCCAAGCTGGCCAAGCAGTATTCGCAGGATCCGGGTTCCGCAGAGAAAGGCGGAGACCTCGGCTGGTTCGGTCGCGGCATGATGGTCAAACCTTTTGAGGATGCCGTCTACTCGCTCAAGGAAAACGAGGTCAGCAGCGTTGTCCGTTCCGATTTCGGTTTCCATATCATCAAACTCGCCGCGATCAAGGCGGAACGAGTCAAGCCATTGCAGGAGGTTCGCGCAGAAATCAGCGATGACTTGAAGCGCCAGAATGCGGCAAAAAAATACGCCGAATTGGCGGAAGCGTTCAGTAACACTGTTTACGAACAATCCGACAGCCTCAAGCCGGCTGCCGAAAAGTTCAAGCTGACCCTGCAACAGGGTCCTTGGATCGGCAAGAATGCCACTGTGCCCGGGTTGTTCGGCAACCCCAAGCTGATCGCCGCGCTATTCTCGGACGATGCGATCAAGAATAAACGCAACACCGAAGCCGTGGAGGTGATGCCGAAAACCCTGGTGGCGGCGCGTGTCCTGGAGTACAAACCGGCAGCCATGCAATCTTTGGATGCCGTCAAAGCGGATATCGAGAAACGTCTGGTGCGCGAAGAAGCCTTGAAACAGGCGCAGAAGGCGGGCGAAGCCTACCTCGCCAAACTTAACCAGGGTGAACCGCTCGCACTTGCCTGGGGTGCGGCACACAGCATTTCGCGCCTGAGCGCTCCCGGTCTTACACCGGAAGCCGTGCGGGCCGTATTCGGCAGCAATGCCGCCAAGCTGCCCGCCTATATCGGGGTCGTTCTGCCGAACGGCGGTTACGCGTTGTATCGCACCGTCCGGACCAAAGCTTTTGTGGCGGGTAGCGAGGACACCGCCAACACTAAAAAGCTCCGCGAGCAGTATGCGAACATCCTTGCCGATGAGGATTTCTCCGCCTGGCTGGGGGCGTTGCGCTTGCGTTATCCGGTCGATATCAATAAGGCCGCCTTGGAAAGCAAGGATCGCCCATAGCGCTGCCGATTGAGATAAAAAAACCAGCCAATCGGCTGGTTTTTTTATCTCATCTTTTACCTCATTCGCTCAACCGCCGTTGGGGGCATGTGCCAGGGTGGTGGTGTTGAATCCTGCGTCGACATACATGATTTCGCCGGTCATGCCACTGGCCAGGTCGGAGCAGAGGAAGGCGGCGGCATTGCCGACTTCCTCGATGGTGACGTTGCGGCGCAACGGTGCGTTTTGGGAATTGATCGACAAAAGTTTGCCGAAGTTGGCGATGCCTGCGGCAGCCAGGGTTTTGATCGGCCCGGCGGAAATGGCGTTAACCCGCGTGCCTTCAGGGCCGAGACAGGCCGCAAGATAGCGCACCGAAGCTTCCAGGCTGGCTTTGGCCGGCCCCATCACATTGTAATAAGGAACAGTGCGCATCGCACCCAGATAGCTTAGTGCCAGCAGCGAGCCGTTGCGTCCTTGCATCAGCGTTCGTGCGCTCTTGGCCAGTGCCGGAAAGCTGTAGGAGGAGACTTCGTGGGCGATGCGAAAGGCATCGCGGGACAAGCCGCTGAGGAAATCGCCCTCCAGCGCCTCATTCGGCGCGTAAGCGATCGAATGGACCAGTCCGTCCAGTCTTCCCCAGGCATTGCCGAGATCCGCGAACAGCGCGTCGATTTGGGCATCCTCGGCGACGTCGCAGACATAGATGAGTTGGCTGTCGAATTCAGTGGCCAATTTGGCGACACGATCCAGAACGCGTTCGTTCTGGTAGGTGAAAGCAAGTTCGGCACCTTCACGATGCATCGCCTTGGCGATACCGTAAGCAATCGAACGGTTGGAAATCATTCCCGTGATCAGAATGCGCTTGCCGGCTAGAAATCCCATTGTCTCTCCGCGAATAATAAGTTTGGCGGGATTATAACGGATACGCCAGGCGGATTACTCAGTATCCGCAGTCCATGACACTTGGCGTGCGCTTAAGACGACAATCCTTGCGTTGCGATACGATGCGTGAGCGGGATGTCGGCACCCAGCACGGAGTTATTCCTGCAATCTGGGATAATGTCGCCATGGTTTCCGCTATCCAAACAGCCGGTGCTGCCGACATGCTCGAACTGCTCGCCACAGGCTTGCCGTCCGAGGGCAGGGGGCGGATCGAGAACGCCTTGACGCTGATCACCGGCCTGTATGGCCAGAGTCTGCTTGGTACCGGCGAATCCACCCGCGAGCATGCGATCGGTATGGCATTGATCGCGGCTTCGCTGAATCTCGATATCGATACGCGCCTGGCAGCACTGTTGTTCGCGGCGGCTGGACATCTCGGCGAGGGGGCGGCTTGGCGCGACAAACTCGGCGAGCAATTCGGCGAGACCGTGGCGCACCTGGTCGATGGGCTGGAACGGCTGAATGGCCTGCGTTTGTTGCTGCGGCCGCAAGCGGGTGTTTCGACCGGGGTGAAGGCGCAAACCGAAACATTGCGCAAGATGTTGCTGGCCATGGTCGAGGACATACGCGTGGTCTTGCTGCGCCTCGCCAGCCGCACCCAGACCCTGCGCTATTTCACGGATCATCCTGGCGCGCAACGCGAAGAGACCGCCCACGAGAGCCTGGAGATTTACGCACCGCTGGCCAATCGGCTGGGGGTGTGGCAATTGAAGTGGGAACTGGAGGATTTGTCTTTCCGCTTCCTTGAACCGGACACATACAAACGCATAGCCCGCATGCTTGACGAGAAACGCGCCGAGCGCGAGCGCTTCATCGTTGCTGCGATCGCCCGTCTCAAGACCGAATTGACGGCGGCCGGCATCGATGCCGAAGTGTATGGTCGTCCCAAGCATATCTACAGCATCCGCAACAAGATGCACGGCAAGGATATCGACTTCGAGCAGGTATACGATGTGCGCGCCTTGCGCATCCTGGTGGACGAAGTCAAGGATTGCTACGGCGCACTCGGACTGGTGCATCATCTGTGGCAGCCGGTGCACGGCCAGTTCGACGATTACATCTCGCATCCCAAAGGCAATTATTACCGTTCGTTGCATACTGCCGTGATGGATGACGACGGACGTCCGTTCGAAGTGCAAATCCGCACTCACGAAATGCATCGCCATGCCGAGTTGGGGGTTGCCGCCCACTGGCGCTACAAGGAGGCGGGTACCCAGTCGAAATCCGCGAGCCGGGCCGATTCGGCCTATGACGACAAGATCGCCTGGCTACGCCAGCTGCTTTCCTGGCGCGACGAAATCACCGACAGTGCCGAATGGGTGCAACAGTACAAACGGGCTGCGCTGGACGACACCATCTATGTGTTGACGCCGCAGGGCCGGGTAATCGATCTGGCGCGCGGCGCCACGCCCATCGACTTTGCCTATCGTCTGCATACCGATCTCGGTCATCGTTGCCGAGGTGCACGCGTCGATGGTCAGATGGTGCCGCTAAATACCCCGCTGGCCAATGGTCAGCGGGTCGAGGTCATCGCTGCCAAGCAGGGCGGGCCGTCGCGCGACTGGCTCAATCCGGCGCAGGGCTATCTGGCCACCAGCCGGGCGCGGCAGAAAGCCAAACAATGGTTCACCGCCCAGGAGGAGGCCGAGACCCTGGCGCAGGGGCGCAGCTTTGTCGTGCGCGAGTTGCAACGCGAAGGACAGACCCAGGCCAACATCGAGGAACTGGCGCAGAAACTGGGCTTCAAGAGCGGCGACGAAATGTATCTGGCGGGCGGGCGAGGCGAACTGGGCCCGCGCCAGATCCAGGTGGCGTTGCGTGGTGAAGCGGCGCCATCACAGCCCGAGCCCGAGATACATACCAAACGCAGCAAGGCTGTGGACAGCGGCAGCGACATTCTGGTCTTGGGCGTCGGTAAGATCCTGACCCAGTTGGGCCGTTGCTGCAAACCGGTGCCGCCGGACGCCATCTCTGGTTTCGTCACACGCGGCAAGGGTGTTTCGATCCATCGCATTGAATGCAAGCATTTCAAGAGCATGGCGGCGCGCGCGCCCGAGCGGGTGATCGGTGCGGCGTGGGGCAATCCCGGCGAAGCGGATCAGCAGACGGGGCTGTATCCCGTGGATATGAGCGTCGAAGCACATGACCGGCAAGGCTTGCTGCGCGATATCTCGGAAGTCCTGTCGCGCGAGAAAATCAATGTCACCGCAGTCAAGACCTTGTCGAAGGAGGGGGCGGCACGCATGTCGTTCACCGTCGAGTTGCACGGTCTTTCGCAGTTGCGGCGCATGCTGACTTTGGTGCGCGAAGTGCCCGGCGTGGTAAGCGCCTGGCGCGGCTAGAAAATCGGGCTTGACCGCAGCCAGCCGCGCTTTGCCTCCGATTTCGAGTGAATCGAAAAGAATGAATTATTGCTGGAGCGTCGCTTCTTCGATCAGCACCTTGTAGGCATAACCCATGCCGAAATCCTTATCGGTTCGCACGATTCCCTTCGCCGTAACGATATCCCCGTTTTTTGCCTGATTCTTGGTTGTCACGAGAATATCGTTGCTATTGTTCGCGGCGGATCCCGAGCCATCGCGCAAATGAATCCAGTTCTTCCCCATGATCCCCTCGTTGTACTTCACGATCTTGCCGCGAACCAGAACAGGCTTGTCCTTTAGTTCGGCGCTCTTGGTCGTGACTTCAGCCACCGTCCGCGCATTGGGACCGACGGCCTTGGGAACGCGAATATCCTCGGCCTCCATGGCCTTGACGGCGGCGGGCTGCGCAGTGGTCATGCCATTCCCTTTAGCCGGCATCCCTCCCGCACCGGCCAGGGTGCCGAAAAGAATCGTCGGGAAAGTCTTCTTCAGCGACTTGCTTTCGAAGTTGTTCATGACGGAAACGTTTTCGATCGCAATTTTGTCTCCTTTCCGGAGAGCCGTCTTGGGAACTGCGGCCCATGTCTCGCCATTGTTGGTCTTGAGCCGGACGTAGGTGTACAAGTCGACATCCGCGACCTCTAGAACGTCCCCCTTGACGGTAGTGGCGGCGGGCTTGGCAGGGGCGAGGTTTTCGCCTGCCCAAATTAGGGTGGTCGTAACAATCATGCAAATCGCCAACAGAAGTTTCATGGGGGGACTCCTTTTGAAAGCTTGGAGAATAACAGAAGCCGCCAGCGGCGGCGACTTCTAACACTTCTTGCGCTCGATTGCTTGTGATTGCTCCGGATCGAGCCAAGAGGTTCGGTATCGCTGATGATTCATTGCTGCGTTCTGGAGGCATTGCCCAGCGAAATGTCCAGATACCTCTGCTCTTAAACGCTCGCTCCGAGTTCGGCGAGCAGCGCTTCCTGGGCGCAACTGCGGTTGCGGCGCGAGTTGTGGATGGCAAAATCGCCATCCTTGTCCATGTCCCAGTCTTGGCTGTTGTCTGTCAGGTAGGGACGCAGGCCCTCCTTGATGACGCGCCGTTTGAGCTTCGGGTCGAGCACCGGGAAACAGGACTCGATGCGGCGGAAGAAATTGCGTTCCATCCAGTCGGCGCTGGCGAGGTAAATCTTCTCTTCGCCGTCGGCGTAAAAATAAAATATACGCGAGTGCTCGAGAAAACGGCCGATCACCGAGCGCACCCGGATGTGGTCGGAGAGTCCTTCGACGCCAGGACGCAGGATACAACTGCCGCGCACGATCAGGTCGATCTCGACGCCGGCTTGCGAAGCCTGGTAGAGCGCCTCGATGATTTCCGGTTCGACCAGCGAATTCATCTTGGCGATGATCTGTCCCTTGCGGCCTGCGCGCGCCGCTTCGGTCTCGGCGTGAACCGCCGCGAGTGTATTGGCATGCAGCGTGAAGGGAGCCTGCCACAGGTGGGTCAGGGTGTGAGCCTTGCCCAGGCCGGTGAGCTGTTTGAAGATCTCATTGACGTCGGCGTTGATCTCATCGTGACAGGTCATCAGGCCGAAGTCGGTGTAAAGCCGCGTGGTGCGCGGATGGTAGTTGCCCGTGCCGAGATGGCAGTAGCGGCGGTAGCCGCCGGTTTTTCCGCTGTCTTCGCGGCGCAGTACTTGGAGCATCTTGGCGTGCGTCTTGTAGCCGAACACGCCATACACCACATGCACCCCGACTTCCTCCAGACGTGCGGCGATGTTGAGGTTGGCCTCTTCGTCGAAACGCGCCATGAGTTCCACCACCACCGTGACTTCCTTGCCCTGCTGGGCGGCGCGCAGCAGGTGTTCCAGCAGCACCGACTCTGCGCCGGTGCGATACACGGTCATCCTGATCGCCACCACCTGCGGGTCGTCGGCGGCCTGCTGGAGGAAGTGGATGACGGGCGTGAACGACTGGAACGGGTGATGCAGCAGGATGTCCTGCTTCCTGATGCTGGCGAAGACGTCGGAACGCTTGGTCAGGGATTTCGGCATGCCTGGCTGGAAAGGCGCATATTTCAGGTCGGGGCGGTCGACGCTGTCCGGCACCGACATCAGCCGCACTACATTGACGATACCCGGCACGCGGAAAATGTCGGCGCGGCCGAGGCCGAACTGTTGCAGCAGGAAATCCGCCATGACTTGTGAGCAGTTGTCCGCCACTTCCAGGCGCACCGCGTCGCCGAAGTGGCGTTGCGGCAGTTCGCCTTGCAAGGCGGTGCGCAGGTTCTTGACTTCTTCATCGTCGACGAACAGGTCGGAATTGCGCGTGACGCGAAACTGGTAACAGCCCACCACATCCATGCCGGCAAACAGTTCGCCGACATGCTGGTGCAATACGGAAGAAAGGAACACAAAACCGTAGTCGATCCCGGTCAGCTCTTTCGGCAACTGGATCACCCGGGGCAGGGCGCGTGGCGCCTGGACGATGGCGGCATTCGAATTGCGCCCGAAGGCGTCGGTGCCATCCAGTTCAATGGCAAAGTTGAGGCTCTTGTTGAGCACGCGCGGGAACGGATGGGCTGGATCGAGGCCGATCGGCGTCAGGATAGGCATCACTTCGCGCATGAAGTAGTCGCGTATCCACTCGCTCTGGGCCTCGTTCCACAGGCTGCGGCGCAGGAAGGCGATGCCCTCGGCAGCCAGCGCCGGCAGGATCACGTCGTTGAGCAGCGCATATTGCTCGGCAATCAGCGTGTGCGCCTGCAGGCCGACCCGGCGGAACACTTCCTGCGGTGGCAGGCTGTCGGTACCGGGCGTATGGCTGCCCAGCTTGATCTGTTCCTTGAGGCCGGCGACGCGGATCTCGAAGAACTCGTCGAGGTTGGACGAGACGATGCACAGAAAACGCAGGCGCTCCAGCAACGGCACCCGGTCGTCGGCGGCTTGCGCCAGCACGCGGCGGTTGAACGCCAGCAGCGACAGTTCGCGGTTGAGGAAATGGTCGGCAGGATAGCGGCGCGAGGTCGGCATAAGGTTGAAAGCTACGGTTCGGAATAAGGTGATCGCATTATATGTCTGTCTCGTGGGCTTGATTCTGCAAACTGCCTGCAAGGAGGCGGAGTAGAATGATAACTTGATCAGGAGGTTCCTTGAGTTACGAACTGATTGCCGCGGTGGATCTCGGCTCCAACAGTTTTCGCTTGCAGGTGGGGCGGATTGTCGGGAGCCAGATTTATCCGCTCGATTCGCTCAAGGAATCGGTGCGCCTGGCGGCTGGACTGACGGCGCAAAGAACCCTCGATGGCGCTTCGCAAATGCGCGCCCTGGATGCGCTGGGGCGTTTTGGCGAGCGTCTGCGCGGCTTTCTACCGGGTGCGGTGCGCGCCGTGGCGACCAATACCCTGCGTGTGGCGAAGAACGCGCCCCAGTTTTTGACTCAGGCGGAGGCTGCGCTCGGTTTTCCGATCGAGGTCATCGCCGGACGCGAGGAAGCGCGCCTGATTTATCTTGGCGTAGCGCACACCCTGGCGAATCCGGGCACTCAGCAACTGGTGGTGGATATCGGCGGCGGTTCGACGGAACTGATCATCGGGCGTAACTTTGTTCCGCTGCAACTGGAATCGCTCTACATGGGTTGTGTCAGCCACAGCCTCAAGTATTTTCCGCAAGGCCTTGTTGCCAAGCAGTCCCTCAAGGAAGCCGAATTGGCGGCACGCAAGGAATTGCAGACGATCGTCGCCGCTTACCGCGAAACCGCTTGGGAGGAGGCGGTGGGCTCATCGGGCACTGCCAAAGCCATCGTCGATCTGCTGGAACTCAATGGCCTGAACGACAATGCTGCGCCGGGCATCACCCTGGACGGCATTGAACGCCTGAAGGCCCTGTTGCTGCGGGCCGGTGGCGTCAGTCGCCTGCGCCTGGAGGGTTTGCGTCCGGAGCGCATACCGGTGTTGCCCGGCGGCCTGAGTATTTTGTCGGCGGTATTCAAGGAGTTTAAGTTGGAGCGCATGACCTTCTCCGAAGGGGCCTTGCGTCTGGGCGTGCTGTATGACCTGCTCGGTCGTTATCATCACGACGATCAACGCGAGGCCACCGTCAGCCAGTTCATGCAGCGCTATGCGGTGGACCAGCGTCAGGCGGCACGCGTCAGCCAGACTGCGCTTGCGCTGTTGCAGCAGCTGTGCCCGGAAAGCGCCGCGCAGGATCAGACGGATGCGCAGTTCCTGCTCTGGGCGGCGCGTCTGCACGAGATCGGGATTTCGGTGGCGCATTCCAGCTACCACAAGCACAGCGCCTATATTCTCGCCAATGCCGACATGCCGGGCTTTTCCAAGCGAGATCAGGGACGGCTGTCGCGCATTGTGCTTGCGCATCGCGGCAAACTGGAACGCATCCAGGCCATTACCTCCGGGCCGCGCGACTGGCTGGCGATTTTCTGCATGCGCCTGGCGGCATTGCTGCATCGTGCCAGGGACGATGCGCTCTTGCCCAGGATCGCGGTGGCCGCTACCGAGCGCGGTTTTCGTTTGACTGTCGATGACGCCTGGTTGTCCATGTCGCCTTTGACCGCTGCTGCGCTTGAGGAAGAGTCGAAGCAGTGGGCGGGTCTGGGCATGGAGTTGCGCCTCCGGCGCGAGAAATCCGAAGTCACCTGATGGCGTTTTACTGTTGGAGAGCATCATGACAAATCCTTATGCTGGCGGTCTCGACAAAAAACCCGCGAATTATGTTCCGCTGACGCCGCTCACTTTCATCGAGCGTTCCGCCTACGTATATCCCAAACGCATCGCAGTGATTCATGGCCGGCGCCGCTACACCTGGGCCGAGGCTTACGCACGCAGTCGCCGGCTGGCGTCGGCGCTGTCGCGAAATGGCATCGGCCTGGGGGATACGGTCGCGGTGATGCTCAACAACACGCCGGAAATGCTCGACTGCCATTTCGGCGTGCCGATGGCCGGGGCCGTGCTGAACACCATGAATACCCGGCTCGATGCCGAAAGCATTGCCTTCATGCTGAATCACGGCGAGGCGAAACTGCTGATTGCCGATCGCGAATACTCGCCGATGGTGAAGAGGGCGCTGGCGCTGCTGGGGCGCGAGATCATCTTGATCGATGTCGACGATACCGAATATACCGGCCCCGGCGAACGCCTCGGCAAGATCGAGTATGAAGCGTTTCTCGCCGGCGGCGATTCGAACTACGCCTGGCAGAATCCTGCCGACGAATGGAATGCGATTTCGCTCAACTATACTTCCGGCACCACAGGCAATCCCAAGGGCGTGGTGTATCACCACCGCGGCGCCTATCTCAACGCGGTGTCCAACATCGTTTCCTGGGGGATGCCGCCGCAGGCGGTGTATTTGTGGACGCTGCCGATGTTCCATTGCAATGGCTGGTGTTTCCCGTGGACCATGGCCGCCAACTCGGGCACCAATGTCTGTCTGCGTCGCGTCGATCCCAAGCTGGTGCTCGATGCGATCCGCGAGCACCAGGTCACTCATTACTGCGGTGCGCCGATCGTGCATTCGATGCTGGTCAATGCGCCGGCGGAATGGCGTGCCGGCATCAATCACCAGGTGAGCGCGCTGGTTGCCGCCGCTCCGCCGCCGGCAGCGGTGATCGAGGGCATGGAGAACATCGGCTTCAATATCACCCATGTCTATGGACTCACCGAATCCTATGGCCCGGCGGCGGTCTGCGCCAAACATGTCGAATGGGACCAACTCAGCATCGATCAGCGCACCGAGCGCAACGGTCGCCAGGGCGTGCGTTATCACATGCAGGAAGGCATTACCGTGATGGACCCGCAAACTATGCAGCCGGTTCCCTGGGATGGCGAAACCATGGGCGAAATCATGTTCCGCGGCAACCTGGTCATGAAGGGCTATCTGAAAAATCCGCAGGCGACCGAAGAATCCTTCGCCGGCGGCTGGTATCACACCGGCGACCTGGCCGTGATGCAGCCCGACGGCTATGTCAAGATCAAGGACCGTTCCAAGGACGTGATCATCTCGGGTGGCGAGAACATTTCTTCGGTGGAGATCGAGGATGCCCTCTATCGTCATCCGGCCGTGATGGCGGTGGCCGTGGTGGCGATCCCCGACCCGAAATGGGGCGAGGTGCCCTGTGCCTATATCGAAACCAAGGAAGGCGCCAGTCTCAGCGTCGAGGAACTCACCGCATTCTGCCGGGATCGCATGGCGCATTTCAAAGTGCCGAAAAAATTCATCTTCGAGGCTTTGCCGAAGACGTCGACCGGGAAGATCCAGAAGTTCATCCTGCGTCAGCGGGCGAAGTCCGTCGCTGCGATCGAGTAGAACATGTCCTCGAAAAATCCCCTGTCGCCATCCGCAGAGAGCCCAGCGTCCCAGCCGATTCTGCTGCGTCATGACGAGGCTGGCGTGACGACGCTGACCTTGAACCGCCCTGGCCAGTTCAATTCGCTTTCGGAGGAACTGCTGGCCGAGTTGCAGGCAGCACTCGACGCGCTTGCCGGAGACAGCCAGGTGCGCGTCGTGGTCATCGCCGGTGCCGGCAAGGCGTTTTGCGCCGGCCATGATCTGAAACAGATGCGCGCCAACCACAGCAAGGCATACATGCAGAAATTGTTTCGCCAGTGCGGCCGGGTGATGCAGCGCATTTGCGAAATTCCGCAACCGGTGATCGCCCGTGTGCATGGCATTGCCACCGCGGCGGGCTGCCAACTGGTGGCGGCTTGCGATTTGGC
Organism: Sterolibacterium sp.; assembly: GCA_041674385.1. GTDB lineage: Bacteria > Pseudomonadota > Gammaproteobacteria > Burkholderiales > Rhodocyclaceae > JACRAR01. Next base: position 42,557 of record JBAYVU010000011.1, read on the forward strand.
CGTGGCGGCGGAGGTGGCCAAGTTTGCCGTCTCGGGGATCAACGTCGGGCTGTTCTGTTCCACCCCCGCCGTGGCGTTGGCGCGCAACATGGGGCGCAAGCCGGCCATGGAAATGTTGCTCACCGGCGACTTTATCGATGCCGCCGAGGCCATGCGACGCGGCTTGGTGAACCGTACTGTGCCTTTGGATCAGCTCGACGCCGAGGTCAAGAAATTATCCGATTCGATCTGCGCCAAGTCTTCCGTGGCTGTGGCGATGGGCAAGCAGATGTTCTACCAACAGCTGGAAATGGGCCTGGCCGGCGCCTACCAGCTGGCTTCGGAAACCATGGCTTGCAACATGATGGCAGCCGATGCCGGCGAAGGCATCGACGCTTTCATGCAGAAGCGCAAGCCGAATTGGAAAGGCCGCTGAACAACAACGGACAAGTTTGATTTATCGCAAAATCCCTTGCCAGACGTGGCAAATACTCGCTTTCGGATGAACACGGCGAGGGCAAATGGGAGCATAATTCAGGATTGTTTTCTCACCTGAAAGGAACCCTGTCTTGAAGATTCTAGTACCCGTCAAGCGTGTGGTGGATTATAACGTCAAGGTGCGTGTCAAGGCTGACGGCACTGGCGTCGATCTGTCCAACGTCAAGATGTCGATGAACCCATTCGACGAAATCGCCATCGAGGAAGCAGTGCGGCTCAGAGAGGCCGGCATTGCCAAGGAAGTCATTGCCGTCAGCTGCGGCGTTGCCGCCTGCCAGGAAACCCTGCGTGCGGCCATGGCCATCGGCGCTGACCGTGCCATCCTGGTCGAATCGGATGCCGACTTGCAGCCGCTGGCAGTCGCCAAGTTGATCAAGGCAGTGGCCGAAAAGGAACAACCGCAGGTCGTCATTTTCGGCAAGCAGGCCATCGACGACGATGCCAACCAGACCGGCCAGATGTTTGCCGCGCTGATGGGTTGGCCGCAAGCCACCTTTGCCTCCAAGGTCGTGATTGCCGACGGCAAAGCGACGGTGACGCGCGAAATCGACGGCGGTGCGGAAACCTTGGAGTTCAAGCTGCCCATGGTTGTCACCACCGACCTGCGCTTGAATGAGCCGCGCTATGCGACCTTGCCGAACATCATGAAGGCCAAGAAGAAGCAGCTGGATGTGCTCAAGCCGGCGGAGTTCGGCATCGATGTGACGCCGCGCCTGACGACGCTGAAAGTCTCCGAGCCGCCCAAGCGCACTGCCGGAATCAAGGTGGCTGACGTCAAGGAACTCGTCGCCAAACTCAAAAATGAAGCAAAGGTGATTTGATGACTCTACTTGTTATTGCTGAACACGACAACGCCAGCCTCAAGGCGGTCACTCTCAATACCGTCGCTGCCGCGCAGAAGATCGGCGGCGAGATCCACGTGCTGGTGGCCGGCAGTGGCTGCGCCGCAGTCGCCGCGGCGGCAGCCAAGATCGCCGGCGTGAGCAAGGTCAAACTTGCCGATGCGGCTCACTATGCCGATCAAACGGCGGAGAATATCGCCGCCCTGATCCAGGCGCAGGCCACCGGCTACACGCATATCCTGGCTGCGGCCACCGGCACCGGCAAGAACATGCTGCCACGCTTGGCGGCTTTGCTGGATGTGGCGCAGATCTCGGAAATCACCGCGGTCGAAAGCCCCGACACTTTCGTGCGCCCGACCTATGCGGGCAATGCCATGGCCACGGTCAAATCGGCGGATGCGGTGAAAGTCATCACCGTGCGCAGCACCGGTTTCGATGCGGCCGTCGGCGAAGGCGGTAGTGCTTCCGTCGAAGCCATTGCCGCGGCGGCGGATCTGGGCTTGACCAAGGTGATCGGCCGCGAAATCACCAAAAGCGCGCGCCCTGAACTTGGCGCGGCCAAGGTCATCGTATCCGGCGGTCGCGGCTTGGGCTCTGGCGAGAAATACCATCAGCTGCTCGAACCGCTGGCCGACAGGCTCAATGCTGCGCTCGGCGCATCGCGTGCGGCGGTCGATGCCGGCTTCGTGCCGAATGACTACCAGGTCGGACAGACCGGCAAAATCGTCGCTCCCCAGCTGTACTTTGCGATCGGCATCTCGGGCGCGATCCAGCATCTCGCCGGCATGAAGGACAGCAAGGTGATCGTGGCCATCAACAAGGATGAAGATGCGCCGATCTTCCAGGTTGCCGACTACGGTCTGGTTGCCGACCTGTTCCAGGCGGTACCGGAATTGCTGACCGAACTGGGCTGAGTTTTCCGAGAAAGAAGCATGAGTACCTATACCCCACCGTTGAAAGACATGCAATTCGTGCTGCGCGAACTGGCCGGCATCGATCGGGTTGTGCAACTGCCCGGTTATGAGGAAGTTGCGCCCGATCTGGTCGAGGCGATCCTTGAAGAAGCGGGCAAGTTTGCCGGTGGGGTGTTGGCTCCACTCAATCGGAGCGGCGACCAGGAAGGCGCCACGTGGCATGACAAAACAGTGACAGTGCCGGCCGGTTTCAAGGAAGCCTATGCGCAGTTCGCCGAAGCCGGCTGGAACGGCCTTTCCTGCGATACGGAATATGGCGGTCAGGGTTTGCCCAAGCTGGTGTCGGCTGCGGTGATGGAGATGTGGAAAGCCGCCAACATGTCCTTTTCGCTCTGTCCGATGCTGACGCTGGGCGCCATCGAGGCACTGCAACTGTGCGGTTCTGCGGAGCAGAAGAAGACGTATTTGCCCAACATGATCTCCGGCAAGTGGACCGGCACCATGAACCTGACCGAATCGCAGGCCGGTTCCGATCTGGCCGCCATCCGTACTCGCGCGGTGCCGCAAGGGGACGGCACCTACAAGATTTTCGGGCAGAAGATATTCATCACCTACGGCGACCACGAGATGGCCGAGAACGTTATCCACCTAGTGCTGGCGCGTACCCCGGATGCGCCGGCAGGAGTGAAGGGCATCTCGCTGTTCGTGGTGCCGAAATTCATGGTGCATGGCGATGGCAGCCTGGGCGCACGCAACGACGTCTATTGCGTGTCGATCGAACACAAGCTCGGCATCCATGCCAGCCCCACTTGCGTGATGGCGTTTGGCGACAACGACGGTGCGGTCGGCACGCTGGTCGGCAAGGAGAACGACGGCCTGAAATACATGTTTATCATGATGAACGCGGCGCGTTTTGCGGTCGGCGTGGAAGGGCTGGCGCTTGGCGAGCGCGCCTATCAGCTGGCGTTGGCCTATGCCAAGGAACGGGTGCAGGGCCGCGACATCGCCGGCAGCAGCGACAGCGTGGCGATCGTCAATCACCCCGACGTGCGGCGCATGCTGATGCTGATGAAATCGCAGAACGAGGCGATGCGCGCGTTCGCCTATACGGTTGCCGCCGCGCACGATGCCGCAGCGCGCCATCCGGACGAGAATGAACGCAAGCGCAATCAGGCCTATGTCGATTTGATGATTCCGGTGGTCAAGGGTTGGCTGACCGAGACTTGCAACGAGGTGGCCAGTTTGGGTGTGCAAGTCCACGGCGGCATGGGCTTTGTCGAGGAAACCGGCGCCGCGCAATACCTGCGCGATGCCCGCATCACCACCATTTACGAAGGTACGACCGGTATCCAGGCCAACGATCTGATCGGCCGCAAGATCGCCCGTGAGGGCGGCTCCACGCTCAAGGCCGTGATTGCCATGATGCGCCAGACCGAAGCGGAATTGGCGCAGCAGGGCGGCGCGGAATTCGCTGCGATCAAAGCCGCGTTGGGCAGGGGCATCGGCGCTGTCGGCGAGGCGGCCGAATATATTGTGGCCAATTATGCCAAAGACATCAGCGGTGTGTCGGTCGGCGCCGTGCCATTTCTCAAGCTGATGGGCATCGTTTGCGGCGGCTGGCAGATGGCCCGGGCGGCGCTGGTGGCCCAGGCGAAACTGAAACTATCAGGCAAAGACAGCGACCCCTTCTTCCCGGCCAAGATCGCCACGGCGCGCTTCTACGCCGACCATCTGCTATCGACCGCACCGGGTCTTGCGCAGACGGTGATCCATGGCGGTGCGGGAGCGATGGCGCTGAGCCTGTCCATGCTCTAAACGTTTTCCCTGGCGAGAGCAGACATGCCATCCTGGGATTCGCGCAGCCTCAGCCTTTGTGTTCGGTGGATAAGCAGGATCGGCATGGTCGGGATCGCCGGCAGGACCGACTTCAGGCTGCTGCGTTTCTTCACGACTGCCAGCCTGGTCGCCTTCACGGTCGTCGCAATATTGCTGGGCTACATATTCCGGACCTTGTCCGTTGACGCCATGATCAGCAATTACGAGAACGAGCACACCAATCTGGCCAGGGTTCTTGCCAATGAAATGGTGAGACACGGATTGTCGGCGATTATGCAAGCCAACGATAGCGAATCCGTAGCCGAACTCAGGCAAGGCCGGATAATCTCCGGAATGGATACCGAGCTGGTTTCCATTCTCAAAGGCACCACAATCTTCAAGGTCAAGCTGTACAGTCTTAAGGGAATGACGATCTATTCGACCGAATCCAAACAGATCGGCGAAGACAAAAGCATGAATGCGGGCGTCATCGCCGGTCTGCAAGGCTTGACCCGATCCAAGTTGGCGCACAGCAATACCTTCAGCAGCTTCGAGGGCGAAGTCCAGAACCGCGATCTGGTCGAGAGCTACGTTCCCTTGTACGAACCAACAACGGGCAAGCTGGCTGGTGTGTTCGAGATCTATGGTGACGCAACGCAAAGACTGGTCTACATCGGGCAGAGACAATGGATTATCGTCGGCTCCGTCATCGGCTTATTGACGCTGCTTTACCTGGCGCTATTCATCATTGTGAAACGAGCCCAGGATCTCATTATTCGACAAAACCTGGAACGCGAATTCGCCCAACAAGCACTCAGGGAAAGCGAGGAACGCTGGAAATTCGCCCTCGAAGGCTCCGGCGAGGGCGTTTGGGACCGCAACCTGCAAACCGGCAAAGTGGTGTACTCCAAACGCTACAAGGAAATCTACGGTTTTGCCGAGGACGAGTTGGAAAATCAGCAGGAAGCCTGGGACGAGCGCGTTCATCCCGACGACCTGGCCACGGTAGAAGCGAGCCGGGAAGCCTATTTCGCCGGCCAAAACCCTGTCTATGCCAATGAGCGGCGCATGCAATGCAAGGATGGCAGCTGGAAATGGATACTTTCGCGCGGCATGGTGGTGGAACGCGATGCGCAAGGCAAGCCCCTGCGCATGATCGGCACCCACACCGACATCACCGAGCGGCATCGGCGCGAGGAAGCCTTGCGGCTGGCCGCAACGGTATTCAACACCATGGATGAGGCCGTCACGGTGACCGACCTGGACAATCGGATCGTCTCGGTCAATCCGGCATTTACTGCCATCACCGGCTATTCTGCGGAAGAGGCGATCGGCAAGAATCCGCGGCTGCTTGCATCCGGCGCGCATCCGCCGGAGTTTTACCGGGACATGTGGAAAGAGTTGAGCACTACGGGAAGCTGGCGAGGCGAAATCAAGAATCGCAGCAAGGCTGGCCATATCTATGTCGAATGGCTTTCGATCAAACAGGTGCGCGACGACAAGGGAGTTCCGTCGCACTATGTGGCGGTGTTCTCCGATATTACCGAGCGCAAATCCGTCGAGGAGCGCATGCTGCAGCTGGCGCATTACGATGTGCTCACCGGCGTGCCCAATCGCACCCTGTTTGCCGACCGTCTGCAGCAGGCAATAGCCAAGGCCCGCCGCGACAAGTCGCGCTTGGCGCTGATGTTCATCGATCTCGACGACTTCAAGCCGGTCAATGACCAGTTCGGCCATCATGTCGGCGATTTGCTGCTGAAGCGGGTGGCGGGTTGCTTGCAAGACTGCTTGCGGCGCGAAACAGACACGGTGGGGCGAATGGGCGGCGACGAATTCGTGGTGATATTGCCGGAGATTGAAGCGATCCATGATGCCATAGGTATAGCAGAAAAAATCCGGCGTACCCTCGACCAGACTTTTGAAATAGCCGGACACCTCATCCACATTTCCTCCAGCATCGGCGTTGCCGTTTATCCGGAGCATGGCAGCGACGAGAAACTCCTGCTCAAGAGCGCCGATGCGGCCATGTACCGTGCCAAGGAAGAAGGGCGCAACCGCTTGGTGATGGCTGCTCCGCAGGCATGAAGCGCGACTTCCAATCGATCTTGCTGACTTTGCCGCTGATGGTGCTGACCGCCTTCTTCCTGATGGCGGCGATGACGTTCGGATACTCCGACTGGTTGCAGCGCCAAACATTGTTGAAAGATGCGCGTGAGCACTTGCTGGAGGATTCCGCCCGGTTTGTGCGTCAAGTCGAGCATGATCTGCTGCTCAAGCCTGAGCGTGTGGAGGAGGAACTCCTGCTGCATGGCTCTGAGGCGCACAACCTGGTCACCGCATTGATCGATGCGGATGGCTCGATTCGGTTCGCACAACGCAGCGAATGGAAAGGCCGGGTCTTTGCCGAAGTTTTTCCCGCGCTGGATACGGCGCGCTTTGCCCGGGCTGTTCAGAGCGGCGGCGCCGACCTTGTCGAGGATGCCGGCCGGAATCATTTGAACATCCTCATGCCGTACGCCATCAAGCCACGGCCGGGACAGGCTGGCGATGCGAGGCGTGGCGCGATCTATCTCGAATATGACTTGGCTACGGCCCTGGCGCAGTCGCGCTATGACCATCTGATCGAACACCTGCCGGTTATCGGACTGGCGCTGTTGTTTGCCACGCTGCTGATCTTCTGGCTAAAGCGTCGGGTGGTGCAACCCATCCGCGCAATTACCGAGGTCAGCCGCCGCGTCAGCAGAGGCGATCTGGCGGCACGTATAGACTCTTGCGGCATCGGCGAAGTGGCCGTCCTTTGCGAACATTTCAATATCATGACGGAAGCCTTGGGGCGGGAGCTTGCCTCTCGCAAGTCCTTGTCCGCGAAGCTGCAGGAAAGCCACGATCTGCTGGCCAAGATTTCCGCACAGGTTCCGGGCATCATCTTCCAGTTTCGCATGGGTCCGGACGGGCATTCCTCTTTCCCTTTCATCAGCGAAACAGCCCGCGACATGTACGGATTTACCCCTGAGCAAGCGCGCGAGGACGCCGCTCCCTATTTTGCCGTTCTGCATCCCGATGATGCGGATAGCATTGCAGCCTACGTGCAGGAATCCTCCCACAGTTTGTCGAAGTGGGATCGCGAATACCGGGTGCTGCATCCAAAACACGGCGTGCGTTGGCACATGGGCCATGCCCAACCGGAACGGCAGGAGGATGGCAGTATTCTCTGGCACGGCTTTATCACCGATGTCACCGAGCGCAAGCGATCCGAAGAGCGGCGGCGTCTCAATGCCAGGGTGTTCGAGACTGTCGACGAAGCCATCATGGTCACCGATGCTGCGGGCAGTATCGTTGCGGTCAACCCGGCGTTCTCCCGGATCACCGGCTACAGCGAGGCGGAAGTGCTCGGCAAGAATCCGCGCATTCTCAATTCCAACCGCCACGACAAGGCTTTCCATCAGGCGGTATGGCAGTCTTTGCAAACGCACGGCAAATGGGCCGGGGAGATATGGAACCGGCGCAAGAACGGCGAGGTGTTTCCCGAATGGCAGACCATCAGCAGCGTCAAGGATGCGAACGGACGACTCAGCCAATATGTCGCGGTATTCGCCGACCTCAGCGAGATCCGCAAGGCCCAGGAGGCTGCCGAGCATCTTTCCTGGCGCGACTCGCTGACAGGACTGGCGAATCGCGCATTGTTCCTGCGTCAGTTGGGACAGACGCTGGCCAATGCGCATCGCGAGGGGCGTTATGCCGATGTGCTGCTGCTCGATCTGGATCGCTTCAAGGACATCAACGAAGCCCGCGGTCTGGCGCTGGGTGACGCATTGCTGAAAGAAGTGGCCGAGTGCATGACGCGTGTCCTGCATCCGGACGACCTGTTGGCTCGGCTGGATTCGGACGAATTTGCGGTGTTGCTGCCGCGTTTGGCATTCGAGCGCGAATCCGCCGGCCGGGAAGCCTTGGCCGTGGCAGAAAAACTGCGTGAGGTGTTGCGCGGCAGCATCGTTATTGATGGCGAAGCCTTTCATCTCGATGCCAGCATCGGCATCGCCCTGTTCCCCGAATCCGCCCAGGAAACCGCTTCCGATGTGCTGCGCCAGGCCGACATGGCGATGCATCAGGCCAAGGCCGCGGGGGGGGGCTGCGCCATCTTCTTTGAGGCGGCCATGGGGCAGACCATCCGGGATCGCTATCGGGTTGAGCGCGAACTGCGTCTGGCCATCGACGACGGGCAGTTGCGGCTTTACCTTCAGCCGCAAGTGGATGCGGCAGGCGGGCAAGTCGGCGCCGAGGCGCTGGTGCGATGGCAGCACCCGGAGCGCGGCCTGGTGCCGCCGGGTGTGTTCATTCCGCTGGCGGAGGCGACCGATCTGATCGTTGCCATCGACCGCTGGATGCTGGCTGCGGTGTGTCGCCTGCTGGCAAGATTGGATGCGGAAGGCTGCTCGCTGCGGGTGTCGGTGAATATCAGCCCGCGCCATTTCCAGAAGGAGGACTTTGTCGATGAGGTGAAACGCCATCTGGCTGCCAGCGGCGCAGATCCGACCCACCTGGTGCTGGAGGTGACCGAAGGTCTGGTGATCGGCAACTTCGCCGACGTGGTGGCCAAGATGATGGCGCTGACCGAACTGGGCATCCATTTTTCCATGGACGATTTCGGCACCGGCTATTCCAGCTTGGCCTATCTCAAGCGCTTGCCGATCCACGAACTCAAGATCGACAAGAGTTTCATCGACGATGTCACCACCGACTCGAACGATGCGGCGCTGGTCGATACCATCCTCGCCGTGGCACAACATCTGGGCTTGCAGGTCGTGGCGGAAGGAGTGGAAACACAGGCGCAGGTCGATTTCCTCAACGCCCATGGCCAGGTGATCCATCAAGGCTATCTCTACGGCCGGCCCGAACCGATGGAGACATGGCTGGCGAAGCTGAACTGCGGGACTACATCCCCGGATAAACCGGTCCTTCACCGCCCTGAGGCACGATCCAGTTGATATTCTGGGTCGGGTCTTTGATGTCGCAGGTCTTGCAGTGGACGCAGTTCTGCGCATTGATCTGCAAGCGCGGATTGCTGCCGTCGGCGTCACGCAGAATCTCATACACGCCGGCTGGACAGTAGCGCTGCTCGGGGGCATCGTAGAGCGCAAGGTTGACCTTGATCGGTACCTCGGGATCCTTCAGGGTCAGGTGACAAGGCTGGTTTTCCTCGTGGTTGGTGTTCGACAGGAACACCGAGGAGAGGCGGTCGAAGCTGATCACGCCATCGGGCTTGGGATAATCGATCGGCGTGCATTCGGCGGCTTTCTTCAGCTTCAGGTGGTCGGCCGTGAGGTGCAGTGTCCACGGCGCCTTGCCGCGGAACAGGACTTGGTCCATGCCGAACATCAGCGAGCCGAGATAGAGGCCTTTGCTCATCCATGGCTTGAAATTGCGCGCTTTGCGGAGTTCCTCGAATATCCAGCTCTCACGGAATTTTTGCGGATAGGCGGTGAGTTCGTCGTGGCTGCGGGAGCTGCCGAGTGCTTCAGAGACGGCTTCGGCGGCCAGCATGCCGCTCTTGATGGCGGTATGGCTGCCCTTGATGCGTGAGCCGATGAACATGCCGGCATCGTCGCCGAGCAATGCGCCACCCGGGAATATCAGTTTCGGCAGGGCTTGCAAACCGCCCGCGGCGATGGCGCGGGCACCGTAGGAAATGCGCTTGCCGCCTTCGAGCATCGGCCGAACCTTGGGATGCGTCTTGTAGCGCTGGAATTCCTCGAACGGCGACAGATAGGGATTGGAATACGCCAGGCCGACCACATAGCCGATCGCCACCAGGTTCTCGCCGTAGTGGTAGCAGAACGAACCGCCGTAGGTGTCGGCCGGCAGCGGCCAGCCGGCAGTGTGCATGACCATGCCCTTGACATGTTGCTCAGGCTTGATTTCCCACAGCTCCTTGATGCCGATGGCATAGACTTGCGGGTCGGCGCCGTTGCGCAGGTTGAATTTCTGCTCCAGCTGCTTGCCCAGGTGGCCGCGGCAGCCTTCGGCGAACAGGGTGTATTTGGCGAGCAACTCCATGCCGGGCTGATAGGCCGGCGTGGGCTGTCCGTCATGGCCGACGCCCATGTCGCCGGTGGCGACGCCCTTGACGCTGCCATCGTCGTTGTACAGGAGTTCGGCGCCGGCAAATCCCGGGTAGATTTCCACGCCCAGCGCTTCGGCCTGCTGTCCAAGCCAGCGGCAGAGGTTGCCGAGGCTGATGATGTAATTGCCGTGGTTAACGAAACAGTTGGGCAGCAGGAAATTGGGCACCTGCATCCCGCCGGTTTCGGAGAGCATCAGGAAACGGTCTTCGCCCACCAGCGTATCGAGCGGCGCATTCTGCGCCTGCCAGTCGGGGATCAGTTCGTTGAGCGCGCGCGGATCCATGATTGCGCCGGAGAGGATGTGGGCGCCGATTTCGGCGCCTTTCTCGATCAGGCAGACAGAGGTCTCGGCATTCAACTGCTTCAACCGGATCGCCGCTGCCAGCCCGGCGGGACCACCACCGACGATCAGTACGTCAAATTCCATCGCTTCGCGTTCCATGTATTTCCCCTGGCTGTTGTTACCCGGATATTCCTTGTCATTCCGATCATTTCTTGGCCTGGATATTATAATTCCAATCGTGTGAATTGGCTTCCGCTCAAAATGGATCATTATCGCAAGTTGGTTTTTACTTCACTTGTTCCGATTCGCTGGGGCGACATGGACACCTTGGGCCATGTCAATAACACCGTCTATTTTCGCTATGTCGAACAGGCGCGCGTCGAGTGGCTGGACTCGGTGGCGCCTCGCTCGAAGCGGCCACCCGACTTGTCGATTGTGATTGTGAACACCAGTTGTTCCTTTCTGATTCCGCTCGTTTATCCGGGTTCTGTCGAGGTGCGTTTGTACACTGGGCATGCCGGGCGCAGCAGTTTGCCGACCTATTTCGACATGCGTCGGCCTGGAGAAGACCGGCTATATGCCGAAGGTGCGGCCAAGCTCGTCTGGATGAATCCGCTCACCGGCAAGTCGATTCCCTTGCCCGACGAGATTCGTCGCTTGGCCGCAGACACGGCTTCGACCTGACCGGAGGACATGCGATGCCACGGGAGAGCGACGCCCCCCTTTGGCTGCCTTCCGCAGAACGTATCCGGCAGTCGAACCTGGCCGCCTTCATGGATGCCGCGAGCCGGCAATGGGGACGGACTTTCAATGGTTATGCGGAGCTGCATCGATGGTCGATCGAGCATCCCGAACAATTCTGGGCAAGTCTGTGGGACTTTGCCCGCATCGAGGGCCGGCGCGGTGCTCGGGTGCTGGTCGACGGCGACAAGATGCCGGGCGCGCAATGGTTCCCCGAGGCACGCCTGAACTTTGCGCAGAACCTGTTGCGCGCCGGAAGCGACGGCGATGCCATCGTCTTCTGGGGAGAGGATAAATTCAGGCAACGCCTCAGCCATGCCGAGCTGTATCGGCAGGTTGCGCAGCTTGCCGCCGCCCTGCAGGCGATGGGCGTCGCGCCGGGCGACCGGGTTGCGGCCTATCTGCCGAACCTGCCTGAAGCGGTGATCTCCATGCTGGCGACAGCCTCGATCGGCGCGATATTCACCTCGGCTTCGCCGGATTTCGGCATACCGGGTGTGCTGGACCGCTTCGGCCAGATCGGGCCGAAAGTCCTGATTGCCGCCGATGGCTACCATTACAACGGCAAGACCATCGGCACGCTGGACAAGGTCGCCGCGGTGGCGGCACAGTTGCCCAGCATCGAGCGCACGTTGATCGTTCCTTATGTCAGCCGGCAGCACGATCTCTCGAAGATCCGCAATGCGCGGATGTATGCCGATTTCATCGAAAAATTCCGCGCCGTCGAGCGGATCGAATTTGCTCCGCTGCCCTTCTCTCATCCGCTCTATATCCTGTATTCCTCGGGCACCACCGGGGTGCCCAAGTGCATCGTGCATAGCGCCGGCGGCACTTTGTTGCAGCATCTCAAGGAGCACCTGCTGCATGGCGATCTCAAGGCTGGCGACCGCCTGTTTTATTTCACCACCTGCGGCTGGATGATGTGGAACTGGCTGGTTTCCGGGCTGGCTGCCGGTGCGACGCTGTTGCTGTATGACGGCTCGCCTTTGGCCGGGCGCGGCCAACTGCTGTTCGATTATGCCGATGCCGAAGGCATGACGCATTTCGGCACCTCGGCAAAGTTCATCGATGCGATTGCCAAGATCGGCCTGGAGCCGGCGCGCAGCCACCGACTGACGGCGTTGCGCACCCTGTATTCCACCGGCAGCCCGCTGGTGGCGGAGAGCTTCGAGTATGTCTACCGGCACATCAAACAGGATATCCAGCTGGCTTCGATTTCCGGCGGCACCGACATCATCTCCTGTTTCGTGCTCGGCAACCCGACGGCGCCCGTGTGGCGCGGCGAAATCCAATGCGCCGGGCTAGGCATGGCGGTGGCCGTATTCGACGAGCAGGGCAAGTCGGTGTTTGGTGAAAAAGGCGAACTGGTTTGCGCGCGGCCTTTCCCGGCGATGCCGGTCGGCTTCTGGAATGACCCCGCCGGACGGAAATATCGCGCGGCATATTTTCAGCGTTACGAGAACACTTGGTGCCACGGCGATTTCGCCGAAGCGACCGGACACGGCGGCTTCGTAATTTATGGCCGTTCCGACGCGACGCTGAATGCCGGCGGCGTGCGTATCGGCACGGCGGAGATCTATCGCCAGGTGGAAAAGCTCGACGAAGTCGTCGAATCCCTGGCTGTCGGCCAGAACTGGCCGCCACAGGAGCCGAGCGACGTGCGCATCGTGCTGTTCGTCAAGCTGCGCGAGCAATCGACGCTCGACGAAGCGCTGGCCAAGCGCATCCGGGATGTCATTCGCGACAACACGACGCCGCGTCATGTGCCGGCAAAAATTCTTCAGGTCGCCGACATCCCGCGGACAAAGAGTGGCAAGATTGTCGAACTGGCCGTACGTAAAGTGGTGCATGGCGAACCGGTAACAAATCTCGAGGCACTGGCCAACCCGGAAGCGCTCGAACATTTCCGGCACCGCCCCGAACTGGAGGACTGACATGCTGATGAATAAGGATCATTCCGTGTTGCTGGTAGTCGATATGCAGGAGCGCTTGCTGCCGGCGGTCCACGATTGGCAGCGGCTGCTCGACAACGTCCGCTGGCTGGTGCTGGTGGCGCAGAAGCTGGGCGTTCCGGTGCTGGCGAGCGAGCAGTATCCGCAAGGTCTTGGCCCGACGCACTCGGCATTGCGAGGCCTGCTGGCGCCGCAATGCATTGCCGAGAAGCTGCATTTCTCCTGCGTGGCGGCGCAATGCCTGTCCGCCTTGCCCGGAGCAGAGCGGCCGCAAGTGGTGGTGTGCGGCATCGAGTCGCATGTCTGCGTGCTGCAAACGGCGCTGGAATTGGGCGAGCAGGGCAAGCAGGTGTTTGTCGTCGCCGATGCCGTTGGTTCGCGCGAGCCCGACAGCAAAGCGCTGGCGCTGGAACGCATGCGTCGTCATGGCGTCGAAGTGGTGTCGCGCGAAATGGTGGCCTTCGAGTGGCTGAAACAGGCCGGCACGCCTTTGTTCAAGGAAATCAGTACCCAATATCTGCGCGGATAAAAACTCCGGTGACATGCATTGAGTGGTCGGACGAATTCGGCTATTATTTGGCTTTCCTGCACCCGCAATATCCATGACTAAATACGTCTTCGTTACGGGTGGTGTCGTGTCCTCTTTGGGCAAAGGCATCGCAGCCGCTTCGCTGGGAGCGATACTCGAATCCCGCGGCATCAAGATTACCCATCTCAAACTCGATCCCTACATCAACGTCGATCCCGGCACGATGTCGCCGTTTCAGCATGGCGAAGTTTTCGTTACCGAGGATGGCGCCGAGACCGACCTCGATCTGGGTCATTACGAGCGATTCACCAGCGCCAAGATGGGCAAGCGCAACAACTTCACCACCGGCCAGATTTACGAGTCGGTGATCAAGAAGGAACGGCGCGGCGAGTATCTCGGCAAGACGGTTCAAGTGATCCCGCATATCACCGACGAGATCAAGCTTTTCATCAAACGCGGCGCGGAAGGCGCGGATGTGGCCATCGTCGAGGTCGGCGGCACGGTCGGCGACATCGAGTCCTTGCCGTTTCTCGAAGCCATCCGCCAGATGAGCATCGAGGAAGGCCGAATCAATACCTGCTTCATCCATCTGACGCTGCTGCCATGGATCGGCGCCGCAGGAGAACTGAAGACCAAGCCGACCCAGCATTCGGTCAAGGAGCTGCGCGAAATCGGCATTCAGCCGGATATCCTGCTGTGTCGCGCCGACCGGCCGGTACCTGACGACGAGCGACGCAAGATTGCCTTGTTTACCAATGTCCAGTCCGAGGCGGTGATCTCGGCGGTCGATGCCGACAGTATCTACATGATTCCCGGCCAACTGCATCACCAGATGCTCGACGAGATTGTCTGTCACAAGCTCGGCATCCTTGCCCGTGCCGCCGATCTGTCGGTGTGGAACAGGTTGGTGAATGCGCTCCAGCATCCGCAGCATGCGGTCGATATCGCCTTTGTCGGCAAATATGTCGATCTTACCGAGTCGTACAAGTCGTTGATCGAAGCGCTGTTGCATGCGGGGATTCATACCCGCAGCAAGGTGAATATCCACTACCTGGACTCGGAAGAGACCGAGCGCGGCGGCACCGCCAAGCTGGCTGGTATGGACGGTATTTTGGTGCCGGGCGGTTTCGGCAAGCGCGGCACCGAAGGCAAAATTGCGGCGATCCGCTATGCCCGAGAGAACAAGATACCCTATCTCGGCATCTGCCTGGGCATGCAACTGGCCACCATCGAATTTTCCCGTCATGTCGCGGGACTGGCGGGTGCCAACAGCACCGAGTTTGATGCCGACACCCCGCATCCGGTGGTTGCCCTGATTACCGAATGGCTGGATCGTGAAGGCAAGCTTGAACGCCGCGATGACCAATCGAATCTCGGCGGCACCATGCGCCTGGGGGCGCAACGCTGTCCAATCAGGCCGGGTACGCTGGCAGCGCGGATTTACGGTACCGAAGTGAATGAGCGGCACCGTCACCGTTATGAGGTGAACAACTTCTATGTTCCCAAGCTTGAGGCGGCGGGCATGCTCATCAGTGCGCGCACCCCAACCGAGAATCTGCCGGAGATGATGGAGCTTCCCGCTGAAACGCATCCCTGGTTCGTCGGCGTGCAGTTCCATCCGGAATTCACCAGCAATCCGCGCACCGGCCATCCATTATTCATCTCCTATGTCCAGGCGGCACTGGCGAAAAAGGGCTTGGCGTGAATCTGTGCGGCCAAATTTGGGAACCCGCACCATGAAACTGTGCGGCTTTGAGATCGGGCTGGATCAGCCATTGTTCCTGATCGCCGGGCCCTGCGTGATCGAATCGCGCCAGTTGGCGTTCGATACCGCCGGGCAGCTCAAGGAAATTTGCGCTGCCCTGAACATCCCTTTTATTTACAAGTCGTCTTTCGACAAGGCCAATCGCAGTTCGGGCGGGTCGCCGCGCGGACCCGGCATGGACATGGGGTTGGCGATCCTGGCCGAGGTCAGGCAACAGATCGGCGTGCCGGTCTTGACCGATGTGCATACGGAAGGTCAGATCAGCGAAGTTGCCGAGGTGGTCGACGTCCTACAAACGCCAGCCTTCCTCTGCCGCCAGACCGATTTCATCGAGGCTGTGGCTACCTGCGGCAAGCCGGTCAACATCAAGAAAGGGCAATTTCTCGCGCCGGGCGACATGCGGCATGTTGTCGCCAAGGCCAAGCAGGCCAACGGCGGTGCGGATAGCATCATGGTGTGCGAACGCGGTGCCAGTTTTGGCTACAACAATCTCGTCTCGGATATGCGCAGCCTGGTCATCCTGCGTGAGACGGGTTGTCCGGTGGTGTTCGACGCCACGCACTCGGTGCAGTTGCCAGGCGGGCAGGGCACGAGTTCCGGCGGACAGCACGAGTTCGTGTCGGTGCTGGCGCGCGCGGCGGTGGCGGTCGGCATCTCCGGGCTGTTCATGGAAACCCATCCAAACCCGGACCAGGCGTTCTCCGATGGTCCCAATGCCTGGCCGCTAGGAAAGATGCGGGCATTGCTCGAATCCCTGCGCGACATCGATGCATTGGTCAAGCAGCATGGTTTTCAGGAGATGTGAGCGTGGCCGCTTATCTCAATTTAAGTTTAATTTTTATTAGGAAAACACTATGAGTGCCATCGTTGATGTCGTCGCCCGCGAGATTCTCGACTCGCGCGGCAATCCTACCGTCGAAGCCGACGTTCTGCTCGAATCCGGCCTGATGGGCCGCGCTGCCGTGCCTTCCGGCGCTTCCACCGGTTCGCGCGAGGCCATCGAGCTGCGCGACGGCGATGCTGCGCGTTATCTCGGCAAAGGCGTCTTGCAGGCCGTGGAGAACGTCAATACGGAAATTTCCGAGGCGATCATCGGCCTCGATGCCGAGGAGCAATCCTTTATCGACAAGGTGCTGATCGACCTCGATGCCAGCGAAAACAAATCGCGTCTTGGCGCCAATGCGATGCTGGCCGTGTCGATCGCGGTGGCCAAGGCTGCGGCCGAAGAGGCTGGCCTGCCGCTGTACCGGTACTTCGGCGGTTCCGGGCCGATGCAGATGCCGGTGCCGATGATGAACGTCGTCAATGGCGGCGCGCATGCCAACAACAACCTCGATATCCAGGAGTTCATGATCCTGCCGGTCGGCGCCAAGAGCTTTCGCGAGGCCTTGCGCAGCGGCGCCGAGGTGTTTCATCACCTCAAGAAGCTGGTCGATAAGAAAGGCTATCCGACCACTGTCGGCGACGAAGGCGGCTTTGCCCCCAATGTGGCCGGCAACGACGAAGCGATTGAACTCATCCTCAAGGCTATCGAGAGCGCCGGTTATACACCAGGCCAGGATGTGATGCTGGGCCTTGATTGCGCCGCCTCGGAGTTTTACAAGGATGGCAAGTACCACCTGGCTTCGGAGAAACTGGAATTGACCTCGGAAGCTTTCGCGGACTACCTGTCCAATCTCGCCGACAAGTATCCGATCATCAGCATCGAGGACGGCATGGCGGAGAACGACTGGGCCGGCTGGAAAATCCTCACCGACAGGCTCGGCAAGTCGGTGCAAGTCGTCGGCGATGATTTGTTCGTCACCAATACCAAGATACTCCGCGAGGGCATCGCCAAGGGCATCGCCAACTCGATCCTGATCAAGATCAACCAGATCGGTACGCTTACCGAAACCTTTGCCGCCGTGGAAATGGCCAAGCGTGCGGGCTATACCTCGGTCATCTCGCACCGCTCGGGAGAGACCGAGGACTCGACCATTGCCGACATCGCCGTGGGTCTCAACGCCATGCAGATCAAGACGGGTTCGCTATCCCGTTCCGATCGCATCGCCAAGTACAACCAGTTGCTGCGCATCGAGGAGGATCTGGGCGATACCGTCAGCTACCCCGGTCTCCAGGCTTTTTACAATCTGCGCAAATAATTTAGAGCTTATATCGGTCGGGAGAGTGGCATGCGCTGGCCCGTTGCGGTGCTGCTTGCCCTGATTGCGTTGCTGCAATATCCGCTGTGGTTGGGCAAGGGCGGCTGGCTCCGGGTATGGGAAGTGGATCGCCAACTCCAGGCACAGCGGGAGGTGAATCAGAAGCTGGAGCAGCGCAACGCCGGCCTAGATGCCGAAGTCCGCGATCTCAAGAGCGGCTATGATGCGATCGAAGAGCGCGCCCGCTTCGAACTCGGCCTGATCAAGCAGGACGAGATTTTCGTCCAGGTCCCGCAAAAGCAACCCTAACCGATACGCTGGAGTTTCCCGACAAGGTTCTGCCAGTGTTTCACATAATGGTCGGCAGAGTCGAAGAGATGCTGCACCTCAGCGTCGGTCAAGTCGCGTACCACCTTGGCCGGTGAACCGAGAATCAGCGTGCGTTCGGGATATATCTTGCCTTCAGGCACCAGCGCACCGGCGCCGACCAGGCAGTGTTTGCCGATGACTGCCTGGTTCAGGATGATGGCGCCTATCCCGATCAGCGAACCATCGCCAACGCTGCAACCGTGCAGCATGGCCTGGTGGCCTACGGTGACGCTCTTGCCCAGAGTGATTGGAACGCCGACATCGGGATGCAGCACTGCGTTATCCTGGATGTTGGTGGCGGCGCCAATGGTGATGAGATCGGTATCGCCACGAACTATCGCACCAAAAAATACGCTGGCCCCGGATTCGAGGATGACTGAACCGATCACTGTGGCATTGTCGGCGACCCAGGAGTCTGGGGCGCATTGGGGGCGACGATTGCCCAAAGAATAAATTGCCATGGAAAGAAGATGAAAAATATAAGAAGGTTATCTGTTGAAAGCTACCGGTTGCCCACCGAGGTGGGCAAGTGGACATGGCAGGCTTTCCCCGGTTTCCCCGTTGAAAAATGATACACGCCCAAATAGCTGTTCGGTTATGAGGAAACCAGCAGTTTCGGATCGGACCCGGTTGGTTCCGAACTCGGATCGGCCGTTGTT
This sequence comes from Sterolibacterium sp., assembly GCA_041674385.1. GTDB lineage: Bacteria > Pseudomonadota > Gammaproteobacteria > Burkholderiales > Rhodocyclaceae > JACRAR01. The sequence goes on from JBAYVU010000011.1 coordinate 61,166, forward strand.
GTAGCGGCGTTCTTTTCGAGCTTGCGCTTCAGTTTTTCCTCGTTCTTTTTTTTCTTGGCCAATTCTTTCTGGCGTTTCTCAAATTGAAAGTTAGGTTTTGCCAATTTCATCACCTCTGTATGGAAACGAATCGATCTCGGTTTGTTTCAAGCCCACGGCGCGTGCCGAATAATATCCTTTAAGCCGAACAGAAAAACCGCTGGTTCAATTCTTCCAAACCCAGCGTTTGCAGCAATTCCTTCAAGCGGTCCGCCGATCGCTTGCGCGGCTGATCGTCGCGGCGGGCGATGATCAACTCATTCTTCAGCGAGTGTTCCCAACCCACCAATTCGGTCACGCTGACTTTGTAACCATGCGCTTCCAGTTGCAGACAGCGCAGCACATTGGTCATCAGGCTGCCAAACTCCCGCGTGTGCAGCGGGTGACGCCAAAGCTCGGCCAGGATGTTGTTGGGAATGGCTTGGCTCTTGTTCCTTTTGAGGGCTGCGGCCACTTCGGCTTGACAGCAGGGTACCAAAACGACGAATTTTACCTGTCTTGCCAGAGCAAACCTAATGGCATCGTCTGTGGCCGTATCGCAGGCATGCAGCGCGGTGACCAGGTCGATTCTTGCCGGCAAATGTTCAGAGTGCATGGATTCCGCAACCGACAGGTTGAGGAAGCTCATCTCGCGAAAATCGAGTTTTTGCGCAAGATTCCGGGACTTGTTCACCAGCTCGTCGCGCGTTTCGATTCCGTAAATATGCTTCCCGATGCTCAGGTGCTTGAAGAATAGATCGTAAAGAATGAATCCCAGATAGGATTTCCCAGCGCCATGATCCACCAGTTGAAGGTCGGCTTGAGTGGTCTGGATTTCCTGCAACAGCGGCTCGATGAACTGGTAAAGATGGTATATCTGCTTGAGCTTGCGTTGGCTATCCTGATTCATTTTGCCATCGCGCGTCAGGATGTGCAGTTCTTTCAGTAGTTCAATCGATTGGCCGGGCTTGATTTCTGGCATAGGTTTCGGGTGGGGCCATGTTTCCGTTGATGCATCGAAATCGCAGGCAAACAGGCTTTGATGGTCTGAGCAGGGTTCACTCCGGAGCATACTGGAAATCGGTCGGCGCCGGAAGAAAATCGCTGGAGTGAATGGCCCCACGCTCAAGTTTTTCCCGCTGTCTGTCGTAATACACATTACAGACGTCAGGAGATTGAAAATGGCATTCAGAGTAAGCTACAAGGGTATTACGGAGCACCTGGGCGGCTTGGAATCCGTGTTTGAATTCCTTGTCAGGCATTGGGGATCCTCCGAGAAAGCGTTTGAAATTGGAGTGAAAATCGAGCCGGTGCTGTAACAACGTATCCATACGCCGGCGTACGCTTATGTGAGAAATTTACATCAGCACGGATGCCGGAACAGTCTGTCGTATTGACAGCGTGCCGACGATCGGGGAGAATGCCGCCCGACATCAGTATCCAGGAACACGGTGTGAATCCGTGGTGGGCCCGCCGCTGTAATCGGGGACGGATGCCGCAAGGCCGACTGTAACCAGTCGGCCAGCCACTGTCGGGGAGCACTCCGGCGGGAAGGCGCGGCAAATCCGGTCGATCCGAGAGCCAGAAGACCTGCTGAACGTCATATTTGTAGAAACCAATGGCAAGGGTTTCGTCATCGCACTTGGTCGTGCGATGACGAAACCCTTTTTCTTTTCCGGATCGAAAGGAAGCTTGGAAAATGAAACGATACGACCATGCGCTGGTGGCGCTTGGATTGAGTTTGATGGCCGGGGTGGTCGCCGCGGCGGTAAGCGAACAGGAAGCAGCCAGACTGGGCAAGGAATTGACGCCTGTCGGCGCGGAACGGGCGGCCAACAAGGATGGCAGCATTCCGGAGTGGAAGGGTGGCACGCCCAAGGGCAAACGTAAGCTGGCCGATGCCCGCATTGATCCTCATGCCGCCGAGAAGTTATTGTTTTCCATCGACGCCTCCAATGTCGATAAGTACAAGGACAAACTCTCCGCTGGCCAGATCGAGTTGCTGAAGACGCGCAAGGGGTATCGCCTCGACGTCTATCCAACCCATCGCTCCTGCGGTTATCCCGATGTGATCTACGAGCGCACGCGAGCCAATGCAACCCTGGCCAAGCTCGCCACGGACGGCAACGACAACTTGGCGGCGGCGCTCGGTGGCGCATTCCCCTTCCCGATTCCGAAGACCGGTGCCGAGGCGGTGTGGAATCACCGTCTACGCTGGCAGGGTCTGGGCCGCATCGAGTCCTACCAGACCAACTTCATCAATCCCGACGGCAGTTTCTATGGCCTGGGACAGGAACAACTGGCCCTGACGCCTTTCGCCTCGACCAAGGCCAAGTCGCCGGAAGACGTGGGCGGTGTGCAGATGATGATTCTCGATGCAATGACTGCACCTGCGGCGCGCACTGGCGAAGTCCTCCTCGTGCACTACTTTCTTGGCAACAAGCCAAACAACGGCTGGATGTATTTCCCCGGCCAGCGCCGTGTGCGCCGCCTGCCGTCCCTGGAGTACGACAACCCCGTCCCCGGCTTCGAGAACCTGGAAACGGCCGACCAATACCCGATGTTCGCTGGGGCTCTCGATCGCTATGACTGGAAGCTGATCGGCAAGCAGGAGATGTACATTCCCTACAACAGTTTCAAGTTTGTCGCCAAGCGAAAGATGAGCGAGGTGTACCAAGGCCTCTATCCCAACCGCGACCTGATGCGCTATGAGCTGCACCGAGTCTGGAAGGTCGAGGCGACGGTAAAGCAGGGGATGCGCCACATGTTCGCCAAGCGCACCTTTTACCTTGACGAGGATACCTGGATGCTCATGGAGGCCGACCAGTACGATGCCCAGGGCAAGCTCTGGCGGATCATGGAAGCCTCGATTTATCCCGCTGTCGAACTCGGCGCCTGCGTCAGCCAGGAATTCATGTCCTGGGATCTGAACGCCAATCGTTACCTGGGCGAGTATGCCACGCAGGGCGCGAAGCCAACCGACTGGCTGGCCGGTGACGAAGGGCGTATCGACCCGAAGCGCTTCGATTCCGATGAATTGCGTCGCGTCGGCGAACGCTGATAGCCCAACGGCACCTGAAAAGAGATGAACCCATGAAAAAAATCAATCTACGTGGCAACCCCCTGACTCTGGCCCTGTTGGCGATAGGTTTCGGCTTCGCCCAGCCGGCTGCTGCCTTCAAGTTCGAGACGGAAAACGGCTGGACTGGCACCTTCGACTCGACGATTTCCTTCGGCGTGCAACGGCGCATGGCCTCGCCGGACAGGTCGATTATCGGCAACGACTCGGGCGGCGAGGTACCCGTCGCCGGGCCATTGGGTGAGCTGGTTAATGGGCCGGGCATGGGTTTCGCTGCCCCGCCCGACTTCATCTACGCCAACGCCGACGACGGCGACCTGAACTACAAGAAGGGACAGATCGTTTCCGCCGTGCTCAAGGGCACGCACGAGTTGTTCGTCAAGGAGCAGGGCAATTGGTCGGCGTTCGGGCGCGTTACCTGGTCGTCCGACTTCAAGGCCGACAAGACGCAGCGCACGCCCCTCGACGACGAAGCGAAAAAGGCGGTACAACAGAACGTCACTCTGCTCGATCTCTGGGTGTCCAAGGATTTGCAGCTCGGCGGCAATGCCGCCAAACTCAAACTGGGCAACCAGGTGATCAGCTGGGGCGAGGACATTTTCATTATTGGCGGCGTCAATTCGATCAACGCACTCGACCTGCGCAAGATCCACATCCCCGGCGTGCAGCTGAAGGAGATCTTCGTGCCGGCGCCGATGCTGTCGTTGTCCAGCGGCCTGGGCAATGGCTTCTCGACCGAGGCTTACTACCAGTTCCGCTGGAACAAGTTTATCCTCGACCCGGCCGGTACCTATTGGTCATCGGGAGATTTCCTGGGCAAGGGGGGGAAACGCGGCGTATTCATTCCGACCTCGGTCATGGATCCTCTCTACGCGCTCGGTACGCCACTAGGTACCTTCGGCGACTTCGCCCCGAAGTCAGGGCGAACACTGAACTATTTGGCTAATTCGGTCGCTCCCGGACTGGGAACCATCGTGCCCGTCGACATCACCTCGCCGAAGAACGGCGGCCAATATGGCATCAATCTGCGCTTCAAGCCCACGGACGGCGACACCGAGTACGCGGCCTATTACATCCGCTATCACGACAAGTTGCCCTTCGTCGGTTTCAAGTACGACCCGGCTACCGCAAACGTGATCAATGTCCGCGCGGTCGAGCAGTACGGCGAGGACAAGGATTTGTTTGGCATCTCCCTCAACACCACGGTGGGTGACTGGGCGGTTGGCGCGGAGGTATCCTACCGGCCGCGAGACAGCGTTGCCATCGACCCAGTTGTGCCCCATGACGGACAGTACAGCTACTTCACCAATTTCGGCGGCCCGACTTCCTATGTGCTTAACGGCTACAAGGAGGAACGCAAGTGGCAGGCACACCTGACGGGCTTCCGCGTATTGCCGCAGAGCTTCACCCAGGCCATCAACGCCGCCGAAGGCTATTTCATGATCGAGGCCGCAGTGACCCGCTATCCAGGCCTGGCCCTGGATGGCAGCGTACCCTATCTGCTCAACAATTACACATTGCCGAGCAAGAACTCCTGGGGTTACGTCGCCGAGTTCAGTCTGACCTACGCCAACATCTTCGGCTCCGGTTGGACCATGTCGCCCATTCTCGACTTCTATCACGATGTCAAGGGCGTTAGCCCCAACAGTCTTCCCTTCGTCGAGGGGCGCAAGGCGGTGGCGGTCGGTCTCAACTTCGACTACCACAATACTTGGAAGGCCAGCGTCGGCTATAGCAGTTTCTGGGGTGGCGGCAACCTCAACATGATGCGCGACCGCGACGTGTTGACCGCTTCTGCGTCTTACACTTTCTAAAGCGACAGAGAAATCCGGGGGGGACAGGCCCCCGGTCTGCCGATGTCTTGCCGCTGCAAAGAGGACTTTTCTGGTGGTCAGTTTCGAGCGTTTCGTCCAGTCCCTGGAGAATTTCTTTTTTCGCCATCGCATCGCCACTCTGGCGGTGCTGCTTCTGTTCACCGCCGTCATGGCCGTCATGGCCCTGCAACTGCGCATGTCGGCCGGCTTCGACAAACAACTGCCGGTCGGACACGAATATACCAACGTCTTCTTCAAGTATCGCACCCAGCTGTTCGGTGCCAACCGTATCATGGTCGTGCTGCGCGTCAGGAACGGAGATATCTGGAACCAGGCCGCGCTGCAAAAGCTCAACGACGTCACCGCGGCAATGCTGTTCCTGCCCGGCGTCGACCGGCGCTCGGTGCAATCCTTGTGGACGCCCAACACCCGCGCTTTTGAGCTGACCGAAGACGGCTTCCAGGCCGAGGACGTGATCGGCGGCAACGTTACTGCCGCAACGCTCGACGCCGGCAAGATCGCCACCATCCGCGAACGCGTGGTGCGTGGCGGCTACATGGGCAGCCTGGTGGCCAATGACAACAGCGCCGCCATGGTGGTGGCCGATCTGCTCGAAGAAGACCCGGATACCCACCAGAAGCTCGACACTCTCGATCTTGCCGCCAGGCTGGAAAAGGAGGTGCGTGCGAAGTACGAGACACCCGAACACGCGGTGGAGATCATCGGCTTTGCCAAGCAGATCGGCGACATCGCCGCCGGCGCGACAGGAGTCGCCGGGTTCTTCGCCTTGGCTACCTTGCTGACGGCCATGTCCGTGTATTGGTATTGCCGCTCGCTGTCGCTGACCCTGCTGCCTATCGCTTGCTCGATGACTTCGGTGGTCTGGCAGTTCGGGGCGCTGACCATGCTCGGCTACGGCCTCGATCCGCTCGCCATCCTGGTGCCTTTCCTGGTTTTCGCCATCGGCGTTTCGCACGGGGTGCAGCAGATCAACGCCATCTCCAGAGCGGTGGCTGCCGGGCAGGATTCGCTGGGCGCGGCGCGGGAGAGTTTTTCCAGTCTGTTGATTCCCGGCACCCTGTCTCTGGTGACGGCCCTCGTCGGTTTCATCACCCTGGTGCTGATTCCGATTCCGATGATCCGGGAATTGGGCATCGCTGCCTCCATCGGCGTCGGTTTCAAGATCGTCACCAACCTGATCATGCTGCCTGTGGCCGCTTCCTACTTGCGTTTTTCGCCTACCTACGCCGTCAAGCTGGAGCGGATCCAGGCGCGCCGCTCAAAGCTGATCGAGCGATTGGGGTTCATCGCCGACATCAACCACGCGCGTATCGTTCTGGGTATTTTCGTCGTGCTGCTGGTGGCCGGCATCTGGCAGAGCCACGGCCGCCACATCGGCGCCCTGCAGCCGGGTGCCCCCGAACTGCGCGCCGATTCGCGCTACAACCAAGACGTGCAGAACATCGTCAGCCGCTTCGACTTGGGGATGGATGTGCTGACCGTGGTGTTCGAGACGCCCGGCGACTCCTGCAACAACTACGACATCGTCAACTACATCGACCAGTTTACCCAGTACATGTCGCAAGTGCCGGGCGTACTCTCGGTCTCATCGCTTTCGGCCATGGCCAAGTTCGCCAATGTCGGCCTCAACGAGGGCAATCCGAAAATGATGGCGTTGCCGCGCGACGCCAAAGCCTTGCAGGCAGCGGTCGGCTTCTTGCCCGAGTCCGGCGGTTTGTTCAACCGCGCCTGCACCATGATGGCAGCCAACATCTACCTGGCCGACCACAAGGCGACGACCATTCAGCCGGCCATCGCTGCGGTGAAAGCATTTCGCCTGAACAACAATCCCGCGGCGCTGGGCATGAAGGTATTGCTCGCCTCGGGCAACATTGGCTTGCTCGCCGCGACCAACGAGGAAGTCGAGTCGCGTGAGCTGCCGATGATGCTCTACGTCTATGCCGCCATCCTCATGCTGGTGCTGATCGCCTACCGCGACTGGCGTGCCATGCTCGCCTGCTGCCTGCCGCTGACGCTCGCCACCTTGCTCGGCTACTGGTTCATGAAGAGCCTGGATATCGGCCTGGGTGTGGCCACCCTGCCGGTGATGGTGTTGGCCACCGGCATCGGCGTGGACTATGCCTTCTACATATACAACCGCCTGCTCATCCACTTGTCGCGCCATGAAACGATGAAACAGGCGCTGGAAGGCGCGCTGCGCGAGGTTGGCGTCGCCACCATCTTCACCGCCATCACGCTTTCGGTCGGCGTCGCCACCTGGTCTTGCTCCGAACTGAAATTCCAGGCCGACATGGGCATCCTGCTCGCCTTCATGTTCATGACCAACATGGTCATGGCCATCACCGTGCTGCCGGCCTTTGCCGTCAAACTCGACTCGCTCTTTCCGCGCAAGGGGCCGCCGCGCGCAGCGGCGATCGGACACTGAAACATGAAGCTTTGCCGCACTCTCTGCCTCTTCTGCGCTGTGACGGCGACCGCCCTGGCCGCCGCTGAAGCGCTGGTGAATGCGCCGGTGAACGCGCCGCCGGTCTGGCGCGCCGCGCCGCCGATCGCGGCCGCCGAGAAGGCGCCGGTGATCGCCGCGACACGCGCCGGCAACCGCATCGTCGCCGTCGGCGATTACGGCATCGTCATACTTTCGGATGATGGCAAGCGTTTCCGCCAGGCGCTCAAGGTGCCAACGCGGGCCGTCCTCACCAGTGTGTTTTTTCTTGACGACCGACACGGCTGGGCGGCGGGCCATGATGGCACCGTGCTGGCCAGCAGCGACGGCGGCGAAAGCTGGCAGTTGCTGCGCGAAGAGCCGGCTAAGGACAGGGTATTGCTCTCGATCCGCTTCGAAAATCTTTTGCGCGGCTTTGCCGTCGGTCAGTTTGGCCTGATGCTGGCGACCGAGGATGGCGGCAAGACCTGGCATGAACGACGCCTGGTGGACGGGGATATGGGCGATAAGCATCTGATGCATATCTTTGCCGGTGGTGGCCGGTATTTCGTCGCCGCCGAAGCGGGCACCCTGTTTCATTCCGAAGACGGGGGCCGTCGCTGGAAAGCGGTGCAGACCAGCAACAAGGGTTCCTTCTGGACCGGACTGGTGCTCGCCGACGGCGGCATTCTCGCCGCCGGCATGCGCGGCCACATCTATCGCAGCGACGATCATGGCATGACCTGGAAAGAAGTGCCCAGCGGAACGCAGCAATCGATCACGGCCATCGCGCAGCGCTCCGACGGCACGCTGCGCCTGATCGGCAATGCCGGTACCGATCTGTTCAGCAACGATCAGGGCCGCAGTTTCGCGGCCAGGAACCGCGAGGATAAATTCAACCATGCCAACCTCACGGCGCTGGCGGCGGGTCCGCAGGGCGATGTCTTATTTACCCTGGGCGGTGTTGTCGCGGAGGACAGGTAGGCGGTGAGATCGATATCTCAGATCAGACGACCATCACGGTAATCGTTCAGCGCCTGGTAAATTTCCTCTTTGGTGTTCATCACAAACGGACCGTATTGCGCGATCGGTTCATTTAGCGGCCGAGCGGAAATCAATAGCGCTTTTGCCTCGCCCAGGGCTTCGATCGCCACGCCATCCGCCTGTCTGTCATTGGCGAGGATCGCCATGCGCTGCGCTGGAACCTTGGTTCCGGCGATGTTGATTTCGCCCCGATACACATAGAGGAAGGCGTTGTTTCCGCTTGGCAGCGACTGCGAAAAACGAGCGCCTGCCGGCAGATGCAGGTCCAGGTAGAGCGGTGCCGTGGCAGCGCGGCTTACCGCGCCGGCGACACCATGGCTGGCGCCGGCAATCACCGTCACTGCCACGCCAGCCGCGGTCGTGAAACGCGGCAGGTCGGCTGCGGCGAAATCGCGATACCACGGTGCGGACATCTTGTCGCGGCCAGGCAAATTCAGCCAGAGTTGAAAACCTTCCATCACGCCTGCTTCTTGTTGCGGAATCTCCGAATGGATGACACCACGACCCGCCGTCATCCACTGTACGCCACCGCTTTCAAGCAAACCTTCATGGCCGGCGCTGTCTTTATGCAACATGCGGCCGGCAATCATGTAAGTCACGGTTTCGAAGCCGCGATGCGGATGGTCGGGGAAGCCGGCAATGTAGTCGTCCGGATTGTCGCTGCCGAAGGCATCGAGCATCAGGAATGGGTCAAGCCGGTGCTGTAGTTGTTGTGTCAGCACGCGGGTCAGTTTCACGCCGGCGCCGTCGGAGGTCGCCTTACCAGCCACCACTTGTTCCACGCTACGCGGATGCTGGATAGGTTCAGTATGGGAGACGGGATTTTTCATTTTGAAAACTCCTTTCCTGGTGTGTTTCGATTCGCGCTTGATGGGCAAGTTCAGGCCAAGGCTGCGGCAATATCCGCCTCTGCTTCAGCAAAGCCTTGTTGAGCGGCTTCGGCGCCCATGTTCAGTCCTTCCGCGTAAATGAAATGCAGCTCGGTCATGCCGAGGAAGCTGAGCACGGTTTTCAGGTACGGAACCTGGGAGTCGCTCTCGGTACCGCGGTAGCGACCGCCACGCGCCAACGCCACATAAACCTTTTTGCCCTTGAGCAAACCCTCCGGCCCGTTCGCGGTATAGCGGAAGGTGACACCGTTACGAGCAATGGCGTCGATCCAGTTCTTCAACTGCACCGGCACGCCGAAGTTGTACATCGGCACGCCGAGCACCAGCACGTCGGCCGCTTGGACCTTGGCGATCAGCGCATCATCGAGCGCCACGCGTGCTGCCTGTGCGGGGGTGCGCTGATCGGCTGAGGTGAACAGCGCACCAAGTGCCTCTTCATCCAATACCGGATGCGGGTCGCTGGCAAGATCGCGCAGCATCAGTCTTGCATCCGTGTTCGTCTTCAGCAGGCGGGCGACGATGGAATTGGCGACATAGGTGGAATTGGCACCTTCACGGCGGGCGCTGGCGTTGATTTGTAGAATGTTCATGGGGTTCTCCTTTGGGTTGTAAACAACTGAAATGCATTCTATTGATGCTAAAATAAATAATGAAGCCCATAAATCGGATAACACTGTTCCAAAAATGGGACGATTAGACCCAAACGACTTGTTGATTTTCGCCCGCGTCGTCGAGGCCGGCAGTTTCAGCCGTGCGGCCGACCGCGTCGGCTTGCCCAAATCCACAATCTCGCGGCGCATCGCATTGCTCGAAGAGCGCTTGGGAGAACGCCTGATGCTGCGTACGACCCGGCGCCTTACGCTGACTGAGTTCGGCCACCAATTGCTGGAGCATGCGCGCCAAGTGGCCTCTGAGGTGGATGCTGTGAAGGCGCTAGCCGAGTTTCGCCAAGTCCGTCCGAGCGGCCGTCTGCGGGTGTCGATGCCGAGCGATATTGCCCACCTGCTGCTGACCGACATGCTGGCGGCGTTTGTCGCGCTCCATCCAGGGGTATCGCTGGAACTCGATCTATCGCCGCGGCGCGTGGATTTGCTGGGGGAAAATTTCGATCTCGCCGTGCGCATGGGCGATCTGCCCGACGATACGCTGCTTGCCGCGCGTCGCATCGCGGTGTTTCCCAGCGGCCTTTATGCCGCTCCCGGATATTTGGCCGAGCGCGGCGACCTGGAGTCTCCAGACGAACTCGTTCAACACGATGCTTTGCGCCTGCTCGGGCGCGATGGAGAGGCTATTGGCTGGGTATTGATGCGAGCCGAGCAGCGCTGGGAGGGGGTGCCGCCGGGGCGGACCACCGCGAACTCACCCGAGTTGTTGATCAGGCTGGCCTGCGCGGGTGCCGGGATCGCCGCAGTCCCCGATTATTTCGCCGCACCCAGCGTTCGCCGCGGTGAACTGCGCCGTGTGCTGCCCGCGTGGTGTCTGCCTGCGCACACCGCTTGGGCAGTGTTTCCGGGCCGGAGACTGATGCCATCCAAGACTCGCGCTTTCATCGACATGCTCGAAACGGCACTGGCGGACACAACCGGGAATGCCGAATCGCCGAAGATTGCGTAACCCAGGGTACGAAACTGCATCGTTCAATTTCGCAGGTCGTTGCGAATTGGCAAACGCCGATATGATATGTGGATAGAATGGGCTGGCCATTCCCACTGGAATGGTCGTCGATTTGTTTTGATGGTTCCGCAGCCAGAGCGGAGCGTAACGATATTCAGGCAAGGCAATCGGAACACCGAACATGAAGGCCCGCACAAGCGCAAGCTCTTGTCTGACTAGTCTGCAAGCGGTATAATTACATAAGGTAATGATTGAACCGAACAACTGATTGCACCGAGAGCGCGGCGGCGTGTTTTTGCGCCAACGGCCAGGTGTTGACGGTGAAGCAGGCCTAGACACTGCCTTCATCGTATTGAGAGGAATCCCATAATGAATCTTGTCATGCTGCTGGAAATGGTGGTGGATGCGTTTCCCGATCGCGTTGCCGTCAAATCGGACAACACCAGTCTCACATACGCAGAATTGCAGCGCGCCGCCTGGGCGGCGGCGGTCATGATCCGAGACAGCAATTGCGGCTGTGTCGGTATGCTCGACACCAGCACTATCGGCGTGCCCATCGCCATCTTTGGCGCCGCATATGCCGGTGTGCCTTATGTGCCGATGAACTACCGCTTGACGACGCCGGAATTGAATGAATTGCTGACGCGTATCGTGCCGGCCTTGCTCGTCGTTGGAGAGCAATACGAGTCGACGCTAACCATCCCGGCAGGTGTGCAACCGTTGCAGACCGCAGCTTTCATCGCTGCCTGCCGCAATGGCAAGGCCGAAGCTGCGATAGCTTCAGGCGAGCCCACTGATGTCGCTATCCAGATATTTACCAGTGGCACTACCGGCAAGCCCAAGGCGGCCTTGCTGCGCCACGAGAACCTGATGTCATATATTCTCGGCACGGTGGAGTTCGGTTCCGCGGCCGAGGAGGATGCCGTCCTGGTGACGGTGCCGCCGTACCACGTCGCCGGCATTTCCACTGTGCTCTCTTCGACCTACGCTTGCCGGCGCATGGTGTATATGCCCAATTTCGAAGCGCGCGAATGGCTGCGCCTCTGCCGCGAAGAGCATGTCAGCAACGCCTTCCTGGTGCCCACCATGCTGGCGCGCGTCGTCGAGGCGGTGGAGAACGGCGCCCCGGCCGAATTGCCGGGGCTGCGTGCGATTGCTTACGGCGCCGGCAAGATGCCCTTGCAGGTGATCGAGAAGGCGCTGCGCCTGTGGCCGCAGGTGGACTTCATCAATGCCTATGGCCTCACCGAAACCAGTTCGACCATCGCTCTGCTTGGACCGGATGACCATCGTACAGCTGTTGCCAGCAGCGACCCGGCGGTGCGTCGTCGTCTCACTTCTGTCGGTCGCCCCTTGCCGACAGTGGAGATGGAGATACGCGACGAGGATGGCAAACCGCTTGCTGCGAACCAATCGGGTTTGATCTTCGTACGCGGCGGCCAGGTCGCCGGGGAGTACCAGGGAATGGGCAGCCAGCTCGATGCCGACGGTTGGTTCTCGACCAAGGACCGCGGCTCGCTGGATGAGGAAGGTTTCCTCTTCCTTGAGGGCCGTGATGATGACGTCATCGTGCGCGGCGGCGAGAACATTTCTCCGGGCGAGATCGAGGATGTGCTGCTCAGCCATCCGGCAGTCGCCGATGTTGCGGTCGTTGCGGTTGCCGACCCGCAGTGGGGCGAGGCAGTCGCTGCCGCAGTGGTGCTCAAGGAGGGTGTCGCCGCTGTCCCGGTGGCCGAGTTGCAGGACTGGGTAAAGGCGCGGCTGCGTTCCTCGCGCGTGCCGGTGACCATCCGCTTCCAGAAGGAATTGCCTTACAACGAGATCGGCAAACTGTTGCGTCGCGTCGTTCGGCAGGAACTCAACGCCGGCAGCTAAGACTCTCAGTGTCGGCGCACTATGCGCTGCTGAAGTAGGATGGACTCGGGATCGCTGGTTTGCGCTTTGGAAACAGCGTTTGCCAGCCATCCCACTCCTCTTGGCAGGCCGGCGGTATTCGCGTTGCGGGGAGCACCGGCAGACAGTTGAGAGGCGCCAAGCACTGTGCGACGCGCTTGGCCTGGATCAGGCATTTGCCAAGATTAGGGGAATGCCCGCTTCTGCCGGCCACGCTGGAGCAAACCATATCTGGAAAAGAGAAGCGCTGGAGATAGTTTTCCGAAACCAGTTGGATCGGGCAGGGAAATATTTCACATTGCAAGCGGATCTTGGGGAGCGGATTCTTTCCGCGGCAGCGTTGCAGGTAGTTGGTCATGAGCCGTGGATTGGTTTCCGCGATGGCCAGCCAGCCGATGCCTGACACCAATCCGACGATATGGGCGTCGTCGGCCAGCGATTCGGGGATTCCATAATCGGGCAGCAGGGCGCGCATGGCCGCACCGGTGGCGAGGGCGTTCATCCAATAGGCATGGTAGTCGAACTCGGCGCAGCGCCCGTTTTGATAGCGCATCATCATCGCGGTAACGAAAACCACCCGCTGGACAAAGTCCATTCCCAAGCGCACGACTGCCTGGTGCACCGAGACGATCTTGTCGGCGCCGGTAAACCTGGCGGCATTCGCATAATTGATGATCGACTGTGAAATCACCGGATCGGACCTGATGAGAAACGCCACTTTTTCGACGATGCCCTTGTTGACGGCGTTTTCGATCAAGGGGAGCAGGGGTACGGGCAGATCGCCGTGATATTCGAGGGCATCCAGAAACTCCTGCATCGAAGGCGTTTCTTCCGCCATGCCGGACTTCTCGCTGGCAACCGACAGCATCTCCAACGCCAATTCGCCGGTTGTGCCGGTTTCTTTGAGGAAAGCATCGACCCCGAGTCCTGAGGGAAAGCGTCGGTATGCCACTTCGGGCAGGGTTTGGTCCGTCGCGCCGGACCATTGCGGAAGCGCGATGCTAAAGTGGCCCAGTGTGTCGATTACCGTCCAGCATAAATTTTCAGGTGGAGATCCGATGTTGGCCAACACGAAACGGATTGCTGTTGGCACCATTTCTTTGATCGGACGGCCGGGATCGTGATAGGGATCGCAGGTCAGCGCCACAATCGCCGGCCGGCTCGTCGCGGCGGGAACGCAAGCCGCGATGATGCCCTCGCCAGGACGGGCCTGGCCATCCGTAGAAATTTCGAACTGAAGAGTGCGTGGATCCATTTTTCCTCGGAATTGCTCAAGTTCAACCGTCCATGATGCATTGATGGGCAGTCCCTCCGGTTCCGGTTGCTTGGCCGCTTGCCGAAACCCTGTATCGATGGATGGCCCATCATAGTTTTTTGGACAAAAATATTGTTCGTGTGTTGCACTCGTTCCGCCAAACATGCCGGACAGCTTGAAAATAGTCGCAGGTTTTGTGATGTGGTTCATAGTGGCTTAGCATTGGCTTGCTTATGCTGGCAACCAGCTGGAACAGGGATTGGCGAGCAGGGAAGAAATGATGTTGAGGGAAATTCGGAATGTTCGGCAAGTTGATGGCGAGTCCAAGCGGCGGTGGTTTTTTTGCCACGAACTCGACCTTGTTGTCTGGGAAGATGGATATGCAATAAGCGGTTTTCAATTGGCCTATGACAAACATCGGGACGAGCATTCGATCTCCTGGGATAAGGAGAGAGGCTTCGTCCATTACGTCGTCGATGATGGCGAATCGGTCGCCGGGGTAAATAGCGCCCCGTTTCTGTATACCGATGGACCTTTCAGCCGTGACCGCGTCCTGGCGCTGTTTCTTGATCTCTCGACCGATATTCCCGACGATGTGGCCGGTTTTGTCGAAGAGAAGCTGCGTGAGTTTAATGAGCCACTCCAGTAGGCGCGGAATCCATGGGATCACAGCCCGATAAAGAAAATGCCCACAGCATTGCCATGTCGCGTTCCGAATTAATCGCTGTCCTGGCCGTTCGTTTTCCCACGCTGACAGAAACTGAAGTGGATGAATCGGTCAAGCTGATCCTGGAAACAATCGCTAGCCGTCTTGCTTCTGGCGGCCGGGTGGAGATCAGGGGATTTGGAAGTTTTGACCTGAGCTACAGGCGGGCCTGGAATGCCAGGAATCCCAAGTCGGGGGCCAAAGTCGAGGTGCCCGGAAGATTTGTCCCCCGCTTCAGGCCGGGCAAGGGTTTGCGAGAAGGCGTGGATAGGCTGCCAGCGCAGAAGATGCGATGCGCGGCCTGAACGCTATCGAATGACTCTGTTGAAAAACGCCAAACGCCTACATTTAATCAGCCGCCGTTAATCCTCTGCCATGTCCAGTTTGCGCATCTTCTCCCAAAGATTCTTGCGGCTGATGCCAAGTCTGGCTGCAGTGTCGGCGATGCGGCCGTCGCATTCTCCCAAGGCCCGCCGAATGTAGGCGCGTTCACATTCCTGCAAATAGTCGCTGAGTGGCTGCTTTAGGGTGTCGCTTTCTGCCGGATGCGAGCCATTGTCGCCGAACAGGTTTTCGACATTCAGCAGCGGATTCGCAGAAAGAACGCTGGCCCGCTCGAGGCAATGCTGCAACTCTCTCACATTGCCAGGCCACGGATAGCTGGTCAGGACGCGTTCGGCCTCTGCTGTCAGCGTGCGACGGGTGTTACCTTTCTTTGCCCGTTCGTCGAGGAAATGGGCAGCCAGCCATAGGATATCTTCCTTCCGCTCACGCAACGGCGGCACGTGCAAGTGGATGACGTGAATGCGGTAGTAAAGATCTTCGCGAAAGCGGCCTTCCTCTACCATGGCTTTGAGGTCGTGATGGGTGGCACAGATCAGCCGGATATCAACCTTGTGAAGATTGGCGCCGCCCACCCGAACTACCGCCTGATCCTGTATTGCGCGCAGCAGCTTGACCTGCATCGAGGGGGGCATCTCGCCGATCTCATCTAGGAACAGCGTGCCGCCGTCCGCCTGTTCGAAAACACCGCGCCGCTCCCGATCGGCGCCGGTAAATGCACCTTTCTCGTGACCAAAAAGTTCCGACTCGATCAGGTTTTCGGGAATCGCTCCGCAATTCACGGCGACGAATGGTGACTTGGCTTCTGGATCACCGACGCGGTGCAGGGTACGCGCCACTTCTTCCTTGCCGGTGCCCGACTCGCCTGAGATCAACACGGCACTGCGGCTGGCCGCCAGGCGGGGCAGAAGTCCCTCGATATTCCGCATGCTGGTGGAAATGCCCAATCGGTCGCCGGCATTTGCCGCCAGCAGCTGGCGCTCGCACAAACCGCGAATCTTGCCTATCAATTCACCGACGTTGAATGGTTTCGTGACGTAATCGTGGGCGCCGAGCTTGAGCAGACGAACCGCCTGGTCGATGGCGCCATAGCCCGTAATGAAGATGAAGGGGGCGAGTCCCTGGCCGCTATCTAAGAGGTCTCGAAACAATTGTTCGCCGCTGATGTCAGGCAAATTGATGTCGCTGACCACGACACTGTAACGGCGCTGGCCGAGTCCGCGACGGGCAGATTTGCCATCCCGATACCAATCGCAAACGAAACCCTCGAACTCGAGGCGATCTGAGAGCGCCTCGCCGATGATGGGGTCGTCTTCGATCAGGCCGATGCGGTGCTGCATGGGGCGTCTCCAAGAGGCAAACTAACCACAAACTCGACTTGTCCGTCGATGTTCTTGGCTGAAATGCGACCTTCAAGCTGGGTCACGATCTGATAGGTCACCCAAAGTCCGAGACCATGCCCGCCGACGCGAGTCGACGCGAACGGCTCAAACAGGTGGGCGAGCTGTTCGTCGCTGAGTAGTGTCCCGTCATTGCGGACCACGATTGATAGGTTGTTGTCCGAATCGCCTTTTCTGCCCAGCCATAAGCTTACCTGGCCGTCTTCGGCCGCTGCTTGCACGGCGTTGAGCAAGAGATTGATGAGGATCTGGCGCACCAGACTTGCCGGTGCTGGAAGTTCCGCCGGCATCGCGGCCGACCAGTCAAGGTGGATTCGGCGTTTGCTGACCTGAGTCTGTATCAGGGTATGCACATCCTCCAGATCGTGCTGATTCAGAGGCCGAGCTTGTACCCGGGTTTGCACTAACAAGGCGGCGACGGTGTCGCGAATCTGTAGCAGACCTCGGTCAATTAACTCCAGGTTACGCAGCGCGCGCGGATCAAGATCGCTTTGCAGTTTGAGCGTGTCGACCACCGTGATAAGTCCGGCAAGCGGGTTGTTGATCTCGTGAGCAATGCCGGCAGTCAGCTGACCAATCGCCGCCAGCCGTTCCGATTTGACCACTTCGTTTTCGAGCGCGGCCTTGTCGCGCAGGGCCTGCACCATGCGATCATAGGCTTGAAATAACTGGCCCAACTCATCACGATACGGGTACAGGTCGGGTGGCAACGGTTCCGGCGCTGTTGCCGGCATCTTGCCCATGCGCTGTGCGAGATCGACCAGCGGCGTCGCCATGCGGCTTGCCCAATACCAGTTGATCGGAATCAGCACCGCCAGTACCAGCAGGCCAATGCCCAGACCTTGCCAAAGGGAGTCGATAAACCACGGGTGAAACACCGACTTCGAGTAGCGAAGGACCAGATGTCCCAATTGTGCATCCCTATCGTTGATCGGCAGGGCGACGTAGAGATAGTTGGAGTTGTCCGGCTCCAGCAGCAACGGCCATTTCGCGTCGGCCCCAAACTGCGTATTCAACTGCATCCAGTCAGGCCCCAGAGCCACGGGCTCGGTCAACATCGGTAGCGTATCGGGATCGCTGGAGACGAAGACTTTGCGGTCCGGTCCCAGTACCACGACGGCATCAACCTGAACGGGCGTTTGCGCCGGTTCGCCGCGAATCGGTGAACGCACAATCTCGAAGGCCCGCCAGATATCATCGTGCAGCAGTGCCGGTGACACCGTGTTGGCGAGGGTATGGCCGAGATTGCTGGCGCTGATCACGACTGCCCGCTTCATGTCTTCGTAGGCGCGTGCCATCAGAGCGGCGCCGACGACGAAGATCGAGAGGCTGATCAGAAACGATGTCCACAGCGGAATCTTGCGGCGGAAGGACAAATTGAACAGCCAGCGCATTAGGGCGTGTTCTCAATGAATCGGCGCGATGCGTTGCTGCCAAATGCGGATGGCCGCGCGACGCGAGTCGAAGTCAATGGCCATCCCCCTTGACGAGACGAGCAACAAAGCGGACGCCGCATTTGGCAGCAACCCGAAGGGAACGAGGCAGATGGCCCCCATTGCGGCGTTGCTCGCTCCTGATTGGGAATAACCCAACGGCGTC
>JBAYVU010000012.1:0-78279 GCA_041674385.1 Sterolibacterium sp.
CATCTGTTTCTTCTTTTTCTCGGGATTTATCTTCATACATCCCTACTTGTCCAGCCTCAGCGATACGCCTTGGGCGCATTACAAGGCAATGATCAGCGGGTACGAAGAAGTCGAAGACGAGCAGGCATAAGGCGACAAAAACTATGGGGCAAATATTGGCGAGACCCGGCAATTGAAAACATGAACCCATCAACAGCGCTTTCGTCAGCGACAACCCAAAAATTGGCCTTGCATTGCCACTCAAAGAACGGTATTATTCCGCTCTTTCGTGCTTCCGCCGCGCTCAATTGCGGCTTCGCTCTTTAAGGTGTGCCATGCAGAACCAGAAGATTCGTATTCGTCTCAAGGCCTTCGACTACCGCCTGATTGATCAGTCGGCTCTCGAAATCGTAGACACAGCCAAGCGGACCGGCGCGGTAGTACGCGGTCCCGTGCCACTTCCAACACGCATTGAACGATTCAATATCCTGCGTTCGCCGCACGTCAATAAGACTTCGCGCGACCAGTTCGAGATTCGTACTCATCTGCGCCTGATGGATATCATCGACCCAACCGACAAAACCGTCGATGCGCTGATGAAGCTGGATCTCCCGGCGGGCGTGGATGTTGAAATTAAATTGCAGTAAGTAGCAAGCAGTGAGTGGGGAAAGTCGTCTGGGTTTATAACTTCAGGACTTTCCAGCACTTTGGGTGATTGGCCGGCCAATAGCAGTCGGCACCTCTCTGGAGGAAATAAGAAATGACTTTAGGCCTTGTAGGTCGCAAGGTCGGCATGACGCGCATTTTTTCCGACGATGGCTCGACCATCCCGGTTACTGTGCTCGACGTGTCGAATAACCGTGTGACCCAGATCAAAACGCCAGACACTGACGGCTATGCCGCAGTTCAGGTAACCTTCGGGAAACGTCGCGCCAGCCGTGTCAATAAGGCAGCGGCAGGGCATCTCGCCAAGGCGGGTGTCGAAGCGGGTGTCATTCTCAAGGAATTCCGTATCTCGCAGGAACAATTGTCCAGCCTCAAGCCGGGCGATGTCATCAGCGCGTCGATATTCAGCGTCGGACAAATTGTCGACGTCAGCGGTACCTCGATCGGCAAAGGCTTCACTGGCGCCATCAAGCGTTACCACTTCTCGTCCAATCGCGCCTCGCACGGCAACTCGGTATCGCACAACTCGGCCGGTTCAATTGGTATGGCTCAGGACCCGGGACGCGTGTTTCCGGGCAAGCGCATGGCAGGCCATTATGGCGACGTTAGCCGTACCCAGCAAAACCTCGAAGTGGTGCGCGTCGACGAGGCGCGTCAGCTGCTGATGGTGAAGGGCGCCGTGCCGGGCTCCAAGGGTGGCGACGTGGTTGTGCGTCCTGCAGTCAGGGGGGCGTAATGGAACTCAAGCTTATCAACGAACAAGGCCAGCCCGCCACCACCCTGAGCGCTTCCGATGCGCTGTTCGGTCGCGATTACAATGAGGCGCTGGTGCATCAGGTGGTGGTTGCCTACCAAGCCAACGCCCGTTCCGGCAACCGTGCGCAGAAGGACCGCGAACAGGTTCATCACAGTACCAAGAAACCTTTCCGCCAGAAAGGCACCGGCCGCGCTCGTGCCGGCATGACTTCCAGTCCGCTCTGGCGAGGCGGCGGACGCATTTTCCCGAATACTCCGGATGAGAACTTCAGCCAGAAGGTCAACCGCAAGATGTACCGCGCCGGCTTGGCGGCCATTCTCTCGCAGCTGGCACGCGAAGACCGCCTCATGGTCATCGAGGATTTCAGCTTCGACACGCCGAAGACCAAATTGATGGCGCAGAAACTCAAGGGTATGGGCCTTGACTCGGTCTTGATGGTTACCGCCGCGCTGGATGAAAACATCTATCTGGCCTCGCGTAACCTTCCCAGGGTATTGGTGCTCGAGGTTTCCGAAACCGACCCGTTGTCGCTGATCCGTTTCCCCAAGGTGCTGCTGACCAAGAGCGCTGTGGCCAAATTTGAGGAGATGCTGGGATGAGCAAGCAGATTAGCCAAATGAACCAGGAACGCCTGTTGCAAATACTGCTGGCCCCGCAGATCTCCGAAAAAGCGACCTATGTCGCGGACAAGAACGAGCAGGTAGTGTTCTTTGTTGCATCCGACGCCACCAAGCCCGAAATCAAGGCTGCTGTCGAACTGATGTTCAAGGTGCAGGTCGAGTCGGTACAGATTGCCAACCAGAAAGGCAAGGCCAAGAAATTCGGACGTTTTTCGGGGCGCCGTAGCGACGCCAAGAAAGCATTTGTCTGCCTCAAGCCTGGCCAGGAAATCAATTTCACTGAAGGGGGGGCAGCTTAATGGCTCTCGTCAAAGTCAAGCCGACATCGCCTGGTCGCCGTTCGCTCGTCAAACTGGTCAATCCGGACCTGCACAAGGGAAAGCCGCATAGCGCGTTGCTCGAAACCAAGCACAGCAAGGCCGGCCGCAACAATCATGGACATATCACGGTCCGCCATCAGGGCGGCGGGCACAAGCAGCACTACCGCGTTGTCGATTTTCGCCGCAACAAGGATGGTATCGTTGCGACAGTTGAACGCCTCGAGTATGACCCGAACCGCACCGCCAATCTGGCATTGCTCTGCTACGCCGATGGCGAGCGACGCTATATCATCGCGCCGAAAGGCGTGGCGGTAGGCGCACAACTCATCAGCGGTGCGGAAGCGCCGATCAAGCCGGGGAATACATTACCGATACGCAATATCCCGGTTGGTACCACCATCCACTGTATCGAGATGATTCCTGGCAAGGGTGCCCAGATGGCCCGCGCTGCCGGCACATCGGTGCAGCTGATGGCGCGCGAAGGCGTCTATGCCCAGCTGCGCCTGAGGTCCGGCGAGATCCGCCGGGTTCATGTCGAGTGTCGCGCGACCATCGGCGAAGTCGGCAACGAAGAAAACAGCCTGCGCTCCATCGGCAAGGCCGGGGCCACTCGCTGGCGCGGCATTCGCCCGACGGTACGCGGAGTGGTGATGAATCCGGTCGACCACCCGCATGGTGGCGGCGAGGGCAGAACCGCTGCCGGTATGCACCCGGTCAGCCCGTGGGGAACCAAGACAAAGGGATACCGCACTCGCAGCAACAAGCGCACGACCTCAATGATCGTTGCCCGCCGGCCCAGAAATAAGAGGTGATAAATGACTCGTTCACTTAAAAAGGGCCCGTTCATCGATGCCCATTTGCTCAAGAAAGTCGATGCCGTGCGCGGGACCAGCGACAAACGCCCAATCAAGACGTGGTCGCGTCGTTCCACAATCCTGCCGGATCTGGTCGGCCTGACTATCGCCGTGCATAACGGAAAGCAGCACATTCCCGTGTATGTCTCGGAAAACATGGTTGGACACAAACTCGGCGAATTCGCGCTGACGCGTACCTTCAAGGGTCACACCGCCGGCAAGAAGGCCGCGGTCAAGAAGTAAGGGATGGCTATGGAAACCAATGCGATACTGCGCGGCGTGCGTCTCTCGGCACAGAAGGGTCGGCTGGTAGCCGACTTGGTACGCGGCAAACCAGTCGATCAAGCACTCAATATCCTGACCTTCTCGCCGAAGAAGGGGGCCACGATCATCAAGAAAGTTCTGGAGTCGGCAATTGCCAATGCCGAGCACAACGATGGTGCCGACATCGACACGCTCAAGGTCAAGCTCATCCATGTTGAGAAGGGTGCGGTGCTAAGGCGCTTCACGGCAAGAGCCAAGGGACGCGGCAATCACATTCTCAAACAGACGAGCCACATCTACGTTACTGTCGGGGACTAAGGAAAAACTATGGGACAGAAGATACATCCGATCGGTTTCCGCCTTGCGGTAACGCGTAACTGGTCTTCACGCTGGTATGCCAACAGCAAAAATTTTCCGGCGATGTTGAACGAGGACATCAAGGTTCGCGAATATCTGCATAAGAAGTTGGCTCATGCCTCGGTAGGGCGTGTTGTCATCGAGCGCCCGGCCAAAAATGCGCGGATTACCGTATTCAGCGCCCGCCCCGGCGTGGTCATCGGTAAAAAGGGCGAGGATATCGAGCATCTCAAGACCGACCTGCAGAAAATTCTTGGCGGCCAGGTGCATGTCAACATCGAGGAGATCCGCAAGCCGGAAACCGATGCCCAACTGATTGCCGATTCGATCGCGCAACAGCTCGAGAAGCGCATCATGTTCCGCCGCGCAATGAAACGCGCCATGCAGAATGCCATGCGTCTCGGCGCCCAAGGGATCAAGATTATGAGTTCCGGGCGCTTGAACGGCGCCGAAATCGCACGCCGCGAATGGTATCGCGAAGGCCGGGTGCCCTTGCATACCCTATGTGCCGACATCGACTACGGCACTTCCGAAGCGAAGACCACATACGGCATCATTGGCGTCAAAGTATGGGTGTTCAAGGGCGAAATGGCAAACAAACTGGAACCCGCAACTCTCCCGGAAAGCGGTCCGGAAGAACCGCGGCGTAGCGCCACGCGCAGGGCGCCTGCGCGCAGCAACGAAGCTGATCAGACCAAACCCGCAGCAGCGGTCAAACGCACCACCCGGAAACCTGCGGACGCCAAACCCGAGTCTGCTGCCACTGTTGAAACCAGTAATAAAACACCTGCCAAGGATGAGACTGCGGCTAGCAAACCACCGGTCAAGCGTGTGCGCAAACCCGCCGCTGCGCCGACTGATGTTGCGGCCACCAAGGAAGTCAAGGAGTAACAGCCATGCTGCAACCAGTCCGCACTAAATATCGTAAACAGCATAAGGGCCGCAATACGGGCGTTGCCACCCGTGGCGCCAAGGTCAGCTTCGGTGAATACGGCCTCAAGGCCGTTGGTCGCGGACGCTTGACGGCACGCCAGATCGAATCGGCACGGCGCGCAATGACCCGCCACATCAAGCGCGGTGGGCGCATCTGGATCCGAATCTTCCCAGACAAGCCAATTTCCAAAAAACCCTTGGAAGTCCGCATGGGCAACGGCAAGGGCAATCCTGAGTATTGGGTGGCCGAGATTCGTCCAGGCAAAGTGCTTTACGAAATGGATGGGGTGGATGAGTCTCTAGCGCGCGAGGCATTCCGTCTGGCAGCGGCCAAACTGCCGATCGAAACGACATTTGTTACGCGTCAATTGAGGTAATCATGAAACCAATTGAATTGAGGGCAAAGGACACCGCCGAATTGAACAAGGAATTGCTCGATTTGCGCAAGGCCCAGTTTAGCCTGCGCATGCAGTCGGCGACCCAACAGCTCGCCAACCACAGCCAGATCGGCAAAGTGCGCAAGGACATCGCGCGCGTTAAAACCATCCTGTGTGAGAGAGGTGCGCCCAAATGAACCAGACCGTTGAAAAAGTGCATCGCACCTTGACCGGGCGGGTGGTGAGCGACAAGTCGCAGAAAACCGTGACCGTGGCGGTCGAGCGCCATGTCAAGCACCCGGTGATCGGCAAGATGATTCTCCGCACCAAGAAATATCATGCTCACGTCGAGGACCAAGCCAAAACGGGCGATATGGTGCAGATTGAGGAATGCGCGCCGATATCCAAGACCAAGGCCTGGCGTGTATCCCAGATATTAAAGAAGAATTCCTAGTACGCTGGAAGCAGCAGCGGATTACTAACGCCGCTGCTGGCTTTGGGGTTGTCACTTGAGCCCCGCCGATAAGAATTATTCTTCATTGTTGCTTGACACACAAGGGCATACCGAAGGATAATTTCGGTCTTTGCTTCACCACAGGTGCGTTGCACAGTGATGCGCCGTTTGTCATACCCGGACGGGTTCCAAGACTGATCGCGAGAAAGTAGCAAAGCGCGAATTAAGTTGGGGGATTTAAATGATACAAATGCAAACCAAGTTGACCGTCGCCGATAACACCGGCGCGCGTACGGTCATGTGCATCAAAGTGCTGGGCGGGTCGAAGCGACGCTACGCCGGCATTGGCGATGTCATCAAAGTCAGTGTCAAGGATGTGGCCCCGCGCGGGCGCGTCAAGAAGGGCGAAATCTATACGGCCGTGGTTGTTCGCACCGCAAAGGGCGTGCGCCGTTCAGATGGCTCGCTGATTAAATTCGACGACAATGCCGCCGTTCTTCTTAACAACAAACTTGAGCCTATCGGCACCCGTATCTTCGGGCCGGTGACACGCGAGTTGCGCACGGAACGATTCATGAAAATCGTTTCGCTGGCTCCCGAAGTTCTGTAAGGATCGGTCATGAACAAGATTCGCAAGGGCGACAACGTCATTGTCATTACGGGCAAGGACAAGGGTAAACGCGGAGTTGTGCTGAGACGGGTTGATGATGATCACCTGCTGATAGAAGGCGTCAATCGCGTCAAGAAGCACACCAAGCCCAATCCGATGAAAGGGCAACAAGGGGGCATCGTCGAGAAGGAGATGCCGATTCAAAAATCCAATGTGGCGCTGCTCAATCCTGCCACCCAGAAAGCGGATCGCGTCGGGTTCAAGACCCTTAACGACGGCCGCAAGGTCCGGGTGTTCAAGTCGAACGGCGAAGTTCTGGAGGCGTAAGGACAAACATGGCGCGCTTGCAGGAATTCTACAAGAACACGGTGGTAGCCGATCTGCAAAAGAAGTTCGGTTACAAGTCGATCATGGAAGTACCGCGCATCACCAAAATTACGCTCAACATGGGCGTCGGCGAGGCAATCGCCGACAAAAAGGTGATTGAACACGCGGTGGGCGACATGACCAAGATAGCCGGTCAAAAGCCCGTGATCACCAAGGCCAAAAAAGCCATCGCACAATTCAAGATCCGCGAGGGATATCCGATCGGCTGCATGGTGACCTTGCGCGGCGACAGGATGTACGAGTTTCTCGACCGCTTGGTTACTGTCGCGATGCCGCGAATCCGCGATTTTCGCGGCATATCCGGCAAGGGTTTCGATGGGCGCGGCAATTACAATGTCGGCGTCAAGGAGCAGATCATTTTCCACGAGATCGAGTATGACAAGGTCGATGCGTTGCGTGGAATGAATATCAGCATCACGACCACCGCGAAAACTGACGCGGAAGCGAAGGCGCTTCTCGCGGCATTCAAATTCCCCTTCAAGAACTGAGGGACACATGGCCAAACTTTCACTGATTAACCGCGAACTCAAGCGTACCAAGATGGTTGCCAAGTATGCGGCCAAACGCGCCGAGCTTGCGGCAGTCTTCAACAATGTCAAGCTCTCTGACGAAGTTCGCATGGCTGCGCGACTCAAATTGCAGCAGCTGCCGCGCAATGCTTCGCCAACACGCCAACGCAATCGTTGCGAGCTGACTGGTCGTCCACGCGGCGTTTTTCGCAAATTCGGCCTGTGCCGCAATAAGCTGCGTGATTTCGTGATGCGCGGCGAAGTGCCGGGCATGACCAAGGCCAGCTGGTAACCAGGAGAGATCGCTATGAGTATGACCGATCCTATAGCCGACATGCTGACCCGCATCCGGAATGCGCAAATGGCGCAGAAAGGTGCTGTCGTCATGCCTTCCTCGAGGCTCAAGGTGTCGATTGCCTCTGTTCTCAAGGATGAGGGCTACATCGACGATTATGCAGTGCGCGAGAATAGCGGCAAGCCGGAACTCGACATTGCGCTGAAGTATTATGCCGGTCGGCCCGTGATAGAACGCATTGAACGTATTTCGAAGCCGGGTCTGCGCGTATATAAGGGCAAGGACGACTTGCCGCAAGTACTCAACGGCCTGGGCGTGGCTATCGTATCCACGCCCAAGGGCGTGATGACAGATCGCAAAGCACGCGCCTCGAACGTCGGCGGCGAAGTGCTCTGCATCGTGGCGTAAGGGGGCGACCATGTCACGAATTGCAAAATATCCAGTTGAGGTGCCGAAGGGGGTCGAGGTGATGCTCGGCGAAGCCGAAATAAGCGTCAAAGGGCCGCTCGGAACCCTCAAGCAGTTCATGCTGCCCTCGGTCAAAATCGAGCGCGACGGCGACAAGTTGCACTGCCAAGCCATCCCGGGCGCCGTTAACGGTGGCGCCATGTCGGGTACGATGCGGGCGCTGGTGAACAATATGGTCACCGGGGTCACCAAAGGCTTCGAGAAAAAGCTGTCGCTGATTGGCGTAGGTTACCGAGCTCAGGCGCAAGGCGACAAGCTGAATTTGTCGCTGGGTTTTTCGCACCCAGTGGTGCATTCCATGCCAAAGGGTGTCAAGTGCGAAACGCCGACGCAGACTGAGATTTTCATCAAAGGAATAGACCGCCAGCAAGTGGGGCAGGTGGCTGCTGAAATTCGCGCCTATCGTTCGCCGGAACCATACAAGGGCAAGGGCGTACGCTATGCGGACGAAAGAGTGGTCATCAAGGAAACCAAGAAGAAGTAAGGGCAGACAATCATGGACAAGAAGCTAGCTCGTTTGCGCAGGGCCCGCAAAACCCGGGCAAAGATTGCCGAGCTCAAGGCGGTACGGCTTACGGTATATCGCAGCAACAGCCACATCTACGCGCAGATTTTTTCAGGTTGCGGCACGCAAGTGCTGGCTTCCGCCTCCACCGCCGAGGCAGAAGTGCGCACTCAGATACCAAGCGGGGGAAATGTCAAAGCGGCTGCGGCCATCGGCAAGCTGATTGCCGAACGGGCCAAGGCGAAAGGGATCGAAACCGTGACCTTTGATCGCTCCGGCTTTCACTACCACGGTCGTGTCAAGGCTTTGGCTGAAGCTGCGCGTGAAGGCGGACTTAAATTCTAACGCGGCAACCCAATGTCAAACGAGTGGCAACCGAGTGGTCAATGAGCGAGGCAAATAATGGCTAAACCGCAGTCGAGAAAACAGCAGCAGACGACAGAAAAAAGCGATGATGGCATGCGCGAGAAGATGGTCGCCATCAACCGCGTCACCAAGGTAGTGAAAGGCGGCCGGATCCTCGGTTTCGCCGCATTGACCGTGGTTGGCGACGGCGATGGCAGCGTCGGCATGGGCAAGGGCAAATCGCGCGAAGTTCCAGTCGCCGTGCAAAAAGCCATGGAAGAGGCGCGCCGCAAACTGTCGCGGGTCAGTCTCAAGGAAGGCACCCTGCAGCACAGGGTAATCGGCCATCATGGCGCATGCAGGGTCTTGATGCAGCCGGCTGCCGCCGGGACCGGCATCATTGCCGGCGGCCCGATGCGTGCGGTATTCGAGGTTGCGGGCGTCACCGACGTGGTCGCCAAGATACTCGGCTCGACCAATCCGTATAACGTTGTCCGCGCAACCATCAATGGACTGCAAGCAATGAGCACTCCTGCGGAATTTGCCGCGAAACGCGGCAAGACCGTTCAGGAAATCATGGAGTAATTGATATGGCAGACAAGAAAATCAAGGTGACGCTCTACAAGAGCCTCATCGGCACCAAGCAGAGCCACCGCGCCACGGTGCGTGGCTTGGGCCTGCGCCGTCTGAACAGTAGCGCCATATTGGAAGACACTCCCGCAGTGCGCGGCATGATCAACAAGGTGGCTTATCTGGTGAAGAGCGAGGGTTAGGACGATGCGACTGAATACCATTAAGCCAGGTGAAGGAGCCACCCACAGCAAACGCCGTGTCGGGCGTGGCATTGGCAGCGGCTTGGGCAAAACCGCAGGGCGCGGGCACAAGGGGCAGAAGTCTCGTGCCGGCGGCTTTCACAAAGTCGGCTTTGAAGGCGGCCAAATGCCTTTGCAGCGCCGCTTGCCCAAGCGTGGCTTCGCCTCGCTGACGCACGCCAGAAATTTCGAAGTACGGCTCTCCGACCTGGAGAAAATGCCGCTTGAGGAAATCGATCTGCTGTCTCTGAAGCAGGCCAACGTGATTGCGCCGGACGCCTTGTCGGCGAAAGTGATTCTTTCCGGCAAGCTGACCCGCAAGGTGATTCTCAAGGGAGTCGGCGCCACCAAAGGCGCCAAGGCAGCCATCGAAGCGCTTGGCGGCAGCGTCGCCGAGGCGTAAGGAAGCATCTCTTGGCCACTCCAGCTGCTTCCACCGCATCGGGCAAGCCTATAGCCGGCAAGTTCGGCGACTTATGGCGCCGTCTGTGGTTTCTGCTGGGCGCGCTGGTGGTTTATCGCGTCGGGGCGCACATCCCGGTCCCCGGAATCGATCCGGTGGCGCTGGCGCAGCTGTTCGAGGGACAAAAAGGCGGCATTCTGGGCATCTTCAACCTGTTCTCCGGCGGAGCTCTGTCGCGTTTCACCATATTCGCCCTGGGTATCATGCCTTACATTTCCTCTTCCATCATCATGCAGCTGATGAGCATTGCCTCGCCGCAACTCGAGGCACTGAAAAAGGAAGGCGAGGCGGGCCGCCGCAAGATCACGCAATATACGCGCTATGGCACGGTCGCTCTGGCCTTGTTCCAAGGCATCGGTATTTCCATAGCGCTCGAGTCGCAGCCTGGACTGGTTCTCGATCCGGGCTTGATGTTCCGTCTCACTGCGGTGACAACGCTGCTGACAGGTACCATGTTCTTGATGTGGCTGGGCGAGCAAATCACGGAACGCGGCCTCGGCAATGGTATTTCCATCATCATCTTCGCAGGTATTGCAGCCGGCCTGCCGAACGCGATTGGCGGCTTGTTCTCGCTGGTCAATACCGGCAGCATGCACCCGGTCACGGCTTTGTTCATTTTTGCCTTGGTGATATTGGTGACCGGATTGGTAGTTTTCGTCGAACGCGGTCAGCGCAAGATCCTGGTCAATTACGCCAAGCGGCAGGTAGGCAATAAGATATATGGCGGGCAAAGTTCGCATTTGCCGCTAAAGCTGAATATGTCCGGGGTCATCCCGCCGATTTTTGCATCGAGTATTATTTTGTTCCCGGCGACAGTGGCCGGATGGTTCGGCTCCGGGGAGGGCATGACTTGGCTGAAAGATATTGCCGGAACGCTTTCCCCTGGCCAACCGATTTATGTCTTGCTATACGCAGCTGCTATCGTGTTTTTCTGCTTTTTCTACACGGCGCTGGTATTCAACTCCAAGGAAACGGCTGACAATCTGAAAAAAAGCGGAGCCTTCGTCCCTGGCATACGCCCCGGCGAGCAAACCGCTCGCTACATCGACAAAATTCTGATGCGCCTGACGCTGGCTGGCGCGATCTATGTGACATTGGTTTGCCTGTTGCCGGAATTCCTGATTTTGAAATGGAACGTGCCTTTTTACTTCGGCGGCACTTCTCTGCTGATTATCGTTGTGGTGACCATGGATTTCATGTCGCAGGTGCAAGCCTACATCATGTCCCACCAGTACGAAAGTTTGTTGAAGAAGGCCAACTTCAAGGGCTCCGGCTTCCCGGCCCGCTAGCGAACCGTCAATAGCTATGTCGAAGGAAGACATGATCGAATTGCAGGGTGAGGTGCAGGAAAACCTCCCCAATGCGACCTTCAGGGTCAAGCTAGAGAATGGCCATGTCGTACTTGGACATATTTCCGGCAAGATGCGCATGCACTATATTCGCATCCTGCCTGGCGACAAAGTGACAGTGCAGATGACACCCTACGACCTGACTAAAGGCCGAATTGTCTTCCGCGCAAAGTAAGTAGACTAGTAGTCAATATTTCGGAGAAGCATCATGAAAGTACTCGCTTCGGTCAAATGTATCTGTCGGAATTGCAAGATCATCCGGCGCAAGCGTGTGGTCCGGGTTATTTGCACCGACCCTCGCCACAAACAGCGCCAAGGCTGATTCGCTTGATTTTGGCAGGTAAGTTATTTATAATATTCTGTTCCCCGTTGTCGGGACTAAATTTAGGGTGAGCCTATGGCCCGTATTGCAGGAGTAAATATTCCAAACCATCAGCATACAGAAATCGCACTGACTGCGATTTTTGGCGTTGGTCGCCCGCGTGCGCAGAAAATATGCGATGCCGCCAAGATCGGCAGGGCAACAAAGGTCAAGGATTTGACCGATAGCGAGATGGAGCGCTTGCGCGAGGAAGTAGGTAAATTTACCGTCGAGGGCGATTTGCGCCGCGAGGTAACGATGAGCATCAAGCGCTTGATGGATCTTGGCTGCTACCGGGGCCTGCGCCATCGTCGCGGACTGCCGGTACGCGGCCAGCGCACCCGCACCAACGCCCGCACCCGCAAAGGGCCCCGCAAGGCAATTGCCGGCGCTAAAAAATAATCAGGGAATGAACCATGGCAAAGCCAGCAACTAAAGTCCGTAAAAAGATCAAGAAGAACGTCGCCGAGGGTATCGCCCATGTGCATGCGTCGTTCAACAACACCATCATTACCATCACCGATCGCCAAGGAAACGCTCTGTCGTGGGCAACTTCCGGCGGTGCCGGCTTCAAGGGCTCGCGCAAGAGCACGCCGTTTGCCGCTCAGGTAGCCGCCGAGGCTGCTGGCAAAGTGGCGTTGGAATGCGGCGTGAAGAACCTCGAAGTTCGCATCAAGGGTCCCGGACCGGGACGCGAGTCGGCGGTGCGGGCTCTCAATGCGCTTGGCATCAAGATTTCCAGCATTACCGACATCACGCCTATCCCCCACAATGGTTGCCGGCCGCCCAAGCGCCGTCGTATCTAGGTTTTGGCGCTTCCAACTGCCCAAGCTATTGACTGAATTCAAGGAGTAAACCGTGGCCCGCAATCTTGATCCCAAGTGCCGCCAATGCCGTCGCGAAGGCGAGAAGTTGTTTTTGAAGGCTGAGAAGTGCTTCACTGACAAATGCTCGGTCGAGCGCCGCGCCTACGCCCCCGGCCAGCACGGCCAGAAGTCCGGCCAGCGCCTTTCTGGCTATGGCACGCAACTGCGCGAAAAGCAGAAAGTACGCCGCATTTACGGCATTCTCGAGCGCCAGTTCCGCAAGACCTTCGCAACCGCCGAAAGCCGCAAGGGGCAAACCGGCGAGAACTTGCTGCAACTGCTTGAGGGGCGCCTCGATACCGTCGCCTATCGCATGGGCTTCGGCGGATCGCGTGCCGAATCGCGCCAAGTGGTGCGGCACAACGGCGTGCTGGTGAACGGCAAACGCGTCAATATCCCCTCGTACAGCGTCCGTCCCGGCGATGTGGTGCAACTCACCGACAGCGCACGTGCCCAGTTGCGTACAAAAGCAGCGTTGGCAGCCGCCGAGTCGCGCGGCTACCCGGAATGGATTGAGGTCGACGCCAACGCGGCCAAAGGTACTTTCAAGGCCTATCCGCAACGTGCAGAACTGCCAGCGACAATCAGCGAAGGTCTGATCGTCGAACTTTACTCGCGCTAACCGGCGCTCTCCAGCCGATTTGAATGAGTGCGACTCATTCAAATCGAGCCAGAGACGCTTCCATTCAGAGGGAATGCAGATGCAAAGCAGCGCACTTCTAAAACCACGCATCATCGACGTGCAAACGCTCTCTCCGGTCCATGCCCGCGTGGTCATGGAGCCGTTCGAGCGCGGTTACGGCCATACCTTGGGCAATGCCCTGAGGCGTATCCTGCTCTCCTCCATGCCCGGCTACGCGCCTACCGAAGCGGCCATCGAGGGCGTGCTGCACGAATACTCGACGCTCGACGGCGTCCGTGAAGATGTCGTCGACATCCTCCTCAACATCAAGGGCGTGGTGCTGAAACTCCACAACCGCTCCGAAGCGCTGCTGACCCTGTCCAGAAAAGGCGAGGGAGTCGTCACCGCAGGCGATATCGAAATCAGCCACGATGTCGAAATCATCAACCCCGACCACGTGATTGCGCATGTCGCGCCGGGCGGCAAGCTTGACCTGCAAATCAAGGTCGAAGCCGGCCGCGGCTACGTACCCGCCACGATGCGCCCGAACGACAAGGAGACCAGAGGCATTGGCCACATCATGCTGGATGCCTCATTCAGCCCGGTCAGCCGCGTCAGTTATGCGGTGGAATCGGCCCGTGTCGAACAGCGGACCGATCTGGACAAGCTCGTCATCGACATCGAAACCAACGGCGCCATCGATCCCGAGGAAGCGATCCGTTATGCGGCACGCATCTTGATCGACCAATTGTCGGTATTTGCCGACCTCGAAGGCACGCCGATGTCGATCGAGTCGCCCAAGCAGACAGCGGTCGATCCGATCTTGCTGCGGCCGGTAGACGACCTTGAACTGACCGTGCGTTCGGCCAACTGCCTGAAGGCCGAGAACATCTATTACATTGGCGATCTGATCCAGCGCACCGAAGCGGAGTTATTGAAGACTCCCAATCTCGGCCGCAAGTCGCTCAATGAAATCAAGGAAGTCCTTGCCTCGCGCGGCCTGACCCTCGGCATGAAACTCGAGAGCTGGCCACCGCTAGGTCTGGAGAAGCTGTCTTAACATTTCATCAACTCTCGATAACGATTAACCGGCTGCCAGCCCAGCGCAGCAGCCATACAAACGAGGAAGCATCATGCGTCACGGTAACGGCTTGCGAAAGCTAAATCGCACTTCAGCACATCGCCTGGCGATGTTGCGCAACATGACCAACTCGTTGTTGCGTCATGAAACCATCCAGACCACTTTGCCCAAGGCCAAGGAACTGCGCCGGGTCGTGGAACCCATGATCACCCTGGGCAAGAAACCCAGCTTGGCCAACCGCCGCCTGGCGTTTGACCGTTTGCGCGATCGCGAGATGGTGGTCAAGCTGTTCGCCGAAATCGGCCCGCGCTACGTCCAGCGCAACGGCGGTTATCTGCGCATCCTCAAGATGGGCTTCCGCATCGGCGACAATGCGCCGATGGCGCTGGTCCAACTGCTCGACCAGCCGGAACGGACCGAAGAAGCCGCACCTGTTGCGGCTGAGTAATCGGTCTAGGCGAACAAAAGGCCAGGGACTTCCCTGGCCTTTGTTGTTTTTGGAGTGGCAAGATCATCTACGCCGCAACAGGATTCGCAAAGCGAGCACAGTCAGCCCGCTGAACAGCACCAGCGACCATTCCGCGAGGGATAAGCCGACGAACTTGAAGGCCGGATCGGAGCATAGTCCGCTGGCATAGAAAAGCTGCGGTACTTTTTCGCCCGCCCAGTCCACCAGCAGTTCCCACCAGGCCGCCTGACCGCTGCACTGGGTGTCGTGAATGAAGCGCTGCAGCGCAGTCTGGTAGCCGGCGACAAACATGCCGGTCGCGGTGCAGGCAAGCATCAATATGGACGCCACAATCCGGCCCACCCGCTGCTTGCTGAGCAGCCATCCCAAGGCAGCCGAACAGAACAGCAATAAGGCCAGCATGCGCTGCAGGATACACAGCGGGCAGGCGGCGATGTGTAAAGTCTGCTGGAGCAGGACGCCGCCACCCACCATGCAGGCGGCTATGGCCAGCGCGGCAATGAAGGGGAAGTTGGGGGACAGGAACAAGGTTTTTGGTCTGAGCATGGTAATCGCGAATCAATAAAGCCGTCATTGCACCCTATGCGGCCGCCAGGAGGCTTTCGTATGGGATGTGCAATCCATCATGTAACCGTTTCACCATCTGCAAACTCAACCGACGCTTGCGATTCAGCACTTCAGAGACTCGGCCGCTCGAGCCAATATAGAGTTCAAGATCTTTTGGGGTAAGCCCTTGTTGTTCCATCCTGAACTTAATGGCCTCGACCGGATCCGCAGGACCTGTCGGGAAATGCTTGTATTCATAGGCCTCAATGAGCGTTACAAGAATCTCCATCTCGTCCGCTTCTGGCGTTCCCTCCGGCGCTTGGAACACCAGTTCCAGCCGCTTGAATGCAGCGCGCAAATCATCATCGTTTCGGATCGGCTTAATATTCATTAACACTCTCCACATCGATTTGGTCATATCGCGCATGGGTTCCAATAAACTTTACCCAAGCAATCCCTGCCCGATATTGCATCTCCACAACCAATCGGTACTTGTTCCCTGCAATGTTGAACACCACCCGATTGTTGCCACAGATACTTGCACTTCTGTAGCGATCCTTTATGTTCTGTGGAGTCTTCCAGTTTGCCTTGATTGCTTCGTCATACCAGCTTTGCAAGGCACCTTTCGCATCAGCGCAGTCCGGCCGACTCCAAAACTTCACTAACGTACTCTTGGCTATTACCCGCACATGCATTGCTCCCGTTTTGGGAGAATTTTAAGCTTATTTAGCCAAACGTCAAGAACATAAAGGAAGAGCTGTCTTTCAGCTGTCGCCGTGTCTCGTCCCAGCGGGCGGGTTCTTTCTTGTCGCGACCGTATGACAGGTTTCAACGTATCTCCGAATCAATCGCCGCTTGCAGCTTGGCAAGAGCTTCCTCGATGACCACAGGCGGAACGGCTTCAATCCTTTTCGCCGCCCGCGCTTCCAGATCGATCATTCGGCACTGGCTGACGACGACGGCGCCTTGGGTTTTTGTTCCAGTTCCCATCAACGTCACCGTCCAGCCCCTGATCCGATCCAGATTGCCGCCCTGCGTAATGGCCGCCACCAGCGCCTGGCCGCCGCTATTGAATTCCGTATTCGACAACACCAGTACCGGCCGTCTGCCCTGGATTTCACTGCCCAGCGTGGGATCGAGCGTCACCTGCACAATGTCGCCCTGCTTGAATTTCTGCCTCACAGGACCTCGGTGCCGACCATCGGCACACCTTCCCAAGCCACGATGTCTTCCGGCATGGGCGCGCGTGGATTGCATTGGGCATTCAGTTCCGCCGCGGTATAGCGCTTGCGCATCTTCGGCGTCACCACCAAGCGGCCGTCCTCAACCTCAATCTCGATGGTCTGGCCAACCTCGAACTTAAGCGAGCGCAACAACGCGGCCGGCAGGATGATGCCGGCACTGTTGCCAAGTTTGCGGATTGAGGTTTCCATGCCCTGCTCCTCGATGTTTAACAATGTAATACTGGGCCATAATTACATTGAAGTCAAACATTGTTTGACGGCGGTAACGATGGTGCAATTGATGCCGGGTCTCGCCCCGGCGGGCGAGTTCCTTTCTTGTCGCGCAAGAAAGGAACCAAAGAAACGCTCCCCGCTGCCCCGGCCTGCGGCTTCCCTCGCTCCAGACCGCCAGCCCGGCCGGACTCGCAAACTCGCCTACGGCTCAAACAGCGAGTCCGGACTACCCCGGTCTGGCGGTCTTCCGTTCGGCGGGTCAGAGGGGAAGGAAAACCATGCGCTCCGATACGATCTCGATTCCGTTATCCGGCATAGATCGAGGTACGAATTGCCGGTTTCGACCCATAGCGGAAGTTTGGCTTTGCCAATAGCGAACTGGCAAATTCAAGAAAGCGAACGCTCAACTTCTCGGGCTTTAAGATCATCGGCGGCGAGGATTCAGAAGGTCCGCAACCTGTAATGCATCAATACGTTCGGTATATAGCGCTACAAGCTCTGCTTGACCGAACTGTCTCACAAGTTCCCGCTGTCGAACAGGGTAACTCCCAATATGAATGCGGTAGCTGCGCTTGCCGTTGACCAGGTCCTCCACCCGATATACGCCCCAGACTCTGGGGTCTATATTCATGCCGTTCGAATTAACTGTGGAGGCATCCATCGACTTGGCGAGTAATGCCTTGAGCTTGGCATTGCGAGCCCAATGCATACCAAGCATTATGATCACGGAGACCACAAACAGAATTGCAAAGATAAGCATTCGTAATACTCCGCCGAGAACTGCAAAGCCAAGTACCGCGCCAAAAGCACCGCCGCCTCCCATGTGCAGGTAGGAGCCGCGTCCAACGCGAACACTAACGCTTAATCTCATCCTGGTGTCCTGAACCGTAAATTAGTTAAGGAAAGTCGTCAGCATTTCGTGTTCAGGGTACGGATCGTTGCCCGTGGCGTTCAGCATTGGCTGAAGATACGTGCGCAACACGTTCTCCACCTTTGTCGCCACATCTTTCGTCTGGACCCCGATCAATACCAGTCTCAATGACAAGCCCAACTGAATGGCGTCGCAGTAGTCGGTAGTCTTGCAGATAGACATGATGCGTTTGGGCAAGGTGCCAAACCACCCATCAGCGCGCGGATCGAAATGGGATGGAATGCGTTCGACGAAGCTGCGACTTGAAGCCTTCCCGACGTACCAAGGTACGTCTTGATCGTCGTAGAAAACGTATACCCCGTTTGGACAGTCAGTAATCGAGCATAACTCTCCAATTTCTACAGACCCAACCGATTTCTTGGTACAGCGCTGAAGCCGGGAAGCAAATTCTGCCAATGTATCGGTACAGTGTTCCTGAATCGAAACGTAGAAGGAAGGGCAGGTCATAGTTCGTGCTCCTTGATGGTTGTGTAGGCCCTTCCTATGATAGGGGCCGAACCCGAGTACCGCCATCGTTATAATTAAAATTTAGAAGTCCCATCCGGACGGCCAGACCACCAACAAACGCTTCGAAGTAATTCTTGGAGCGGGGCTTGTAGCCTCCACTTCTGGCCGGTTGGCGACTGGACTGACTACCAGCGGATAAGACCGCGTCTGGCCGATAGCACCCATTCCCCTCTACCCCGCCGAACGGAAGACCGCCAGACCGGGGCAGTCCGGACTCGCTGTTTGAGCGCAGCGAGTTTGCGAGTCCGGCCGGGCTGGCGGTCTGGAGGGAGGGGAGCCGCAGGCCGGGGCAGCGGGGAGCGCTTCTTTGGTTCCTTTCTTGTCGCAACAAGAAAGGAACTCGCCCGCCGGGGCGAGACCCGGCAACAACCTCAGTGGTGAAGAATCTTAGATAAAAACAACTGCACCCGCTCCGACCGCGGCATGCCGAAAAAGTCATCCTTGCTGGCATCCTCGATGATACGGCCATGATCCATGAAGATGACGCGATTCGCCACCTTGCGCGCGAAGCCCATTTCATGCGTCACCACCATCATGGTCATGCCCTCCTTGGCCAGTTCCACCATCACGTCGAGTACTTCGTTGATCATTTCCGGATCGAGAGCCGAAGTCGGCTCATCGAACAGCATGCAGACGGGATCCATGCACAGGGCGCGGGCGATCGCGACGCGCTGCTGCTGGCCGCCGGAAAGTTGGCCGGGAAACTTATCGGCTTGGGATTTGAGACCGACCCGGTCGAGCAGCTTCATCCCCTTCTCCATGGCTTCGTCGGGACTGCGGCCCAGCACTTTGATCTGGGCGACAGTCAGGTTGGCGATGATGCTCATATGCGGGAACAGCTCAAAATTTTGGAACACCATGCCGACGCGTGCTCGCAACTTGGGAAGGTTGGTGTGCGGGTCGCCCACGGAAACGCCGTTGAGCCATATCTCGCCCTGCTGGAAAGCTTCGAGCCCATTGACGCACTTGATGAGGGTCGACTTGCCCGATCCGGAAGGTCCGCAAACGACAATCACTTCGCCCTTCTGCACTTCGGTGGAACAATCGGTCAACACCTGGAAGCTGCCGTAGCGCTTGCTGACGTGCCTGATCGAAATCATGCGCGCACTCCTTTCTGGAAACGCCTGACCAACAACGATGCGGCATAGCAGATAACGAAGTAAACCGCCCCGGCAAACAGCAACAGCTCGACCAGGCGGCCGTCGCGGTCGCCGACCTTGTAGGCGGCGCCGAAAAAGTCGGCCAGGGCGCTGACATACACCAGCGACGTGTCCTGGAACAGAATGATGGCCTGGGTCAGCAGCAATGGCACCATGTTGCGGAATGCCTGGGGCAGGATCACCAGGCGCATAGACTGGCCATAGCTCATGCCGAGTGCATAGGCGGCGGCCGCCTGTCCTGCCGGCACGCTCTGAATGCCGGCGCGGATGATCTCGGCGTAGTAGGCCGATTCGAACAGGGCAAAGCCGACGATGGCCGAAGACAGCCTGGCATCGGTCCCCGGCGGGAGGCCGAGCAGGCTTTCCAGGAGCTGCGGCACGATCAGGAAAAACCACAACAGCACCATCACCAGCGGCACCGAGCGGAACAAATTGACATAAGCGGCGGCGAACCAGCCGAGCGCCTTCCGATTGGACAGACGCAACAGCGCCAGCAGCGTGCCCCATAGTATGCCGATGCCCATCGCGATCAAGGTGATTTCCAGCGATATCCGCATGCCCTGCCAAAGGAAGGGCAACGCGCCGGGGATCGAGCTCCAGTCGAAATCGTACATGCCCGCTCCGCTATTTCCCAGCGGTATAGCCCGGCACGCGGGCATGTTCTTCGAGCTTGCGCATCGCCAGCATGACGGCGATATTGATCGTCACATACAGCAGCGTCACCGCGATGAAGGACTCATACGCCTGCGCGGTGTAATCCACCAGCTGGCGCCCCTGGGCGGCCAGTTCGAGCAGGCCGATGGTCGAACAGACCGCGGAATTCTTGAAGATGTTGAGAAACTCGGAAGTGAGCGGCGGCACGATCAGGCGGAAGGCCATCGGCACCAGCACATGACGGTAGGTTTGCGGCAGCGTAAATCCCAGAGCCAGGGCGGCGTTCTTCTGGCCGGGCGGCAACGAGCCGATACCAGCACGCACCTGCTCGCAAACCCGGGCGCCGGTGAAGAAGCCCAGACAGATCCAGGCGGACAGAAATTGCTGCAGCAACGGGTCCAGCTGCTTGAAAGCCGTTCCCATCTTGACCGGCAACAGTTCGGGCAGGACGAAATACCAGATGAAGAGCTGCACCAGCAGCGGGATGTTGCGGAAGATTTCGACATAGGCCGCGGCCATGCCGGATAGCCAGCGATTGGGAACGGTGCGCAGCACCCCCATCAGCGAACCCAGCAGCAGCGCCATGAGCCAGGCCGAAAGCGACAGGGACAGAGTCACCTTCAAGCCGGACAGCAGCCAATCCAGATAGGTCGCTCCGCCGGAGGGAACCGGCGCCAGCAGCACCGCCCAGTGCCAATGGTAGCTCATTGCTCGACGGCCAGGCCCGACGTATGCACACATCTCGTACAGACCGTCGTTCCGGCGGAAGCCGGAACCCAGAAAGGTGCGCCAATACTGGATTCCGGCTTCCGCCGGAATGACGGCGCCTGGTATGAGTTTGGTTTCTTACCCATTTGAATATGAACGGGAATGAGACTTGTGCGCATACGCTCGCCGGCCAAGCCCGGTCTCAATTACGCAGGGAGCTTACTCGTAAGCCTTGTCGTTGGGGCTCTTGAACAGTGCCTTCATGTCATCGCTCAAGGCGAAATTCAGGTTGAGTCCTTTCGGCGGCACCGGCGACATGAACCATTTGGCATAAATTCTCTCGATTTCGCCGGATGTCATGGTCTTGGCAATGGCCGCATCGACCAGTTTCTTGAATCCCGGATCGTCCTTGCGCAGCATGCAGCCGTATGCTTCGCGCGATTGCGGCGTGCCTGCCACCAGCCAGTCGCCGGGGCGCTTGGCCTTGGCCATCTCGCCGTAAAGCAGCGCATCGTCCATCATGAAAGCCACGGCACGGCCGGTCTCCAGGGTCAGGAAAGACTCGCCGTGATCCTTGGCGCTGATGATGTTGATGTTCAGCTTCTTGTCCTCGTTGAGCTTGCGCAGCAGGCGTTCCGAAGTCGTGCCGGCAGTGGTCACCACGTTCTTGCCGGCGAGGTCGGGAAAGTCCTTGATGCCGGAGTCTTTCCTGGTCATCAGGCGGGTGCCGACAATGAAAATGCTGTTCGAGAAGGCGACCTGCCTCTGCCGTTCGGTGTTGTTGGTGGTGGAGCCGCATTCGATATCCACCGTGCCGTTCTGCACCAGCGGGATGCGGTTCTGCGAAGTCACCGGCACCAGCTTGATATCCAGCTTGGCCAGCTTCAGTTCAGACTTGACGGCGTCGACCACCTTGAGCATCAGCTCGTGGGAATAGCCGATCACCTGCTGCTTGTCGTCGTAATAGGAG
Source organism: Sterolibacterium sp. (assembly GCA_041674385.1). Classification (GTDB taxonomy): domain Bacteria; phylum Pseudomonadota; class Gammaproteobacteria; order Burkholderiales; family Rhodocyclaceae; genus JACRAR01. The sequence continues at coordinate 21,657 of JBAYVU010000012.1, forward strand.
AAGGGGATGGAAGACTCGCGGTGTCCGAGGATCATCGTGCCGCTGTCCTTGATCTTCTTCAGCGTGCCGCGCTCCTGCGCAGACACGGTTGTTGCAGCGATAACAGTGGCAATTGCAACGATTGCGGCGGCGATCAGAAATAGTTTGTTCATGACTGAAACCTCCTGAGGATAAACATGACAGTCGCTCAAACCAGATGGATTTTCCTCTGCGGCAAGACCCGGTCGGGATCGCTTTCCTCCTCCTCCTGCTGCTGCAAAGCCCACATCTGCGCGTAAGCGCCGTTTTTCTCCAGCAGCGCACGATGATGGCCGCGCTCGATGATACGGCCCTGGTCGAGCACCAGGATCTCGTCGGCATTCATCACCGTCGATAAGCGATGGGCAATCACCAGCGTGGTACGACCAAGAGCGGCCTGTTCGAGCTGGGCCTGGATTGCCTGTTCGGTCTTCGAATCGAGCGCCGAAGTGGCTTCGTCGAAAATCATGATCTGCGGATTCTTCAACAGCGCCCTGGCAATCGCAACGCGTTGCTTCTCGCCGCCGGAGAGCTTGAGGCCGCGCTCGCCGACACGGGTCTGGTAGCCTTCCGGGAGACGGGTGATGAAACCATGCAGCTGAGCGGCCTGGGCAGCGGCGATCACCTCTTTCTCGGTGGCATCGGGACGTCCATACTGGATGTTGTAGTGGATGGTGTCGTTGAACAACACCGTATCCTGAGGCACGATGCCGATCGCTGCGCGTAGCGAGCTCTGCGTCAACCGGCGGATATCCTGGCCGTTGAGGCGAATGCCGCCGTGCGCCTCATCGGGCGTCACCTCGTAAAAGCGGTACAGCAAGCGCGCCAGAGTGCTCTTGCCCGAGCCGCTGTGTCCGACCACGGCGACTGTCTTGCCGGCTGGAATGAAAAAGTCGACGTCGAACAGGATCTGCCGTTTCGGGTCGTAACTGAAACTCACCTGCTCAAAAGCGACGCTGCAGAGTCCCGGCTGTAAAGGCTGGGCATCCGCCGCATCGCGCACTTCGCGATTCTGCTGCATCAGATTGAACATGCGCTCGATGTCGGTCAGCGACTGGCGGATCTCGCGATACAGCACGCCGAGAAAGTTGAGCGGAATATACAACTGGATCAGGAAGGCATTCACCAGCACGATGTCGCCCACCGTCATGCTGCCGGCGATTACGCCGGCAGTGGCGCGCCACATCATCAGCGCCACGCCGATGGAAATCACCAGCGCCTGGCTCATGTTGAGAAAAGACAGCGACATCTGGCTCTTCACCTGCGCCGCTTCCCACTTCGCCATCTGGGCGTCATAGCGGCGGGCCTCGTAAGCCTCGTTGTTGAAGTACTTGACCGTCTCGTAGTTGAGCAGGCTGTCGACGGCTCGCGAGTTGGCTGCCGAATCGAGTTCGTTGGCTTCGCGGCGCAGATGCGTGCGCCAATTGGTGATGACGACCGTCAGGGCGATATAAACCATCAGCGTGGCGACGGTGATGAGGGCAAAGCTGGCCTCGTACTTGACCAGCAAGATGCCCAACACCAGCGAAATTTCCACCAGTGTCGGCAATATCGAATACAGCGTGTAACTGATCAACGATCCGATGGCGCGCGTGCCGCGCTCGATGTCTCGCGTCAGCCCGCCTGTCTGGCGCTCCAAGTGGAAACGCAACGAAAGCGAGTGCAGGTGTTCGAACACCTGCAGCGAAATTGTCCGTACCGCATGCTGCGTGACGCGGGTAAAAATCAGTTCCCGCAGTTCCGTGAATAGCGAAGTCGAGAACCGCAATACGCCATACGCGGCGACCAGCCCCAACGGTACCAGCAATACGGCTCGGTCGGTCGGCACACCGAGGTCATCGATGATGTCCTTGAAGATGATCGGCACCGCGACATTGGCCAGTTTGGCGCAGATCAGGCAAGCCAGGGCAAACACGACGCGCCCCTTCCATGCCAGCAGGTAGGGCAGCAGAGACTTGACGGTTTGCCAGGCTTTGGGCTCGGCCAGAAGAGGTCCGGGCAAGGCTGAGGAGGGAGGACGACGGCGCATGAGGCAATTCTAACAGGGCCGCCAGACGTTTAAACGCGGCCAGTTTCCACGAATTGTTCTTAGCCGGTATTCACAGCACTTGGCTTGAGCAGCACCAGTTTCAATTGCTCGTGTTCCACCGGCCGCAGCGTGACCTGCTGGTAATTGATCAGGCCGCGCAGCGGATGGTTGAAGGCACGCTGCCCGCCCTGGCGTTCCATGACGTCGTGCTGTTTCCAATAGCGCGCAAAATCCGGGCTGGCCTGCATCAGTTCTTCGATCAGGCGTTGCAATGCCGGTTCTTCGAGGCGGGAGCGGCAATCGGCGCGGAATTCGGCGGCGATGCGGCGTGCGCGGGCTTCCCAGCCCACCACGAACTGCCGTGCCTGCGGCATCAGGAAGACGAAGCGCAGCATGTTGGGCAACGGCGCCGATGACGGCAAGGGCTTATCCAGCCAGCCGGTGAACAACTTGGCAGCCGGCCGGTTCCAGGCCAGCAAATCCCAGCTGCGGCCCATGATGTAAGCCGGAATGGCGATGTCCGCGAGCAGGCCGGTGAGTATCTCCGGCGCGCCGTCTTCCTCCGCTTGTGCGGCCTGCGGATCGTGTCGACCGGCCATCTCGAACAAGTAAGCGCGCTCGCTGCGGTTGAGCTTCAGGGTTTGCGCCAGCCGGTCGAGCACCTCGGCGGACACATTGACCTCGCGCCCCTGTTCGATCCAGGTATACCAGGTGGGACTGATGCCGGCCAGCTGCGCCGCTTCTTCGCGCCGCAGCCCCTGGGTACGGCGGCGGTTGCCCGCTGCAAAGCCGAAGGCTGCCGGCTCGCTGCGACTTCGCAGCGCTTGCAGGAATTGGCCGAGCTCCTTGCGACGGGTATCCATGTTTGAGGCCAGATGTTTAGTCTTCGCCGGTTGGCTGTTAGTCTATGTACTAGTATAACCGCTAGACTTGTTCCGGTATGGAAACCGCTATAGCATGCCTTAAACCCCGCGCCGATGAACAGTGAACAGTGCGGGGATGGGTTGTTTCGAATCGGATGTCTTATTGAAGGAGCTGCCATGGCTGGCAAAACACTTTACGACAAATTATGGGAATCGCATGTGGTGCGCGAGGAAAGCGACGGCACCTGCCTGCTGTATATCGACCGGCATCTGGTACATGAAGTCACCAGTCCGCAAGCCTTCGAAGGTTTGCGCCTGGCTGGCCGCAAGCCGTGGCGCAGCAGCTCCGTGGTGGCGGTGCCGGATCACAACACACCGACCAAGGACTGGAACCAGGGCATACGGGATGAAGTCTCCCGCCTGCAGGTGGAGACGCTGGACAGCAACATCAAGGAATTCGGTGCGCTGGTGTACTTCCCGTTCAAGCATCGGAACCAGGGCATCATCCATGTGATCGGGCCGGAGAACGGCACCACCCTGCCCGGCATGACCGTGGTGTGCGGCGACAGCCACACCTCGACGCATGGCGCGTTCGGCGCGCTGGCGCACGGCATCGGCACCTCCGAGGTCGAGCACGTGCTGGCCACCCAGACCCTGGTCGCCAAGAAGTCCAAGCGCATGCTGGTCAGGGTCGACGGCCAGATGGGCCGGGGCGTGACCGCCAAGGACATCGCCCTGGCGGTGATCGGCAAGATCGGCACGGCCGGCGGCACGGGCTGCGCCATCGAGTTCGGCGGCGCGGCGATCCGCGGCCTGTCGATGGAAGGCCGCATGACCCTGTGCAACATGGCCATCGAAGCCGGCGCGCGCGCCGGCCTGATCGCCCCCGATGAGAAGACCTTCGCCTACCTGCAAGGCCGTCTTCACTCGCCCAAGGGCGCGGACTGGGACAAGGCCGTGGCCTACTGGAAGACGCTGCAAACCGATGCCGACGCGAAATTCGACAGCGTGGTCGAGCTCAAGGCCGACGAGATTTCCCCGCAGGTGACCTGGGGCACTTCGCCCGAACAGGTGCTGGCGGTCGACGGCCGCGTGCCCAACCCCGCCAAGGAAAACGACCCGGTCAAGCGCGCCGGCATCGAGCGGGCGCTCCAGTACATGGGCCTTGCCGCCGACATGCCGATCGAATCGATCAAGCTCGACAAGGTGTTCATCGGTTCCTGCACCAACTCGCGCATCGAGGATCTGCGCGCCGCCGCGAAGATTGCCCAGGGCAAGCACAAGGCGGCGAACGTCAACCAGGTGCTGGTGGTGCCCGGTTCCGGCCAGGTCAAGCGACAAGCCGAGGAGGAAGGACTCGACAAGATATTCCTCGCCGCCGGCTTCGAGTGGCGCGAGCCGGGCTGCTCGATGTGCCTGGCCATGAATGCCGACCGTCTGCCGGCGGGGGAGCGCTGCGCCTCGACCTCCAACCGCAACTTCGAAGGCCGCCAGGGGCCGGGCGGCAGGACGCACCTGGTCAGCCCGGAGATGGCCGCCGCCGCGGCGATCGCCGGCCATTTCGTCGACATCCGCAAACCCTTCTAAGCGAGTTCCGAATATGAATAAATTCACCTACCTCGATGGTCTCGTCTGCCCGCTCGATCGCGCCAACGTCGACACCGACGCGATCATCCCCAAGCAGTTCCTCAAGTCGATCCAGCGTTCCGGCTTCGGTCCCTACCTGTTCGACGAGTGGCGCTACATGGATTACGGCGATGTCGGCATGGATTGCAGCAAGCGCCCGCTGAACAAGGATTTCGTCCTCAACCAGCCGCGCTATCGGAACGCACAGGTCCTGCTGGCGCGCGACAACTTCGGCTGCGGTTCGAGCCGCGAACATGCGCCCTGGGCCATCGAAAACTACGGCTTCCGGGTCGTCATCGCGCCCTCGTTCGCCGACATCTTTTTCGGCAACTGCTACAAGAACGGCATCCTGCCGATCGTCGCGTCGAGCGAGATCGTCGACCAGCTGTTCCGCGAGTGCCTTGCCGGCGCAGGCTACCGCCTGCGTGTCGACCTCGAGACGCAGACCGTGAGGAACCCGGCCGGCGAATGGTTTACCTTCGACATCACGCCGCACCGCAAGCACTGCCTGTTGAACGGCCTCGACGAGATCGGCCTGACCTTGCAGCATGCCGACGAGATCAAGGCGTTCGAGAACCAACACAAGGCGGCCCAACCCTGGCTGTTCAACTGAAAGGATATTCCAAATGAAAATCGCAGTCCTGCCGGGCGACGGCATCGGCATTGAAATCGTCGCGCAAGCCCTGCGCGTGCTCGACGTCTTCAAGTCGGAAGGCATGAAGATCGAAACCGAGCAGGCGCTGCTGGGCGGCTGCGCCGTCGACGCCACCGGCTCGCCCTACCCGGAAGCCACGCAAAACATCGCCCGCGCCGCAGATGCCGTGCTGCTGGGCGCCGTCGGCGGCCCGCAATGGGACAACCTGCCCCGCCCGCAACGCCCGGAACGCGGCCTGCTCGGCATCCGCAAGGACCTGAACCTGTTCGCCAACCTGCGGCCGGCCATCCTCTACGCGGAACTCGCCAACGCCTCGTCGCTGAAGCCGGAAATCGTCGCCGGCCTGGACATCATGATCGTGCGCGAACTGACCGGCGACATCTACTTCGGCGAGCCGCGCGGCATCGCCACCGAGAACGGCCAGCGCGTCGGCCGCAACACGATGATCTACAACGAGGACGAAATCCGCCGCATCGGCCGCGTCGCCTTCAAGGCGGCCCAAAAGCGCAACAAGAAACTCTGCTCGGTGGACAAGATGAACGTGCTGGAAACCACCCAGCTGTGGCGCGACGTGATGATCGAGATCGCCCCCGAGTTCCCGGATGTCGAACTCAGCCACATGCTGGTCGACAACGCCGCGATGCAGCTGGTGCGCAACCCCAAGCAGTTCGACGTGATGGTCACCGGCAACATGTTCGGCGACATCCTCTCCGACGAAGCGTCGATGCTGACCGGCTCGATCGGCATGCTGCCGTCGGCATCACTCGACGAGAACAACAAGGGCTTGTACGAACCCTGCCACGGCTCGGCGCCGGACATCGCCGGCAAGAACCTCGCCAACCCGCTGGCGACGATACTTTCGGTGGCGATGATGCTGCGCTACACCTTCAACGACGAGCAGGCCGCCAGCCGCATCGAAGGCGCGGTGAAGAAGGTGCTCGCCGCGGGCTACCGCACCGCGGACATCTTCGAGGCCGGCAAGAAGAAACTATCCTGCTCGGAGATGGGCGACCAGGTGGTGGCCGCGTTGTAAGCGGAGACGCGCTGCACCAGGGGTGCTCTGCTTGTCTACCGCTTGAGCTGAGAGACGATGAACGACGAGCACCATCATCCGGCGCATCATGCCAGTCCGACAGCCGACGATGGCCTGCGCTGGGCGCTGCTGCTGACGCTGGGCTTCGCCGCAGTCGAAGCCGGCGCCGGTTGGTGGTCGGGTTCCCTGGCGCTGCTCGGCGACGCGGGCCATATGGTCACCGACAGCTTCTCGCTGGCCCTGGCGGTGTTCGCTGCCTGGCTGGCGCGTCGCCCTATCTCGTTGCGGCATAGCTACGGGCTGCAACGCGCGGAGGTACTGGCCGGCTTGGGGAACGCCTTGCTGATGCTCGGCGTGATCGTCGCCCTGGCCGTGGCCGCGGTCCAGCGCCTGCTCGCGCCGCATCCGGTGCAGGGCGAAGCCGTGGCCGTGGTGGCGATGCTCGGCCTGGTCATCAACATCGTCGTCGCGTTGAAGCTGGCGCGCAGTCAGCAGACTTTCAACACCCGCGGCGCGCTGCTGCATGTCATTGGCGACCTGCTGGGTTCGGTGGCGGCACTGGTCGCCGGACTGGTCATCGCGTTGACCGGCTGGACGCCGATCGACCCGATCCTGACGCTGGCCATCGCCGCCCTGATACTCGCGTCGACCTGGCGACTGCTGCAGGAAACGCTGCATACGCTGATGGAAGGCGTGCCGCCGCATCTCTCGCTGGAAACTATCGGCCATGCCATCGCCGCCCGGCCCGGCGTGAGTTCGGTGCATGACCTGCACTTGTGGAGCGTTTCCTCGCAACAGGTTGCACTATCGGCCCACATCGTCGTCATCGATCTCGCCCAGTGGGAAACCGTACTGGCCGATGTGACCGCCACAGTAAATGCACTCGGCATCGACCATGTCACGCTGCAACCGGTTCCTCTGCAGAGGCAGGTGCACTGGATGAGAAGGGACGCGGCAGTGGAGGCGGCTCCCCCGCCGGCAAATAGACAGTGACAGGCACGGGCGGTTTGATAAGATACCGGTAAGCTTGCCCCGGTACGATCTAGCGTATGCACAAAAAGGCCAAAACCAGACGCCGTCATTCCGGCGGAAGCCGGAATCCAGCATTGACGCGCCTTTCTGGGTTCCGGCTTGCGCCGGAACGACGGGCTATTCGAGAGGTGTGCATATGCTAGCCGGTACGATGGATCGGTGAGGAGGGATATCCCTTGCAATTAACACCACTGCATCGCAAATACTGGCGCCAAAACCTCAGAATCACCGCCTTGTTGCTGGCGGTGTGGTTCGTAGCGACCTTCGTCACGAGCTATTTCGCCCGCGAACTCAACGCCATCGCCATTCTCGGCTTCCCGCTCGGCTTCTACATGAGCGCCCAGGGTTCGCTGATCGTCTACGTGGCCATCATCTGGTACTACGCCCATTACATGAACAAACTGGATACCGAGTACGGCGTCGGTGAGAAAGATGGCGGATAGCGGCCGCAGCGCCGACCGGGTCGAAACGGCGTGGCAGAAGAATCGATGCGGGTCTTACAACAGCACCCGCTCTATCCCGCCGTCATTGACCCGCCCGACATAGTCGGTCAGCCAGTCCGGGCCGAGAATGGCTCTGGCCATCTCGACCACGACATATTCCGCTGAAATGCCGGCATCGTCGTGGTAGCGCGCCAGACCTTGCAGACAGGATGGGCAGGAGGTAAGGATCTTCACCTGGTCGCCGGAACCAGCGGCACGAAGTTTCGCTGCGCCCTTTTCCAGCTCCTCCTGTTTGCGGAAGCGCAGCTGGGTCGCCACATCCGGCCGCGTCACCGCCAGCGTACCGGATTCGCCGCAGCAGCGGTCGTTGAGCGCAACTGTCTGGCCCATCAGCGAGTTCACCACCTTGATGCCCTGGTAGGTTTTCATGGGCGTGTGGCAGGGTTCGTGATACATGAATTGCGTGCCGGCGATCCCCTCCAGCTTGACGCCCTTCTCCAGCAAGTATTCGTGGATGTCGAGCAGTCGGCAGCCGGGGAAAATCTTGTCGAACTGGTACGTGGCCAATTGGTCCATGCAGGTGCCGCAGGAGACGATCACCGTCTTGATGTCGAGGTAGTTGAGGGTGTTGGCGACGCGGTGGAACAGCACGCGGTTGTCGGTGGTGATCCGGCTGCCCTTCTCGTCGTCGCCGCTGGAGATCTGCGGATAGCCGCAGCACAGGTAGCCGGGCGGCAGCACCGTCTGGACGCCGAGATGGTAGAGCATCGCCTGGGTGGCGAGGCCGACCTGGGAGAACAGCCGTTCCGAGCCGCAGCCGGGGAAATAGAAGACAGCGTCGCGGTCTTCGTCACTGAGCTCGGTGAGCTTCTGCGGATTGCGGATCACCGGGATCAGGGTGCTGTCCTCGATATCCAGCAAGGCGCGCGCGGTTCTCGACGGCAGCTTCGCCGGCAGCGGCTTGGCGATGAAGTGGATGATCTGTGCCTTGATGCCGGGTTGGCCCAACGTTGCCATTGGCTGCTGCACGGCTTCCTGGATCAGCCCCAGCGACTTGCCCAGCGCATGGCCGAGGCGCTGCACCTTGTATCCCAGGCCCACGATCGCAGCGCGCAGCAGCTTGATGGTCGCTGGGTCGGTGGCATTGAGGAAAGCCATCGCCAGTGCCGTGCCGGGTTTGAATTTCTTTTTGCCCTGGCGTCGCAGGAAGTTGCGCATGGCGATCGACACATCGCCGTAGTCGATGTCCACCGGACAGGGATTCGCGCACTTGTGGCAGACCGTGCAATGGTCGGCCACGTCGGAGAACTCGTCGAAATGCATCAGCGAGACGCCGCGTCGGGTCTGCTCCTCATAGAGGAAAGCCTCGATCAAGAGCGAAGTGCCGAGTATCTTGTTGCGCGGGCTATACAGCAGGTTGGCGCGCGGCACGTGGGTCGAACACACCGGCTTGCATTTGCCGCAGCGCAGGCAATCCTTGACCAGCGCCGAGATGGAACCGATCTCCGACTGCTCCATGATCAGCGATTCGGTGCCGAGCAGCGAGAATGAAGGCGTATAGGCGTTGCTCAGGCCGGCACCGGCCAGCAGCTTGCCTTTGTTGAAACGCCCCTCCGGATCGATGCGTTGCTTGTACTCGCGGAACGGCCGGATTTCCTCCTCGGTGAGGAATTCCAGCTTGGTGATGCCGATGCCATGCTCGCCGGAGATCACGCCGCCCAAGCTGCGCGCCAGGTGCATGATGCGCTCGACCGTGCGGTAAGCCGTCTGCAGCATGGCATAGCGGTCGGAATTGACCGGGATGTTGGTATGCACATTGCCGTCGCCGGCGTGCATGTGCAGGGCGACGAAGACGCGTCCGCGCAACACCTCCCGATGGATGGCCTCGATCTTCGCCAGCACCGGGCGGAATGCGTTGCCGTCGAAGATGGTCTCCAGCAACGGCTTGATCTCTTGCTTCCAGGAAACCCGCAGGGAGTAATCCTGCAGGCGCTGGAACACGGTCGCTTCTGCGGGAGTGCCACTGGGCGCCGGACGCCAGCGCTCATCGGACAGGGGGCCGGGCGACGGCACCGGGTGCCAGCGACGCTGCGGCGGCCACGGCGTATCGAGATTTTCGAGCAACAACTGCCAGCGCCCGCGTGTTTCATGCACGACTTCCAGCGCCTGGGCACGGCGATCGCCGATGATTTCCTTTTTGTCGAGCGCGGCGTCGCCCAGATGCAAGGGCAGGTCTCCGCGGAGAAACTCGGCCAGCGCGTTGCACAACTCGATCTTATTGGCCAGCGAGAGTTCAATGTTGATGCGCTCGATGCCGTCGCAGTAGTCGCCCATGCGCGCGAGCGGGATGACCACGTCCTCGTTGATCTTGAAGGCATTGGTATGCCTGGAGATGGCGGCGGTACGGGCGCGGTCGAGCCAGAACTTCTTGCGCGCTTCGGCCGAGACCGCGATGAAGCCCTCACCCGAGCGCAAGCCGGCGATGCGCACCACTTCGGAAGCGGCGAGCATCACGGCGTTTTCCTCGGCGCCGACAATGTCGCCGATCAGCACCATCTTCGGCCTGCCATGCTTCTTGGCCTTGGTCGCATAACCGACGGCGCGCACATAGCGCTCGTCGAGATGCTCCAGGCCGGCCAGCAGGACGCCGGCGCGTGCGCCCGCCCCGCCGGGCTTGAAATAGTCGGTGATCTCGACAATGCTCGGCACCGCCTCGTGCACCTGGCCGAAGAATTCCAGGCAGACCGTGCGCGTGTGCGCCGGCAGCTTGTGCAGTATCCATACCGCCGAGGTGATGATGCCGTCACAGCCTTCCTTCTGCACGCCGGGCAGGCCGGCGAGGAACTTGTCAGTGACATCCTTGCCCAGGCCGGCCTTGCGGAAGGTCTTGCCCGGAATCGAGAGAAACTCCTCGGCCAGTTGGCAGCCTTCATCGTCGGTGCGCTTGAGGCGGAAGGTCGCGGTTTCCTGGTCGTGGATTTTGCCCAGGTTGTGGCCGATACGCTCGACCTCCAGCCAGTGGCCGTCGGGCATGACCATTTTCCACGAGGCCAGGTTGTCGAGCGCGGTACCCCACAGCACCGCCTTCTTGCCGCCGGCATTCATGGCGATGTTGCCGCCGATACACGAGGCATCCGCCGAGGTCGGATCGCAAGCGAACACCAGGCCGGCGTTCTCCGCCGCTTCCATGGCACGCCGCGTCACCACGCCGGCGCCGGTGGAGATCGTCGCATAGGGCTGCGCAACGCCGGGCAGCAGGGTCTGGCAAACTTCTCCAAGGTCGATGAGCTTCTCGGTGTTGATGACGACAGAATACGGCGTGAGCGGCACGGCGCCGCCGCTGTAGCCGGTGCCGCCGCCGCGCGGGATGACGGTCAGGCCGAGTTCGATACAGCCGCGCACCAGGGGGGCGACTTCCGCTTCGCTGTCGGGCGTCAGCACCACGAAGGGGTATTCGACGCGCCAGTCGGTGGCATCGGTGACATGGCTGACACGCGCCAGACCATCGAAGCAGATGTTGTCCCGGCGCGTGTGCTTGAGCAGCACCCGCAGCACCTCGCGCCGTTTCTCGCGGGTCTCCGCAAACCATGCTTCAAAACGCCGTACCGCCTGTTCGGCGGCAGCCAGCAATTGCGTCACTGCCGGATTGGCCCCGCGCCGCTTGTCGATTTCGCGCAGCCGGTGACGCAGCGCTTCGACCAGTGCCTCGCGCCGGACCGGGTTGGCAAGCAGGTCGTCTTCGAGATAGGGATTGCGCTGCACCACCCAGATGTCGCCGAGCACCTCGTAGAGCATGCGCGCCGAACGGCCCGTGACACGCTCGGCGCGCAACTCGTCGAGCACCTGCCAGGCTTCCGCGCCGAGCAGACGGATGACGATCTCGCGGTCGGAGAACGACGTATAGTTATAGGGAATTTCGCGCAGGCGGACAGACATGGGGAAACACGATGGAGGAAGGCCGCCTATTTTAGGCTATTCCCATCGCACGTTGGCTGGCCGAGAGCGAATAGGCGTATCCATGGAGACGCAAGCCGCAATTGCCTGGGCAAGAATCGGCGGCGCAGAAGGAAAATAGTTGAGGGCTAACGGCAACACCCCGGCCACCGCGCCCTCGAACCTTGTGAAGCATCAAGCATGCCTGATGCGGCGGTTTGGATACGCAAGCCTCGGCAATGAAGAAACACCAGCATGGCGAAGATCCACCCGCTTGGATTTTTCTTTGCGGCTTAAGAAAAATTTGCCGGTTTGCGCCCCGACGCGGCAACAATTGCACTGCCGGAAGAAGTCATGGACCATTTCCGCGTATCGACACAATTTCGACACGATTTCGATATCCCCTTCTCCTCAATTTTGCTAATATTTTTTACTCCATTTCGCCACTACCCTCACCACCCCCACCACCACCCCACCCGGGGCATGGCTCTCATATCCTAAATAGCGATGACGACTCACCTCAAAATCGACTTTGTTTCCGACATATCCTGTCCCTGGTGCGCTATCGGCCTGAGCGCGCTGGAACTGGCGCTCGAACTCATGGGCGACGATTACTCGGCCGATTTGCGCTTCCAGCCTTTTGAACTCAACCCCCACATGCCTCACGGCGGGCAGGACCTGGCCGAGCATATGACATCGAAGTATGGCTACAGCCCCGAGCAACAGGCGCAGATTTTCGAGTCCATCTGCCAAAGCGGCGCCGCGATGGGTTTCACCTTTCACACGGAGAAATGGAAACGCATCTACAACACCTTCGATGCGCATCGCCTGCTGCATTGGGCGGGATTGTCCGACACCCGTCCGGCAGGACGTCAACCGGCGCTCAAAAAAGCCTTGCTGCAAGCCTACTTCACCCACGGTGAATGCCCGGAATCCCATGAGGTGCTGTTGCGCCTGGCAGGCGAGTCGGGTTTGGACGTGGCGCGCGCAAAAGAAATCCTGATCGGCGACGAGTACGCGATCGAGGTGCGCGAAAAAGAACGTTTCTATATCGATGCTGGCATCCATTCGGTCCCCAGCTGCATCATCAATAACAAATACCTGATTTCGGGTGGGCAACCAGTCGAAGTCTTCGAACAGGCTCTGCGACAGATCGCTTCGGCGCAATAGCAAGGTCCGCCCTGTCCTGCCGGGACGCATGAACCGGCAACCCTTTCCTCTCTGCCGGCAACCCAGGGAGGTTTCCCCAACCTTGTCCTTGCGGTGAAATACCACATGACCGTAGCCTCCTCCAGTTGGCAGGGCAGAATCGGGATGGCGAGCCGGTTCTTGTCTGTTGGCGGACATGTCATCCGGGAAATACTCCGGCCGTCAAAAGCGCGCCATGAATTCGACGTGCCACGCTCCCATCTGGAGATCACGCCGGCATGGCTGACCGCGGTCCTGTGCAAGGGAGTTCCCGGTGCCCGTGTCCTTGATTTCCAGGCAACCGGGGGAAGCGTCGGCACATCGACGCGACAGAGCCTGAAACTTGACCTTAACGAGCCGGCCCGCCAAGGAGGAGTGCCCGCCGAGATATTCACCAAGTGTTCGAAAGACTTCAATCAGCGGGTGATGCTCGGCTTTTCCGGATTGATCGACGGCGAGATTGGTTTCTATCCCCAGATCCGTCCGCTGGTCGATATCGAGGCGCCAAAGGGTTACCACGCCTGCATCGACCGCGACTCCTGGCGCTCCATGGTCTTGATCGAGAACATCGTCGCTTCCAAGGGAGCGACATTCGTCTCGACCGGAACGAGAATATCGCGCACCCAGATGGAAAGCTTGCTGTCCAACATGGCCATCTGGCACGGCCATTTCTGGGACAGCCCGCAACTCAAAGACCGTTTGAGTTGGCTGCGAACTCCCGCCATGTTCCTCGATACGATAAGGCCCTGCGGCTTCAAATATCTCGCGAAGCTCGGCATCGGCCGCGCGCAGGCAATGATCCCGCAGGCATTGTTGGCATGCACTGATGCCCTGTGGAATGCGCTGGCCGCATCGTTCGAAATGAACCTGCGCGATCCCCGGACATTCCTGCACGGCGACCCGCACATTGGCCAGGCATATATGACGAGTGAAGGCGGAATGGGATACACCGATTGGCAAATCGTCATGCAAGGGGGATGGGCCTTCGACTATGCCTATGCATTGGTTTCCGCGCTGACTGTCGAGGATCGGCGGCGATGGGAACGTGAGCTTTTGGGCTTTTATCTGGATCGGCTGCATGCGGCGGGCGGTCCGGCGCTATCGTTCGACGAGGCATGGTTGCGCTATCGGCAGAACACCATTTACCCATACTTTTGTTGGCTGATGACGCTGGCCGGCTCGGATGTCATGCTGCTTCCCGCGATGCAGCCAAAGACTGTTTCGCTCGACGTCGTCCAACGGACGGCGAACGCCATCTGCGATCTTGAGTCGTTGCGCGCGATCAATGGTTGAACGAAAGCCAAGCGAAGACTTTCGTTTATCGACAACCGGACAAAGCCGACTGCGGCTACAATGCCTGGAGGCGCTTTCAAATGAACGAATGAACGGTTGAACTCCCCATCCTAGATTCAGTCCTATTTCGCAGGAGGTAATCATGACTATTCAACTGAACGTTTCAAGCTTGAACCTGCAGGATGCACTCGACTTGGCCGTGCTGATCGAAAAGGAAGCGGAAGAGCGTTACCTCCGGTTCGTGGCTCAGCTCGGAGAGCGGTACCGCGGCGATGCGGCGGATTTCTTCGCCATGATGGCTCGAAGCGAGCAACGTCATGGGACGGAGTTGGCAGAACGAAGACGTTCACTTTTTGGCAACGCGCCATCGCGAGTCACGACGGACATGATTGAGGATATCGAGGCCCCGGACATTGGAAAGCCAAGACCCTACATGTCTCCGCGGCATGCCATGGAAGTTGCGATGGAATCCGAAATCAAGGCCCATGAGTTTTTCGATCAAGCGCTGCCGGCCATTCAGGACCAGGCCGTACGAAAGCTTTTCGAGGAACTCAGGGATGAAGAGAGCAAGCATCAGAAGCTCTTGAGGGAGCAGATGGAGAAGTACCCCGCCACGCTGGAGCCAGACATGGACCCGGACGACGTCGACACCCCCGCGTTATAAAGACGTCCGCCCTGGATCATCGACATCCTCGGCGCCCCAGGCAAGGCGCCGAGAGGAGGAGAAGGCTTCTGGATCGCCTGATGCAAAGTAAATATTAGCCGGCCGCTTTTGCCGGCTTGATTCGGTTCACCGCACCTTGCCCAACTCCCCTTCCCTCCTGCGCAACCTGTTCCACCTTGCCTGGCCGGTAATCATCGCGCAGCTGGCGGTGATGGCCAATGGCGTCATCGATACCGTCATGGCGGGACGGCTTTCCGCGGTCGATCTCGCGGCGGTGGGTATCGGCAACTCGATCTATATTACGGTTATCGTCAGCGTCATGGGGGTGCTGCTGGCGCTGACCCCAAGCATCGCCCATCTGTACGGCGCCGACCGCGACGCGGAGATCGGCGAAGAAGTGCGTCAGTCGGCGTGGTTGGCGCTATTGCTCAGCATCCTGGTGATTCTCCTGTTGCGCAATCCCGAGCCCTTCCTGGCGCTGTCGCGCCTCACGCCCGAAGTGGAGATCAAGGTACGCGCCTACCTGAACGCGTTATCTTGGAGCGTAGCGCCCGCGCTGCTGTTTCGCGTCTTCTACG
Source organism: Sterolibacterium sp. (assembly GCA_041674385.1). GTDB lineage: Bacteria > Pseudomonadota > Gammaproteobacteria > Burkholderiales > Rhodocyclaceae > JACRAR01. The sequence continues at coordinate 37,012 of JBAYVU010000012.1, forward strand.
GATTTTCCAGCGGCATCGGCAAGCCGCGACCGATCATGGTGTTCAACCTGATCGGGGTGGCGCTCAAGGTTCCTTTGAACCTGGTGTTCGTCTACGGCAGCTTTGGGCTGCCGGCGCTGGGCGGGCCGGGTTGTGCCGTGGCCACGGCCATCCTCAGCTGGCTCACTTGCCTGCTGGCGTGGACCTGGTGCGCGCGTACCGAGGAGTACCGGCTCTATCGGATTTTCGCCGGCTGGAGCCTGCCACGGCAGGCGGAACTCGTCGGCTTGCTGAAGCTGGGCCTGCCGATCGGCGTCACCTACTTCGTCGATGTCACCGCCTTCACCTTCATGGCCTTGTTCATCGCCCGGCTCGGTCCGGCAACTTCGGCCGCGCACCAGATCGCGGCCAACCTGGCCGCGCTGGTGTTCATGCTGCCGCTGTCGTTGGGCAATGCCGCCAGCGTGCTGGCCGGCCAGGCACTCGGCGCCGGCGATGCGCAGCGCGCCAGACACGCCGGCCTCGTGAGCATCGCGACCGGCCTGGCATGCGGTGCGCTATCCAGCCTGGTGCTGTGGTTCGGCGCCGGCACCATTGCCGGCTTCTACACCAGCCAGGCCGAGGTGCGGCAAACGGCGACGCTGCTGATCGGCTACGTGGCCGTGTATCACCTGTTCGATGCGCTGCAAGCGGTGGTGATGAACTTGCTGCGCGGCTACAAGAAAACCACGGTGCCGATGATAATTTATGCCGTGGCGCTGTGGGGTGTCGGCCTTAGCGGCGGCTACACGCTTGGCCTGACCGACTGGATCGCCGCACCGAGGGGTGCCCCGGGCTTCTGGCTCGCCGCGATACTCAGCCTGATGTTGGGCGGCGGGATGGTAACGGCATATTTCCTGCGCGTATCCCGAAGTCATCAAACCCAGCGTTGACCCACCGCCGCTGTCGCATACCAGGCCATCAGGGAGCGACTGGCTTCAGTATCGGCGGCCGGCGACCAGGACGCGAAGTCCTCCTCCTTGAAGGGGACATAGGGTCCGTGCTTGACTTCGAAGATCACCCCGCCGGGATCGAGCGAGAGCACCGCATGCGAACAGGCGATGGGCGTTTCGACGACAACAGCATCCTCGCCGAGCACCGTCCGGTCGATCACGACGCCGTCGGCATCGAAGTTCAGCACCACGAAACGGCCGCACAAGGCCGTCAACATTTCCCAGGTTCGGCTATGCTGGTGAGGACGGATATAGGTATCCGGTTCCATCGCTATCGCCAGCCTTTGAATCGGGTCGGACAGTTCGGCGTGCAGGTTGTGGTTCATGCGCTGGCGCGGCGAGGTGCGGGCCTGCTGGCTAAGGCCGGCGAGTTGTGCGTGGCTGATTTGCTTCACAATGGGGAGGCCGTCGAAAGAGGAAAAGCAGTATAGCAAGGCGATGCTTGAACTCTCCAGGGTATTATTTATCCAATTGGAACAATGCAGCCGACCCAAGGAGAATGTCATGTTCGAGCCGATTTCCATACCTTTCGGGGCCAAAATGCTTTTCAACACCATCGAGATCAAGCCTGGCGTCGGGCTTGATGAAGTCGAACTGGCGCTTGGCGAGATGTGCAATGTCGTGAAGAACACCTATGGCGGCGACAAAGGCGGCTTCATCGCCGGACAGGTTTTCAAGTTCGGCGGATTCGTCTCCGCGGAAGGCTCTTTAAACGCCTCCGGAGCCGCCGGCGATCATCTTGCCATCGTGACTTACTGGCGCTCATTCGAGGAGCATGAAAGATCACATGCCGACGAGATATTTAAGGCCAAGTTTTCGGCCTTGGCCGAAATGTGTTCTGACAGCAAGGAACTCGGCTACGAAATGCTCTGGCAGGGCGAGCCGGAGAGCGTAGCGTAATTAACCCCAGGCCGCGCCGGACAATCGGTTTTCTCCTCGGCGAGAGGAGAAAACGGTTAGAATGACGCCCCCATGAAGGTATCGGACGGCCTCGACGCCGTTGTTCCTCCGTGCCTTTGCAGTCTCTTCGCATTCATCTGAAACAGGATCCCCCGCCTTGCTCGTCGCTTCCAACATTACCGTCCAGTTCGGGGCCAAGCCCCTGTTCGAAAATATTTCCCTCAAGTTCGGCGAGGGCAACCGCTACGGTCTGATCGGCGCCAACGGCTCCGGCAAGACCACTTTCATGCGCGTCCTGGCCGGCATCCTGGAGCCGTCCGCCGGCAATGTCTCGCTCGATGCCCACGAGCGCATGTCCTTCCTCCGGCAGGATCAGTTCGCCTACGAGGATCTGCGCGTGCTCGACGTGGTGCTGATGGGCCACGAACAGATGTGGACCTGCATGCTGGAGAAGGACGCGATCTACGCCAACCCCGAGGCGACCGATGAGGAGTATCTGCATGCCTCGGAACTGGAATCGAAGTTTGCCGAGTTCGGCGGCTACACCGCCGAAGCGCGCGCCGGTGAGCTGCTGCACGGCGTCGGCATCCCCACGGAACAGCACAACGGCCCGATGTCCGCCGTAGCGCCGGGCTGGAAGCTGCGCGTGCTGCTGGCGCAGGCGCTGTTCGCCGACCCGGACATCCTGCTGCTCGACGAGCCGACCAACAACCTCGACATCAATACCATCCGCTGGCTCGAAGATGTGCTCAACCAGCGCGACAGCACCATGATCATCATTTCCCACGACCGCCATTTCCTCAACCAGGTGTGCACCCACATGGCGGACCTGGACTACGGCACGCTCAAGGTCTACCCCGGCAACTATGACGATTACATGGAAGCCTCGACGCAGGCGCGCGCACGCCAGCAGGCGGCCAACGCCAAGGCCAAGGAGCGCGTCAGCGAATTGCAGGAGTTCGTGCGCCGCTTCTCGGCCAACAAGTCGAAGGCGCGCCAAGCCACATCGCGCGCCAAGCTCATCGAGAAGATCAAGGTCGAGGATCTCAAGCCCAGCTCGCGCCAGTACCCGTGGATCCGCTTCGAAGTGGACGACAAGGAGAAGCTGCATCGCCATGCGGTGGAGATCGAGAACCTGCGCCACGGCTACGACCGCACGCTGTTCCAGAATTTCAGCACTTTCATCGAGGCCGGCGAGAAGGTCGCCATCATCGGCGAGAACGGCGTCGGCAAAACCACGCTGCTGCGCTGCCTGGCCGGCGCAGCGTCGAATTGTCCGGGCGGTCTGACGCCGCAGGGCGGTACCGTCAAGTGGGCGGAGAAGGCCCGCCCGGGCTATTTTGCCCAGGACCACAGCGAAGAATTCGCCAGCGACGTGTCGCTGTTCGACTGGGTGCAACGTTGGACGCGCGAAGGCGACGATGAGCAGATCGTGAGAAGCACCTTGGGACGGCTGCTGTTCTCCGGCGACGACGCCAAGAAATCGGTCAAGGTCATCTCCGGCGGCGAGCAGGGCCGCATGATCTTCGGTAAACTCATCCTGATGAAGCCGAACGTGCTGCTGATGGACGAACCGACCAACCACCTCGACATGGAGTCGATCGAGTCGCTCAACACCGCCCTCGACAAGTACCCCGGCACGCTGGTGTTCGTCTCGCACGACCGCGAGTTCGTCTCCTCGATCGCCACGCGGATTTTCGAGATCAAGGACGGCGACATCATCGACTACAAGGGCAACTACGAGGATTATCTGGCGAGCCAGGGGATCGAGTGAGCGCAATCGCACGCTGGCTGCTGCACCTGTTCGGATGGAAGGTAGTCTTCATTCCGCCGCAACCGCCCAAAGCGGTCGTCATCGTTTATCCTCATACCTCGAACTGGGATTTCGTCGTCGGCATCCTCGCGCGCTGGGCAATTGCATTGCCGATACGCTTTGCCGCCAAGGACACCCTGTTCCGCCGGCCTTTCGGCGCGGTGTTCCAATGGCTCGGCGGCATTCCGGTCGACCGCAGCAAACGCACCGGGTTCATCACCCGGATGCTGGCGGAGTTCGAGTGCAGTGAAAATTTTTATTTGGCCATCACCCCGGAAGGTACGCGCCGTGCCACCGCCGGGCTGAAGAGCGGCTTCTACCGCCTGGCGCTGGCGGCACGGGTACCGCTGGGCTGCGCCTTCATCGACTATGCCCGTCGCGAGGTCGGCATACTCGATTACTTGGCGTTGAGCGGCGACGAAGCCGCGGACCTGGCATGCATTGCCAAAATCTATGCCGGTCGCCGCGGCAAGCATCCGGCGCAGGAAGGGCCTATCGTCTTTGTCGGCAACTCCGCCCAAGGCCACGGGTGACGTGACATTGTCTTCGAAACATGGCGAATGTGCGCTTGCTGCGGGTACTGCGGTATGATTTACACTTGCGCTAGCATAACTCTGGAAAAATAATTGGATCCCCGTATTTTTCAGTTCGAAGTCGCTGCGGACGGCCAGGCCCGTCCCGGCTTCGGCATCATCGCAGCCTATGTTCCCGCCGAGTTCGACTGGCCGGCGGTCATGGCGCTGGCCTGCGATCCCTGCCATGACCCCGGCCGTCCAATCAAGGAAATGGTGCCGGCAGCAATCAATTACCTGCTAGGCAACATCGAAACCTCGCCGGATGCCCTGTGCTGGACCGTGATCGACGGGGTGGGCCGCTTCACCAGCGCGCTGCCGAAATGGACCGGCAAGGAGGGAGTAAGCCTGCCCGACGTGGTGTACCAGCGTTTTCTCACAGGAATCGGGGTCGAGGCCTTCCTCAAGGAAACCGGTGCGGCCGGCGAAGTGGCGCTGGAAATGCTTTCCGCGGCAAGCGAGATGCCCATCACGGAGGAAGAAACGCCTTCCATGCAGGATTTCCTGGATGCCATCGAATCCCACAGCAATCTGCCGGTACCCAGCACCTTGTTTCACATGGTCGAAGATGCCGTGAGCAAGGACGACATCCGGAAAGTGGCCTCCGTGTTGCAGTCCGATCCGGTGATTTCCCTGTCGCTGATCAATTACGCGAATGCCGCCAGGTTCATCGGCGCCGAAAAGACGGCCTCGGTGCAGCAGGCGGTGGTGCGCCTGGGAATGGACTTTGTGCAGCGGGTGGTATTCGTTGCCACGATGATGATGCGCTATCAGAAAGGGCGTTGCGCCGCATTCAACTACCAGGCCTACTGGATGAACGCGCTGGCCACCGGCGCCGCCATGCGCGCCCTGCTGCCCGACTACGGAATCCCCGAATCCATGGCCGACGACGCCCATGCCACCGGGCTGGTGGCGAGCATTGGCTGGCTGGCCGTCGCGGAAACCTTTCCGGCGCTGATGACCAATTATCTGCAACGCTGTCGCGGCAAGGATCCGCTCCCCAAGATTCGCTTGCAGAACGACATCTTTCCCTGCCCGATCCGCCTGGTCTCGGAACGCTATCTGCAGCGCTTCTCTTTTCCGGACGTAGTGCACTCCACCGTGGCCGGCAGAAGCGAGGATAGCCACAACCTCGGCGAATGCCTGGCCCGCGCCACGCGCATCGCACAGAATCTGGCCCCGCTGAACTTCCTGGCGGTACTCCCGATGACCCAGGTACCATCAGCCTGCCGGGCGGAGTGGGAGCGCTGGCAAAGCCTTTTCAAGAGCGGGAAACGCTGATCCAGAATACGCCTTCGGCACTGCCCGCAGCACACTGCAAAAATCCTGGCGGGTTGGCTCCGCAGCACCGAAGGCGAATACCAACCCCGCAACCCCGCGACACTCTTCTGCACTTTCCCATTTTGAATATTCTCCCCGCCTGATCCTGCCATGATTCTCCTGCGCAACCTTTGTTTCGGCCGCAATGGGCAACTGCTCATCGAAGACGCCAGCCTGCAATTGCACCCGGGCTGGAAGATCGGCCTGATCGGCGCCAACGGCAGCGGCAAGTCCTCGTTCCTGGCGCTGCTGCGCAACGAACTGCATGCCGAGAGCGGCGATCTGGAACTGCCGCGCACCTGGATGCTGGCGCATGTCGCGCAGGAGACGCCGGCATTGCCCGATGCCGCGATCGAGTTCACCCTCGACGGCGATACCGAACTGCGCGCCATCGAGCGCAAACTGGCGGAGGCCGAAGCCGCCACCGACGAGGACCATGATGGCCACCTGGTAGGCGAACTGCATGGCCGCCTCGGCGAAATCGGCGGCTATGCGGCGCGCGCACGCGCTGCCGAGCTGCTGCACGGACTGGGATTTTCCGACGAAGACCACGCCCGGCCGGTGGCGGATTTCTCCGGCGGCTGGCGGGTGCGCCTGAACCTGGCGCGGGCGCTGATGTGCCGCTCGGATCTGCTGCTGCTCGACGAGCCGACCAACCACCTCGATCTCGACGCCGTGCTATGGCTGGAAAACTGGTTGAAGAGTTATCCCGGCACGCTGATCCTGATCTCGCATGACCGCGACTTTCTCGATGCGGTCGCCGAGCATATCCTGCATCTGGAACAGCAGAAACTCAAACTTTACACTGGCGGCTACAGCGACTTCGAGCGCCAACGCAGCGCGCAGCTGGCTTTGCAACAATCGATGTACGAGAAACAGCAGCGCGAGCGCCTCCATCTCCACAGCTTTGTCGAGCGCTTCCGCGCCAAGGCCACCAAGGCACGCCAAGCGCAGAGCCGTATCAAGGCGCTGGCGCGCATGGAAGAAGTGACGGCAGCGCACGTCGATACTCAATTCACTTTCCGTTTCCGCGAAACCGGTCCGGCTCCCGACCCGCTGCTGGTGGTCAACGAAGGACGCGCCGGTTACGGCGACCAGACCGTCCTCGCGAATATCCGGCTGACGTTGCGGCCGGGCCAGCGCCTGGCCATGCTGGGGCGCAATGGTGCCGGCAAGTCGACGCTGGTGAAACTGCTTGCCGGCGAGTTGCGTCCCATGGCCGGTGAACGCATCGAAGGCAAAGGGCTGAAAATCGGCTATTTCGCCCAGCATCAGTTGGAACAGTTGCGTCCTGACGAATCGCCGCTGCAGCACATGCTGCGTCTGGATGCCAGGACGCGTGAGCAGGAACTGCGCACCTATCTCGGTAGTTTCGATTTTCGCGGCGACATGGCGACCTCACCCTGCGGCCGCTTCTCCGGCGGAGAGAAATCGCGCCTGGCACTGGCACTGCTGATCTGGCAGAAGCCTAACCTGCTGCTGCTCGACGAACCGACCAACCATCTCGATCTAGAGATGCGCGAGGCGCTCAACCTGGCCTTGCAGGAATACGAAGGCGGCGTGGTGCTGGTCTCGCACGACCGGCACCTGCTACGCACCACCGCCGACGAGTTATGGCTGATCGCCGACGGTTGCGTGCGGCCATTCGACGGCGACCTCGACGACTATTCGGATTGGCTCGCCCGACAGCGTTCGGCCGCAGCCAATGCCGCCGCACCGTCGGCCGTCAAGCAGACGCGGCGCGAAGACCGGGCATTGGCGGCGGTAGAACGTCAGGTGCTAGTGGAGCAAAGACGTGCCGCGCAGAAAGAGACCGTGAAAATCGAAAAACAGCTTGCCGCGCAGCAAGCCGAACTGGCGCTGCTCGAGACCCGCCTGTCCGATCCAGCGCTGTATGCCGCGATAGGAAACACCGCTGCCGAGCCGGCCCTGGCGCACAGCCTGCTCAAGCGCAAGACCGAGGTGCTGCGCTCGATCGAGCAGACGGAAGAAACCTGGCTGGCGCTGCACGAAGAACTGGAGCGCATGCCGACGCCCAGTTGATTTGTCCCCCAAGCGGACTGCCTGCGGGGCGTCGTTCCCTCTTTCGTGGGAGTTCGTGGGAATGACGGAGGTTAATGTAGTCTTCCTGGACTGCCGCAGCATTTCTTGAATGGCTTGCCGCTGCCGCACGGACAAACAGTGTCGCTAGCCATGCCGGATGCACCGGTTTCCGCGGCAGAGCGCTGCTCTCTCCAGAACTGGTAAATCTCTACAACCAGTTCGGGCAGTTCCTCCTGTGCGCGACTCACGGCGGCCATCTCTTCTGCTGCCGACATCCAGCGCTCGCGGTGATTCTCCGCATCCTCCTTGAGCATGCCGTTGAGCAGAAAGAACGACTGCAGCAGCTCCGACAGATCTTCGACCTGCTCCCCCGCAGCGGCATACCAGTCGCAACCCAGTTGGGTTCCGAAGATATAGGCATCGGCCCAGGTGGCGAAATCGAGTTCATCGGGATCGTCCGCGAAGGGATAAAGAATCAGTTCCAATTCATCGTTTTCCGACAGCGTCATGGCGATCGCCTTGTAGAACCCCATGACCAGTGCATGCGCTTCGCTCTCCTGGCTTTCTGTCTCGTAGGCAGGGGTTTCGCCCAGCGCCGCCGGCAGCCAGACACTCGGCGGAATCGTCTCCGGGCCGCTGGCCACGGCGCAGAGCAAGGCCTGCAATTCATCCAGCTGCATCGACTCGTCCTTGAAGATGGAGGAGTCGAGCAATGCCTCAAGGCGGTCGAGGTCGGCTTCGGAGAATGTTGGCGATAGTTTCATGATCGGCATCGGGTGCGTGGCTGGACGATGCACAGTCTACCCCTTTAGATTGCCGCATTGAAGTTGCTCGATCGCGAATACGGCATAATCGATCAAGTTCTTACAGCCGCGGGAGAGGCAATATGAATCAGACGGAACGCTTCTACAAGATCGAGCAAATCCTGCACGAGCGGAAAACCGTCACTTTCCGGCAGTTGCTCGACAAGCTCGAAGTTTCCCGAGCCACGCTGAAGCGCGACCTGCAATACCTGCGCGACCGCCTCAACGTGCCTATCGTCTATGACCGCGATTTGTCCGGGTATCGTTTTGAAGCACCGAGCCGCCATGCGGTCAAGCACGAGTTGCCGGGACTGTGGTTCAATGCCTCGGAAATACATGCGCTGCTGATGATGCAGAACCTGCTCGAAGAAGTTCAACCGGGCCTGCTCGGCCCGCACATCACCCCCTTGCAGACACGGTTGAAGAGCCTGCTGGGCTGCCAGGACGACGCTCCCGAGGAAGTAGCCAAGCGCATTCGTATCCTCCATGCCGCCAAGCGCCACGCCGACTTGAAGTACTTCGACCTGATCGCATCGACGCTACTCAAGCGGCGGCGCTTGTTCATCCGCCATTACAACCGCGGCACCAACCGCGAGACCGAACGTGAAGTCTCGCCGCAGCGACTGATCTATTACCGCGACAACTGGTACCTGGATGCCTGGTGCCACCTGCGCAAGGAAGTCCGCAGCTTCGCCGTGGATGCGATTCGTCGCGCGGAGCAAATCGACAGGAAGGCCAGGGAAATTCCCAAGCGGGATATGGATGCGGTGCTGGGCGCCGGCTACGGCATTTTTTCCGGCGCCAGCGTGACCTGGGCCAAGCTGCGCTTCACGCCTCAACACGCCCGGTGGGTATCCGCCGAGCAGTGGCACCCCCAGCAGCAGTCGCGCCTTGAACCTGACGGACATTACCTGCTCGAACTGCCTTACTCCAACCCGACTGAACTGGTCATGGACATCCTGCGCCACGGTGCGGGCGTGGAAGTGCTGGAACCGGCCGCACTGAGAGACGCGGTGAAGCAGGAACTGGATGCGGCGCGGGCCGTCTATGCTGGGTAAGTAAGCAAAACCGACTTACCCACGCAGCGGCGATGCCGCGTCCCGGCGTGATGGCCGGCGGGACCGCAAAATCGCCTCTGCCGGAATTCTGGCTTACGGCTCTGTCCAGCCCGACAAGTTTCTCCAAGACTGCGTTTTTTGGAAAGCGCCAGCATCAATCGTCCCCTCACGCAAAAGGACAGAACCAGGGGTTGCTTTTGGTGCAAAAAAAGTATAGGCTATAACCAAGTTATATAGATATAACTTGGTTATAGATTTCTTTTATCCTGCCTACCTGAAACCTGGGAGCCGCGCATTAAGCATGTGGTAGTGCCGGATGGGAAAGAGAGGTTTTTGAATATTGAACGGGTTAAGCCAATGATTCGCTTTTGGAATAAGTTTTTTTATTGGGCAGTGATGCCCTTGGTACGTCAAAGGGAAATCCAGACTCCCTAATTTCATCAATAAAAAAGAAGCACATCTTAGGAGACTAGATATGGACAGAATAAAAGAGATGATTCCAGCACCTGGGGCTATTTCATTTGAGGACCGGGCAAAAAGAGCCAAACCTTACGATTGGGGCTATGGCTGTACCCCGCGGGTCACAAGATTGCGGGAAGAATGCTATTCCAAGGCAGGGGTGCTAAAAGATTGGGCGGATGTCATCGGCGGAGTAGGCGTAATCACTTTTCGAAAAAATGTAAGACTTGATATCGATCGGGCCAGGATAATCACCAAGTCTTTCAAGGAAACCGAGGGCAAGCCGATGATATTGCGGAAGGCCGAGGCTGTCGCTCGATTGTGTGAAGAAATGCCTGTTTTCATTAAACAGGGCGAACTTATCGTGGGAGACCCCAACGGCGCACCCGACGAGGTCAGATGGTATCCCGAAATTTCCATTTCTTATATGCCAGATGCATTGGAGGCCGGCTTCAAGCATATGGTGACGCCCGAGGAGAAGAAAGAAATACTGGAAGACATCTATGACTATTGGAAAGACAAGGCGCTAGATGGCGTAATCGCAAACACTTTGCCAAAGGAAAGTCTGCCGTTCATTCTTCGCTCTCCCGACAATCCATCCTGTTTCGCGGGGCAATGGACTTCGGGATGCCAAATCACCGATTACGATTACGAGAAGATATTCCAGGAAGGCGTGCAGGCAAGAATCCATCGCGCGGAAGAAAAGCTTGCCGAATTGGAAGGCAAAGCGTTTGAAATGAGCCCTGCCGACTACATCAGCAAGAAAAACGCATGGGAAAGCATGATCATTTGCGGCAAGGCAATCATCCGATTCGCCCAAAGACACGCCGAACTTGCCAGGGAACAGGCGCAAAAGGAACAGAACCCGCAACGCAAAAAAGAATTGGAAGAAATTGCCGCTGTTTGCGAGTGGGTACCCGCAAACCCACCCCGCACTTTCCATGAAGCCATCCAGTTTCTGTGGTTTAACGACGTAGTCGGCAGGTATCTTGTCACGCCAGGCGTTGGGTCAGGGACTCGACTCGACCAGGTATGGTGGCCGTACTATGAGAAGGACATGAAGGAAGGACGGATCACCAGGGCCGAGGCACTAGAGTTGATCGAATGCTGGATGATCAAGGTTCAGGAGGTGGGCGCCTTTGCCGGACACCCTCAACTGTTTACCCTGATGTCCGGAGGCGAAGTATTTTATACGGCCAATGTTGGCGGTTCGAAACCGGATGGAAAGGATGCTTCCAATGATTTGACCTGCGTGATTCTGGAAGGGCTGGTGGACGTCCGCTTCAACCATCCTCCTGTCATGTTCCGTTATCACCGCAATGTCAATCCCGACGTAATTGAACGGGTCATCGAACTGATCCGGGCTGGAACCGGCCATCCGGCGATCTTCAGCGAGGATCTGATGGAGAGATGGGCGTTGATGCGGGGCTTTTCGCTTCATGATGCCAAGAGAACCCAGGCAGCCGGATGTGTCACCATGTCTTGCACAGGGAAACCGCTTTCTTCGGCGCATACAGCAATAATAGGTTTTCTGGCAGCGGCCAAGATGCTGGAATACGCTCTCTATCAGGGCCAGGATGCCACTCGCCATCAAGAGGGAAAGTCGCTCGAACCCAAATCTATTTATTTATCGAAAGGCGGAGTAGACCTCAAGGAAAGGCCGGTCACAAAAGACCCCCGGGAGATGAAATCAAGCGAGGAATTGCTCGAAGCGACATGCGAGCAATTGGACTTCTACACAAAAATATATGCCATTTCTCATAACATATCCCAGCAGGTAATCATGGATCAGAGCGGGGATCCTTTTAATTCTCTGATGCTCGATGACTGCTTGGACCTTGGCATCGATATGTTCAAGTACAACAAAGTCTTCGATAGTGAGCCCCAGTTCGCAGCATTAGGGTTTGTAAATATCGCCGATTCGCTGGCCGCCATTCAAAAACTGGTCTTTGATGAAAAGAAGTACACTATGAATGAACTTCTTTCTGCACTAAAAGCAAATTGGAAGGGTTATGAGGTGATGCGTCAGGATTTCCTTAATGTTCCCAAGTTCGGCAATGACAATGACTATGCCGATGAGTGGGCGATAAAGGTTAGGACGAAAATGTGGGAAACCGTTCGCAAAACCAAAGATGCCTGGGGAAAACCCTTCGGTATGGATGGAAGTTCGGTCATCGGCTATCAGGCAATGAGTTTTGGCATCGGTGCCACGCCTGACGGCAGAATATCTGGTCATTTTATGGCGGATGGCAGTTGTTCCCCTGCGGCAGGCGCTGACAAGAAAGGTCCTACGGCAGCCATGAATTCGGTTGCCAAGATGCCCTTCCTGCATACCAGTCTCTTTAACCAGCGCTTTATGCCTCAGGATCTTGAGGGAGAGAATAAGAAGATCTTTGCCGAGTATCTGAGAGAATGGTATGAGAAAAAAACCATCCCCCATATTCAGTTCAATGTCGTAAACACTGAGACCTTGAGAGATGCCCAGCAGCATCCGGAAAACTATTCCGATCTCCAGGTAAGGATTGCAGGATACAGTGCGTACTTCATCGACATACCCAAAGAAACGCAGGACAGCATCATTCTCAGAACAGCCCACAGTTTCTAATGCGGTGGCTCCGCTAGCGTGGATGGAAATCCCACGGAGATAAGCCCTGCGGTCTCGCATTAGCCACGACGCCTCGCCTCCCTCCCACGAAGAGGGAGGCGAGCGGCGCGGCGGGCAGTCGTCATCATGCGTCATCATGCTGCGGGGCTCTCCTTCGGCAACCCGGTTAGAAGTCGATCGTATCCAGTGTCCTTGAATCGTTGGACGAATTCGCTGTCGGCGAATTACAGCAGCCTGCACCGGAACCGATCGATCACATAAGGGCGTAAAAATGGAAGCAGAAAAAGAATGCGCATCATCCCTGAACGATGATCGCGGGATTGTCTTCAACATCCAACGTTTTTCTGTTCATGACGGGCCTGGAATAAGAAGCACGGTCTTTCTAAAAGGCTGTCCCCTTAGGTGCCCATGGTGCCAGAACCCCGAATCGATAAAAAACATGGCCGAAATTATTGTCAGGGATGTCAAATGCATCAAGTGTGCCAAATGCGCCTCTATCTGCCCGCAAGAGGCAATTTCGGTAACTCAGGAAGAGCGGCTTATCGATTGGGCGAAATGCGATTACTGTTTGAAGTGCGCCGAGGTTTGCCCTTCGAAATCAATCGAGGTCAGCGGAGAGTACCGGACTGTAGACGAGGTACTCCAAGAGGTAATGAAAGATTCCAGTTACTACCGCAGATCAAGCGGCGGCATGACCGTCTCGGGAGGGGAACCGCTAGTCCAGTGGCGATTTACCCGGTCACTACTGCAAAAAGCCAGAGCGAAAGGTCTGCACACTGCCCTGGACACGACCGGTTATGCCAACTGGGAAGTATTGGATGAAGTACTAAACCACACCAGCCTGGCCCTTTATGATGTCAAGCATATCGATTCGGCAAAACACAAAGAGGCGACCGGGGTGCCTAACGAAAGAATCCTGGAGAATCTAGAAAAGACGGCGAGAAAGGGGAGAACGAAAATATGGATAAGATACCCCGTCATTTCCGGCTTCAATGATTCCGAAGAAGAACTGAAAGAGCTTTGCAGGTTTGCCCGCACGCTGGGGCAAACGGTTGAAAAGATATCCTTGCTGCCCTTTCACAAATTTGGCGAATTAAAGTATTGCGCTACGGGAAAGACATCTCCTTATCAAGATGTTCCACCTTGTAGCGAGGAACAGATTGGCGAATTAAAAAGGCTGATCGAGACCAACGGTCTCAAGGTGGACGTGAGAAGGTAAAGAATTATTGTTCGATGGCACGACGACTGTCGGTCTACCAGCCATCGTCCCGGCTCAAGGCGTGACAAGAATATCGACGGAGCTTGTCGCGGCGGCGGGGTTAATCGATTTGAACTGGTTCACAATCTCATCCAGCGAGTGCCCGATCGGCCGCAGATCCGCAATCCCGCTGACCAGCCTGGGGATAACCAGTTCATGGTCGGCGGCGATGCAGACCACGCGTTCCTGCCCGGCCTGGTCAAACCTTATGCGGAAACCGCTCCTGGGCAATTTCATGCTGGCTCCTCCCACCAGAGAGGGATCGGCATGAAACTGATTAGGGAAAATTCGCGCGGTGTCTCCAGTCGCATCCTGGTAGAAACAATACACCGAACCTGTGCTACTCAAGGAAAGGCTCAAATTCAGGAACTCGCCGATCTTGTAAGCGGGTTTGCTTCCCCGATCGCTTTCAAACGCAATCCGGAAGGGGGCCGGCTTTGGCGCTGACGCCGACGCTACGGCCGCCCCTGCCGCAGCGACAGCCGGGCCAGACGACACGGACGACGCAGGCAGCGCTGCGAGGGCGTTTTGGCTATCGTCGAGCAAACTGCCATATAGCTCGAAATTGACGCTGCCATCGGCGATCAGGCCGGTTTGGGCCTGATATTCCGCGATTGCCGTCTTGAGCGCATCGTTCATGATCCCGTCGAGCGGGCCGTGGTAGCGGTTCATTTTCCCGCCAAGTTTGCGCTGGATGAACAGGACCCTGTCTTTCCCGGCAAGGGTATCGTAGTACTCGCGCGCCTGGTCGCCAAAGAGGGGATTGCTCAGATCGTTGTCCAGACATCGCCAATAAGGAACCTGGGTAAGCTTGCCCAGCGTTTCGATCGCGCTGAGCTCGAGCAAATTCCGTGTCGCTGCGCCGAAACCTTCCGAGCGGCTCATGTCGAGATTGAAGCTCAAGCCGATTTTTCCGAGCTGACCGCCACCTTCATCCGACTTGCCTTGCTTGATGATGACCAAGGTGTTTGAGGTACTGGTGGTCGGAAGGATCCTTCGCGTTGCGGCTACGCCTATGCTTAGGTCCATGCCAATCATATCGAAGGATTGATCGGTGGATGCCCCGTAATCGAAGGAGTCCTCCTTGTTTGCGCCAAAGGAAAGCGGTATCGATGAACCCGCCCCCTTGTTGCGACGCACGACATTGTCGTCCATCTGGGTGATCGAGCCGCGCAGATAGTAGTCCGGCACTTTCCTGTTCTGGTCGCCCATGGCGTCGAACATGCTTTTGAGATCGTCCCCCTGGCTGTGGAAATCGATGAACTCGAAGGCGTTGCTTTTCAGGGTCATCCTGGAGATGGCGGTGATCAGCATTTCCTTGGTTCCCGCCCTGACTTTGCCGGTCTCGTCGGGGATGCCTGCCGAGGTAATGACGATGGTCGGTCTGCCATAAGCCAGGAACAGTTCGTCCATGCAGCGCAAGGCCGGGGAGAAATTTGTCACGGTCTTCATTGCCGGTCTCTTGGGAGCCGCTGCCGAAGTGGCTTCCGCCGCGACATCTGCGGCTGCCGCCGGTGCTGCGCACCAGCACGCTACAAGAGCGGCCAGCAATGACGAGTGCATCCGTGCTGATGCCGACACGAACAAACCCCGGCAAGAGGAAACGGACGGCATGAACATGGAACTCCCCGGATAAGCCATAAAAGCCTCACAATAACCAGGCAAATCATTCAACATAATACGGCGTTGGAGCCATAGCCTACCATCAGTAGGCCTATAGCGACAATGGGAATCATGGGGAATGTCAAACCAACCGGTTTTTCAAAGGTGTTGCGCGAGAGTATCCTTGATATTGACCAACTTCTGGCGACCGCCAGCAGCATGTTCATGTCATTTGGAAAGGGAACGGCAATCACATGAACGACACTGTTGTGGCTGGTTCCGGTGGGCCTGCTGATGGCAATCTACGGCTGGGAGCACACCCTGACGCAGATGAGCTGGTTCTTCACCAAGGCCGCGCTGCTGACCTTCGGCGGCGCTTACGCCGTGCTCCCCTATATCTACCAAGGAGCAGTGGGGCATTATGCCTGGCTCACGCCGACGCAGATGATCGACGGTCTGGGGCTGGGGGAAACCACGCCGGGACCGCTGATCATGGTAGTGGCCTTCGTCGGCTTCGTCGGCGGCTACGTCAAGGCGGTATTCGGTCCGGACACCCTGTTCCTCGCCGGAGCGGTCGCGGCTTCATTGGCCACATGGTTCACCTTCCTGCCCTCCTTCGTTTTCATCCTCCTGGGCGGGCCGCTTGTCGAGACCACACACAACGACCTGAAGTTCACCGCGCCGCTGACCGCCATCACGGTGGCCGTGATCGGCCTGATCCTCAAAGTTTGAGCTTATTCGGCAAGCATCCGGGAGAGCCAGACGCAGGCCTGGTCTATTCCGGAGGGAAGGGGCCGGGGCGGGGGTGAAGCTTGCCACATTTCTTCCAAGCGGCAGGCAAAAGCACCGGAGCTGGCTTCGGCCCGGGTAATTTCGACGCATCGATTGTGCTCTCGCAGCCACTCGACCAAAGCGGGCTGTTCCGGCCAATCCGGACGCCCCAAATACAGCACCGGAACACCATTGCAAGCGGACTCGGCAAAACTGCCGTAGCCGGTTTTGGTGATCAGGGCGTCTGCGCTGGCAAGCATGGCGGCGAAGGGAGTGCTTTTATCATATACGCTGATGTCATCCCTGACGGCTTGCCAGTCGTCCGCGACCAGCCAGCGCACACCGGACAGCCGGGGCCAGTGCGTCACCGGCAGGCGATGCTCGATCCCTCCCAAGCCGACCAGCACCCAGCGTTCCGTCAGCGGCAGTCCCAGGCGCTCGGCGATTTGCAGGCGTTGCGAAGTTATCACGGCGGCAACGGGTCCGATGGGGTGCAGGTTGTGCAATGCCACCATCGGCATGCCGGGGGTAATGCGCAGAAAGGCGCTGGCGCCGCGGTAGGCGGACAGCATCTCGTCGTAAATCGCGCCAGCCCAGGCCTCCTTGCCAAAATAATGCGCGAACAAGTCGGCCCAGTTCAGGGAGCACATCGCCACGGCGGGTATGCCGGCCCGGGCGGCGCCCGCCAGCGGCAGATAAGCCACATTGCTGAGCACCAGATCGGGTTGTCTCCGCCGCAGAAAATCGGCTTCGGCCGCGACGGCCTGGAACCAGTTGCCGTGCCGCTCCCGGTAGCGTGAGGCGCTGCCGGCCAGATCGATGTCCAGCGCGTCTCGCATGACATAACCGAAGTCGGGTTCGGCCGGAATGAATTCGAACGGCACGGCGATGCGCGCCGCAAGACGGTCGGGCGGCAGGCCGCTGCGCACAGTGATTCGCAATTCAGGCCGGGCCCGCTGCAGGGCGTTCAAGACGGGAGCGGTCTGGGCAAGGTGGCCCAGACCGTGGGCCGAAATGTCGACGAACAGTTCCGGCATAAGAGAGCCTGTCAGGCCAGCCCGCGCGCCAGATCCCTCTCTATGTCGGTCACGGCTTCCAAGCCCACCGCGATTCTCAGCAGTCCTTCGGTAATCCCCGAAGCGGCGCGCGCCTCCGGGCTGATGCGGCCGTGGGTGGTGCTGGCCGGATGAGTGATGGTGGTCTTGGTGTCGCCGAGATTGGCGGTAATGGAAAGCAGCTTGCAATGATCGACCACGCGCCATGCCGCATCCCGCCCGCCGGCCACCTCGAACGAAAGAATGGCACCGCCGCTGGCCTGCTGACGCAACGCCAGGGCATGCTGGGGGTGGGAGGGCAAACCGGGATAGAACACCCGCGCCACGCGCGGCTGCGCTTCCAGCCAGCGTGCCAGTTCGAGCGCGTTGGCCGACTGTGCCTGCATGCGGACCTTGAGTGTCTCGATCCCCTTCAGGATGACCCAGGCATTGAATGGCGACAGCGTCGGCCCGGTGGTGCGCAGGAACTTGAAGACTTCCTCGGTCAAGGCCTGGCTGCCGCACACGGCGCCGCCGAGGACGCGGCCTTGGCCGTCGAGATACTTGGTGGCCGAATGGATGACCAGATCGGCGCCAAGTTCCAGCGGCCGCTGCAACGCCGGCGTGCAGAAGCAATTGTCCACCGCCAGCAGCGCGCCGGCGGCATGCGCCACCTGCGCCAGCGCGGCGATGTCGAGCACTTCGGTGAGCGGGTTCGAAGGCGTCTCGATGAACAGCAGCCGGGTATTCGGCCGCAGCGCCGCGCGGAAAGCGGCGGGGTCGCCGCCGTCGATGAAATCCGTCTCGATACCGAACTTCGGCAGGATGGTGCCGAGCATCTGCTGGGTGGCGCCGAAGATGCTGCGCGAGGCGACGATGTGGTCGCCGCCCTTGAGCAAGGCCATGATCATGGCCAGGATCGCCGCCATGCCCGAGGCGGTGGCGATGCATCCCTCGGCACCCTCCAGTGCCGCGAGCCGCTGTTGCAGCATGGTGACGGTTGGGTTGGTGAAACGGGCATAGACATTGCCCGGCTGCTCTCCCGAAAAACGCGCGGCGGCCTGTGCCGCGCTGTCGAATACGAAGCTGGAGGTCAGGTAGAGCGCTTCGGAATGCTCGTTGAACTGGCTGCGCTCCTGCCCGGCCCGCACTGCCAGGGTTTCGAAAGAATAATCGTCGTTCATGCTGGTCTCTCCAACTCTCCAACTCTCCAAAATAAAAACCCGGTCAGCATTGCTTCCACGCGGACCGGGTCTGGTTCGCTTTAGCTGGATTTGTTAAGCGCCCGCAAGCTGAATCAACTCGGCGCAAAACGAAAGTTACACGGCAGGAACAACGGCGTCAACGCCGTCGCCTCTCACTCGGTGGTCACCAGGTTGAGATCGAGTTGGGCGCCGTCGCTCTCCTCGTCGTGGCGCCGCGAATTCGCGCCACGTGCCGACTCGACGCTCGACAGGTATTCGACGGTCACATCGCCGGTAATGTAGTGGCCGTCGAAACAGGATGTCTCGTAGTGGCCGATGCCCGGATTGACTGCCCGCAAAGCCGCCTTGAGATCGTCCAGGTCCTGATAGATCAGCGCATCCGCGCCAATCTCACGGCGAATCTCTTCATCGGAACGACCGCTGGCTATCAATTCGGCGCGCGTCGGCATATCGATGCCATAAACATTGGCGTAGCGTACCGGCGGCGCCGCCGAGGCGAAATAGACATGGCGCGCGCCGGCCTCGCGCGCCATCATGACGATCTCCCGGCTGGTGGTGCCGCGCACGATCGAATCGTCGACCAGCAGGACATTCTTGCCCTTGAACTCCATCCCGATCGCATTGAGTTTCTGGCGCACCGATTTGCTTCGCTGGGTATGCCCCGGCATGATGAAGGTGCGGCCGATGTAGCGATTCTTGACGAATCCCTCGCGGTAGGGGAGGTTGAGACGCTTGGCCAGTTCCATCGCCGCCGGACGGCTCGAATCGGGGATGGGAACGACCGTGTCGATCTCCAGATGCGGCATGGTGTGCTTGATTTTCTCGGCGAGATATTCGCCCATCTTCAGGCGCGTCGCATACACCGAGATGCCGTCGATCAGCGAGTCGGGGCGGGCCAGGTAAACAAATTCGAATATGCATGGCGCATGCATGGTGCGTTCGGCGCACTGGCGGCTAACGAAGTTGCCGCTGGTATCGATCAGCACGGCTTCGCCCGGCGCGACATCGCGCAAGATCTTGAAGCCGAGCGTATCGAGCGCGACGCTCTCCGATGCGACCATGTATTCCGTGGCGGTTTCGGTCTGGTGACGGCCGATGATCAAAGGCCGGATGCCATAGGGATCGCGGAATGCCAGCAGGCCGTAGCCGGCAATCATTACCACCACGGCATAGGCGCCGCGCACGCGCCGGTGCACGCCGGTCACGGCGCGGAAAATGATTTCGGCATCGACCTGGTACTTGGTCGAGGCGGCTTGCAGCTCATGCGCCAACACGTTCAACAGCACCTCGGAATCGGAGTTGGTGTTCATATGGCGCAGGTCCTGCAGGAACATGTCCTGCTTAAGCTGCGTGGCGTTGGTCAGGTTGCCGTTGTGCGCCAGCATCAGCCCGAACGGCGAATTGACGTAGAACGGCTGGGACTCGGCGGCGTTGTCGGCGGAGCCGGCGGTCGGGTAGCGGCAATGGCCGATGCCCCAGTTGCCGGTCAGGTTGATCATGTTGCGGGTGCGAAAGACATCGCGCACCAGCCCCGGCCCTTTGTGCATGTGGAAACGGCCGGATTCGGCGGTTGCTATGCCGGCAGCATCCTGACCGCGATGCTGCAGCACTTGCAGTCCATCATAGAGCAGCTGATTGACAGGCGTCGTTGCGACCACCCCGATAATTCCACACATCGTCAGACCACCTATCCGTATCGAATCCGTTGCGCCACTTGCGGCGGCAGCCAGGGCTTGGATGCCAGCACTGCGGTTTCCAGCGGCGGCGCTAGTATAGCTTCCCGCCACCAGCCTTGGCGCGGCAATTCCGTCATGCCGCCGATCAATACGCCTGCCAGGATGATCGCCAAACCGCGCGCCAAGCCAAACAGCATGCCGAGAAAACGATCCACCAACCCCAAGCCCACCATACGCAGCAAGCGCGTCAGGAAAAAGCGTACCACACCAAACAACAGCAATGTCGCCACAAACACTGCCGCGAAACCCAGCATCTGCCGCAAAGCCGGGTCGCGCAACCAGGCGGACAGGATTTCCGCCGCTGTCCCGCCCCACATACGCGCGGCGAAGAAGCCTGCCAGCCACGCCAGCAAAGCCAGCGTTTCGCTGACGACGCCGCGCCACAAACCGAGCAGTGCAGACAAGGCGATCACCGCCAGCGCTGCGCAATCAAATACCGCAAAACCCATCATTCGATGCTGGCGATTTTATTTCGGGGCCACTACGCCGCCCAGCGGCGCACCGGCGCCAATTTTCTTCAAGCGCTCCTGGGCTTTTTCGGCGGCTTCGCGGCTGGCAAACGGCCCGCTGCGCACGCGTGTCCTGGGGCCTTGCGGGGTGTCGACTTTTTCGGTGAAGGACGGATATCCCAGTTCCTTTATCTTCCCCTGCAGCAACTTGACGTTTGCCATATCCTGATACGCGCCCAGTTGGACCGCCCACTGCTTTGCGTTGGGTTGGCTGGGTTGGTTGGGTTGATTGGGTTGGGCGGCGGCGTGCACGGTATCGGATTTCTGCTCCGGCGGCGGGGTTTTTGCAGCCGGCGTCGGCGCGGGTTTTTCCTCAGCCTTGGCCGCGTTGGGCTTTCCCGGCGGGGCAACAGCAACGGCCGGCTCGGTTTTGCTGACGGGCTTGGCGGCCGGAACGGTTTCCGGTCTGGCTTCGGCAGGTGCGGCGGCAACCGGTGCAGCAGGCGCAGGTGCTGGCTCGGCGGACCTGGCCAGCGCCGGCAGGGGTGTCGGGGTCGGCTTGCCGGGGACCGTCACAATACGCGAAAGCGCCGAACCCGATCCGGATTCCTGACTCGGGATGCGAATCTGAATGTCCTGAGTCAACGGCTTCGGCTCCTGGTCCATCACCATCGGCAACACGATGACCGCCAGCAAGGCCAGCGCTGTCGCACCCACCAAGCGGCGCCGCGCGCGCTTCTTGAGATTGAGCGACGCGTCGGCCCCGGTCTCAGCGACAGGTTCCGCGAGCGGATTGAATCCTGGGTTATTTTCAGCCATAGACAGATTGCCGTTTACACCAGTTCGCGCAGAATATCCGCGACGGTTTGGAAGGATCCGAACACGATAATTCTATCATCTTCATCGGCATTCTCTTGGGCATGGCGGAAAGCTTCGCTTGGCGAAGCGAAGCGCCGGCACGGCCGAACCCCCTGACTTGCCAGAACCCCGGCCAGTTCGTCGGCGCTTGCCGCGCGCGGACCACTCAGCGTGCAGGGCAGCCAATGCGTGATCCGGCCGAGCAGGGCACCGACCACGGCGTCGATATCCTTGTCGCGCAACATGCCAAACACTGCCCAGGTCTGCGCGCGGCAAGCGTTCTCCTTCGCCTGGAAATCGAGATTGTCTGCCAGGACCCTTGCCGCTTGCGGATTATGGGCGACATCCAGCACGACCGTTGGACGCCCCGGCAAAATCTGGAAACGCCCCGCCAGTCTGGTTTCGCGCAGACCGCCGCGGATCTGCTCCAGCGTCACCGGCAGGCTTTCGTGCAACGCCTCCAGCGCAGCCAGGGCGCCGCTGGCGTTTTGCAGTTGCGCAGGCCCGCGCAGGCCGGGATGCGGCAAGCCGCTGTAACGCACGATCCGCTCCCTCCGCCAGAGCCACTGTTGCCAATCCGTTTCCCCGCGCAGATAGCCGAAATCGCTGCCGATCAGGCGCAGCTTGGCGCCAATGCATTCGGCATGGGCGCGAAGCCGTTGCGGCGGGGCCGGATCGGCGCAGATCGCCGGCTTGCCGGAACGGAAAATGCCGGCTTTCTCGAAACCGATGTCCTCGCGCGTGGTACCGAGATACGCGGTGTGATCGATGTCGATCGTACAGACGATCGCGCAGTCGGCATCATAGATATTCACCGCATCCAGCCTGCCTCCCAGGCCGACTTCGAGCACGATGACATCGACGCCGGCATCCGCGAAGCACTCCCATGCCGCCAGGGTGCCGAACTCGAAATAGGTCAATGCTGCCGTGCCGCGTGCCGCCTCAACCCGGGCAAAGCCTTCGCAGAGTGCCGCCGCATCGATCGCCACGCCGCCGATACGCACGCGTTCGTTGTAGTCGAGCAGATGCGGCGAGGTATACAAACCAACACGATAGCCGGCGCAGCCCAGTATGCTCTCCAGCATGGCGCAGGTCGAACCCTTGCCATTGGTGCCGGCGACGGTGATCACCGGGACGTCCTGGCGCTGGCCGAGGGTGCGACTGACGGCTTGTACACGTTCCAGACCGAGTTCGATTCCCGCCGCACCCCGGGGATGCTGCGCTTCGAGATGAACGAGCCAGTCGGCCAGGGTTTCGGGCAAGGAAAGCTCTAATGCACCGCCGGGATGCGCTGCAACAGGGTCAACAATGCGGCGAACTTGTCTCGCTGCTCGCGGCGGTCGACGATCATGTCGATGGCGCCCTTGCCGATCAGGAATTCGGAACGCTGAAAGCCATCCGGCAGTTTTTGGCGCACCGTCTGCTCGATCACGCGCGGTCCGGCGAAACCGATCAACGCGCCCGGTTCGGCGATGACGACATCCGCAACGAAAGCGAAGCTGGCGGAAACACCGCCCGTGGTGGGATTGGTGAGTAGGGTGAGGAACGGCAGGCTGTGCTGGGCCAATCTCGATACGGCCGCCGTAGTCTTGGCCATTTGCATCAGGGAGAACAATCCTTCCTGCATACGCGCGCCGCCCGTGGCGGTGATGCAAACGAACGGCAACTGCTGCTCGATGGCTGTCTCCACGCCGCGCACGAAACGTTCGCCGACGACCGAACCCATCGATCCGCCGATGAAAGCGTATTCAAAACAGGCGACCACCAACGGCACGGTCTTGATCGCGCCCTGCATCACCACCAGCGCATCGGTTTCATTGGTATCGGCCTGGGCGGCGACGATGCGATCGATATAACGCCGGCTGTCCTTGAACTTGAGCGGATCGAGCGGCAGCACCTCGGCGCCGATCTCGAAACGCCCTTCCGGGTCGAGCAGCAGATCGAGCCGCGCCCTGGCCCGGAGTTGGTGATGATGCCCGCATTTGGGACAGACGCTCTGGTTGCTTTCCAGATCGGTGACATACAGCACGGACTCGCAAGCCGGACATTTGCACCAGAGTCCTTCGGGGACGGATTTGCGCGCCCCCTCGGCACGTTTGATCTTGGGCGGGAGCAGTTTCTGTAGCCAACTCATCTTGTGACCTCCTTGCTGTCGAGCGCCAGGCGGATCTCGCGCAGGAAAGCGCCGACGCGGGCGGTCGCCTGCGCGGGCGGCGAATTCTCCATTTCCTCGATGATGCGGCTGCCGATGACCACGGCATCAGCGACGGCGGCAATGCGCTGCGCGCTTTCTGCGTCGCGGATGCCGAAGCCGACCCCGATCGGCAGGCCGACTTTCTCGCGGATCGTCGGGATGCGCCGGGCGATCTCGGCGAAATCCAGATGACCGGCACCGGTCACGCCCTTCAAGGAAACATAATAGATATAGCCGCTGGCCAGCGCCGCCACTTCGGCGCAGCGCTGTTCGGTGGACGTCGGCGCCAGCAGAAAGATCGGATCGATCGCATGCTGGCGCAAAGCGGCGGCGAACTCGGCGCATTCCTCGGGCGGGTAATCGACCACCAGCACACCGTCGACGCCCGCGGCTTGCGCATCCTCGACAAACACCGCAGCGCCGTAGGCCTCTATCGGATTGGCATAACCCATGAGCACGACCGGCGTGGCGTCGTTCTCCAGACGGAAAGCGCGCACGATGGCGAGCACGCGGCGCAGACTCATGCCGTGCTGCAAGGCGCGTTCCGAGGCGCGCTGGATGGTCGGCCCGTCCGCCATGGGATCGGAAAAGGGCACGCCCAGCTCGATGATGTCGGCGCCGTTCTCGACCAGCGTGCGCATCAGCGGCAAGGTCAAATCCGGAGCGGGATCGCCGGCAGTGATGAAGGGGATCAGCGCCTTGCGGCCCTGCGTCCGGAGTCTCTCAAAAGTCGGTGTAATACGGCTCATTCAATCAAATTCCTTAACCAAAGCGGCAACTGCATCTGACATGGTTTCAGGCATACATCAACCGGGCGCCTTTGGGCTCGGGAACAGCGCGGCCGAGTTCGTGTGCCGTATCAAGCCAAAGGCTGATCGCATCGTCGATATTGGCAAGCGCTTCCTGGCGACTAGCACCATGCGCCATGCAGCCAGGCAGTTCAGGCACCTCAGCGATATAGGCCGCGTCATCGTTGCTCCAATAGATGATCACTTCGTAACGGTCCATCACTCCTCCTTCGCCAATTGATATTTCAAGATTACCGTACGAACCTGCCTCACCTGATAAGGTTTGGCCTTGCTTCCATCCCGCTGTAAATTGACAAGCTCGCTCACTCCTTCGCGCACGAAGATATGGTGGCTTCCCTTGATTCTCTCGTTAAAATTGTGCGCTTTCAGTAACCCCCGTAATTCGTCGAAACCTATATTCGCATCGCTCAAACCGCCCAATATCCTCGCCAGCAGCTTGTCTTCGCTCACCATCATCAGAACTGAATCCCGGATTTTTCGGCGACGGTGTGCATGTCCTTGTCGCCGCGCCCGGAGAGGTTGATCAGCAGCAGTTGGTCGCGCGGCAGGGTCGGAGCGATTTTGGCGGCATAGGCCAGGGCGTGGCTGGATTCCAGCGCCGGGATGATGCCTTCGTACCGGCAGAGGGCATGAAAGGCGGCCAGCGCCTCGTCATCGGTCACCGCCACGTATTCGGCGCGGCCGCTGTCCTTGAGCCAGGCATGTTCGGGACCGACGCCGGGATAATCGAGCCCGGCCGAGATCGAATGCGTCTCGATGATCTGGCCGTTCTCGTCCTGCATGAGGTAAGTGCGGTTGCCGTGCAGCACGCCAACTGGGCTGTTGGCGGTCAGCGGCGCGGCGTGCTTGCCGGTGGCCAAGCCATATCCGGCCGCCTCGACGCCGATCAATCTGACCTGAGCGTCCTGGAGATACGGGTAAAAAATTCCCATCGCATTCGAGCCGCCGCCGACGCAGGCGATCACCCTATCCGGCTGGCGGCCGGCAAGCTCGGGCATCTGCACCTTGCATTCGGTGCCGATGACCGCCTGGAAGTCGCGCACCATCATCGGATAGGGATGCGGCCCAGCCACTGTGCCGATGATGTAGAAGGTATTGCCGACGTTGGTGACCCAGTCGCGCATGGCTTCATTGAGCGCGTCCTTGAGCGTCTTCGAGCCGCTGGTCACTGGAACCACAGTGGCGCCAAGCAGTTTCATGCGATAGACGTTGGCCGTCTGGCGCCGGATATCCTCGCTGCCCATATACACCGTGCATTCCATGCCGTAGCGCGCCGCCACGGTGGCCGTGGCGACGCCGTGCTGTCCGGCGCCGGTCTCGGCGATGACGCGCGGTTTGCCCATGCGCCGTGCCAGCAAGGCCTGGCCGATGCAGTTATTCACCTTGTGGGCGCCGGTGTGGTTGAGGTCCTCGCGCTTGAGATACAGTTGCGCCCCGCCCAACTGCGCCGACCAGCGCTTGGCGTGATAGATCGGCGAAGGCCGGCCGACATAATGCTTGAGATCGTATTCGAATTCGGCGCGGAAAGCCGGATCCTGCTGAGCCGCGGCATAGGCGGCACGCAATTCGTCGAGCGCGGGTTTCAAAGTTTCCGCGATAAAGCTGCCGCCGTAAGGGCCGAAGTGGCCATTCGCATCCGGCAGGCTATAGCTTCCCTGAGGCATCTGCATTGCGGACTCCAGTGATGAACGCAGCGATCTTGGCTGCGTCCTTGATACCGCGGGTGGTTCCCGCCAATTCCACACCGCTGCTGACATCGACTGCCCACGGCCGGACGCTGTGGATCGCCGCAGCGACGTTGCCGGCATCGAGACCGCCCGAAAGGACCAGCGGCAATGGCAGGTCGGGCGGAATCAGTCCCCAGTCGAAGGTCTTGCCGCCGCCGCCGTAGCTGTCGACATAGGCATCGAGCAGCAGACCGCACGCCTCCGGGAACGAGGCCGCGTATTCTACCAAATCCAGGCCGGGCCGAACGCGTGCCGCCTTGACATAAGGTCGGCCGAATTGCCGGCAATACGCGGCATCTTCCTCGCCGTGGAACTGCAACTGTTGCAACGGCACGGCTTCCAGCACGCGACGCACCGTAGCGGGTTCCTCATTGACGAACAGGCCGAGCGTGGTGACGAAAGGCGGCACGGCACGAACCAGTGCGGCGGCGAGGGCAATGTCCAGATATCGCGAACTGGGCGGATAGAACACGAAGCCCAGCGCATCGGCACCGAGGTCGACGGCAGCGCGCAAATCCTCGGGGCGGGTAATGCCGCAGATCTTGATACGGGTGCGTTTCAACATATTGATTAGACCAAAATGACAGGCGTGATGATACGGCTAGCCCAAGGTAGCCGCCAGTGCGGCTCATATTCGACCCCGGAGAAATACAATCCGGCCGGCGAAAAAGTCGGCGCCGCCAGCGTACGATCACGCTGCTCGAGCAATTCCGCCATCCATTCCGGGGATTGCTTGCCGGCACCGATCATCACCAATGCGCCGACGATATTTCGCACCATATGTTGAAGAAAGGCGTTGGCGCGAAAGTCGAACACGATCATGTCGCCTCGGCACGCCACGTCAGCCTGGTGGACCGTCTTCAGCGGCGACTTGGCTTGGCACTCGGCGGCGCGAAAAGCGGAAAAATCCTGTTCGCCAAGCAGCCATTGCGCCGCCCGCTGCATCGCTTCGGCATCCAGCGGCCGGTGATACCAGCCCACCCGGCCGAAATTGAATGCCGGACGCTGCGCACGCGTATTGAGCACATAGCGGTAGCTGCGCGCGAGCGCCGCGAAACGCGCATGGAATTCCGGCGCTACGGGTTGAGCCCAACGCACCGCGACGGATTCGGGCAGGTGGGCATTGGTGCCGCGCACCCAGGCCTGCTCGGGACGCTCGACGGGAGTGTCAAAATGCGCCACCTGGGCCAACGCATGGACGCCGGCATCGGTGCGTCCGGCGCAGGTGACGCGCACGCTCACGCCGGCAACCTCAGCCAGGGCGCGCTCCACTGCATCTTGTACCGTATTGCCATGCGGCTGCGACTGCCATCCATGAAAAGCGGCGCCATCGTATTCGATACCCAGCGCGATTCTTACCATGTCATGAAACCCCGTGCCGTTTGCATCCCAGGCCGGCGACAGGCGGGATGGCGATTGAAATAAGCGGGGGAACTGACGGGCGACACGGCCGCCCGTCGAGATTTATCAGTCGAGTTGCGCAAGCTTGTTGCGGGCAGTTTCCTGCTGGGCGGCGTTGCCCTCGTTGAGAACTTCCTGCAACAATTCGCGCGCCCCCTCCTTGTCGCCCATTTCTTCGTAAGCCTGAGCCAGTTCAAGTTTGGTTGCCACGTCTTGCAATGCGCTATCGTCGAGATCGGGGGACTTCGCCGCTTCCGGTGCCGAGACGGCAGGCTCAGGCGGTTGGAGCGGTTGGTCAAGATCGAGGCTGATCGACGACAAGTCGAAGTTCGTTGCTGCGGGTGCGGGTGTCGTGGGTGTCTCGGGTGTCTCGGCTGCAGGCGCAGGAAGCTCCAGATCGAAGTCGATCAGGTTGCTCTCGACGGGCTCTGCCTGTGCGGCAATCTCGGCCGGTTCTGCCGGCGCAGGAGCCGCTGGAGTTTCGCTGCTGCCCAGGTCGAAGTTGAAATCGAGTCCCGCGTCTGCTCCGGACGAATCCGATGCAGGCGGCGTGGGTGTCGGTTCCACGGTCGCCGGTGCGGACGCGCCGAGATCCAGGTCGAAGTCGATGTCCAGCGATTCCGGTGCTTGTGCTGCCGTCTCGCTGGCGGCGACCTCCGGCTCAAGCAAGAGCGATTCCGCAACGGCTGGCTGCGCAGCACCGACATCCTGATTCAAATCGATGTCGAGCGAGCTGGATAATTCCTCTTGAGGCGGCGTTTCCGACAACGATCCCGGCGCGGCCGATACCTGGGCGTCCAGCGGCAGGTCGAAGTCGAAGTCGAGCGAAACAGGGACCTCCTCCGGTGCGGGTGCTTCGACAACCGGCTCAGGCTCGCTGGCGGGAGATTCCGGCATGAGATCGGCAATGGCCGGCTCGGCAACTTCCAAATTCTCCTCTGCGGCTTTTGGCGCTATCACCATCGTGGCTTCAGGATCGAATTTTTCCGCAACAGCGCCCGCATACAGGGGATTCTCCGGGTCAAGCTGCTGACCCAACTGCCGGGCTTTCTCCCAATCCGGCCCCATGCCGCCGGTCTGACCGTGAAGATCGCTGGCAATGGCGCCGAATTGATTGACGCTCTTGCGGGCCGCGTAAATCTCGAGCAGCTTGAGATGAATCGCCAGACGTGTCGGATTGGCTTTGAGCGCATCGACCAGGATTTCCTCGGCCTGGACATCTCGCCCATAAGCCAGATAGACGTCGGCTTCGGCTATCGGATCGACCGCCGCATTGGGTTCTACCCCGACTGCCTGACTGTTGAAGTCGGCCAGCAAATCTTCGGGTTGCGCAGCTTGAGCACTGCTTGCGCCGACCGGCAAGCTACCGGAAAGCGAGTCATCGGCAGCGGCTTGAGTATCCGCCTGCTGCTTGCGCCACCTCGAGTAGCCGAAATAGCCGAGCAACAGGACGAGAATGGCGCCCCCCCCGTAGACTATCTCCGGACTTTCGTCGACAAAGCTGGGCTCCACCGGGGGCGGCGGCACCGGTTTCTGTTCCACTGGCGCAGGTTTGGGAGCCGCCGGCGGCGGAACCGGGGCCGGCTTCGCCGTTTCAGCGGGCTGGGCAGGCTCAGCCGGTTTGGCTGGTGCAGGTGTTGGTGCAGGTGATTGAACGGTTTCCGCCGGTTTCTCGGCAGCCGTTGCCACAGGCTGCTGTGGCGCGGCGACAGGTTCTTTGACTGCGGCCAACGGGACTACGGGTTTTGCGGCTTGCGCTTGCAGGTCGGCCATGCTCTGGTTCTTGAGTTCGACCAGTTTCTTCAAGTCCTGGAGATTTTTTTCGAGTTCTGCAATGCGGCTATTGGCGTCCTTGAGCGCTTTTTCGCGGGACACCAGGGTTTCCTCGATAGCCGCGAGACGACCCGCGCCTGTCTTGCCAGCCGCGCCGAGAGCCGCTTCGGACTTGGAGACTTCAAGCTTGTCCTTGCCAACCGGGGTCGGCGCCTTATCTTCAACCTTGGGCGCGATCTTGCCGCTGACAGCGCGTTGCGGCGCTTCTTCTTTTTGAGCGGGCGCACCGCTTACGGTCGAAGCCAGCTTCTTGCTGTAGGCATTGAAGTCGGCCGCGTGCGCTTGAATGGTCTTCCTCGCCTCATCCACATCGACGCCCGCGACCGTTTCCCGGTCGGGAATGGTGAGAATCTTGCCCGCCTTGAGGCGATTGACATTGCCTGAGAAGGCATCCTGGTTGCCGCGAAACAATGCCACCAGCATTTGATCGAGATTGACGCCGTCGGGTTTGGTCTCGGCGGCGATCTTGCCCAGCGTATCGCCATGTTTCACCAGCCGGGTCGCGGTTTCCTTGACCGGCTTCTCCGGTGCCGGCGGTGCGACTTTGACGATGCGCTGCACCCCGTCGGCGCCTCGTATCACCTGCAAGTCGGCGCGCGGTCGCGGTTTATCTTCGGCAGGCGCGGCAACACGCGGCACGGGCTGGCTGGCCATAGTCGCCGGCGCCGGGGCTGCCGGGGCTGCTGCTTGCGCCTCGCGCTTGATTTCGGGCAATGCCGGCGGCGCGGCCGGCGCACTACCGGGTTTTTTCAACAATTCGGGCGGATCGAGCAGGAATGTGTATTCCCGCACCAGCCGTCCGGACGACCAGTTCAACTCCACCAGCAAATCGAGGAAAGGCTCGTTGAATGCGCGGTCCGATACCATGCTCAGGACAGTCCGGCCCTCCGAACGCTGATCGATACTGAAGCGGATACCCGTCAGGGCGGTGCTAAATTCGATGCCGGCTTGCTGGAAAGCCGCAGGTGAGGCGATTCGCGCGGAAAGTGAAGCGAGTTCTTCGCGGCTGGCGCTGATCTCGACTTCGGCGCGCAAGGGCTGGCCCAGCGCAGACAGTACGGCGAGCTTGCCCAACCCGGCAGCGTTTGCGCCCAGTGGCAATGCCAGCAGCAACAATGTCAGAAGAGCGTTTGCCGGCCACATTCGCAGAGTTGTCAGAGTAGTATTCCTCACCATACCTCCCTGTCGGGGATGATTCACGAACAAATAACATAACATCAAGATGTTAGCTATGCAAGCTAAACCTTCCCCTTACATCCCATAAAACCCGAGGTTTGGAACGCCGCGATCAATCGAGCAGGATGCGCAACATGCGCCGCAACGGCTCGGCAGCACCCCACAGTAGCTGATCGCCGACAGTAAACGCCGACAGATATTCCGGTCCCATGGATAGCTTGCGCAAACGCCCGACAGGTACGGACAGCGTACCGGTAACGGCTGTCGGCGTGAGTTCCTTCAAGGTAATCTCACGCTGGTTCGGCACCACTTTGACCCAGTCGTTGTGAGCGGCAAGGATAGCCTCGATATCGGCCAGCGGCAGGTCTTTCTTGAGCTTGATGGTCAGCGCCTGCGAATGACAGCGCATCGCGCCAACACGCACGCAAATGCCATCGACAGGGATAGGGGCCGGGCCGCCGGCCTCGCCCCGGCCGAGAATCTTGTTGGTTTCAGCCTGTCCCTTCCACTCTTCGCGGCTCTGTCCATTGCCGAGATCCTTGTCGATCCAGGGGATCAGAGAGCCGGCCAAGGGCACGCCGAAGTTCTCGGTGGGGAAATTTTCGTTGCGCAGGATGCCGGCCACTTCGCGATCGATCTCCAGTATCGCCGAAGCCGGATCGGCAAGCAGGCTCTCGGCAACGCGATGCACCTCGCCCATCTGCACCAGCAGCTCGCGCATATTCTGGGCGCCGGCGCCGGAAGCGGCCTGGTAGGTCATCGAGGTCAGCCAATCGATGAGGCCCGCCTGAAACAGGCCGCCTAATGCCATCATCATCAGCGACACCGTGCAGTTGCCGCCGATAAAGTTCTTCACCCCTTTTTTCAAGGCACGGTCGATAACGTCGCGATTCACCGGATCGAGGATGATGACCGCATCATCCTTCATGCGCAACGTAGATGCGGCGTCGATCCAGTAGCCGTTCCAGCCGCTGGCACGCAGCTTGGGGAAAATCTCGCTGGTGTAGTCGCCGCCCTGGCAAGAGATGATGATGTCCATGCCGCGCAGCGCATCGATGTTTTTGGCATCCAGAAGCTTGCCCGCCCCCGCGCCCTTATCGTCAGTCAGCTTGGGCGCGCTGCCGCCAATGTTCGAGGTCGTGAAGAATGCCGGCGCGATCAAATCGAAATCCTTTTCTTCGCGCATGCGCTGCATCAGCACCGAACCCACCATGCCGCGCCAACCAACCAGACCGACTTGTTTCATGTTCTAGCCCTTTTCACAAAAAAATTAAACACTGCATTGATCCCTGCGGGAAAGCATTTCGAGCAAGCGCAGCCCACGACAACGCCGTCGGCTTTACTTATTGGCGGCCTTCTGGATGGCTTCGCCGCCCTTCTCGAGATCCTTGCCGACTCCCTGCAAAGTGTTGCAGGCGCCGACCAGTAGAGTCGCCGCAATCATGATCATCAAGCTCAGTCTACGCATGTTCGTGTGCTCCGTTAGAATCGATATTCGCGTTGCCTCAGGCGCTGGGCGCGGCGATTCTCGAATTATTGCATAGCCGGCGTGTGCTGTCAGGCGCCCAGGCCCGAAACAGGGGCAAGCGTGGACCCCACGCAAAAACCAGTCTCAAACCGGCACCGGCTTGGCATGCCATATCTTTTCGGCATATTGCAGGATGGTTCGGTCACTGGAAAACTCGCCCATGTTGGCAACGTTCAATATGGCTTTCCGGCTCCATTCATCCTGGTCGCTGTATGCCGCCTTGACCTTATTCTGGCAGGCTATGTAGGAAGCATAGTCGGCCAGCAGCAGGTAATGGTCGCCATGCACCAGCAGATTGTCCACGATCGGCTTGAACCGGTCCGGCTCCTCCTGGGAAAAATAACCCGTAGCGATCATGTCGAGCACTTCGCGCAACTCGTCATTGCTGCGGTAATAATCCATCGGGTGATAGCCGCTGGCACGACGCTGGACGATCTGGTCGGCGGTCAGGCCGAAAATGAAAATATTATCCTCGCCGACTTCGTTGCCGATCTCGATGTTGGCGCCATCCAGCGTACCGATGGTCAGCGCGCCGTTGAGGGCCAGCTTCATGTTGCCGGTGCCCGAGGCTTCCGTCCCGGCAGTGGAAATCTGTTCGGACAAATCCGCCGCCGGGATGATGTCCTCGGCCAGCGACACACCGTAATTGGGCAGGAACACCACCTTCAGCAGGCCTTGCACGCGCATGTCGTTGTTCACGATATCCGCGACATCGTTGATCAGCTTGATGATCAGTTTGGCCATCGCGTAGCCGGGCGCCGACTTGCCGGCAATAATCACCGTGCGCGGAACGTTGTCGTCCGCCCGGTTGTTGCAGATGCGGTTGTACAGCGTGACCACATGCAGCAAATTGAGCAGTTGCCGCTTGTATTCGTGAATACGCTTGATTTGCACATCGAACAGCGAGTCCACATCGACCGCCAGATTCAGTCTTTGCATCAGCAAGTCCGCCAGACGCTCCTTGTTGGCCCGTTTGACCGCAGCGAATTCCTTGCGGAATTTCGCATCCTCGGCCAGCGGGATCAAGGCCTTCAACTGCTTGAGATCCTTGATCCAGCCGTTGCCGATGCGCGACGAGATCAGCGCCGACAGCAGCGGATTGGCCTGGTTGAGCCAGCGCCGCGGCGTGATGCCGTTGGTCATGTTGATGATCTTGTTCGGCGCATAACGATGGAAATCGGCGAAGATGGTCTGCTTCATCAATTCGGTGTGGATTCGCGCCACGCCATTCACCTGGTGGCTGCCGACGATGGCCAGACGCGCCATGCGGATCTTCCTGCCGCCGCTTTCGTCGATGATCGACATGCGCCGCAGCAGTTCGCTATCCCCCGGGAAGTGATGCATCACGTCCTTCATGAAATGATGGTTGATTTCGTAAATGATCTGCAAATGCCGCGGCAACAGCTTTTCGAATTGGGACACCGGCCAGGTCTCGAGCGCTTCGGACATCAGCGTGTGATTAGTGTAGCTGAAGGTGCGGGTGGTGATGTCCCACGCCTTGCCCCATTCCAAATGATGGCTATCGACCAGGATGCGCATCAGTTCGGGAATGGCGATGGCCGGGTGGGTATCGTTGAGCTGGATCGCCACCTTGTCGGGAAGTTCCTCGAATCCTTCGTGCGATTTGCAGAAACGGTAGAGTATGTCTTGCAAGGATGCGCAGACGAAAAAATACTGCTGGCGCAAGCGCAATTCGCGGCCCATCGCGGTGGAATCGTCCGGGTAGAGCACCTTGGAGAGGTTTTCCGATTCGTTCTTGTCTTCCACCGCCTTGATGTAGTTGCCTTCGTTGAAATACTTCAACTCGAAATCGCGCGATGCCTTGGCTGCCCAGAGGCGCATGTTGTTGACGGTGTTGGTGGCATAGCCGGGAATCGGCGTATCGTAGGCCATCGCCATCACGTCTTCGGTGTCTACCCAATGGTGGCGCAGCGCGCCGTGCTCGTCGGAGAACTGCACGACGTGGCCATTGAATTTGACCTGGTACAGCACTTCCGGACGCGCAAACTCCCACGGGTTGCCGTAGCGCAGCCAGTTGTCGGGGTGTTCCACCTGCCTGCCGTCTTCGATGCGTTGCGAGAACATGCCGTATTCATAGCGGATGCCGTAACCGTAGCCGGGCAGTCCGAGGGTGGCCATGGAATCGAGAAAGCAGGCCGCCAACCTGCCCAGGCCGCCGTTGCCCAAAGCGGCGTCTTGTTCGACTTCCCGTATCTGATGCAGGTCTATGCCGAGAGTTTTCAGCGCCTGCTGGCACTCCGCCTCGAAACCCAGATTGTGCAGGCTGTTCGACAGCGTCCGGCCCATCAGGAATTCCATGGACAGGTAATACACCCGCTTTGCGTCGCAGTTGTAATAGCTGCGCATGGTGTCCATCCAGCGCTCGATCAGGCGGTCGCGCGTCATGAAAGCGGTGGCATAGAACCAGTCGCGCTCGGTCGCGGTGACAGAATCTTTTCCCACCGTAAAGATCAGATGGCTGGCCAGGGATTTGCCGAGAGATTCGACATCCAGGTCGACATGCCTGCCGTTCGCGGCGATCTGCTGTACTCGCTTGGTCATCGTAGGGTTCCTTAGGGTGAATGTGGCATCCTGCAAATATTGGGGCATCAGACGGGAAGGTTCAGGCGATCCAGCGGACAACGGCCATGCACGGCAGTCATCTCGTATAAGCGATCGGCATGCGAGGCATTGACCTGATCCCAGGTAAAGCGCCATTCCCAATAGCCGCTCTGCTTGCCCGGCAGGTTCATGCGGTGTTCGGTGCCCAACCCGAGGATGTCCTGGAAAGGGTAGATGGCGATGTCGGCGACCGATTGGGAAGCGGTGCGAATCAGATCCCAGTGAATCTCGCTGCCGTCGCTGCCGAGGTATTTGCTGGCGAACATCCGCTCGCGCGGCTCCGCCGACTGGAACCAGCCGACCGCCGTGTCGTTGTCGTGAGTGCCGCTGTAGACGACTGTGTTGCTCACGAAATTGTGGGGCAGATAGGGATTGTCCGTTTCGCCGGAGAACGCGAACTGGAGTATGCGCATGCCGGGAAGCTTGAATTTCTCGCGCAGAGCCACGACATCCGGCGTGACCACGCCCAGGTCCTCGGCGATGATGGGCAGCCGTCCCAGGACCGCCTGTATCACGCTGAACAGTTTTTCTCCCGGGCCGGGCAACCAGCGGCCACGAACCGCGGTCGGCTCGTCCGCGGGAATCTCCCAATAGGCGGCAAAACCGCGGAAATGGTCGATGCGGACGATATCCACCAGCGCTGCGGTTTTCCGCATGCGTTCGATCCACCAGGCATAGCCTTCCTTTTCATGCGCCGGCCAGCGGTACAGCGGGTTGCCCCAGCGCTGTCCGGTCTCGCTGAAAAAGTCCGGCGGCACGCCGGCCACGACGCTCGGCAAACCGTCTTCGCCCAGTTCGAACAAATCCGGACGCGCCCAGACTTCCGCGCTCTGATAGGCGATGAAGATCGGGATGTCGCCGATGATCTGGATGCCGCGCTCGTTGGCGTACTGTTTGAGCCGTCGCCACTGCCGGAAAAAACACCACTGGCAAAACTTCCAGAATTCGATCTCGGCAGTCAGCTCCGTAGCAGCATGCCGCAAAGATGCGCGATCCCGCCTTGCCAGACCGGGCTCCCACAGGTTCCAGTCCAGCCACTGGAATTTTTCCGAGAGCGCCATGAAAAGCGAATAATCGACCAGCCAGGATTTTTCTTCCCGGCAAAAAGCCTGGTATTCGGCGTGCTGATGCTTGCCGCTAAAAAACCGTTGCGCGGCCAGGTGCAGTTTTTCCAGGCGGAAATGGTAGACCGCGCCGAAATTTACCCGGTGCTGATTGAACTGAACGTGAGGGGTCAAATCTTCGGCCGTCAGCCAGCCGTGCGAACGCAAATCGTCCAGATCGATCAACAGGACGTTGCCGGCGAACGCCGAATTGCTCATATACGGCGAGTTGCCCGGACCGATGCCGCCCAGCGGCAGGATCTGCCACAGCTTCTGCCCGGCCGTCATCAACCACTCCACAAAGTGATAGGCGGCAGGGCCGAAATCTCCCGAACCGTAGGGTCCGGGCAATGACGTGGGATGCAGCAGGACGCCGCTGCTACGCGGAAAACTCACGCTTGGCCCTTTCAGATTGAAGCGCATCGAACGGCTGTTCGAGCAAGACGAGACTCAACGCGTCCAGCTCGATGTCGCGGTCAATTGTCGCCTGGGACAAACAGGCCGGCGCAGCATCGCTGGAATCCAGCAGCATGGACCATTTTCCCGGTGGCAGCGTGAATTGTACAGCGCCGACCTCGGCATTGATCAGGCAAAGCAGCAGGGGTCCGCCGGCGACCAGCGGTGCAAGAATAAAGCCCAGCGCGTGCTGCGCTGGATCGTTCCAATGCGCCGCCGTCATCTCGCCTCCGCCGGGGTGCAACCAGACGATGTCGGCGTATGCGCCATGCAGTTTCCTGCCGGAGAGCCACTCGCTGCGGCGCAGCTGAGGGAACTCGCGGCGCAAACACGTCAGGCGCGCGACAAAGTCGATCAACTGCCGGTCGGCATTGGGCCAATCGAGCCAGGTGATCGCGTTGTCCTGACAGTAAGCGTTATTGTTGCCGCGCTGGCTGCGGCCCAGCTCGTCGCCGCCGAGCAGCATCGGCACACCTTGCGAGAACAACAACGTGGCCAGCAACGCCCGCTGCAATCGGTGGCGCAACGACAGCACCTGCGCCTCGTCGCACTCCCCCTCGATGCCGCAGTTCCAGCTCAGGTTCTGGTTGTGGCCATCGCGGTTGTCCTCGCGGTTGTCCTCGTTGTGCTTGTGTTCGTACGTGGTGAGATCGTGCAGGGTGAAACCGTCGTGCGCCGCGATGAAATTCACGCTGGCCTGCGGTCGCCGGTCCTGGTGCTGGAACAACTCGCTCGACCCGCACAGCCGCCCCGCCAGTTCGCCCGTGCCGGCCTGCCGGCGCAGCCAGAAGTTGCGCATGGTATCGCGGTAGCGGTCGTTCCATTCGGCCCAGCCAGGCGGGAAACGCCCCAGTTGATAGCCGTCCGGACCGATGTCCCAGGGCTCGGCAATCAGCTTGACGCCGGCCAGCACCGGATCCTGGCGCACCGCGTTGAGGAAGCTGGCGTGTGGGTCGAAACCATGAATCCCGCGCGCCAGGGTCACGGCGAGGTCGAAGCGGAAGCCATCGACATGCATCTCGACGACCCAATAGCGCAACGAATCCATGACCATTTGCAGCACCCGCGGATGACCCAGGTTGAGCATGTTGCCGCAACCGGTGAAGTTTTCCGGGATGCGCGGCCGGTCGGTCTTGAGCCGGTAATAAACGCGGTTGTCGATGCCGCGAAAGCACAGCGTCGGACCGTATTGGTCGCTTTCGGCGGTGTGGTTGTACACCACGTCCAGGATCACTTCGATGCCGGCAGCATGCAGCGTCCTGACCATCGCCCTGAATTCGTCCGCCGCCGACAGCCCGCCGGCGCCGGAATGGTAGCCCGGATGCGGCGCAAAAAAGCCGATGCTGTTGTATCCCCAGTAGTTGCTCAAGCCGTGCTGCGTCAGGCGGTACTCGTCCAGATGGTAGTGCACCGGCAGCAGGTTGACGGCGGTCACGCCGAGCCGGGAAAGATGCGCAATGGCAGCCGGAGCGGCCAGCCCCGCGTAGCTGCCGCGCAACGCCGCGGGCACCTCCGGATGGGTCTGGGTAAAGCCTTTGACGTGCACCTCGTAAAGTACGGTCTCGCTCCATGCCGTGCGCGGCGGCCGGTCATCGCCCCAGTCGAAGTTGTCATGCGCCACGCGCGACTTGAGCATGCCTGCGGCATTATCGCGGCCATCGCGGACGGTGGCAAAGCGCTCGTCGTCGAAGCGCATTTCGGCGCCGGCAAGCTCGCCTGCGATCTCGCGCGCATAGGGGTCGAGCAGCAGCTTGTGGGGATTGAAGCGGTGGCCGTTGTCCGGCTCGTAGGGGCCGTCCACCCGATAGCCATAGAGTTGCCCCGGGGCGATGCCGGGCAGATAGCCATGCCAGACCTGATCGGTCCGCTGTTGCAGCATGAGGCGGTCAGTCTCGCGCCGGCCATCCGGATCGAACAGGCACAGCGCCACGCTGGTGGCATGTTGCGAAAACAGCGCGAAGTTGACGCCCCGACCGTCCCAGTGCGCACCCAATGGCCAAGGGCTTCCCGGCATCATTCCCGGCGCGGACCGGAATCCGCTTGATTCAGGTTCAGCCACAGTTCATTCTTCCCTTAGCGAAACGGCATGGCAAGCAAAGCAGGACTCGCGCCGATTATCGCCCATCGACCCCGATTACGCACCATGCCGATTCCCGGCGCCGGGCAACTCCTCGGCCATGCTGCGCCATACCAGCAGCAGGCCGGCCAGGGCAAACAACGCCGCCATGCTGTAGGTCCAGCCGGCACCGAAAATCTCCCACGTCAGCCCGCTCAACAAACCGCCGAGCATGCCGCCGGCGCCAAACGAGACGCTACCGTAGAACGCCTGGGCGCGTGCCTGCTGGCGGTCGTGAAACCAGCGGTTGAGGGCCGCCATCGCCGCCGCATGATAGGCGCCGAAGGTCGCGCCGTGCAGCAGTTGCGCGAACAGCATGATGGCCAGGGACTCAACGCCCCAGCCGATCAACAGAAAGCGGACTACCGCGCACACGAAGCTCGCCAGCAGGATATTGCGCAAGGAAAACCGGCGCAGCAACCGGGGCATGAACAGGAATACCAGGATTTCGGCCACCACCCCGAGCGACCAGAGTTCTCCGACCAGGGTCTTGCCGTACCCGTGCTCCACGAGGTGAATGGAGTAGAAGACATACAGCGGTCCATGCGCGGCCGACATCAGGCAACAGGAGAGCATCAGCGTCACCACCTGCGGCTGGCGCAGCGTGACGACGATCGGCGCAACGGCCCCCTCCTGCCGCGCCGACGCAGCCTCGGGCAAAGCCAGGCCACTGACCAGAATGCCGGCAAGCATGGCCGTCGATAGCCACAGCACGCTGCTCAGCGGCAGGACATCGAGCAAGGCGCCCCCGCCCATCACCGCCACAATGAACCCGATCGAACCCCACAGACGGATGCTGCCATAGCGCCCGGCCTGTTGCCGCAAGTGGACCAGCGTCAGCGCTTCGACCAAGGGCAGCCCGGCGCTCCAGAAGAAGGCCAGCAGCGCCATGCCGAGGAACAGCCCGGCGAAGCTGGAGGCGCACCAGAAAATACCGAAGGACAGCAGGCTGAGTGCCGCGCTTGCGCGCACGATGCTCGTCGTCCTGCCGCAGCGGTCGGCCAGCCAGCCCCACAGATTCGGGGCGAGCAGGCGCATCACCTGCATCAAGGACAGCAGCACGCTGATGTCCCAGGCGGAATGGCCCAGCCCGAGCAGGTAAAGCCCGAAATACGGCGAGAAAATGCCGACAAAGGCAAAGTAGCAGAAATACCAAGCTGCCAGGCGCCAGTACGGCGCCCGCCCGCGATCAGGCATGCAGCATGGCGTACAGCTCGTCCTTGAGCTTGAGCCGGCGCTTCTTGAGGGTTTCAAAGATCAGATCGGATACCGGCACGTCGTGTTCCTCGACGTCATGCACTTCGCCTTCAACCTTGTGGTACTCGTCGTAGAGCAAGGCGAAGTGCGGGTCGCTGGCTCTGAGATGTTGAATCCTGTCCTTGTATTCGGGAAATTCGGCTTGCAAATCGTGGGAATCGACATACATGGAAGACTCCTGTCAGGTTGGGTTGCACGAAATCAGGGATGGGCGGGAATTTTCGGGGTCGGGCAGACGACGTCGGCACACTGGGCGCGCTGGCGCAACGCGTGGTCGATCAGCACCAGCGCCAGCATCGCCTCGGCGATCGGCGTGGCGCGCAAGCCGACGCAGGGATCGTGACGGCCTTGCGTCTCGATGCTGACCGGTTCGCCGCGCAGGTCGATGGTACGCCGCGGCAGGCGGATGCTCGAAGTCGGTTTGATGGCGAGGTTGACCAGGATATCCTGGCCGCTGGAAATGCCGCCGAGGATGCCGCCGGCATGATTGGTGAGGAAGCCCTGCGGTGTCATCTCGTCGCCGTGTTCGCTGCCCTTCTGGGCAATGCAACCGAAACCGGCGCCGATCTCGACGCCTTTGACCGCGTTGATCCCCATCATGGCATAAGCGATGTCGGCATCGAGCCGGTCATACACCGGCTCGCCCCAGCCGACCGGGACGTTTTCCGCCATCACGGTGATTTTCGCGCCGACCGAATCGCCCGCTTTGCGCAACTCGTCCATGGCCTGTTCCAGCCGCGGCACGCTGTCAGCATCGGCGGCGAAAAACGGATTGGTGTTGACCGCGGTCCAGTCCTTGATCGGGATCTCGATGGCCCCGAGCTGGGTCATGCACGCGCGAATGACAACGCCATAGCGGCTGAACAGCCATTTCCTGGCTATCGCGCCGGCGGCGACACGCACTGCGGTTTCGCGCGCCGAAGCACGCCCACCGCCGCGATAATCGCGGATGCCGTATTTTTGCCAGTAGGTATAGTCGGCGTGACCGGGGCGGAACGACTGGCTGATGTCGGCGTAATCCTTGCTGCGCTGATCCTGGTTGCGAATCAGCAGGGCGATCGGCGTGCCGGTGGTCCTGCCTTCGAAAACGCCGGAAAGAATCTCCACCGTATCCGGTTCGCGGCGTTGGGTCACATGGCGCGAGGTGCCCGGTTTGCGCCGATCCAGCTCGGCCTGGATGTCGGCCTCGCAGAGTTCCATTCCGGGCGGGCAACCATCCACCACGCAGCCGATGGCGGGACCGTGGGATTCGCCGAAGGATGAGACGCAGAAGAGAGTGCCGAGAGTGTTGCCGGACATCGAAGGAACCCAGTCTGATCGGGATTGTCGGCGAGTTTACCATAGCCCCGAATATCTTCCGGCACCCTGCGGCCGTGCGGCTTGCCCGCAACTTGCCCGCAACTTGCCTAACCGGTCGGGTCGCCGGCGATGGCGAAAAAGCAGATGCAGTGGGTAATACGGCCGTTCTCGTCGCGGACCGCCGAGACGCTGCGCCGCTCGCGCTGGATGTGCTCGTCCTTGCGCCGGCACCACGTGGTCCCCGCCCAGTAGCCGCACTGCTGAAGCGTCTCGCGGATGTCGTCGTAGTA
>JBAYVU010000013.1:0-75001 GCA_041674385.1 Sterolibacterium sp.
CCAGCGCCCCCCGCCAGCCCTTGTTGATCGCGTTGTTCAGCGCGGTGCCGATGAACAGCGTAAAGGCGATCCAGGTCGGAAACCCCAGTGCCGCTGACCAGATGCCGACCAGCAGCGAGTCGATGACCAGATTGGACAATTCGGCTTTGAGCGGATCGCTGGCGATCCGGGCGCGGTAGTAAACCAGGTGGGGATAAATCAGGAACTGCAACATCAGCAAGCCCCATGCGGCGAAGCCGTAGCCCTGTCCTTGCATATGCAGGCCGATGGCGACGAACAGCGCGGCGAAGGAGGAAGCCCGGAACAGGTAATGTGTGCGGATCAGCCATTGGTAGTTCGACTTCGGCACTTTGCGGCTCTTATGCAGTCCCGTCGCGCAAGGCACGGCGCAATATCTTGCCCACGTTGGTTTTCGGCAGTTCGGCACGGAACTCGATGTGTTTGGGTATCTTGTAGCCGGTCAGGCTGTTCTTGCAATGGGCGATCAAATCTTCGGCGCCAAGTTTCGGGTCTTTCTTGACGACAAAAATCTTCACTGCTTCGCCCGATTTCTCGTCCGGTACCCCGATTGCGGCCACTTCCAGCACGCCAGGGTGCATCGCGACGATCGCCTCGATCTCGTTCGGGTAAACGTTGAAACCCGAGACCAGAATCATGTCCTTCTTGCGATCGACAATCCGGATGAATCCCTTTTCATCGACGATGCCGATATCCCCGGTGAGCAAAAAACCATCGGCCATGATGACCTTGGCTGTTTCCTCCGGACGGTTCCAGTAGCCTTTCATCACCTGTGGCCCGCGGATACAGATTTCCCCGGCTTCGCCCAAGGGCACATCGAGGCCTTCGTCGTTGCGTAGCGTCACCTCGGTCGAGGATATCGGCAGGCCGATCGAGCCATTGTATTCAGCCAGGTCCAGCGGATTGATGGTTGCCGCTGGCGAGGTTTCCGTGAGGCCGTAGGCTTCGATCAGAGGGTGTCCCGTCGTCATTTTCCATTTGTCGGCCACTGCTTTTTGCACCGCCATGCCGCCGCCGAGCGAGACATGCAAATGACTAAAATCCAGTGCGGCAAAATTGGCGTCGTGGAGCAGGGCATTGAACAGCGTATTGACGCCGGTGATGGTGGTGAATTTGTACTTCGCCAACTCCTTGATGAACCCGGGAATATCGCGCGGATTGGTGATCAGCAGGTTGGTCGCGCCAATCTTGAGGAAGGTCAGGCAATTCGCCGTCAAGGCGAAGATGTGGTACAGCGGCAAGGCTGTGACGATGATTTCATCGCCTTTGGTGAGCACCGGTTTGAGCCAGGCATGCGCCTGTTGCAGGTTGGCAATGATATTGCGATGGGTCAGCATCGCTCCCTTGGAAACACCGGTAGTCCCGCCGGTGTATTGCAGAAAGGCGATATCCTCATGGTCGACTTGCACCGGCACCAGCGTGGCATTTGCCCCGCGCGCCAGCATCGTCTTGAAACTCACCGCTGTGGGCAGTTCCCAGGAGGGCACCATCTTCTTGATTTTCCTGACGACGAAATCGACCAGCATGCCCTTGGGGAAGCCGAGCATGTCGCCAAGGCTGGTGACAATGATATGTTTGATGGGGGTCTTCGCCACAACCTGCTGCAGCACACTGGCGAAGTTTTCCACGATCACGATCGTTTCCGCGCCCGAGTCGCTGAGTTGGTGCTCCAGTTCGGGCGCCGTGTACAGTGGATTGCAATTGACCACCGTATAGCCGGCGCGTAAAGCGCCGAAGATGCAGATCGGATACTGCAGTAGATTGGGCATCATCAGGGCGATGCGTGCCCCCCGGGGTAATTTCAGCACCTGCTGGCAATAGGCCGAAAACTGGCCAGACAATCGATCCAGCTCCGCATAGCTGATCGCCTTGCCCATGTTGATGTAGGCTGGGCGCGAGGCGAAGGTCTTGACGCTTTTTTCGAACAAATCGCCAAGCGATTTGAATTCGTTGGCATCGATTTCCGCCGGGACGCCCGCCATGTAGCTCTTCAACCAGACCTTCTCCATACTTCCTCCCGAGTATTGTTTGCCGTCCTCCCCGCGGTACAGCAACGACCTCAGCGCTCGAGCTTATCGAGTTTGCTTTTGACCTTGGCCCAGGTGTCGGCGTCGGGCAAGGATTCCTTGCGTTCGATAATAGGCTTCCAGCGCTTGGACAATTCGGCGTTCAATGCGATAAAGTGCCGCTGTTCGTCGGGCAGGTCGCTATCGGCAAAGATTGCCTCAACTGGGCATTCGGCCACACACAGCGTGCAGTCGATGCACTCATCGGGATCGATGACGAGAAAATTGGGTCCTTCGCGGAAACAGTCGCACGGACAGACATCGACGCAATCCGTGTATTTGCACTTAATGCAGGGTTCGGTCACAACATAGGCCATGTCACACCACCTTCTGTCATATGCAGGATTCGCGATCCAAGTATAATTGAAGAGAAGACGCTTGTACCGTAGCAGAAAAAACACAAGAAACCCGGAATATTGTAGTATTCGCCGGTGGCTAAGCAATGTGGCGACAGTGAAGTTGCCCCCGCGCCGCGTTTTTTGTTAGCATGATCATCCAGGTTGTTCTGTTTCATCCAATACATTCCAATATCCGCATTTCCAATTCTTCCCAATTCTTCCAATTGGCCCCACTCGGGGAAAAATTCACAACACGAGGAAACCATGAGCGAGCATATTCATCACGTCACCGATGCCAACTTCAAGAGCGAAGTGCTCGAATCCAGCCTTCCCGTGCTGGTCGATTACTGGGCCGAGTGGTGCGGCCCCTGCAAAATGATCGCTCCTATCCTTGAAGATATCGCCAAGGATTACTCCGGCAAGCTCAAAGTCGCCAAGCTCAATATCGACGATAACCAAAAGACGCCGGGAGAATTTGGCATCCGCGGCATCCCGACCCTGATGCTGTTCAAGGGCGGCAACATCGAAGCCACCAAGGTCGGCGCATTGTCGAAATCGCAATTGACCGCTTTTATTGACAGCAACCTCTGATCCCGTTACAGTTCGGCTCCAACGTAGCCCAGCCCGCATCAACAACTAATCAATCAGTGCGCTGGCCGGACCTAAATCTGCACCCCCCTGTTCCCCGTTTCCTTCTGGATCGTCCCTGATTCATTTTTCTTTCCCGCTTCACGCCTAGCAGGTCTTCCCTATGCATCTATCGGAGCTTAAAGTCCTCCACGTCAGTCAGTTACTCGA
Source organism: Sterolibacterium sp. (assembly GCA_041674385.1). GTDB lineage: Bacteria > Pseudomonadota > Gammaproteobacteria > Burkholderiales > Rhodocyclaceae > JACRAR01. The sequence continues at coordinate 3,221 of JBAYVU010000013.1, forward strand.
AATGGCCATCGCCAACGAGATCGACGGTGCCAACCGCCTGCGCAAGCAGGAATTGATCTTCGCGCTGCTCAAGAACCGCGCCAAAAAGGGCGAGAATATCTTCGGCGACGGCGCGCTGGAAGTGCTGCCGGATGGTTTCGGCTTCTTGCGCACCCCGGACACTTCGTATCTGGCCAGTACCGACGACATCTATGTCTCACCCTCGCAGATCCGCCGCTTCAACCTGCACACCGGCGACACCGTCGAGGGGGAAATCCGCACGCCGAAAGATGGCGAGCGTTACTTCGCACTGGTCAAGGTCGATAAGGTTAACGGCGAACTCCCGGAAGCCTCCAAGCACAAGATCCTGTTCGAGAATCTGACCCCGCTGCACCCGAACAAGCACATGCAATTGGAGCGCGACATGCGCGGCGAGGAAAACACCACCTCGCGCGTGATCGACATCATCGCCCCCATCGGCAAGGGTCAGCGCGGCCTGCTGGTGGCCAGTCCGAAGAGCGGCAAGACCGTCATGATGCAGCACATTGCCCACGCCATCTCGGTGAACCATCCGGACGTGGTATTGATCGTGCTGCTGATCGACTAGCGTCCCGAGGAAGTGACCGAGATGCAGCGTTCGGTCAAGGGCGAGGTGGTCGCCTCGACCTTCGACGAGCCGGCGACGCGCCATGTGCAAGTCGCCGAAATGGTCATCGAAAAGGCCAAGCGTTTGGTGGAGCACAAGAAGGATGTGGTGATCCTGCTCGACTCCATCACCCGGCTCGCACGTGCCTACAACACCGTGGTACCGGCCTCCGGCAAGGTGCTGACGGGCGGCGTCGACGCAAACGCCCTGCAGCGGCCGAAGCGCTTTTTCGGTGCCGCTCGCAACGTTGAGGAAGGTGGCTCATTGACCATCATCGCCACCGCGCTGATCGACACCGGCAGCCGCATGGACGATGTGATCTACGAGGAATTCAAGGGCACCGGCAACATGGAAATCCACCTGGATCGCCGCATGGCCGAAAAGCGCGTCTATCCGGCGATCAACGTCAATCGCTCGGGCACCCGGCGCGAGGAACTGCTGCTGAAGCCCGATGTGCTGCAAAAAATGTGGGTGCTGCGCAAGTTGCTCTACAACATGGACGACATGGAAGCCATGGAGTTCCTGCTCGACAAGATCAAGGCGACCAAGAACAACGCGGAATTCTTTGACGCAATGCGCCGCGGCTGATAGGCGCATTCGATTGCAATCCTCAAGAAATTCAAGGATAATCTCGCCCTCTCCAGTCCCGGCGAGGATATTTTCTCCCGGGCAGTTTTCGCCAAGGAATAGATCATGAAAGAAAAAATTCACCCGAACTACGTCGAGATCGACGTCACGTGCAGTTGCGGCAACAATTTCAAGACCCGCTCGACCAGCGGCAAGCCTCTGCACGTCGAAGTTTGCTCGGAGTGTCACCCGTTTTATACGGGCAAACAGAAGATAGTAGACACAGCCGGCCGTGTCGAACGCTTCCGCCAAAAGTATGGCAACGTGCAACGTTCAGCCTAACGCGGGTCACGGACAGTCAAAGGCAGCTTCGGCTGCCTTTTTTCATTGTCCGATCCCATTCCTGGCCGCGGCCCAGTGATTCCATCTGCGGCCCGTTCTGTATCCTCCCGACTTGGTCGGGGTTCGCTTGCCTTGCCGCTGCATGGCTGGGCACTGGTAGCGCTATGCGCCATGTACCTACTGGCGGGGCTGATTGGCCACGACCCGTGGAAGAACGACGATGCCGTTCACTTTGGCGTCGTCTATGGCTTTCTTCACGGTGGCGGCTGGCTGGTTCCCCATCTTGCAGGAGAGCCGTTCCTGGAGATGCCGCCGCTCTACTATTGGGTTGCCGCTCTTTGCGCCAGGCTGTTCGACTGGCTGCTGCCTCTGCATGATGCGGCACGCTTGGCGTCGGGGCTATTCGGCGCTTTGTTTCTGGGCTTGCTGGCTTATACCGGCAACCTCTTGCAACAGTTGGAACGCTCCGATCGCAAACCGGCGGATGATTCGGGAAAAGGCGATAGCGGCAATGCCGCAACGCTCATCGCCATCGGCAGTCTCGGCTTGCTGGTGCCGATTCACGACACCCAACCGCTGGCCGCTTTGCTCGCCGCCAGCGCCGCCGCCTATGCCGGCTTGAGTCTGCTGCCGCGGCGCCCATCGGCCGGGGGTCTGATGGCAGGACTCGGCCTGGGTTTGGGGTTTCTCTCCAGCGGTCTGATGGCGGTGATCACTCTGTTCCCCCTGCTGCTGTTGCTGCCGCTGAATTCGCAATGGCGCCAAGCTTCCAGTTTGCGCGGTTTAGCCATTGCCGTTGCGGTAGCGGTTCCGCTGAGCCTCAGTTGGCCCCTGCTGCTAGCCTGGCAAGCCCCGGATATGCTCAGTATCTGGTGGTCACGCGCCGTTGCCGGGGTGCATTACCGGAGCGATTGGCTGAACAACCTTTCCGATCTTGCCGAACTGCTTGCCTGGTTCACCTGGCCGGCCTTGCCGCTGGCGTTGTGGACACTCTGGCTCAATCGCCGGCGACTCGGTCAGCCCGCCATGGCGTTGCCGCTAATCGGTACGTTGACCACGTTGCTGATGCTGCTGTTGTTTTCCGAGCCCCGGCCGCTGTCGGAACTGCCCTTGTTGGTGCCATTGATCCTGCTGGCGGGGGCCGGTGCAAGCCGGCTTCGGCGCGGCGCCGCCAATGCTTTCGACTGGTTCGGCATGATGACTTTCACTATCGTCGCCGGCCTGATCTGGCTTGGCGGTATTGCCATGATCAGCGGCATCCCTGCACAGATAGCGCGCAATTTCGCCAAGCTGCAGCCTGGCTATGCCGCGCATTTTTCGCCGCTGGCCTATGGATTCGCTGCATTGCTGAGCCTGGCTTGGTGCTGGCTGGTCTTTGTCGGTCCCCGTTCGGCTTGGCGCGCCGCCACCAACTGGGCGGCCGGCATGACGCTGGCCTGGACGCTGCTGATGACGCTCTGGCTGCCTTGGATAGACTATGGCAAGAGCTATCGAGGTGTTGCGGCTTCGCTCACGCAGGCGCTCGCCAATAAAGGCCGCTTTCCTGAAACCAATGCCGCAGGATCGAAAGCCGGCACTGTGGGCGAGTCCCCTTGCATCGCCGGGCTTCACCTCGGAAGCGCCCAGCGTGTTTCGCTGCAATATTTTGCGAGCATCGTCACGCGGCGCACGGCATCCCCGGCAACCGCCTCTTGCCCTTTGCTGTTGGAACAAACATCTTCTCGCAAGGATACGCCGCCGCCCGGCTGGCGAAAAATCTGGGAGGGGCGCCGTCCGGGCGATCGCAGCGAAGTGCTGCGGCTTTACAGTTTGATGAAGTGATCCCGGTAGAACTTCATTTCTTCGATCGATTCGTAGATATCAGCCAATGCCGTGTGCTTGCCGTGCTTGACGATACCTTTGGCCAGCTCGGGCTTCCAGCGTTTGCACAGTTCCTTCAGCGTGCTGACATCGAGATTGCGATAGTGGAAATAGTCTTCCAGTTTGGGCATATGGCGCGCCATGAAGCGCCGGTCCTGGCAGATCGAGTTGCCGCACATCGGCGAGACGCGCGCCGGTACGTACAGTTTGATGAACGCCAGGCATTGCGCTTCAACCTCGGCCTCATCCAGCAGCGAGGCCTTCACCTTGTCGATCAATCCGGAACGTCCGTGGGTGTTCTTGTTCCAATCGTCCATGCCATCCAGCGTGGCATCAGGCTGATGCACCACCCACGCCGGGCTTTCGGCCACGGTATTCAGTTGCGAGTCGGTCACCACCATGGCGATCTCGATGATACGGTCGGTATCGGGGCTGAGTCCGGTCATTTCCATGTCGAGCCAGATGAGTGCATTCTGATCTTGTGCCATAAGTTTGCGCCACAGTATTTTCAATAAGGCGCGTATTCTGTCATATTTACCAATAGCGTATGACTCATCAACTATTCACCCTGATATTCCTCTTCGGCCTGATTGCCAGCACCTCCCTGCATGTTTGGCTGGCGCTTCGCCATCTGCGCCATATCGCCCTGCACCGCTGCAGCGTGCCGGCGGAATTCTCGGAACGCATCGACCTGAAAGCGCATCAGAAAGCCGCCGACTACAATCTTGCCAAGACCCGCCTGGGATTGGCCGAGCTTGCCGCCGGCAGTGTCTTGCTGCTGGCGTTTACTTTCGGCGGCCTGCTGCAGGGCAGTTATGAGGCATGGCTCCGCTTCTTTCCCGATGCCGGCTATGTCAGAAGCCTGGCGCTGTTCGGCGGCGTCGCGCTGATCGGCTTTCTCGTCGATCTGCCTTTCGGCCTTTACCGTACTTTCGTGCTGGAAGCGCGTTTTGGCTTCAACCAGATGAGTTGGCAATTGTTTCTTGCCGATCTCGCCAAGCAGGGGTTACTTGCCGTAGTGATAGGTGCGCCCTTGCTGCTGGCGGTATTGTGGCTGATGACGGCCATGGGGACGTACTGGTGGTTGTATGTCTGGCTCTTCTGGCTGGTATTCAACTTGCTGATGCTGTTGCTCTATCCGACGCTGATCGCGCCCCTCTTCAACAAGTTCGTTCCGCTCGACAACCCCTCCCTGAAAGCGCGCATCGAAGCACTGTTGGCGCGCTGCGGCTTTCGCTCCAGCGGGTTGTTCGTCATGGATGGATCGAAACGCTCGGCCCACGGCAACGCGTATTTCACGGGCTTTGGCTCTGCCAAGCGGATAGTGTTCTTCGACACCCTGCTGGCGCGCTTGAACCCCGAGGAGATTGAAGCGGTGCTTGCCCATGAGCTCGGCCATTTCAAGCACCGCCATGTCTGGCAACGTATCATCCTGCTAGCCTGTTTCAGCCTGGCTTTCCTCTGGCTGCTCGGCAGCGTGATCGCACAGCCATGGTTCTACACTGGCTTGGGCGTAGCCATGCCGGCTGACAGGGTGGAACTCAATGCCATGGCGCTGATTTTATTCTCCCTGGTACTGCCGTTATTCACTTTCCCCCTGACGCCGCTGATGTCCCATTTTTCGCGCAAACACGAATACCAAGCGGATGATTATGCGGCGAGGCAAGCGCAAGCCGCGGATCTTATCAGTGCCCTGGTCAAGTTGTACCGCGATAATGCCGCAACCTTGACCCCCGATCCGCTGCATTCGCTCTATTTCGATTCGCATCCGCCAGCCAGCCTGCGCATCGCGCACCTGATCGGCCGCTAGCGAAATGGCCGACATTCCCGATCCCGCCTTATGTCCTTGAGTACCGAAGGAATCATCGTCGCCGCATTCGGACGGCATTATGAAATCGAATTGGCCGACCAAAGCCGCATCACCGGTTTCCCTCTCGGCAAGAAGAGTCCTTATGCTTGCGGAGACCGGGTCGAGCTGGCGGCTTCCTCCTCCAGCCAGGCGCAGATCCTTCGTCACCTGCACCGTACCTCGCTGCTCTACCGCTCCGATGCCTATAGGCAAAAACTGATCGTCGCCAACGCCACCCAACTTGTACTGGTGGCCGCCACCGAGCCGTCCTTCAGCGACGAACTGCTGACCCGCGCGCTGGTCGCCGCCGAAACTGAAGGATTGCGCAGCATCATCGTTCTCAACAAGATCGACCTTGCAACACACCTGGATTCAGCACGCAAAAGACTGGCGACGTTGGAGAAACTGGGCTATCCCGTGATCGAACTTTGCGCGCGTCGGGATACGACGCCGCTGATACCTTATCTGGCCGGCGAATTGTCGGTGCTGGTCGGTCAGTCCGGCATGGGGAAATCGACGCTCATCAACGCCCTAGTGCCAAGCGCAGCCGCGGCGACGCGGGAAATCTCCGAATCCCTCGATTCCGGCAAACATACGACTACCCACGCCCGCCTCTACCGCCTGGCGCACGGCGGCGCGCTGATCGACAGTCCCGGACTGCAGGAATTCGGCCTGGCCCACCTGACCCGCGGCGCCATCGAGCAGGGCTTCGTCGAGTTCCGTCCGTATCTTGCCAACTGTCGCTTCCGCGACTGTAGTCACCGCAGCGAACCCGGCTGCGCGATCAAGACGGCGGTTGAGGAAAAAAAGATCGATGAACGGCGCTATGCGCTATACCTGCGACTCGGCGATGCCGCATGCTAGCGCTGGTTGCGAGTCCGGGAACTGGAACTATTAGCGCTCACTCGGCGGCCAAAAATTGGCCGACCAATTCACGTCTCTTATGCTTCGCAGGCGAAGCCGCGAAAATTTGATCTGCCATGGGTGAGAGCGGAGCGACTGCCACGGCAGGCGTCTTGGTTGCGTTCAGGCGTACGGCGTGGCACATGCGCCGAATGACCTCATCGATGTCCGCTTGGTGGCTCCAGCCCAGGACGCGGCGGGCTTTGCTTGGATCCGCGCGGCTGCAGGGGATGTCGGAGGGGCGAAACAAGTTCCGGTCCGTGATGACATGCTCTTTCCAGTCCAACGAGAAGTTCTCGAACACTTTGCTGATGAAATATTCCAGCGAGACTGTGCGGCCGGTGGCGATGATAAAGTCATCCGGTTTTTCCATGCGCAACATACGCCACATGGCTTCAACATAATCAGGTGCCCAGCCCCAATCCCGCTGAATATGGATATTGCCGAGTTGCAGTTTTTGACCACTGCCGGCGGCAATCTGGCAAGCCGAAGTGACTATCTTTTTCGTCACGAATCGCGCTGGGCGCTGCGGCGATTCGTGATTGAAGAGGATGCCGCTGCAGGCATAAAGGTTGTAGGCTTCCCGGTAGTTTCGCACCAGCCAGTGCGCCGACGCTTTGGCCACTGCGTACGGGCTGCGCGGCCGGAAGGGCGTTTCTTCGTCGGCTTCCTCCTGGGTGTCTCCGTAACATTCGCCGGATCCGGCGTTGTAAAGGCGTATGGGGCGATCGACGCAACGGATTGCCTCGAGCAGATTCAGCGTGCCACCGGCGATGCTTTCCATCGTCTCGACCGGCTGATCGAACGAAAGGCCGACGGAGGACTGTCCTGCAAGGTTGTATATCTCGTCGGGTTCATGGTGTTCCAGCGTGTTCAACACGCTGCGAAAGTCGTTGATCGCCATGGATACCGTGGTGACGCGATCGCGGATGCCGAGACGTTCCAATGTCCCGAACGACGCCATCATCGCGTCGCGCGAGGTGCCGATGACTTCGTAGCCTTGCTCAAGCAGCAAGCGGGCAAGATAGCCGCCATCCTGCCCGCTGACTCCGCTTATCAATGCCCTCATTCCGGAACCTTTCGGAAAATCATGTTAGAAAAAAAAGGATCGTAACTTCGATCCGGCCGATGATTCTACCCGAGTATGCGTTCGGTGGCATCGCATAAGCTGAATTGGGAACACGCCCTAGGCCAAGTCCGGTGCGATCACCGCTTTCAGTACTGCCTGCATTTCGCCTTCGCGCGGGCGATTCGAGAACCACCACAGTGCGCCTTTCTTGAAGGACCAGTCGGATTCTCGGCCGGAAAGCAGTAGCGCGGCGAGGCGGCCGAGCGTGGGTTGATGACCGATCAGCAATACCGCCCCGCCGTTTGCTCCGCCGCCGTCGGGCCAGGCGGCGGCGGTGAGCAGATCGACGACATCGGCGGCGGTGCCGATCCTCGGTTCGATATCGAAAGGCAGTTCCAGCGGGTGCGCTGTTTGCTGGCAGCGTATGGCCGGACTGACCAGGATGCTCAGCGGTTTCTGATAATGCGCACGCAGCCACCCGGCGACATTGCGGGCTTGCCTCTCGCCGCGAGCGGTCAGCCGGCGTTTTTGGTCGGACTGGCCGGGGGTGGCATCAAGCGCTTCGGCATGACGCCAGAGCAATAATTCCATCGTCTTTTCCTGGGCTGCGCAAGGAGCCGTGCTAGCACTTCGATTATTCATGCCAAGTGCGCCGGCTTGGGCCGGTCGAGTATTTCAACTGCCTGCCGGCAGAGCGCTGGCGGCATGGTATCAAACAAGCTTCCACGCAACCGGACAAAGTTGCCTGCGGATATATTTTGTTACGATATTCGTATTGGCTGGACAGCGAGTTGGTTGATTATAGGTGATATGCTGCGGATTGTCTGAGTATCGTTTATTCATTTGTATTCAATCGCCCGATGCTGACTGGTTTGATAAGCAGAAGCGCCACAATCCTTCGGCCAACTGCATACGGTGTGGGTATTGCGCTGGCATGCCACGCCGGAATGGCGCCTGCAGCCGATCCGTTCGATACCGATGGGCTATATGCTGCAGGGCCGGGAGACAGCCGCGACCGCAAATTGCGGACGCCCTGCCAGAAAATCCCGGACGGCAAGGCGCTGGCCTTGTCGGATGTCGTCGAACTGTCCCTTTGCAACAATCCGCAAACCCGGCAGGCCTGGGCTAATGCCCGTGCCCAGGCGGCCCAGCTCGGCATGGCGCAGAGCGCCTATCTGCCCACCCTTTCCGTCGCCGTGTCGCGCAGCCGCAACGAAGGCAGCAGTTCCGCGCCGCAGCTCAACTATAACCAGACAGCGGGCACGCTTTCGGCCAATTATCTGCTTTACGATTTCGGTGGCCGTGAAGCGACGCTGGAGAACGCCCGCCAGCTAATGACGGCGCTTGCCGCGACCCAGGACACGACATTGCAAAGCGTGTTTTTGTCCGCCGTCCAGGCCTATTATCAGCGTTACGCCGCCGAGGCCGCGGCGACTGCCGCTCGCGAATCCGTGCGCGCCAGCCAGGAAAGCCTGCAAGCTGCCGAAGTGCGCTACCGGAGCGGCGTGAGCACGCCGGCGGATCGTCTGCAGGCGCAGACGGCCGCTTCGCAAGCGAAGCTGACGCTGATCCAGGCTGAGGGAAATGCCAAGACCGCCGTCGGTGTTCTTGCCAATGTCATGGGTGTCGATGCCAATGCCGCGTTTGTCGTCACGGCGCCGGCGGATGCCGCGCCGCTGGAAGTTTTTCAACGCAATATCGACGATCTGATTGCCGATGCCAAGCGCGCTCGTCCAGATCTCGTTGCTGCCGAGGCCCAGGTCCAGGCGGCGCGGGCCAATATCGCCGCAGTCAATGCGACCGGCATGCCCAGCATAGCCTTGTTTGCCAATCGCAACTACAGCGACAACGGCATGACCGATGCCTTGCGCAGTAATGCCATCGGCATCTCGGTGAGCATCCCGCTGTTCACCGGTTTCAATACCGCCTATAAGCAGCGGGTTGCGGAGGCGCAGCTGGAAGCCAAGGCGGCGCAGCTTGAGCAGCTCTCGAAACAGGTGTCGCTGGATGTCTGGCGTGCCTATTACGCTCTGCTCAGCGGGACCGAAGCGGTGCGGGCCAGTCTTGACCTCGTTGCCAGCGCCGAAGCATCCGAGAAGATGGCGGCCGGACGCTACAAGGCCGGCTACGGCACCATACTCGATCTGCTCAACGCCCAGAGCGCCCTGGCCAATGCCCGTCAGCAGTATATCCAGGCGCTGTTTAACTGGCGCATGGCCAAGACTGCGCTGGCTCAGGCCATGGGACAGCTCGATTTCAGCCAGCTCCAGTCTGCTGACAAGTAAGAAGGATACGTACCGCCATGAATCTGCGCAAACTGCTGTTCAACAGATACGCCCTGATCGTCGTGTTGCTGCTCATCATCGGCGGCGCTTATTTTTTCTGGAACAGCTCGCGGGCCCAGGTCGGCGAGGCGCGCTACCGCACCCAGGTCGTCGAGCGCGGCGAACTTACCCAATTGGCATCGGCTAATGGCACCCTCAACCCGGTGGTGCTGGTCAACGTTGGCACCCAGGTTTCCGGCACGGTGAAGAAGTGGTATGCGGACTTCAACGACCATGTCCAGGAAGGCCAGAAGCTGCTTGAACTCGATCCGGCGCTCTATGCCGCCCAAGTCAAACAGACCCGGGCGAGTCTGGAGAGCGCGCGTTCCCAGCTGAAACTTGCCGAAGCCAACGCAGCGCGCTCGAGGGAATTGTTCCGTCAGGAATACATTTCCCGCCAGGAGTTCGATACCAGCGTGCAGGCGCTGGAAGCCGCACGGGCCCAGGTGGCGTTGGTCTCCGCGCAGTTGCAGAAGGACGACACCAACCTGGGCTATTCGGTGATTCGTTCGCCGGTTTCCGGGGTGGTGGTGTCGCGCGAAGTGGATATCGGCCAGACGGTGGCGGCCAGCTTCCAGACGCCTACGCTGTTCAAGATCGCTCAGGACTTGAGCAAGATGCAGATCGACTCGAGTTTCGCCGAGGCGGATGTCGGCAATATCAAGGTCGGCCAGCCGGCCAGTTTTCGTGTGGACGCTTTTCCCAATCGCAGTTTCCGCGGATCGGTGCGCCAGGTGAGGCTCAATCCGACCACGCAGCAAAATGTCGTCACCTATGACGTGGTGATTGCCGTCGATAACCCGGACCAAATTCTGATGCCGGGCATGACCGCTTATGTAAATATCATTGTTGCCCAGCGCAAGAACATATTGCTGGTGCCCAATGCGGCGTTACGCTTCCGTCCGTCCGCTGGCGAGAAATCGCAGGACGGCCGCAAGGAGGGGCGCGGCAAGGACAAGGGCGATGCGGCGCCGACCGGGACGGTATACCTGGCCGAAAACGGACAGCTCAAAGCGGTGCGCGTCACTATCGGCATCACTGATAACCGCTTGACCGAAGTGATCGGCGGCGAGCTTGCCGAAGGGGCCGCCGTGGTTGTCGAGGATAGGCAGCCGCCGACCAAGAGCAGCGGACCTCCCGGCATGAGGTTGTTCTGATGGCCAGTCCTGCCGACGCGGTCATCCGGATCGAGCAGTTGTACAAGGAATACCAGACCGACGCCGGGCCGGTGCCGGTGCTCAAGGATGTTTCGGCGGCGGTGATGCCCGGCGAGTTTCTCGCCATCATGGGACCGTCCGGCTCGGGCAAGTCCACCTTCATGAACATCCTTGGCTGCCTCGACGTCGCCACCAGCGGCAGTTATTCTCTGAATGGCCGCGACGTGGGCAGTCTCGGCCGGGATGAACTGGCGAATTTGCGCAACCAGGTGATCGGCTTCGTGTTCCAGGGCTTCAACCTGCTGCCGCGGGCCAGCATCGAGGACAACGTCGCCTTGCCGCTGATCTATCGGGGCACCCCGCGCGCGGAGCGTCTGGCACTGGCCAATGAGATGCTGGCCAAGGTCGGTCTGGCCAGCCACCGGCTTTCGCGACCCAATCAGATCTCCGGTGGCCAGCAGCAGCGTGTGGCGATCGCGCGTGCGCTGGTGAACCGGCCCAGGCTGATTCTGGCCGACGAACCGACCGGCAACCTCGACACCGCCACCAGCAGGGAGATCATGTCGCTGTTCGCCGAACTCAACGAGCGCGACGGCATCACCATCGTGCTGGTGACCCACGAGTCCGATATCGCCGCCTATGCGCATCGCTTGGTGCGCCTGGCCGATGGACGCATCGTCTATGACGGCGCAGTGGCTCACGCCGAGCCTCAACACTTGGCGGGTACCGCATGAACAACCGGATTTTTTCGCTGTCCAGCGGGGAAGGCCGGGAGGGGGCGCGGAATGATTAGTGCGATGCTCGGCGAGGCCTGGGGGGCGATGGGTGCCAACCGGCTGCGTACTTTCCTTACCATGCTCGGCATGGTCATCGGCGTCGGCGCCGTGATCCTGATGTTGGCGATCGGCCAGGGCGCACAACAGCGGGTGCAGGCTTCGATCGCCTCGATGGGCAGCAATCTGTTCATCGTGCTGTCCGGCTCGGTCACTTCCGGCGGGGTGCGCATGGGCGGCGGTGCCACGCCGACCCTGACGCTGCAGGATGCCCAAGCCATTCAGGAACTGCCCTCGGTCGCCGCCGTCGCACCCTCGTCGCCGGGGACCGCCCAACTGGTGTATGGTCCCAACAACTGGAGTACCCAGGTGATCGGCACTACCCCGAGCTTCCTGCAGGTACGCGATTGGAAACTCTCTGCGGGCTTTTCTTTCACCGACTCCGATATCCGTTCGGCCACACGCGTAGCGCTGCTTGGCCAGACTGTCGCGCAGAATTTGTTCGGAGCGGAAGATCCTGTCGGCAAGACCGTCCGCATACGCAACAGTCCCTATGTCGTCCTGGGTGTTCTGGCGGCCAAGGGACAAAGCCTCGACGGCCGCGATCAGGATGACACGGTCATCGTCCCGGTGACGACCGCCCAGCGCAAGCTGTTTGGCTCGCAGTTTGTCGGTACGGTGCGTTTCATCATGGTGCAGGCGGAATCCGCCGAGGCCATGGCAGCGGCGGAAAAGTCCATGAACGAACTGTTGCGGCAGCGTCACCGCATCCGCGAGGGGGCCGACAACGACTTCTCGGTGCGCAACCTGACGGCGCTGGCGGATACCGCTGCCGAGACGGCCCAGGTGATGTCGCTGATGCTTGGCGCGATCGCCTCGGTGTCGCTGCTGGTCGGCGGCATCGGCATCATGAACATCATGCTGGTTTCGGTGACCGAGCGCACGCGCGAGATCGGCATCCGCATGGCCATCGGCGCCTGCGGCAAGGATATCCTGTTGCAGTTCCTGCTCGAGGCCATCATCATCTCGGTGATCGGCTGCCTGATCGGCGTGGCGCTGGGGGTCGGCGGCGCGCTGATCGTAAACAAGGCCAGCGGAATGACGGTGGTCGTCACCATGACTTCCATCGTCATGGCCTTTGTCGTTGCCGCCACGGTGGGGATTTTCTTTGGCTGGTATCCGGCGCGCAAGGCGGCCGGCATGAAGCCGATCGATGCGCTGCGCTACCAATAACGCGTCAGCCGGTCGCCGTCCAGTGTCCCGATTTCCCCCCGGATTTTTCGAGCAGGCGGATCTCCTCGATACGCATGCCCCGGTCGGTGGCTTTGCACATGTCATAAACAGTGAGCAGGCCGACGCTGACCGCCGTCAGCGCTTCCATCTCGACGCCGGTGCGCCCGACCGTCTCGGCCGTCACTTCGCAGGCGATACGGCAGTGCGCCGCATCGACGCGGAATTCGACGCCGACGCGAGTCAGGGCGAGTGGGTGACACAGGGGGATCAACTCGGCGGCGCGCTTGGAAGCCTGGATCGCGGCGATCCGGGCAATGCCCAGCACGTCGCCTTTCTTGGCGCTGCCGGCCTGGATCAGCGCCAGTGTTGCCGCTTGCATCGATATGCTGCCGCCGGCCCGGGCGATCCGCCGGGTTTCGGTCTTTTCCCCGACGTCCACCATATGCGCCTGACCGGTGGGATCGAAATGAGTCAGTGGCGAAGCCATGAAGTAGTATCTCCGATGAATATTGTTTGAAGCGCACTGAGGACGGGCGATGGAACGATAGCCCAAAACGGCTATCATAGGCAACATGCGAATTGGAATCCTCCTTTTTTCCCTTTGTTGGGCATCTGCAATATTGGCCGAAGGTTTGCCTGACCTGGGGGAGGTTTCCCAGGCCGATTTTTCGCCTTTGGTGGAAAAACGCATCGGTGAAAACATCATGCGCGAGATTCGCCTGCATGAGCCCAGCTATGTTTTCGATCCGGAAATCAGCGCTTATCTCAACCGGCTGGGGGCGCGTCTGGTGGAACAAAGCACCGATGCGCACCAGAATTTCGAATTCTTCGTGTTGCGCGACTCCACCCTCAATGCTTTCGCCATGCCCGGTGGCTATATCGGCGTGCATACCGGTTTGATCATGGCGGCCCAATCGGAATCGGAACTGGCTTCGGTGTTGGCGCACGAAATTTCCCATGTCACGCAGCACCATCTTGCCAGACAACTGGGGGCGCAGAATCAAGCGCAGCTGCCCATGCTGCTGTCCCTGGCCGTGGCCATCCTGGCTGCGCGCAGCCATACCGGTGGCGATGTCGCCCAAGGTGCCCTGATGGCCGGCCAGGCCGCCGGCATCCAGAATCAACTCAATTATTCGCGCGACTTCGAGCGCGAAGCCGACCGCCTCGGCATCCAGCTACTGGAGCGGGCCGGTTTCGACATCCGCGGCATGGCCAGCTTCTTTGAACGTCTGCAGAAATATGGGCGGCTCTATGAAAACAATGCGCCGGGCTATCTGCGGACCCACCCGCTGACCACCGAGCGTATCGCCGACATGGAGAATCGGATCCAGCCGCTGCCTTACCGGCAGGTGCCGGATTCACTGGATTTCCTGCTGGCGCGTGCCAAGCTCAAGGCCAGTGAAGGGACGCCGTCGGACGCTGTGACAGAATTCGAATCGAGATTGCGCGAACGCAAGTCCTCCAGCGAGATCGCCACTCGCTATGGTTTGGCGATTGCCCAGATGCGCGCCGGAAATTTCGTTTCGGCCGAGCATGAACTGGTCGAATTACGCCGCCTCAAGGCGAGTTCGCCGATGCTCGAATCGCTTGCCGCCGATCTGCGAAATAAACAGAAAGACTTTGCCGGTGCGCTGAAAATCCTGCGTCCGGCGCTGTTCCGTTACCCGCAGGAGCGCGGGCTGACCTATGCCTTGATCGACACGCTGCTTGCCGCCGGCCAGCCGCAGGAAGCCTTGCGGGTATGCCTGGACGATTTGCAGATGTATCCCGGCGATGCTTATGCGCATGGGCTGCAAGCCAAGACTTACGCCGCCTTGGGCATGCATCTCCAACAGCACCGCGCCCAGGCCGAGGTCTACGTTTTGCAGGGGCAGCTGCTGGAAGCGATCAACCAGCTGCAATTCGCGCAGAAGGCCAGCGATGGCGATTTCTACGAGCATTCCCAGGTCGACGCCCGGCTCCGCGAACTCAAGGTGCTTCAAGCCGCGGAAGCCTTGCAAAAGAAGCAGGATAAGCAGGACAAGCGCTAATCCTCATCTTCACCGCCTGATTCGCCCCGTTTATTTTCCAATAAACAAATAGGATTAGTTACCCCGTTTCAAAATGCTAATCTCCTCGGCCTGAATATAGGCATGGGCGAGGGGAAATGCGATGGCGCTGGTCAATCCGCACGGTGGTGGCGATCTCAAGCCGCTGTTGCTCGCAGGCAATGATCTCAAGAACGAGTTGGCGCGCGCCCAGCAGTTGCCCAGGGTGACTGTCAGTTCCCGCGAGAAAGGGGACATCGTCATGCTCGGCATCGGCGGCTTCACTCCGCTCGATGGCTTCATGACCCATGCCGATTGGCTGGGCGTGTGCGACGGCATGAAAATGGCCAACGGGCTGTTCTGGCCGATCCCGATCACGCTATCCACCGACCAGAGCACCGCGAAATTCATCCAGGTCGGCAGCGACGTGGCGCTGATCGATCCGGATGATGCCGGCATCATCGCCACGATGAAAGTCACCGAGAAGTACGCGATCGACAAGGCGCACGAGTGCGCGACGGTGTTCAAGACCACCGATATCGATCATCCCGGCGTGAAGATGGTGATGGAGCAGGGCGAGATCAATCTCGCCGGCCCGGTCAAGGTCTTGTCGCAGGGCGGGTTTCCCGAGAAATATGGTGCGCTGTATATGTCGCCGCAGGAGACCCGCGCGCTGTTCGAATCGTTCGGCTGGAGCAAGGTGGCGGCTTTCCAGACGCGCAACCCGATGCATCGCTCGCACGAGTACCTGGCCAAAGTGGCGATCGAGGTCTGCGACGGGGTGATGATCCATTCGCTGCTCGGCAATCTGAAGCCCGGCGACATCCCTGCCGACGTGCGTACCGAAGCGATTGCCGTGCTCACCGAAAAGTATTTCGTCAAGAAGACCGTGGTGCAATCCGGTTATCCGCTCGACATGCGTTATGCCGGCCCGCGCGAAGCGCTGCTGCATGCGCTGTTCCGCCAGAATTACGGCTGCTCGCACCTGATCGTCGGCCGCGACCACGCCGGTGTCGGCAGCTACTACGGGCCGTTCGACGCGCATCACATCTTCGACCAGATTCCCCAAGGCTCGCTGGAAACCCAGGCGCTCAAGATCGACTGGACTTTCTGGTGCTACCAGTGCGGCGGCATGGCTTCGGCGCGCACCTGTCCGCATGGCGACGAACATCGCCTGCTGCTTTCGGGCACCAAGCTGCGCAAGATGCTTTCGGAAGGATCTGCCGTGCCACCCGAATTCAGCCGGCCGGAAGTGCTGGAAATATTGCGTGCCTACTATGCCGGCCTGGCCGAACATGAAAAAGTTGCCGTGAAGCTTTCCGGGCATTCGGCCCGCTAACCATTTCCGAAGCGCTATGTTGTTTTCACTAGAGGAGTAACAAGCAATGCCAACCTATGTACGCACAGAAAAATGCGACGGTTGCAAGGGCCAGGACAAGACCGCCTGCATGTACATCTGCCCCCACGACCTGATGAAGCTGGACAAGGACGGTTCCGACACCGGCCATGCGATGAAGGCATACAACCAGGAGCCCGAGCAATGCTGGGAGTGCTATTCCTGCGTCAAGATCTGCCCGCAGAACGCCATCGAGGTGCGCCACTATGCCGATATCGTGCCGTTGGGCGGCTCGGTGCAGCCCTTGCGCGGCTCCGACGCGATCATGTGGACCATCAAGTTCAGGAACGGCACCATGAAGCGTTTCAAGTTCCCGATTCGCACCACCTCGGAAGGCTCCGTCGATGCGTTCGGCGGCAAACCCATGCCGAAAATGGCCGAACTCGCCACACCGGGGTTGTTTACCGGCACGGCGATGAAGGGCTACCGCAGCGGCAAGCGCGAAGAACTGATCCGCGCCAAGTAAGATTAACTGAGGAGTGAATGAAATGGCTCAAGGAACTTTCGACAACCCCACGGTGGTCGAGGAAGAACTCGATATTCTCATCATCGGCGGCGGCATGGCCTCCTGCGGTGCCGCCTATGAAATCATACGCTGGGCCGAGGCCGTCAAAGCCGAGTCCGGCACCGAACTCAAGATCAAGCTGGTCGACAAAGCCGCGATGGACCGTTCCGGCGCGGTTGCGCAGGGATTGTCGGCGATCAACACCTACATCGGTCCAGACCTCGATCCCGCCGATTATGCCCGCATGGTCTCCAACGACCTCATGGGCATCACCCGCGACGACCTGACATACGATCTCGGCCGCGTGGTCGACGACTCGGTGCACCTGTTCGAGGAATGGGGCCTGCCGATCTGGAAGACCGATGCCGAGGGCGTGCGCCACGACGGCGCCGAAGCCCAGCGCCAAGACCTCCCGGCGCTCAAGGATGGCGGCAAGCCGGTGCGCTCCGGAAAATGGCAGATCATGATCAACGGCGAATCCTACAAGTGGATCGTCGCCGAGGCCGCCAAGAAAGCGCTGGGCCTCTCGCGCATCGAGGAACGCATTTTCATCGTCAAGCTGGTCAACGACAAGAACGATCCCTCGCGCATCGCCGGTGCGGTCGGTTTTTCGGTGCGCGACAACTCCATCCACATCTACAAGGCCAAGGCGGTGCTGCTCGCCGCCGGCGGCTGCGTGAATCTGTTCCGGCCGCGTTCGGTCGGCGAAGGTGCGGGACGCGCCTGGTATCCGGTGTGGAACGCCGGCAGTACCTATGCGATGGCCGCCGAGGCCGGTGCCGAGATGACCATGATGGAGAATCGTTTCGTGCCGGCCCGCTTCAAGGATGGCTACGGCCCGGTCGGCGCCTGGTTCCTGCTGTTCAAAGCCAAGGCGACGAATGGCTATGGCGAAGACTACATGGTCAAGAACAAGAAGATGCTGGATGACTACCCGCCCTATGGACAGGCCGCCGTGCCCGCTTCCTGTCTGCGCAACCACCTGATGTTGCACGAGATGAAAGAAGGCCGCGGACCGATCTACATGGACACCGTGACGGCCCTGGCCACCCTGCGCGAGACGCTGACGCCTAAAGAAGTCAAGCACCTCGAAGCCGAAGCCTGGGAAGACTTCCTCGACATGTGCATCGGCCAGTGCGGCATCTGGGTCGGCGAGAATGTCGAGCCCGAGAAGAAGATGTCCGAGCTGATGCCGACCGAGCCTTACCTGCTCGGCTCGCACTCCGGCTGCTGCGGCATCTGGGTGTCCGGCCCCGAGGACCTTGGCGCGCCGACCGCCGCCGACGGCGAGTTGGACGGCGTGCCGGCGCATCTGCCGCGCGGCTGGAGTTGGGGCTATCGTTCGATGACCACGGTCAAGGGTTTGTTCACCGCCGGCGACGGCGTCGGCGCTTCCGGCCACAAGTTCTCTTCCGGTTCGCATGCCGAAGGCCGTCTCGCCGCCAAGGCGATGGTCAAGTACGCACTCGACAACAAGGACTTCAAGCCCGAATTGGACACCCCTGCCGCGCAACTGGCCGAGGAGATCTACAAGCCGGTGCGCACTTTCCTGGAGCACAAGAATTACAGCACCGCGATCGACGTCAACCCGAACTACATCACGCCCAAGATGCTGCAAATGCGCTTGCAGAAAATCATGGACGAGTACGTGGCCGGTTGCGCGACCTACTACAACACCAACGACAAGATGTTGGCGGTGGCCGAAGAGAAGCTCGAACTGCTGAAAGAAGACTCGATGAAGATGCGCGCCAAGGACCTGCACGAACTGCTGCGCGCCTGGGAGAACTACCATCGCATCATCACCGCCGAAGCGCACATGAAGCACATCCAGTTCCGCGAGGAGTCGCGTTATCCGGGCTTCTACTATCGCACCGACAAGAATTTTGTCGACGAGAAGAACTGGCATTGCTTCGTCAACTCGGTATATGACAAGACCACCCACAAATGGACCTGCTTCAAGCGCAAGCACGTCGATCTGGTGGACAAGTCGAAGCTGTTCGTGGCCGCTGCGCATTAAGCTTTAACGCCGCAAGCCGTTTTGTGATGTAATTGCCGGGCGTCCCTTGGGGCGCCCGGCGTGTTTTGAAGCGAGACAAACATGAGTCAATCTGAATCCCCGCTCCCCACCAGCCCGGTCCTGCCGGAAACTTTCGACGGCGGCAAGAAAATCCAGTTCCGCTGTCGTCCGGGTATCGCCTGCTGGAACGTCTGCTGCAGCAACATCGACATTTCCCTGACGCCCTACGATATCCTGCGTCTCAAGCAGCGGTTGGGCATCGGCTCTACGGAATTCCTGCAAAAATACACGTTGCCTTATGAGATGGAGCAGGATGGCATCGCCGGCGTCAAGTTTCGTCCGGTGGCCCAGGGTACGGCCTGCCAGTTCATGCGGCCCGAGGGTTGCAGCGTATATGAGGATCGGCCGACTGCCTGCCGCTACTATCCGGCGGCGCTGCTGTCGATGCGCCGCCAGGACGAGTATGTGGATCGCGACTCCTACGCGCTGGTCAAGGAAGCGCACTGCCTCGGTCACCAGGAACCGCGCACGCTGAGCATCGATGACTATCGTGCCGAGCAGGGGCTGAATGAGTATGACGAACTCGCGCGTGGCTGGCGGCAACTGATCCTCAAGAAAAAATCCTCGGGTCCGAGCATCGGCAAACCCTCGCAGCGCAGCCGGCAGTTGTTCTTCATGACCTGCTACGATCTCGACCAGTTCCGCGGATTCGTGGCCAGCGAAGGCTTCAGCGAGGTCTATCGGCTTCCCGACGACGAGAAGCTGCGGATACTCGGCGACGATCAAAGCTTGATGCTGTTCGGCTTTCGTTTTCTGCGCCAGGTATTGTTCGGCGAGATGTCGATCGAGTTGCGCGAAGACTCGGTGGAGAAACGCCGCGTCCGCCTGATCGAGAAACGGCAGCGTCTGGAAAGAGAAGCTGCCGCCAGGACGGCGAGTGAAGAACAAGAGATGTACGACGATTCCGAATGAAAGCCGATACGCTTGCCCCCCGGCTGCCGCAGATCGAAGAGGAACCTTTTTACCGCAGCATCGCCGACGAGGTGGCCTTGTTCGAGGCGGCTGCCGCGCAGCGTCTGCCGGTGCTGCTGAAGGGACCGACCGGCTGCGGCAAGACGCGTTTCGTCGAGCATATGGCCTGGCGCCTCAAGCGCCCGCTGGTGACGGTGGCTTGCCACGACGACCTGACCACGGCCGACTTGGTCGGCCGCTATCTGATCGTCGGCAACGAAACCGTCTGGGTGGATGGTCCGTTGACCGCCGCCGTACGGGCTGGCGCCATCTGCTATCTGGACGAGGTCGTCGAAGCGCGCAAGGACACCATCGTGGTGATCCACCCGTTGGCCGATGCGAGGCGGGTGCTGAGCGTGGACAAGCGCGGCGAAATGGTGGCGGCGCCGGACGCCTTCATGCTGGTGATTTCCTACAACCCCGGTTACCAGAGCGTGCTGAAGGAGATCAAGCCCAGCACGCGGCAACGTTTCGTCGCGCTGGATTTCGATTATCCCGAAGCCACCGTCGAGGCCGACATCGTTGCCCGGGAGGGCGGCGTCGATGATGACGTGGCACGACGTCTGGTGAAGCTCGGCGAACTGACCCGCAACCTGAAAGGAGCGGGACTGGACGAGGGCGCCAGTACGCGCCTCTTGATCCATGCGGCGCAGCTCATGGCGGCTGGCATTGCGCCCCAGTCGGCATGCAGAACGGCTGTGGCACGGGCTCTCAGCGACGATACGGACATGGCGGACACGCTCGATGACCTCGTCCGGGCAGTGTTCTAGCGCTGCGGATTCAGCGGCGGGTAGTCGGCGACTCTTCGGCGAGGAGCTCGAAGCGCGTTTGGATGCCATTCTCTTCGCTTCCCATTCGCACCGCTCCGCTACGGGAATCGCCGCGGGCCTGGAATCGTTGAGCCGGGCCCAGCAGGAGAGGCTGCTGCATTGGGTTGCCGTCGCTGCCCAGACCTATGCCGAGATCGGCTATCTGATCGTGACGCTGGCTCCCCAGGCGTTTGGCATGCTTGACGATGCGGGCTTCGATGCCTGGGCGCTGGCGGGACTGGATGCCTTCGACCGCGCTGGTGCTCGCGCGGCGATGGCGCTGCTGCGCGATCTCGAGGGTTTTCGTGCTGTGCGCGGCGGCGAGAAAGCTTCGGTGCGATTCGGTGAGATCGAAACGCGCTTGTCCCGTTTCGTTCATGCGCTTTCCGGCCGTCTGCTGGGGCTGAGCGCCAGCATCGCCAATTCCTCCTGGACGGACAGCGAAACCATCTATCTGCCGCCGCAACTCGACAGCCAACCCGGAGCCGAGGCCAACCGCAAGCTGTATAAAGTGCTGGCGGCGATGTTGTGGGCACAGACGCGCTACGGCACTTTCGGTTCGGCGCGCATCGATCTCGCCGCCGCGCTGGCGCCCTGGCGCGAAAGCGCAGATCGGCAACGGGCCTTGCGCTGGCTGGCGGCACTGGAATCGATGCGCCTGGAAGCGAAAATCCTTGCCGACCTGCCCGGTCTTGGCGCTGAGATTGCCTCTGCGCGCGGTCTCTGGCCGGCATCCCTGGCAGCCATGCAGTCGCATCTCTATCGGCCGGATGCGACGCTCGCCGATACGCTGGCCGTGTTGGCCGGGTGCATGCACGGGCATCAGGATGCGCCGCATTTGCCGCACGAGGTGACGATCGACCTGGAAGCGGCGCTGCGTCTGCGCGCAGCGCGCATCACGCGCGACCAGGCCACCCTTGGCCGGGCCATCCATGCACTCAAGGGCAGTGCCGGCCGCTCGGGACAGCGCGCTGAGTGCGCCGCGCCGCTGGCTGCCGAAGGCGGTGTGGCAACAGAAGGCCCGCTTGAAGATGCGCTGGCCTTGCCGCCCGAAGCGCTTGCCGCGGCGCAGTCGCTGCTACAGGATCTGGGTGAAGTGCCGCCGGAGTGCCTGGTTCCGGCCGGACCGGGTGCCTGGCAGGCGACACGGCGCCAAGCCGGCGGAGAAAATCTCGACAGCCAGCGCGACCCCGGCCGTCTCTATGACGAATGGGATTACCGGCGCAAGGCCTACCGGCGCGATTGGTGCCATTTGTACGAGGCCGATGTGCCGGCGGGCGCCGCCGATTATGTCGAGACCGTCAACAAGCGCCATGCCGCCCTGATTCGCCAGCTGCGCCGGCGCTTCGAAATGTTGCGCGGCGAGAACCGCTTGCTCGGCAGGCAGTCCGAAGGGGAAGAGATCGACCTTGACGCGCTGGTCGATGCCATGGCCGACCGCCGCAGCGGCGTCGAACCTTCGGCGCGCCTGTTCTGTCGGCGCATTCGCAACCAGCGTTCGCTGGCGGCGATGTTCATGATCGACATGAGCGGTTCGACCAAGGGTTGGGTGAACGACGCCGAGCGCGAAGCGCTGGTGATGCTCTGCGAAGCGCTCGAGTCGCTCGGCGATACCTATGCCGTCTATGGGTTCTCCGGCTGGACGCGGACCCGTTGCGACATCTACCGGATCAAGCGTTTCGACGAATGCTATGGCCCTGCCGTATGCGCCCGGATTGCCGGTGTCGAGGCCAAGGACTACACCCGCATGGGCGTGGCGATCCGCCATCTGACGCAACTGTTGTTGCGCCAATCCGCTCGCCATCGGTTACTGGTGACGCTGTCGGATGGGCGTCCCGACGATTTCGGCGACGAATACCGCGGTCGCTATGGCATCGAAGACACTCGCCGCGCCCTGCAGGAAGCGCGTGAGCAGGGGGTGCGCAGCTACTGCGTCACCATCGACCGGCACGGCGCGGATTATCTGTCACACATGTATGGTGCGGCACGCTACACGGTACTGGCCGATGTGAAAAAGCTGCCGCTGAAAATCGCCGAAATTTACCGCCGGCTGGCTAGTTGATCGAGAAAAACGCGCCCCCTGTTTCCTTCGGTATCAGGTCCAAGGCGCTAGTACCCTAGATTCAAAGGCGGGCACTAGAACTCATATTCGGCTTGCATCCTGAAGGTATGATCAGGCGCAGCGGGGGTGGTGCCGATCAGCCAGGCCGCGTTGTAGTTGATGGCTTGATGGTGCCCCATGGGCAGCTTGCCGAATACCGCTGGGCCGAGGCGATGATTCTGCAGGTCGTGCGAATCCCAATCGTTCCACTTGCCCATTTCGCCAAAACCCTGCAATCCGTATTCGAAGGCACGCAGCCAGCGATACTTGATCTGCCATTGATAACCGATTTCCGTGTGGTGTTGCACGCTCGGGTCCTCGTCGTGGCCACGGAACTTGCGCTCGAACAGCAGATTGGCATTCAGTTGCAGCTTGCCGATATCGGTTTGCAGGAGCGGCCCGAATTTGAATTCGAACGAGGGTTCGCCATTCCTGTGCGGCTTTTCGATTTCCGTTATCAGACCAATATCGACAGGATATTCGCCGGTTTCGGTCAGCTGAAACTTGTTTTCCCATTCGAAAGCGTCGAGATGATTGTTTTCCGCGCCTTCCCGCTGATATTTCACATACAGCTCGGTGAACCAGCGTTCGGTGGTGCCATAGCCCAGCCCGATGCTAAAGGCTTGCTGGCGGATTCCTTCGCCATCCTTGGCGGAACCCAGCTTGAAATCGATCTCCTTTTCGCCCTGTTCCACCTTTGGCGTATAGACATAGTCCGCCGGTCCGGCCAGAGCGGTACCGGAAAACAACATACCTGCGTAGATATACGCAGCGCACACAGCCTTGAATTTCACGGCTTGAACTCCTTCTTATAGATTTGTTTTTGATTTCTTCGGCCGGCCCATTTCATGCCGGCGGCGGTAGTGCCGAACGCAATGGCATAGAAAACCATCTGCATGCCGGCCGGATGCGAGTCATAGCCAATCAGGCTGTGAAGCAGCATGCCGATGACAGAACTTTCGGAAAGGGTGTCCGATATGTCCCACAACGGCGAGGCAAGGCTCGGCAACAGGTCGGCCTGTATCAGGCAGCGTGCCGCTTGAGAGGCCATGCCCGCAGCCAATAAGAGCACCAATATGCCGGTTGCCGTGAAAAACCACTGCATGGGGATGCGCAGAAGGCCGGCATAGATCGCATACCCCACCAGCACTCCCGAGAGAACGCCGATCAATCCGCCGGACAGCATTGCAGAAACGCCTGTTCCCCCGGAAGCAAGAATGCCGTAAAGAAACAATACGCTTTCGGAACCCTCGCGCAATACTGCCAGGCCGACTACCACCATCAGGACGGAACATTCGCGCCGCCCATCGCGGATGGCGCTTCCCACCGTGCGCGCATTTGCCGCCAGTTCTGCGCCGTGCGACGACATCCAGATATTGTGCCAAGCCAGCATCAGCACAGCGACACCGAGCACGATCGCATTGAATAACTCCTGGCCGATGCCGCTGGCCAGGGAGCCGATGGCGTCCGTGAATATGGCGACTAGGCTCGCGCCGGCCAGCCCTGCCAGCAAGCCGGCAACCAGCCAGCGGCTGCGACCCGGAATGGAACGCGTCGCTGCGGCTACTATCCCGATCAGGATGGCAGCTTCAAGAACTTCACGGAAGACAATGACTGCGGATCCGAACATAGGCAATCCTAATAATGAGGGTTATTGAGCAACGATGACTCCCACGGCGGTTTTCTCGTTGAACTCGCCATAGAACGGATACCGCCCGGGCCTGAGTGGTCCGATGAAGATCGTTGAGGAAGTCTTGGCGGCAATAAGCTTTTCGCGATTCAGCGCATGGCTTTCAAACTCCTCGGGCGTGGCGTCCCGGTTATCGATAGTCAGCTTGATTTTCTTGTCGGCCGGAACCGACAACTCTGCGGGTTGAAAGCGATGGTCTTGAATGACCAGCGTGTAATCCGCATCCGCTGCCCGTGCGGTAAACGGAATCAACCAGCACAGCACAGTGCCGGCCAGGCAGAGTTTGCTTGCCAGCTTTGTCCCCAATCTTTTCATGAGCGCTCCAGATAAATCAGTGTGTAAATGATAACCGTTATCATTTGCGCAGTCTAACGTTTTTTCGATCATTAAGGAGGAATTCCCGATTTTTTGGCCCGCGAATCCCGTCTCAAGCAAGCATTGGGGTACATGGTTGGGGGGCGCGCATGGATACTCCGCGCCCGGCGTAGAGAGCCTGCCGCCCGAATTTACCGCTGGTCAGCCAGCTAATGGATCGACGATTTTTCTGCGGACTGCTTGCGCCGGAGTATTTCCTGGCGTAGCTCGGCAAACTGCTCGCGGGTTTCGCTGGCGATGAATTTGCGTCCGACCAGCGGGGGAATCCAGACATCCGGAATTGCGTCTGAATGATGGCTGATGCGGGTATAACCATTCTCGGCGGCCAATAGCGTGGTTCCCTTGAACATCTTCATGCTGCCGCCGAGTTGCCGCATGCGTATCTGCTCGAAGGGCGTGAGCCGAAACTCCCTTAATGAATCGAACTCGTAGCTGAAGGGGCCGGCGCTGGCCTTGCCTTTTTGCGCCACGACGACCAGATTGCCATCGCGAGACAACTCCTGGCTGGAAGTCAGGTTGGAGATGAAGTCCTGCATGTGGCCGAAGTCGGTCATTACCGCCCATGCCTCGCTTGGCGTGGCTTGAACGAGAAAATTGACATCGACATGGACGGTTTCGCCATCCACCCGCACCGCGACTTCGATGTCCGCGCCGGGGGCGGCTTCGGCGCCGGCGGGAAGCAGCCAGATCAAGCCGGGAAGCAAGCAGAGCAGAATCCGATGCATCAGATTTGGCATGATGCCATGCATCTTATTGCATCCCCATCCTCCGGGCAATTTGGTAACTGCGCGGCAACTGCGCCGGCAGCTGTCGCTTACTTCGCCGCGATCTTCTCCAGTTTCTCCGCCCGGATCAGTTGCCCGTCCAGCCCGGCCTCCTTGCTATTGCCGCCATAGGCTATCGTCATGAGCTGTGAGTAGTAGAGCACCGGCATGTTGAACTGAGTGCCCTGCTTCTTGTTGATTTCCGACTGATACACCTCGACGTTTGCCTGGCACAGCGGGCAGGGTGTGACAATCATTTCGGCGCCGTGGTCATAGGCCGATTCGACGATGTTGCGGATCTGCTGTTGCGATTTTTCCGGTTCGGAAAAGGCCAGCGCGCCGCCGCAGCAGGCGACTTTCTGGTCGTAGCCGGAGAGCGCTTCGCCGCCCAGCGCTTCGACCATTTTGTCGAGGTACAGCGGGTTCTCGAAGGATTCGCCGGCAATACCGAAGGGGCGGTTGGTCTGACAACCGACGTAGCCGGCAAACTTGATGCCTTCGAGCGATTTCTTCATGGGCTTCTTCAGTTCCGCATAACCCAAGTCTTCGATCAGCACTTCCACCATGTGACGAACCTTGACTTCGGCCTTGTAGTGCAGGCCGGCGGCGGCGAGCGCCTCGTTGGTTTCCTTCATGAGCTGCGCGGATTCATCCAGGCGGTCCTTGGTCTCGCGCGCGGAAAGCCAACAGGCGGCGCAGGTGGCGACGATGTCCTGGCCCGGCAGATGGGTCTCGGCCTGGGCGAAGTTGCGCGCGTTGATGGCCAGCCGCGGCAGTTCGCCGCCTTCGCAGTAGCCGATCGAGGCGCTGCAGCAGTTCCAGTCGGGGATCTCGGTGAGCTTGAGATCGAGCGTCTTGCACATCGAATTGACCGAGGTCAGATAGTTCGAGGCCGAGGCCTTGCGCTGCGACGAGCAGCCAGGGTAGAACGCGTATTCCTTTTTCGCCATGGTTTTCTCCGTTGCCGCCTCAGCTTGCCAGACCCTGCTTCTTGTCCTCGATCTCGCGCGCTTTACCGATGATCGCCTGGAAACCTTTGAGATCTTTCACGCCGTGACCGCCGACGATCTCCAGCGGGTTGAGGCGTTTGGCCTTTACCATGCCCAAGCCGATGCTTTGCATGCCGAGAGAGGTCTTGATGCCGGCCGCTAGGCCGTCCTTGAAGTAAAGGCCGAGGGTGAGCTTGAGTTCGTTGACGCGGCCCTTCTTGACCAGGTTGTTCCAGAACATCGTGGCGAAATTGCGCGTCGGCTGGCTCTTGGGCGCCAGCTTCAGACGGTGCGCATAGCTGGCGAGGCCGTGCATGATGTGGGTGATCGGCAGCCGGCGCGGGCAGCGCACGATGCAGTTGTAGCAGGAAGTGCACATCCACATCGAGTCCGAAGCCAATACTTCCTCGCGCTTGCCGGCGCGGATCATCATGAAGATCTTCTGCGGCGAGTGCTCCCAGTGGGGACCGAACGGGCATGAACCGGCGCAAACGCCGCACTGCATGCACATCCTGACCCACTCGCCCTCCTCGACGCGTTCCTCGACCTCGCGCAGGAAGCTGTTGCCGTATCGCTTCAGGGTGTTCAATTCGCTCATTGTGCTGCACTCCTAACCGAAGCCCTTCATGGGCGACATGCCGATTTCCACGATCTTCGCCGCATAGTCGTTGATGAGTTGCGCCACGCGGGCATTGTCGGTAATCGCCACTTCAAAGCTGGCGACGCGCTCTTTTTCGAGGCTGAGCTGGCTGAGCGTGTCGTCGATCTTGCTCAGGCGGTAGTTGGCCAGTTCCGAACCCTTGACGAAATGGCACTGGTAGTTCTCGCCATGCTTGCAGCCCATCATCATGACACCGTCGTAACCTGAATTCAGCGCATCGGTGATCCAGATGGCATTCACCGAACCCAGGCAGCGTACCGGGATGATGCGGACGAAAGCCGAATAGACATGGCGCGAGAGGCCGGCCATGTCGAGCGCCGGATAGGCGTCGTTCTCGCAGGCCAGGATCAGGATGCGCGGCTTCTCGGAAAATTCGTCGGGGATGTCGACCGCCTTGATCTGCATGCCGACGGTGTCCACCGAGTAGTTTTCGAAGGAGATCACCCGCACCGGGCAGGCGCCCATGCAGGTGCCGCAGCGCCGGCAGCGCGATTCGTTGAATACCGGAAAAGTCTTTTCGTCCTCGTCGATGGCGCCGAAGGGGCATTCCACGGTGCATCGCTTGCATTGAGTGCAGCCCTCCAGCCGTACGATGGGGTAGGACAGGTCGCCCACACGCGGCAGGGAGGCGCGGCTGGCGCAAGCGTTCTCGACGGCCTGGATGGCCTTCAGTGCGGCACCCGTGGCATCCTCGGTCGCCTGCAACAGGTCCATCGGCCGGCGCACTGGGCCGGCGGCATAGATGCCGGTACGGCGTGTCTCATAGGGAAAGCAGATGAAATGCGAGTCGGTCAGGCCAAGCTTCAACTGCGGCAGATCCTTGCCTTGCCGGTAGTTGAGGTTGAGGATGGATATCTGCTGCGCCTTGGCCGGATCTTCGTCGGGCAAGTCGATATTCACGCCCGCGTTGGGTACCTGGCCGGTGGCCAGCACCACCAGGTCGGCGGCGATGCTGGCGTCCTCGTCGAGGATCAGGTCGCGGAAGTTCACCTGGCAGGCATCGCCGGCCGCTTCAACCTTCGACGCCTTGCCTTTGGCGAAAGTGACGCCCTTTTCCTGGGCGCTGCGATAAAAGTCCTCGCCCATGCCCGGCATGCGCAAGTCGGTGTACATCACCACGGTGTCGATGTCGGGGTTGGCGTTCTTGAAGTACATCGCCTGTTTGATGCTGGTGGCGCAGCAGTGGCCGGAGCAGTAGGACAGGTGAGCCCCTTCCGTTTCGCCGCGTTCGTCGCGCTGACCGGCGCACTGGATGAAAACCACGCTGTTGATCGCCTTGCCGTCGGCACGCCGGATCGGGCCGCCATTGGCGGTCTTGGCCAGGGCTTCGAGGCCGGCTTGATCGACGACGTTGGGTTGACCGCCGCCGAGTTCCGGCAGCTTGGCGATGTCGTAGCCGGTGAATCCCGTGGTCTGGATGATGGCGCCAACCTGCTCGGTCTGAATCCCGCCGCTTTCCACGGCAATCTTGACGTTGAAGCGGCCCGGCGCACCGTCGGTCTCGGTGACGGTCGAATTCAGATGCACGCGGATGCGCGGATGGCTGCCCACTTTGCTTGCCAGCGCTGCGACGCCGGTGTCCTGGGGCTCGTTGTAGGGTGCGCAAAACGGTGTGCGCTTCCATAGCTTGGCTGCCCAGCCGCCAAGTTGCGCCGCCTTCTCGACCAGCACCACCTCATAGCCAGTCTCGGCCGCTTCCAGTGCCGCCGTCATGCCGGACATGCCGCCGCCGACCACCAGGATGCGCCTGCTCTCGGCTTTGTTGGGATTGCCTTGCGGCAGCTTGGTCTTCTTGAGTTCTGCGCAGCCCATGCGCAGGTAGTCGTTGGCCATTTCCTGGCGTACCTCGTCGTGCTCACCGCCTTCGGCAACGACCCAGATCACGCCTTCGCGCAAGTTCGCACGGGTCATGGCGATACCGGGGAAGTCGAAGGCCTCGGTCTTGGCGCGTCGCGAGCAGGCGGCGATCGCCACGTGGGTGACGCCCTCGTTGTCGATGTCGTTCCTGATCATCTGCACGCCTTCGGCATTGCACAGAAAGTCGTGACGCCTGACCAGCTGCATCTTGCCTTCCTTCTGGGCAATTTTTTCCATCTGCCCGAGGTCCAGCTGGTCGCCGATGCCGCAACCGGCGCAAATGTAGGCGGCGAATTTGTTGTCGGCCATGATTAGGCGGCCTCCGTCGACGCGGTTTTGTGGATGACCTGGATGGCTCGCAACGCTGCGGCCGTGGCGCTCTGCACCGAACGATTGACGTCGAGCGGACTGCTTGCGGCACCCGCTGCGAACTGGCCTTCGTCCCCGGCGCCTTCGATGAATCCGGAAGAGTCCGTCAATATGTCGTCGGGCAGCTTGATGCCCTTGCTTTCTGGCTCCATGCCGACAGCCAGCACGACCAGGTCGTGTTCCGTCTCGTAGCGATGGTAGCCCTCGGTATCGACGCCGTGCAGGACGGGATTGCCGGCAGCGTTCTGGACAATTTTCGCCACCTTCGACTTGACGAAGCTGACGGTCGGATCCTGCTGCACCATGCGGTAGAAATCCTCAAGGCGGTCGATGACGCGTATGTCGATGTAATAGACGGTGGATTTGCCGGGGTTGGCGACATCGTCGCCGCAGGCTTCGCGCACATACTGGGTTTGCTTCAGCGTCGCCATGCAGCAGATGCGCGAACAGTGGCGCAGATGGTTCTCGTCGCGCGAGCCGGCGCACTGGATGAAGGCGATGTTGCGCGCTTCCCTGCCGTCGGAGGGCCGCAGCAGCTTGCCTGCGGTCGGCCCGTGGGGATCGGCGAGGCGTTCGAACTCGACACTGGTAATGACATTGGCAAATCGATCGTAACCGTAGGGCTGGATCTTCGCCGCGTCGTACGGCTTCCAGCCGGTTGCCCAGATGATTGCGCCGACCTTGATATCCACGGCTTCTTCGCGCATGTCGAAATCGATCGCCCCGTACTTGCATGCGGACTTGGCTTTCTCCGCATCGGCGGTGCCCAGCAGGCTGGGATCGATCACGTAGCGCTGCGGATAAGCCATGGCATGCGGCAGGTAGGCGGCCTTGGTCTTGCCCAGGCCGTATTCGAAGGGATTGGGGATCTCGGCGGACACGGCCTGGGCGCAGTCGCCGCAGCCTGTGCAGTGTTGATTGACGTAGCGCGGGGATATTTTCAGCTTCACGCTATAGTCGCCGCGCCGGCCTGCGACGGCGGCGACCTCGGCCATGGTCAGCACGCGCAGGTTGCGATTGCTTTTCAGGCGGCGCAGGTTGATTTCCAGGCCGCAGGTCGGATGGCACATTTTCGGAAAATAGCGATAGAGCAGGGCAGTGCGGCCGCCCAAAGTCGGGCTGCGCTCTACGAGTATGACTTGCCGGCCGCACTCGGCTGCTTCGAGCGCCGCCGTCATGCCGCTGATGCCGCCTCCGACGACCAGGATAGTCTGATTGGTTGCGATTGAAGCCGTCACGTCGTGCCTCCGCTGCGAGCTTTGGTATGAGGCTATAATTTTAGCGAGGCCTGCGCCGCAGTCGCGCCAAATCTACCTATGGGCAAATAGAAATGCTGAATGCCGCACAGATGCGGAGACAATAGTCCGCTAAAAATCATGTCTGTCACATCCCGGAGCGCAATTGCCAAATGCCCGTATTGAAATCCACCCCCGTCATCGAATGGAACGACCAGCTGGCGACCGGCCTGGTCGTTGTGGACGCCCAGCATCGGCGGCTCATCGACATCATCAATGAGCTGGGCCGTCTGCGCGGCCGCACCGCGTCTGTCGAAGAACTCCTTGAGGTCATCGGCGAGCTGCGCAACTACACGATCTATCATTTCCAGACCGAAGCCGATCTGATGGAGGGCTATCCGGTCGATGAAGCCAATAAAAACTCGCATCTCAATGCTCACCAAGGTTTCGCCGAGCGTCTCGACAGTGCGGCGGGAATGGTTGCCACCAATCCCGCCGATGTGGTCGATCATCTGCTGGCCTTCCTGGTGAAGTGGCTGGTGCATCACATCACCGGCGTGGACGCCCGCATGGCCAGGGAAATCTCCGCCTTGCACGCCGGTACCAGTCCAATCGCGGCCGAAAAAAACACCTTGCACGATGCGCTGATCGATACCGTCAGCGATCTATACGACAGCATCGGCGTGCGCACCTTCGAAATGCTGGAGCTGAACCGCCGCCTGCAGGCTTACCAGGAATTGCAGGAAGAGGAAAATGCGCTGGCCCAAGACATCATCATGCGTTTGATGCAGCGTGGCGGGCTGTCCGATTCCAAGCTCCAGCACTGGATCGTGCCTGCCGCCACTTTCAGCGGCGACATCGTTGCCGCAACCCGTAGTCCCCGTGGGCTTCTCTATGCCATCCTGGCCGATGCCACCGGCCACGGCCTGGCGGCGGCAATCACGGTGTTGCCGGTAATGACGACGTTCTACAGCATGGCGGAACGCGATCGGCCCATTGCGGAAATGGTCGTCGAGCTCAATCGAAATTTGCACATGACCCTGCCGGTGGACAGGTTCGTTTCAGCCGCGCTGCTCTGTGTCGACGAAAAGCAGCATACTGCGGAGATATGGAACGGCGGCATGCCGGAGGTCCTGTTGTTGAGTCCGGACGGGGATTTGTTGCAGACGATTGTTTCTTCCCAGATGCCGCTGGGAATTGCGGACTTTGAGAAGGACATGGCGGCTACGCGGATTCAGTTTGCCGAGGGCAACCAGTTCGTGATGTATTCCGATGGCTTGATCGAGGCGGTCAATCCGGCAGGCGACCCCTTTGGTTTTGCGCACCTCGTCGCGGTACTCAAAGCCGTCCCCGCCAACCAGCGGTTGACCGAGGTTCAGCATACCTTGCTGAGGCATCTCGACTCGGCGTCATCCTATGACGACATCTCCCTGCTGCTGGTCGATTGATGGGCAGTGAAACCACATGCACCCGCTTCAGCTTGCGGCGCAACGGCTTAGCGTGAGAATCTCGAAGCGCATGTCGTTGAGGTCGCCCAGTATCCAAGTGGCGGCAAGCGCGCCCAAGCCGGCAACCGTGCCGGGGTTGACCAGCCAGGTCTTGCCGCCGTAGAGGTTGTCTTGCTGAACCACCAGTGCTTCGTGGCTGTGGCCATAACAGACTAGATCGTAGTCGCCGGTGCAGGCCATGGCGTGGCCTAGGTGAGGATAGTGGGTGATGAAGATGCGTCGTCCGCCGAGTTCGATGGCCGCGTCTTGCCCATAATAATTGAGCCATCCTCCTGAATCCGAGGCGAGGCGCGCCAGAGCGACCTGATCACCGACGTTGTTGCCATGCACCACATGCAGCGGCAAATCGAGCTTCAGCGTGGCGCGCAGCGTGTTGCCGCCGATGATGTCGCCGCAGTGGATGACGGCCTCTGCGCCGTTATCCCGGGCTTCGGTTACCGCGGCGGCCAACATTTGTCCGCGGTCGTGGCTGTCGGAGACAATGCATATCTTCATTCGGGTGGACGGCTGTGACTCGGGAGAGTGATGCCGGACTCTACCCCGCTTCCGCCAGTTTCAACAATCACCATTGCTTATCAGGAAATAAAAATTATCCCTTAGAGCCAGGGGATGCGGCTGGGAGCGAACTCGGCGGGCGAATATAATCCGCTACATTTCCATTTGCAAAATTCCCCATGCCGCTAGCCAGTATCGAATCGCTCGACCACGAAGGTCGCGGCATCGCCCATGTCGAGGGCAAAGCCATTTTCATCGAGGGTGCCCTACCCGGCGAGACCGCCGAATACTCGAGCTATCGCAAGAAGCCCAGTTACGAGAAAGCGCACGCGACGGTTATCCTCAAGTCGTCCAGTCAGCGTGTCGTCCCGCGTTGCCGGCATTTCGGCGTTTGCGGCGGTTGCAGCATGCAGCACCTGCAACCGACGGCGCAGGCTGCCGCCAAGCAGCGCGTGTTGGAAGACGCCTTCTGGCATATCGCGCGACTGTATCCGGAAGAGCTTTATCCCGTGATTTACGGACCGGCCTGGGGCTATCGTTATCGTGCGCGGCTGTCGGCGCGCTTTGTGCCCAAAAAGGGCGGGGCATTGGTTGGCTTCCATGAATGCCGCAGCAGCTATGTTGCCGACATGGATAGCTGCGAGGTGCTGCCGCCGAAGATTTCGGGGTTGTTGCGTCCTTTGCGCGATCTGGTCGACGGCCTGTCGCAGCCTGAACGATTGCCGCAAATCGAGGTGTCGATCGGCGATATCGAACAGGCGGGCCAGTGTGTCCTGGTACTGCGCATCCTGCAAGCCTTGACGCCGGAAGACGAGGCGCTGCTGCGAATTTTCTCCGAGCGCCACGGCGTGGTGTTTCATCTGCAACCGGGCGGTCTCGACAGCGTCGTCTTGTTTCATCCGCCGGATGCCCCGCCGCTGGCTTATACGCTGCCGGAGTTTGGCCTTGAAATGCGCTTTGCCCCGACCGATTTCACCCAGGTCAACCAGGCGGTCAACCGCATGCTGGTGCGTCGCGCCATGGCCCTGCTGGCGCCTCGGCCAGGGGAGAGGATTGCCGACATGTTCTGCGGCTTGGGCAATTTCACTTTGCCGATCGCGAAGGGTGGCGCCCAAGTCATTGGGGTGGAGGGCAGCCGCGTGCTGGTCGAGCGCGCCCGCGCCAATGCACAGTTGAACGGTCTGGAGGCAAGTACCGAGTTCCGGGTTGCCAACCTGTTCGAGGCGACGCCGGAAGCGCTGGCCGACCTGGGTCGCTGCGACAAGATGTTGATCGATCCGCCGCGTGAGGGCGCCATCGCCTTGGTCAAGGCTATCGGCGGGCTGGGCGCCGCCGCGCCGGGACGCATTGTCTATGTCTCGTGCAGCCCAGCGACGCTGGCGCGTGATGCGGAGGTGCTGGTACATGAACTGGGATATCGCTTGCGCGGCGCCGGCATCGCCAACATGTTTCCGCAGACCTCGCACGTCGAATCGATTGCGCTGTTCGAAAGATAGCACCGTTCTCCGGCCAGAAACGACAAAGGCGACCGGAGTCGCCTTTGTCCCAGTTGCGGCGTTGCGGCTTAGTCGCGCTGGCCGGTGAATGCCATCAACAGGCTCAGCAGGTTGACGAAAATATTGTAGATATCCAAGTACACCTTGAGTGTTGCGCTGATGTAGTTGGTTTCGCCGCCTTGTACGATGCTGTTGATGTCGAAGAGAATGTAGGCGGAGAAGATGACTACCGCCAATGCCGAGATGACCAAGGACAGCAGCGGAATCTGGAAGAAGGCGTTCGCCAGCGCCGCTACCAGGATCAGGATCATGCCGGCAAACAGGAACTTGCCGATGTTGCTGAAGTCGCGCTTGGTGGTCGAGGCGATTCCCGCCAGTGTGACGAAAATGGCGCCCGTGCCGCCGGCTGCCAGCGCAATCAGCGTGCCGCCGTTGGAAAAGCCCAAG
Organism: Sterolibacterium sp.; assembly: GCA_041674385.1. Classification (GTDB taxonomy): domain Bacteria; phylum Pseudomonadota; class Gammaproteobacteria; order Burkholderiales; family Rhodocyclaceae; genus JACRAR01. The sequence goes on from JBAYVU010000013.1 coordinate 37,675, forward strand.
GCAACGCGCAGCAGACCCGACAACATCAGCCCCATGAAGAAAGTGAAGCCGAGCAGCAAAGCTACCCCGAGGCCGCTGTTCTTGTTCTTTTCGATGCCCCACATGAAGCCCCAGGCGATGCCGAGAAACAGCAGAAACCCGATCACCGGGCTGCCGGCGAAGAACGAAAAGCCCACTTGAACACCGATCAATGCGCCGAGCACGGTCGGTATCATCGACAGTGCCAGCAAGAAATAAGTATTGCGCAAGACGCGATGCTGCTGCAGGGCGACGCCCTGTATTACATTGGTTTGGCCCCAACTGTGGTCTTGTTGCATAAGGTGTTTTCCTCCGGTGAATTAACGATCTAATGCTAAGACTAGCGGATACACATGAAAGTTTCAATGATTTATGCGTCTTTGCCGTGCGTGGTGCCGCGCCAAGCAACCGTGCTTGGCGTGCGATGGGTTCGGCCAGTCGATTGATTTTGACGGAATTTTCGCGTATATTCTCCAGTCTTTCCGATTTCGGATCCCGGATTATTAGAGGTAAAGTTCAATGGTTGTCATTCGTCTCGCCCGCAGCGGCGCCAAGAAGCGCCCGTTTTACAACATGGTGGTGACCGATTCGCGCAATCGCCGCGATGGCCGCTTTGTCGAGCGTATCGGTTTTTACAATCCGGTCGCTGCCGCAAACGAGCCGGGTCTGCGCGTGGATATGCAGCGCCTTGCCTACTGGCAAGGCCATGGCGCCCAACTGTCGCCGACCGCCGCCCGCCTGGTCAAACAATTCGGCGCGCCGGCTGCTGCTCAGGCTGCCTGAGGTCGATCAAGCGGCAGGGATGGCCCGGGGCATGATCGTCCTGGGGCGTATCGCCGGCCCTTACGGGTTGCACGGGTGGGTCAAGCTGAACGCCTATGGCGACGACTTCGACGCCTTGGGTGAAATGCCGCAGTGGTGGTTGGGCAGCGATAGTGCGGGTGAGGTGTGGAACCCTTATGCATTGAAAGCGCTCAAGCAGCATGGCAAGGGTTGGGTGGCCAAGTTCGCCGGGGTGGATGATCGCAACGCCGCGGAAGCCATTGATGACCTTTACATCGCCGCGCCGCGCAATGCGCTGCCGAAGACCGCCGCGGACGAGTTTTACTGGGCCGATCTGGTTGGCCTGGAAGTGGTGAATATCCAGGGTGAGCGGCTGGGTAAGGTGACCAGGCTGCTTTCTGGTAGCGCACATGAAGTGCTTTGCGTGGGCGACGGCGAAGGCGGAGAAATGCAGGAACGCCTGCTGCCTTTCGTGGCGCAGGTCGTGAAAAGCGTGGATACGGCAAACGGTACGATCCGCGTCGAATGGGGGGTCGATTGGTGACAACTTCGGTATCCCCCGGATTCGATGTGATCACGCTGTTTCCCGAGATGTTCACGGCGGTGACGCAGTCGGGGATTTCCCGGCGCGCGCTGGAAAACGGTTTGTGGCGGCTGAATTGCTGGAATCCGCGCGATTTTGCCGAGGACAATTACCGTAGCGTCGATGACCGGCCCTACGGTGGCGGCCCCGGCATGGTGATGTTGCCGGCGCCGCTGGAAAAGGCGATCGCCGCAGCCCAAGCCCGGCGGCGCGAGGCGGGCGAGGAAGAGGCGAAAGTGATTTATTTTTCGCCGCAGGGCAGGACGCTGACGCATGCGCGGGTGATGCAACTGGCGCAGACAAGCGGAGCGATCCTGCTGTGCGGACGATATGAAGGCGTGGATGAACGTTTGATCGAGCATTGCGTGGATGAGGAGATATCGCTCGGCGATTTCGTTCTCTCCGGCGGCGAGATTGCCGCGTTGGCCTTGATCGACGCGACGGTGAGACAGTTGCCGGGCGCGTTGAACGATGCCGATTCGGCGGGCGAAGAATCCTTCGTCCATGGTTTGCTGGATTGTCCGCATTACACGCGGCCCGAGGAATACCAAGGGATGCGGGTGCCGGAGGTGCTGCTCTCCGGCAACCATGAGAAGATCCGGCGCTGGCGCCTGAAACAGGCGCTGGGGCGGACCTGGCGGCGACGGCCCGAGCTCATTGAGCAACGGCTGTTGAGCCGCGAAGAAGCAAACCTGCTGGAGGAATTTCGGCGGGAGCAGTCGTAAGACGGGTTCGGCGAGGATAGAGTAAAAGCCAAGCTCGCCGTGTATCCCGAAGTCCGGGATGCCGGAGAAACTAAGCGCGCGCATCAGTGCTCTCGTCGCTGCTCTGCGCGAACGGCCAATGGCCATGACTTGATGGAGTAATGAAATGGATTTGATTGCACAACTCGAACAAGAAGAAATCGCCCGCTTGGGCAAGACCATCCCCGACTTTTCCCCGGGCGACACAGTCGTCGTCCAGGTGAAGGTCAAGGAAGGCACGCGCGAACGTACCCAGGCTTACGAAGGCGTGGTGATTGCCAAGCGCAACCGCGGCCTGAATTCCAGTTTCATCGTACGCAAGATTTCCGCAGGCGAAGGCGTCGAACGTACCTTCCAGAGCTACTCGCCGCTGATCGCCGGCATCGAGGTCAAGCGCCGCGGTGCGGTGCGTCGCGCCAAGCTTTACTACTTGCGCGATCGCTCCGGCAAGTCGGCGCGCATCAAGGAAAAGCTGACCCGGCGCCAGTCCTGAGCGAACGAGGGAACTCCGGGAGCGAGCCGCTCGCTCCCGCTTAAAAGGTCCGCTTGTCCATCTCGATCAGGGCGTAGGCCGAATGATTGTGGATGGACTCGAAATTTTCGGCTTCCACGATATAGGCATCGATGCGATTGTCGGCATTGAGTACGCCGGCCACGTCGCGCACGATGTCTTCGACGAACTTCGGATTGTCGTAGGCGCGCTCGGTCACATATTTCTCGTCGGGGCGCTTGAGCAGGCCATATAAATCGCAGGAAGCCTGGACTTCGACCATTTGCACGAGTTCCTCGATCCAGATGAAAGCGTTGGTCGTCGCGGTGATCGTGACATGCGAGCGCTGATTATGCGCACCACGCTCGGAGATTTTTTTTGAGCAGGGACAAAGACTGGTCGCCGGCACCACCACCTTGGTGGTCTGGCGATATTTGCCGCCTGCGAGAATCTCGCCGACAAAGCTGACTTCATAGTCCATCAGGCTCTTGACCCGGGAGACCGGTGCCCGCTTGTTGATGAAATAAGGGAAACTCATTTCGATATGGCCGGTTTCGGCTTCCAGCCTTACCACCATATTCCGCAGCATCGATTCGAAATTTTCCACCGATACTTCGCGCTCGTTGGTGTTGAGTATCTCGACGAAACGAGACATGTGCGTGCCCTTGAAGTTATGCGGCAGGCCGACGTACATGTTGAACACGGCGATCGTGTGCTGAACGCCGCCGCTCTTGTCGAGTACCTTGACCGGGTGGCGGATGCTCTTGATGCCGACCTGGTTGATGGGCAACTGTCGTGAATCGGCACTGTTTTGTACGTCCGGTATGGCCATAATATCCCTGCAATTCATGGGATGCCCTCCTAGGTTGGGTGGGAAGGTCGAGCTTCGTTGGCGATTACCTGCCGACTTAAGGCGCCCCTGTACCACCCCTATTCTAGCAATCCCGACAAAATCAATCAACTATTTATTGCGAGAACCTCTTGCACGCGGTTTTTAATGCCAACAGCATCCAGCCCGATCTGGGCAAGCAACTTTGCCGAGTCGCCGTGATCGATGAAGCGATCCGGCAAACCGAGCCGCAGCATGGGTGTGGTCAGCGCCAGTTCCTCGAGACAGCGGCTGACTTCCGTGCCTGCGCCGCCGATCAGTGCGTTTTCCTCAATGCTGACCAGCAGATCGTGGCTTTCCGCGAGCAGTTTGAGCAGGGCGCGATCGAGCGGCTTGACGAAGCGCATGTTGGCTACGGTGGCATCCAATTGTTCCGCCGCCTCGAGTGCCGGCGCCAGCATGCTGCCGAACGCCAGCAAGGCGACGCGTTGCCGGTCCTTCCTTGCGGTTTTTCTCCGGATTTCGGCCGTCCCTATCTCCAAGCCGTCGAGCGTTGCCTCGACCGGCACGCCGGGGCCGCTCCCGCGCGGATAGCGCACGGCACTTGGGCCGTTGTGATGGAAGCCCGTCGTGAGCATCTTGCGGCATTCGTTTTCGTCGCTGGGAGTCATGACCAGCATATTGGGGATGCAGGCCAGATAACTCAAATCGAAGGCGCCATTGTGCGTTGCGCCGTCCGCACCGACGAGGCCGCTGCGGTCGATAGCCAGCAGCACCGGCAGGTTCTGCAGGGCAACGTCGTGGATCAATTGATCATAGGCGCGTTGCAGAAAGGTCGAGTAGATGGCGACGACCGGCCGCATTCCCTCGCAGGCGAGCCCTGCCGCAAAAGTCACGGCATGCTGCTCGGCTATCCCGACATCGTGGTAGCGCTCCGGATACTCCTGCGCAAAGCGCACCATGCCCGAGCCCTCGCGCATGGCCGGCGTGATGCCGATCAGCCGGTCTTCCGTTGCGGCCATGTCGCACAGCCAGTCGCCGAAGACCTGGGTGTAGGTGGGCTTGGCTGGCTGGCTTTCCTGGATGCCGCCCGCGGTATCGAATTTGGAAACGCCGTGGTACAAGATGGGATCGGCTTCCGCCAGCTTGTAGCCCTGGCCTTTGCGGGTGACGACATGAAGAAATTGCGGACCGTCGAGCAACTTCAGGTTTTCCAGGGTTGGGATCAGGGAATCGAGGTCGTGGCCATTGATCGGTCCGATATAGTTGAAGCCGAGTTCTTCAAACAGGGTTCCCGGAACGATCATGCCCTTGACATGCTCTTCGGCGCGCTTGGCGAATTCCAGCATCGACGGCACCACAGACAGCACTTTTTCACCGGCTCTGCGCGCGGCATTGAAGGAGCGCCCGGAAAACAGCCGCGCCAGGTATTTGGTGAGCGCCCCCACCGGCGGCGATATCGACATGTCATTGTCGTTGAGAATCACCAGCAGATTGGCATCGACCACGCCGGCATTGTTGAGCGCCTCGAAGGCTTGCCCGGCTGACATCGCGCCGTCGCCGATGACGGCCAGAATGCGGCGTCCTTCGCCCTTGGTGCGGGCGGCAACCGCCATCCCCAGGGCGGCCGAAATCGAGGTCGAGGAATGTCCGACGCCAAAGGTGTCGTATTCGCTTTCAGTGCGTCGCGGAAAACCGGAAACGCCATCCTGCATGCGCAATCTTGCCATGCCAGCGCGACGGCCGGTAAGTATCTTGTGCGCATAGGTCTGATGGCCGACATCCCAAACCAGCCGATCGTGCGGCGTGTCGAACACATAATGCAGGGCGATGGTCAGCTCGATAGTGCCGAGATTCGACGACAGGTGCCCGCCCGTCTCGGCCACCGACTTGAGCAGAAATGCCCGCAGTTCCTCGGCGAGTTGCGCCAGATCCTTGCGCTCCAGCTGACGGAGTTCGGCAGGAAAGTTGATGGTATCCAGAAGCGGCGTATCGGACATGATGCTCAGTTTGGGCTATCGTCAGAAACTGCGGTCAACGATGAAATCGGTCAGTTCGCCCAGCCTTTGAGCAGTCTTGCCGAAGGGCGCCAGGGCTGCGTGGGCGGTGGCACGCAGATCGGCGGCTTTCTCCCTGGCCTGCGCGAGGCCGAGCAGGCTGACGTAAGTGGGCTTGTTTTGCGCGGCATCCTTGCCCGCGGTTTTACCCAGCGTGGCCGTATCGGCCACGCTGTCGAGGATGTCGTCGACCACCTGGAACAGCAAGCCCGCAGTCTTGGCGAAGTGATCCAGGCGGGGCAAGGCTTCGGCGGGTGCGGATGCGCCGCAATAGGCACCGAGCAGCACGGCGGCGCGGATCAGCGCACCGGTCTTATGGATGTGCATGAACTCCAGTTCTGTCAGCGACAAGGACTGCCCGACGGCGGCCAGGTCGATGGCTTGGCCGCCTGCCATGCCGCGCGAACCGCTGGCTTGCGCAAGCAGATGCAGCATTTCGATCCGGCGAACCGCATCGGCACCCGGCGGAAGCTCGGCGAGCAGCTGGAAGGCCAGGGGTTGCAAGGCATCGCCGACAAGCAGGGCGGTGGCTTCGTCGAATTCCACGTGGCAGGTGGGTTTGCCGCGGCGCAGGACATCGTCATCCATGCAGGGCAGGTCATCGTGCACCAGCGAATAGACGTGAATCAATTCCACCGCGGCGGCGGCCTTGTCCAGATGCGCCGGATCGGCGTCGGCGAGCTCGCCGGCGGCGTAACAGAGTAGCGGCCTGACGCGTTTGCCGCCGCCCAGAGCAACGTAGCGCATTGCCTGATGCAGGCGTCGCGGCGCAGTATCGACAGATGGCAGCCATCGCCCGAGGTTTTCTTCGGTGCGTCGCTGCATGGTTTCCATCCAGGTGAAAAAATCCATAAAGGATTTACGTTTCCTGCTTGTCGTTGAAAGGCTGGTCCGCAGGCGGCTCGAATTCGCGCAAGCTGGATTTTTCGAGGATCTGCAATTTTCGTTCGGCGGCAGTCAAGGTTTCTTGGCAGTACCTGAGCAACGCTGCGCCGCGTTCGTAGGCAGCCAGCGAATCCTCCAACGGAAGCTGGCCAGCTTCCATGTCGCGCACGATGGTTTCGATCTCGGCCAGCGCGGCTTCAAACGAGGCAGGGTGAGCAGGGTAAGTATTGCGGGCAGGTTTGACCATTTATCAAGATGCCGAACAGGTTTCGGCGCAATCCAGTCGCCAACCAATATAATTATACTCGTCGGTTTCAGGATTCCGACGTCTTGTCGGACTGTAGGTTGGGAGATATGCCAGACATCATCGAAATGACTCATTCGGCTGCAAGTCTCGTGCTGATGGAAGACAGCATGCCGTACTTCCAAGAAACCTGCCGGCGCAGCATCGTTTGAATCTTATTTCCGACACGAGGTGCGGGCGCCAGCCCGCTCAACGCCCCTAAATGCAGTCTTTGTGGATGATTGCGGCGAGCCTGTTGTTCGCCTGCATGGGCGCTTGCGTCAAGCTGGGCAGCGCGCAGTTCTCCGCCGCCGAGCTGGTATTTTATCGGGGTGTAATCTCTTTGCTGTTGATCTATGGCTATGTGCGCGTCGCCAAGCTGTCGGTGGCGACGCGGTATTGGCGTACCCACGTTTCGCGCAGCATTGCCGGCTTCGTTGCGCTGATGCTGTACTTTCAATCGATCAGCATGATTCCGCTGGCCATGGCGGTGACCCTCAACTACACTTCGCCGCTGTTCCTGGCCCTGCTGCTGGTTTTCTGGAAGCGTGAGCGGGTTGGCCCGCTGCTGCTGGTCGCACTGGCAGCAGGATTTGCCGGGGTGATTCTGCTGCTGCGGCCGAGCTGGCATTCCGAGCTGCTCACAGGCGGCTTGTGCGGACTCGCCTCCGGCATGATCGCCAGCATCGCCTACCTGAATGTGCGCAAGCTTGGCGAACTGGGCGAGCCGGAATGGCGCACGGTGTTTTATTTCTTTTTGATTACGGTGCTTGGCAGTTTGCCCTGGATATTTACCGGCATCTGGACCGGCCAAGCGCTGCATGCGATCGATGGCCACGGCTGGCTGCTGCTGTTGGGGGTCGGCGGTTTGGGCTCGCTCGCCCAGATTTGCATGACCCGTGCATTCAAACACGGCAAGACCCTGGTCAGTGCCAGTCTCGCTTACAGCAACGTCGTGTTTGCCGGTTTGCTCGGCATGTGGCTGTGGGATGAGCGCTTGCCGCTCGTCGCACAAATTGGGGTCGGGCTGATCCTGGTGAGCGGCATACTTGCCACGACCTTATCGCGTACCGCACCGATCCAGCAGGATTGATATACTGTCCGCATCCATTGTCGCTCAAGGAACCAACATGATTACTACCGATCGGCGGGGCAACCTGGTTTCAGTGGCGGTCTTCGGCGAATTTACGCTTGCCGACTTCAAGGAATTCGAGACCGTGCTGGCTGGCTATCCCCGGTCCGAGAGCCCGCTCAACCTGTTCTTCGACCTGCGCCAGATGGCCGACTTTACTGTCGATGTGGCTTGGGAGGAAATCAAGTTCTCGCGTCAGCATCCCCACGATTTCACCCGCATTGCGGTATTGACCGAGAGTCAGTGGGTCGCCTGGAGCGCCTGGCTGTCGCAAGCCTTCGTCGATGCCGATTTGTGCGTCTTCAAAGACGAAGCGGAGGCGCGTGACTGGCTGGCGGGTGGGCAGAGTGACTGAGTCGCTGGTCAGCGCCGCCGAGGTCGCGACGCATATTCCCGATTCCGGCTGGCGCATATTCGATTGCCGCCACGACCTCAAGCAGACCGAATATGGAATCCAGGCTTATGCCAAGGGCCATATCCCCGGCGCGCTGTTCCTGCATCTCGACCGCGACCTGTCGGGGACAACCACGGGCCGCAACGGGCGGCACCCGTTGCCCGATGCTGCGGTTTTCGCGGCGAAGATGGGAAGATGCGGCGTCAGCACAGATACCCAGGTGGTCGCTTACGATAATGAAGGCGGCGTTTTCGCGGCACGCCTGTGGTGGCTGTTGCGCTGGCTTGGGCACCGGCATGTGGCGGTTCTCGACGGCGGACTGGCCGGCTGGAAGCGCGCCAAACTGCCGCTCGAAGAAGGCAGTCCGCCGGCTGCGGCGACGCAGTTTGCGGCCCGACCCGGCGCGGAATGCGACAAGCCGGTCGATGCCGATTTTGTGCTGGCGCATCTCGGTGCGGCGGACATGCTGCTGGTCGACGCGCGCAGCCCGGAACGTTTCCGCGGCGAGAACGAAACCCTCGATCCGGTGGGTGGGCATATTCCCGGCGCGATCAACCGTTTCTATTTCGACAATCTCGATGACGACGGCTGTTTTTTCAAGCCCGCCGGCGTGTTGCGCAGCGAATTCGAAGCGCTGCTGGGTGGGCGTGAGGCACGCAGCGTGGTGCAACAGTGCGGCTCCGGCGTGACCGCCTGTCATAACGTGCTGGCCATGGAATTGGCCGGTCTGTCGGGCTCGCGGCTGTATGCGGGTTCGTGGAGCGAATGGTGCAGCGATCCGCAACGGCCGGTCGCCACCGGGGCGGCGTAGCCCAATTGAATTGGAGTGAATCGACATGACGGTTATGCAGGCATTCGTTAAGTTGGGGCGAGTTCTGCTTACGCAGAGTCGTGGCGCTTGGGCGATGGCCGCTGGCGTCGCGGTGATGCTGTTTGGGACGGTCGGTGCCGGCCCGGCTTACGCGGTCTTGGTGGATTCGGGCGATTGGGTCGCACCCATTCCCGGCGTCGATTTGGGATTTGTGTATCAGCAGCACGCATCGCGCAGTCGTGTGTATGCCGATGGCAAGGAAGTCCTGAGCAATGCCAACCTGACTTCCGATATTACTTTGCTCCGCTATGTCCATCCGGTTTCAGTCAACGGCTATGTGGTGTCGCCGAATGTTTTGCTGCCTCTTGGTACCCTCAGAGCCGGCGGCAATCTGGCGGCAAACGGCAGGACCAGTGGCGTTGGCGACCTGATATTCGCATGCCCCACTTGGGTGGTAAACAATCCTCAAACGCGCACCTTTTTCGGGTTCTTGCCTTTCGTGTTTTTTCCCACCGGCGATTACGACAAAAATCGGCCGCTTAATCTGGGCGAGAACCGATGGAAGGGCGCATTTCAAGTCGGGGGAATGCATGGGCTGGGGAAGGACTTCAGTCTCGAACTGACCGGGGACGTGACGTGGTACGGCAAAAACACGCAATACGGCGCGGCCAGCGCAATCTTGAAACAAAACCCTTTATATATGGTGCATGGCTATCTGAATTGGCACTATTCGCCTGCCACCACCTTTGCGCTTGGCGCTGCGAGGACGGAAGGCGGCACCACGTCGGTCAATGGCGTATCGATGAACGACGAAACCAGAACCCTTCAGGGGTTTCTGGTGGCGTCCACCTTCATCGACCAGCGCACCCAGCTGATATTCGCCGCCGGCCGCGATCTGTCTGTCCGCAATGGCTTGAAGGAGGACGGCCGGCTCAACTTCCGGTTTCTGCGAGTATTGCCATAAAAGGATAAACAGACCGCAATGAGCGGCCTTTTTTCATTTGCCTCTGTGCCTTTCCAGAGCCCAGGCGACATGTTCGCGCACCAGTGCCGAGGCATCGTCGCGGCGCGCGTTCAGCGCTGACAACACGCCGGGCGTGGTCGGTGCGTTGCCCAGGCCGACCGCGAGGTTGCGCAGCCAGCGTTCATGCCCGAGGCGGTAAATGGCCGAACCCGCCATCCTTTGATTGAATTCCGCTGCGCTCCAGCCGAACAGATCGACCATGCGGGCTTGGTCCAGTTCATGGCGCACCGCAAAGTCTTTCTCGCGTGTGGTCGGCGTCGGTTTGTTCCACGGGCAGCACAACTGACAATCGTCGCAGCCATAGATCCGGTTGCCGATCGGCGCGCGCCATTCGACAGGAATGGCGCCCTTGAGTTCGATGGTCAGATAGGAGAGGCAGCGACGCGCGTCGAGCCGGTAAGGCGCGACGATGGCGCCGGTGGGGCAGGCGTTGATGCAGGCGGTGCAGTTGCCGCAGTGCTCGGATACTGGCGGGTCGGGCGGCAACGGCAGTGCGCAGTAGATTTCGCCGAGAAAGAAGGTCGAGCCTGCCTCTCGCGTCAGCAGCAGCGTATGCTTGCCGCGCCAGCCGAGGCCGCTGCGCGCCGCGAGTTCGATCTCCAGCACCGGCGCAGAATCGGCAAACACCCGATGCGCGAAGCTGCCGATGTCGGTTTCGATGCGTTCGGCGAGTTTCTGCAGCCGCGAGCGCAGCAGCTTGTGGTAGTCGCGGCCCAGAGCGTAACGCGAGACATAGGCGCGCGTGGCATCGACCAGGTTGGCTCGCGCTTCGGCCGCTTGCGGCCAGTAGCCGATTCGCGCCGTGATCACCGAGACGGTACCGGGCAGCAGTTGCCCGGGCCTGGCACGCTTGAGGCCGTGGCGTGCCATATAATCCATCTCGCCTTGGAAGCCGGCTGACAGCCAGGCCAGCAACCCGGCTTCCGCCGCATCCATATCCGTAGCGGAAGTAATGCCAACGGCATCGAGACCGAGTTCCTGCCCCCACTGCTTGATTTTCCTGGCGAGGGCCTGCCAATCCGGAGTATCTGTTAAATGCATGCGAGCAACGAGCCGAAGAAGTTCCCTGCGGATGATAATGCCTCAACCCTGTTTCTGCCCGACGAGGCGGCGACGCAGGCGTTAGGCGGCGTGCTGGCGCCATTGCTGGTGCCGGGCATGGTCATCTATCTTGAAGGCGACCTGGGTGCCGGCAAGACGACTTTGGTGCGCGGCATGCTGCGTGCGCTCGGTTTTGAGAATAAGGTGAAAAGTCCCACTTATACTTTGGTTGAACTTTACTCGGTTTCTAGATTAAACTTGTATCACTTTGATTTTTATCGGTTCAATCAACCGGAAGAATATCTCGATGCAGGTCTCGACGAATATTTCCAAGGTGCTGGCGTGTGTCTGGTCGAATGGCCGGACAAGGCGGGCGCTTATCTGCCGTCGGCCGATCTCTGCCTGCATTTGTCGTTCGCCGAAAATGGACGCCAGGCCACGTTGTCGGCCGGCAGCGAGAAAGGGCGGCAATGCCTGACGAACTGGCGTTCCTCGACAGGCCGTATTCCCGACGGGAAATCCTCAAGTTCGCCGCCGCCACGCTGACGCTGCTGGTCACGCACCGCGGTGCGCTGGCGACGCAAAGCAGCGTACTGGCGGTGCGCGTCTGGCCGGCCAAGGACTATTCCCGCATCACGCTGGAACACAGCGAGCCGCTCAAGTTCTCGTATCTGATGGTCAAGGATCCCGAGCGGTTGGTGCTCGATCTGGAAGACGTCGAGTTCAACTCGGTGCTGCAAAATCTGCCGGGCAAGATTTCCGAGACCGATCCCTATATCAAGCTGATCCGCGCCGGCCGCAACAAGCCCGGCGTGGTGCGGTTGGTGATCGAACTCAAGGGCGAACATGGCTCGATCAGACCGCAGGTATTCACGTTGAAGCCAGTGGGTGAATACGGCCATCGGCTGGTGCTCGACCTCTATCCCAGCGAGCCTGTCGATCCGTTGATGGCGTTGCTGGAAAAAAGCACCGGGCAAGCCCCGAAAAAGGATCTCCGCGAGGTGCCGGCGACACAGCCCGCAGGCGTTACCCGCCTCGTCACCATCGTGCTGGATCCCGGCCATGGCGGCGAAGACCCCGGCGCCATCGGCCACGGTGGCAGTCACGAGAAGGATGTCACGCTTTCCATCGCGCGTCGTCTCAAGACCATGATCGATGCGGAGCAGAACATGCGCACGCTGCTGACGCGCGACGGCGACTATTTCATTCCGTTGCATCAGCGCGTCCAGAAAGCGCGGCGGGTGCAAGCCGACCTGTTCGTCTCGATTCATGCCGATGCGTTCATCAAACCGACGGCGCGCGGTTCGAGCGTCTTCGTTCTCTCCGAGCACGGTGCTTCCTCTTCGGCGGCGCGCTGGCTGGCGAAGCGCGAAAATGCCGCCGACCTCATCGGCGGCGTCAATATCGGCGTGAAGGATCCCTATCTCGCGCGGACCTTGCTGGACTTGTCGCAGACTGCGACCAACAACGATAGCCTCAAGCTGGGCAAGGCGGTGCTGGGCGAGATCGGCAATATTAACGAACTGCACAAGGGCCGCGTCGAACTGGCCGGCTTCGCCGTCCTGAAGGCGCCGGATATCCCCTCGATCCTGGTCGAAACCGCCTTCATTTCCAATCCCGAGGAAGAAAAAAGGCTGGCCGACGAGTCTTATCAGGACAAAATGGCCGAAGCCATGCTGCGCGGTATCAAACAGTATTTCGCCCGCAACCCGCCGCTCGCCAAGTCCAAACTGACCTAGCAGAAGCGGGTGCAAGGCCGCAACAGCAGACCGGAATCCCAGACCAGAATCGTCTGGCTCAGTGCCGACTGAGATCGCAAATGAATTCAGAAGCATTACATTGATGGTATCTGGACAGGGCATGCCACCACGACAGACAATCCAGCAAGACACCCCGATCATTTGCTAATCGGAACAGGAGAAACGAGATGACGATGAACGTATTGGGCTATGCCGCACAATCAGCCAAGGACACTCTGGCCCCATTCCGCTTCGAGCGCCGCGATCCGCGCCCTGATGATGTTGAGGTCGAGATTCTGAACTGCGGGGTATGTCACTCCGACCTGCACATGGTGCGCGATGACTGGGGCTGGAGTTTCTATCCCCTGGTCCCCGGCCATGAAATTATTGGTCGGGTGATCAGCGTTGGGGCCGATGTCAGCCGCTTCAAACCGGGCGATCATGTCGGCATCGGCTGCATGGTCGATTCCTGCCAGCAGTGTGATCCCTGCCAGCACGGGCTGGAGCAGCATTGCGAAGCAGGCCATACCCTGACGTACGGCTCTTACGACCGCCATGACCAGAGACCTACCTACGGTGGCTACTCGGAGAAGATCGTTGCCGCCGAGAAGTTCGTCGTCAAGGTTCCCGATGGTTTGGACCTGGCTGGCGCAGCGCCGCTGCTGTGCGCCGGCATCACCATGTGGTCGCCGCTACGTCACTGGAAGGTCGGCAAGGGCAGCCAGGTGGCGATTACCGGCCTGGGTGGCCTGGGGCACATGGGGCTGAAACTGGCCAAAGCCCTTGGCGCCGAGGTCACGCTGTTCACCCGTTCGCCAGGCAAGGAGCGGGACGCACACCGGCTGGGGGCCGATCATATCGTGCTATCCACCGACAAAGCCCGGATGACCGCCGCCAAAGGGCAGTACGATCTGATCATCGATACGGTGCCTTACGTACATGATGTGAATCCCTATCTCCCCACATTGAAACTCAACGGAACGCTAGTGTTCGTCGGATATCTGGGTGGCCTGGAGCCGTTCCTGAGCACCATCCCGCTAATCCTTGGCCGGAAGTCGGTGGCCGGTTCGCTGATTGGCGGAATTGCCGAGACCCAGGAACTGCTCGACTTCTGCGGACAACACGGCATCACTTCGGATGTCGAGGTCATCAAGATCCAAGATATCAATGCCGCCTACGAGCGCATGCTGAAGAGCGACGTGAAGTATCGCTTTGTCATCGACATGGGTTCGCTGAAGTCTTGAGGACTGGTTCCGCTTCGGGCACGTTGCTGCCGCTGGTGGGGACTGCGTTTCAGGCGGCGCCATGGAGCGCATTTCCCGTGGCGACATTGGCGGCATTATCGGCGGCGGGATTAAACGGAATACGCAGACTGTTATAATTCCTCTCTTTTCGGCAAGACGTGGCGCCAATGTTGGTTTTTCGCACAATCCCTGTGCAGGCGACGACTTCCAAGGTGCTGACCATCGGCAACTTCGACGGCGTGCATCGCGGCCATCAGGCGCTGCTTGAACGCCTGAACGCCCATGCGCGCAGCCTGGATTTGCCCTCGGCGCTGTTGACTTTCGAACCCTCGCCGCGAGAATTCTTTTCTCCGCTGCAGGCGCCGGCACGGCTGACCAGCCTGCGCGAAAAGCTCGGACTGATCGAGGACAGCGGCGTCGACCAGGTCTATTTATGCCATTTCAATGCCAAGGTGGCCTCGCTGAGCGCGAATGATTTCATCCGGAATATCCTGGTCAAGGGCTTGGCCGTCCGCCATCTGATGATAGGCGACGACTTTCGTTTCGGCAAAGGACGCAGCGGCGATTTTGAGCTGCTGCAACGCGCCGGGCGGGAACAGGGTTTTACAGTCGAGATGATGCCGACCATCGACTGGCAGGGCGAGCGGGTGTCCAGTTCGGCGGTGCGCGAGGCGCTGGAAAACGGCGAGATAGAGCATGCCGAACGACTGCTGGGGCGGGCCTACCGGATTGCCGGACGGGTGATGCATGGCAAGAAACTTGGCCGCCAGTTGGGTTTCCCCACCGCCAATGTGCAGATCAAGCGCAAGCGCCTGCCGCTCTTGGGCGTTTATGTCGTGACTGTTTCCGGCATCGCCGAGCGGCCTTTGCCGGGCGCCGCCAGCCTGGGCGTTCGGCCGACCCTGGGGGACGGACTGCAGCCCATGCTGGAAGTGCATCTGCTGGATTTTGACCGCAACATCTACGGTGCCCATGTGACGATCGACTTTATGCATAAACTGCGCGACCAGGCAAAATATGACAGCCTTGACGATCTCAAGGCGCAGATTGCCCGCGATGTCGAGGCGACCCGAAACTACTTCGCAAATAGGCAAAATGGCTGATTACAGAAAAACCTTGAATATGCCCGATACGCCCTTTCCGATGCGCGGCGATCTCGCCAAGCGCGAACCGGGCTGGGTGAAAGCGTGGCAAGAGAAACAGCTCTACCGGAAAATCCGCCAGGCTTGCGCGGGCCGGCCGCGTTTCGTGCTGCATGACGGCCCTCCCTATGCCAACGGCGACATCCACATCGGCCATGCGGTCAACAAGATACTCAAGGACATCATCGTCCGTTCCAAGACCCTGGCCGGCTTCGATGCGCCCTACGTGCCGGGCTGGGACTGCCACGGCCTGCCGATCGAGCACCAGATCGAGAAACAGCATGGCAAGGGCATTCCTGGCGGGCAGGTGCGGGAACTCTCGCGCGCCTACGCCGCCGCACAGGTCGAGCGGCAAAAGGCGGATTTCATCCGTCTCGGCGTGCTCGGCGAATGGGACAATCCCTATTTGACGATGGCATTCAAGACCGAGGCTGCGGAAATCCGCGCGCTCGGCAAGATCCTCGAGAAGGGCTATCTCTACCGCGGACTGAAGCCGGTCAACTGGTGCTTCGACTGCGGCTCGGCGCTGGCCGAGGCCGAAATCGAATACCAGGACAAGAAATCGCCGGCCATCGACGTGGCTTTCGAAGCGGTCGATCGCGACAAGCTGGCGGCCGCCTTCGGCCTTGCCGCGCTGCCGGACAAGCCGGCCTATGCCGTCATTTGGACCACCACACCGTGGACCATCCCGGCGAACCAGGCGCTGAATATTCATCCGGAATACGACTACGACCTGGTGGATACCGAGCGCGGCCTGCTGGTGCTGGCCAGCGAGTTGCGCGAGCAGGCCTTGCTGCGCTTCGGTCTGGGCGGGCCGGTGGTGGCGCAGGCCAAGGGCGCCAAGTTGTCGCTGATCCGTTTTCGCCATCCGTTCTACGAGCGCTACTCGCCAGTCTACCTCGGCGACTATGTGACCCTGGAGACCGGCACCGGCATCGTGCATAGCGCGCCGGCCTACGGTTTGGAGGACTTCGTTTCCTGCAAGCAGCACGGCATGAAGAACGACGAGATCCTGACGCCGGTGCTGGGCAACGGGAAATACGCCGAGACGCTGCCTTTTTTCGGCGGCATGAACATCTGGAAAGCCGCTGGCGCCATCCTGGACAAGTTGCAGGAGGTCGGCGCGCTGTTCGCCAGCAGCGAGATCACCCATAGCTACATGCACTGCTGGCGCCACAAGACGCCGGTGATTTATCGCGCCACGACGCAATGGTTCGTGAGGATGGACGACCTTCCCCCCAGCCTCCTTCCCAAGGAAGGGGGTGACGGTTGTTCGCAGGCTGTGCCTGCTCCGGTTCAACAAGGCACCGCCTTGGGACGGCCCGGCGGCGTTGCGTCACTCCGACAAACCGCTCTCAAGGCTATTGAGGAAACGCGTTTCTACCCCGCCTGGGGTCAGGCCAGGCTGGCGGCGATGATCAGTAATCGCCCCGACTGGTGCGTCTCGCGCCAGCGCAACTGGGGCGTGCCGATCCCGTTCTTCCTGCACAATGAAACCGGCGAGCCGCATCCGCGTTCCGCGGAACTGCTGGAACAGGTCGCCTTGCGCGTCGAGCAGTCGGGCATCGACGCCTGGTTCGCCCTGGATGCCGTGGATCTGCTCGGCGACGAGGCCGGCAGCTACAGTAAGATGAGCGACACCCTCGATGTCTGGTTCGATTCGGGCACCACGCACTGGAGCGTGGTGCGCGGTTCGCATCGGGAGCAGAGCGCTTATCCGGCCGACCTCTACCTTGAAGGCTCCGACCAGCATCGCGGCTGGTTCCATTCTTCGCTGCTGACCGGCTGCGCCATCGACGGCCGGGCGCCCTACCAGTCGCTGCTGACCCATGGCTTCGTGGTGGACGGCAAAGGCCACAAGATGTCGAAGTCGAAGGGCAATGTGGTTGCCCCGCAGCAGGTTTCCGACACGCTGGGCGCCGAGATCCTGCGCCTATGGACGGCGGCCACCGACTATTCGGGCGAACTGTCCATCTCCGACGAGATCCTCAAGCGCGTTGTCGAGGCTTACCGCCGCATCCGCAACACCCTGCGCTTCCTGCTGGCGAATACGGTCGATTTCGATGCGGCGAAGCACATGCTGCCCGTCGCCGAATGGCTGGAGATCGACCGGCATGCGCTGGCCATGACGCGCCAATTGCAGGCCCAGGTCAGCGCCGACTACGAGCGCTACGAATTCCACAAGGTGGTGCAGGCCTTGCAGAATTTCTGTTCGGAGGATCTCGGCGCGTTCTACCTCGACATCCTCAAGGATCGCCTATACACCGCCGGTTCCGCTTCGCGCCCGCGCCGGTCGGCGCAGAGCGCGCTATGGCATATCCTGCAAAGCCTGACGCGACTTATGGCGCCGATCCTGGCGTTTACCGCCGAGGAGATATGGAGCGTGCTCGGCAATCAGGACAGCGTCATGCTGACCGTCTGGCACGACCTGCCTAGTCAGGACGACGAGGCGGCCTTGTTGCACCGCTGGCAGATGCTGCGGGAAGTGCGCGGCGACGTCAGCAAGGTGCTCGAAGAACTGCGCGCTGCCGGAAAGATCGGCTCGTCCCTGCAGGCCGAGGTCGAGATCCGCGCCAGCGGTGCGCGCTACGAATTGCTCGAGACGCTCGGAGACGATTTGCGCTTTGTCCTGATTTGTTCCAAGACGAGTTTGACCAAAGCCGCCGACGTAAATGCCGAAGCCATCATTGCCACGCCCAGCCCGCACCGGAAATGTGCCCGCTGCTGGCACTGGCGCGACGACATTGGCCGGGATCGGGAGCATCCGGAGTTGTGCGGCCGTTGCACGGCCAACCTGTTCGGGGGAGGCGAGGCGCGTGCGCTTGCCTAAGACGGCGAAGTGGCTGGCATTGAGCGGTCTGGTGATCGTTCTCGATCAGGCCAGCAAGTTCCTCATCGCCGCGGTTTTTCACCTCGGCGAGAGCCTGAAATTGACATCGTTCTTCGATTTGGTTTTTGTTTTCAATCGCGGCGCGGCTTTCAGCTTTCTGTCTGATGCGGGTGGCTGGCAGCGCTGGTTTTTCATTGTGCTGGCGTTGGTTATTTCGGCGTGGATCGTTGTGATGCTCACCCAGCATGCGCACGAAAAGCTTTTGTCGGCGGCACTGGCGTTGGTGCTGGGCGGGGCGCTGGGCAATGTGATCGACCGTTTGCTGCATGGCGCGGTGGTGGATTTCCTTTACTTTCACATTGCCAGTTATTATTGGCCGGCCTTCAATCTGGCCGACTCGGCCATTACCTTGGGTGTGGCGTTGATGTTGTGGCAGCAGTTCACCCAAAGAGCAGCGCCATGATCGAATCGCAGATGTCTCCCGGCGGCGGCTAGCGTATGCACACAAGTCGCATTTCCGTTCATATTCAAATGTGTACGCAACCAGACCAAAACCAGACGCCGTCATTCCGGCGGAAGCCGGAATCCAGTATTGGTGCGCCTTTCTGGGTTCCGGCTTGCGCCGGAACGACGGGTTATTCGAGATGTGTGCATACGCGAGCCGGCTGCGGAGCGTGGCTGTAGTGGATATCCTGCTCGCCAATCCCCGCGGTTTTTGCGCCGGCGTCGAACGTGCGATCGAAATCGTCGAGCGCGCGCTGAGTCTGTACGGTGCGCCCATCTATGTGCGTCACGAAGTCGTGCATAACCGTTATGTGGTCGAGGATCTGCGCCGCAAGGGGGCGGTATTCGTTGAATCGCTCGATGCCGTTCCGGCCGGCGCGACGGTGATCTTCAGTGCGCATGGGGTGCCCCAGTCGGTCCGGCAGGAAGCGCTGACGCGCGGGTTGCGGGTTTTCGACGCCACTTGCCCGTTGGTGAACAAGGTGCATATCGAAGTGGCGAGACTGCGTCAAAGCGGTCACGAGATCGTGATGATAGGTCATCGCGGCCATCCGGAAGTCGAGGGCACCATGGGGCAGGTGCAGGGAGGCATCCATCTGGTCGAGAATGTGGCGGATGTTGCGCAGGTGCAGGCAGTCGATCCCGATCGGCTTGCCTATGTGACGCAGACCACGTTGTCGATGGATGATGCATCGGCCATCGTGGCGGCGCTGACAGCGCGTTTTCCGGCCATTGTCGGGCCGAAGAAGGACGATATCTGCTATGCCACGCAGAACCGCCAGGAGGCCGTCAAATTACTCGCGGCGCAGTGCGATGCGGTGATCGTGGTGGGTTCGCCGAATAGCTCCAATTCCAATCGGCTCAAAGAGGTTGCGCAAAACCTCAATATCCCGGCTTACCTGGTGGATTGCGCCGAGCAGATGGATCCGGCCTGGCTCCGCGGCAAGCGGAGAATCGGTGTGACGGCGGGAGCTTCGGCGCCGGAACTGCTGGTCGATCAAGTGATCGCGCGCCTGAAAGCCTGGGGCGCCGGGGAAGTGCGGCAGATCGCCGGGCGGCCGGAATCGACCGCTTTCCCGTTGCCGAAAGAACTGACCCAAACCGGAAATTAAGGCGGCGGCAAGCGGCCGTCAACATAGCTGATTTCGATGCGCATGACGCTGCCGACAGGCTGACCGTGAAGTTCCCCTGCGGCGAAGCGTATCTGCCTGAACACCGCGATCGCGGTACGCGAGAATGCCTCCGGCAGTTCGCTTTTTTCTGTCTCGACGTCGACCACTTCGCCGAGATCGTTGATCCATAGTTTCAGGACGATTTTCCCCGAAGCAATGATTTGACTGATCTCCGGCGTATCCAGGCTGGCTTCGGTCAATGGCTGCGGCCGCTTGGTCAACTGCTCTGCGCTGTAATAGGTCGGTGCTGGAATCGGCAACAGGCCGACGCCTTCGCCGAGTTCCTGCGGTAGCGGCGATTCCCCGGTGGGATTGCGCGCCGGCGAGGAGGCATCTGGATATCGACCTTCCTGCTTGGGCGATTCGGCGATAACGAAGGGGGCTTTTGCAGTCGAAGCCAGTGTCACGGTGAAACCGCGCAGCGCTTTCTGTTTTCCGCCTGGCATGGTTCGCTGGTCTTTGCCGCCGCCGCTTCCGAGATAAGGCAGGATGACCGCGGCAGCATGCAAAGAGCATGAAGCCAGCAGCGCGACGAACAGGCGGGTCGAAGCCGGAGCCGGAGCCAGAACACGATGCGGGCAGGATGCGGCGGTGCCGCTGGAATCGGGGGCTGGTGGGGGAATTTGACCGTTCATGCGAAATAAGCAACCGTATGTCGCCTGAACTTTACCCCAATCGCCAGCGGAATATGATTCAATCTGTCAGCGCTTCGCATTGCCGCGCACATCGACTCCGCCCATTTAGAAAGAGGTTCTCCATGAAGACACAAAACGGCTTTACTCTGATCGAACTGATGATCGTCGTGGTCATCGTCGCCATCCTTGGGGCGGTGGCGATGCCGGCATATACCGATTACGTCGTCAGGGGAAAAATTCCGGATGCCACCGCGAATCTTGCCACCAAGCGCGTGCAGATGGAGCAGTTTTTCCAGGACAGCCGTACCTATGTGGGCGCCCCAGCGTGTACCGCGGACAGCGCGGCCAGTCAGTATTTCGATTTTTCCTGCTCGGTGCAGACGGCGACTAGCTACACGCTGCAAGCGGTTGGCAAGGGCAGCATGGCAGGATTTGCATACACCATCGACCAAAACAATTCCAAGGTGACTGTTGCGGTTCCGGCGGGTTGGACCACCAACGCCACCTGCTGGGTGACCAAGAAGGGGGGGGCGTGTTAAGGCTGAAACCCCAGCAGCGGGGCACCACCCTGGTCGAGTTGCTGATCGGATTGGCGATCGTCGCTTTGTTGTTTGCCATGGGCGCCCCCAGCTTCTTTAGTTGGATCCAGAACTCCCAGATCCGGACCTCGGCCGAGGCCATCCAGAACGGGCTCTTTCTGGCGCGGGCGGAGGCGGTGCGCCGCAATGCCACAGTGCGCTTCCAGTTGACCTCGAGTGTCACGGGTTCTTGCGCGTTATCCACTGCGAGCGGCAATTGGGTGGTCAGCCTCGATGATCCCAGCGCGGCTTGCAGCACCCCCCCCTCGGATACGGTTGCACCGCGCATCGTCCAGGTACGGCCGGCAGCTGAGGGCACTGACAACGCGGTGGTGGCGGCAGGGCAATCAACCATCATTTTCAATGGCCTGGGTCGAGTGACGCCGGTGCCGGCAGGAAATATCGATATCAACATCAGCAACCCGACGGGCGGCACCTGCGCGACATCCTCCACAACCGGGATGCGCTGCTTGCGGGTGCGCGTTTCAAGCGGAGGCCAGATTCGCATGTGCGATCCGCTCCGAGCCAGTACCGATCCTCAAGGATGCTAAGGTGAGCCGTTCTCCTCGTCCCCCTCGTTCTCCACTTTCCAGGCAAGGCGGCTCGATGCTGCTGGAAGCACTGATCGCCATACTGATTTTTTCCATGGGCGTGCTGGCCATCGTCGGCATGCAGGCTGCCGCCGTGAAATCATCCAGCGATGCCAAGTTCCGCGCCGATGCCAGCTTGCTGGCGAACGAACTGATCGGGCAGATGTGGGTGAGCGACCGTACCACGGCTGCGTTGCAGACCAAGTTCAACAGCCCCGGCGGCGCTGCCTATGCCGATTGGCTGACCAACGTGCAGACGAGATTGCCGGGGGTCACCGCCAGCGCGAACACGCCCACCGTGACTGTCGCGGCCAACGGTACGGTCACGATCGGCCTCTTATGGAAATTGCCCAGCGATCCTCCCGAAATGGCCGCACACACTTACGTGGCGGTAGCGCAAATTCAATAGGAGACGGTTCAAGATGCCCCATTCGACGCACCGCCTGTCCTACGGCTTCAGCCTGGTCGAAATCATGATCGGCATGGTCATCGGCATGCTCGGCATTATCGTCATGATGCAGATATTCGCCCTTGCCGAAGGACAAAAACGTGCCACCACCGGCGGGGGCGACGCCCTGAACAGCGGCGCGATTGCCCTGTACGGCGTGCAGCGCGACATCCGGCAGGCGGGTTACGGCTTCAGCGCGCTCAACCTGTTCAATTGCAACGTCACGATGCCTTCCGGCGCCACCATTCCCCTCGTGCCGGTCAGCATCAACCCGGCCGCCGTGCCGGCAGGCGACGCCAATTCCGACACGTTGTTGGTCATGTACGGAAATGCCAACGGCACCCCCCAGGGCAATGTCATTAACGCACTGGCCGGCCCGGTATACACGGTCAGCACGCCGAGCTCGTTCGCCGTCGGCGACCGCGTGATTGCCGTTCCCGCCGCATGCGCGGCCAACCTGCTGGTTGACCAGGTCAATGCGGTCGCCGCGAATGTCACCGTGGCAACCGGTGTTGCGGGCGTTGCCACGCTATATAACCTGGGCCAGTTGCCGAAAGTCCTGGGCTATGCCATACGCAACGGCAATCTGACGGTATGCGACTATTTCGCCAACGATTGCAGCATCGCCGGCAGCGTAGGCGACCCGACGATATGGGTTCCCATCGCCAGCAACATCGTCAGCTTGAGGGCGCAGTATGGCCACGACACCCTCACCGCGGCCATTACCTTCGCGACCCCGCCAGTCCCGTTGCCGAACTATGTCGTGGACACTTACGATCAAACCACGCCAACCGCCGTCACCGCGTTTCCTACGCCGTGCGGCTGGGCCAGGATTCCTGCGGTGCGCGTGGTCCTGGCGGCGCGCAGCGGGCAATATGAAAAAGATCTTGTCACGACTGCCGCACCCGTCTGGGAAGGCAGCACGGTGGTCGCCGGAAGCGCGACCGGCGCGAACAACCCCACGGCCTTGCCCATAGACTTGACGGCCAACACCGATTGGCAACATTACCGCTACAAGCTATTCCAGACCGTCGTGCCGATCCGCAATATCGCTTGGATGGGAGTGCAATCGGGATGCTGACACTATCCACACATGCCGTCCCTCCCGCCAGACAGCGCGGGGTGGTGCTGATGATCGCCCTGATCGTGCTGGTGGCCATGACGCTGGCCGGTCTCGCGCTGATGCGCTCGGTCGATACCGCCAACATCATCGCCGGCAACATGGCCTTCCAGCAGTCCGCCACCCACTCGGGCGATGCCGGCGTCGAAGCCGCCGTTGTCTGGCTGACGGCCAACAACAACAACGTCACGCTGAATAACGACGATGCCACCAACGGTTATGCCGCCGCCGGCAACAATGCCGCACAGAATCCCGCCGCCGGCCAATCCTGGGATGCTTTCTGGACCCAAACCTTGGCAGCCCGTTCCCGCACTTTGCCCTCCGACGGCGCCGGCAACACGGTTGCCTACGTCATCGATCGCCTGTGTGCCTTTGCCGGTTCTCCCACCGGAGGCGCCAGTTGTTCCACTTCCCCCATGGTCAACGCGGCAACCGGAAACTCGGAAGAAAGCGGCGAACTGCAGATGGCCGGCAGATCGCTGGTGTATTACCGCATCACCTCGCGTGTCGCCGGCCCGAGAAACACGGTGAGCTACGTCCAGGCGATCGTTGCCATGTAGCTGGCATGACCCTGGCCCGGCCGCATCGAAAATACAAACGCAAACTTTCCGCGCCACAACAAACTGCTTCACGTTTCAGGAGGTTGCCATGACCACTCATTACGGATTATTCAGAAGCGCCCGTTATGCGCTGCTTGCATTGGCCTTCAGCGCCACTGCTCATGCAGCGACGACGGACATATCCAGCGTGCCGCTGAATACCTATTCGGCGCCGTCGTCGACCGACGTGAAGCCCAATATCCTGTTCATTCTCGACAATTCGGGAAGTATGTCCTGGGATTACATGCCGGACACGGTCAACAACTGGAGCAATGCTTACGGCCAATATGCCAGCCAATGCAACGGGGTGTACTACAACCCCACGATTACTTATACCCCGCCGGTAGACTCGAGCGGCACCAGCTATGCCACCGCCAGCTTCACCGCCGCGTGGAAGGATGGGTATTCGACTTCCTTGGGCAGCTACAATCTGAGCAGCAATTTCGACGGGATGGGGGTCGCAGCGTATTACTACCAATATACCGGGACGCAGACTACCGCCAAACTAAAGAATTACTATAACAGCAGCAGTACCTTTTACAAGGAATGCGGCAGCGCCATCGGTTCCACGCCGGGCAGCGGTGTGTTTACCAAAGTCACGGTCAGTTCCACGTCGGGGCCGGGGAACACGGACGAGCGAACCAATTTCGCCAATTGGTACAGCTACTACCGCACTCGCATGCTGACAATGAAAACCGCATCGGGTTTGGCGTTCAAGGATATCGACAGCAGATTCCGCGTCGGCTTCATGACCATCAACAGCGACTCGACGACCGACTTTCTCAACATCGCAGACTTCTCCACGGCCACCAAGAGCACCTGGTATACCGCGCTCTATGGCGGCAAGGGAAGCAGCAGCACGCCGCTGAGAACCGCGCTTTCCAATGCCGGGCGCCTGTATACCGGGCAAGTTTCCACCATCCACGGCGTGACGGTGACGGACCCGGTGCAGTATTCCTGCCAGCAGAACTATGCCATCCTGTCCACGGACGGCTTCTGGAACCAGGGTCTCGGCTATAAACTCGACGGGTCGGCCGAAATCGGCAACGAGGATTCTGCCTTGGCGCGTCCCTACTTCGACGGCGGTAGCACCAGCATCCAGCAGCGCACCAGCACCTTGCAGCAGCAGGCCGTCACTCTCCAGGCGCAGACACGAGCCAGCACGCTGCAAACCCGAACCAGTACCAGCACCTCGGCGCCGTCCATACAAACCAGGACATCATCGGATTCGGGTGCCCACTGGACGGCTTGGCAAGATGCGGCGTCATGCAATGAGGATGACTCGGGTACGAACAGAAGGGATTGCCAGTTTCCCAAAAGTACCTCGTCTGACCATGGAGCGACATGGTCGGCTTGGTTTTATGCCAGCTCCTGTAACACTGACAGCTCCGGCACCAATCAAACCATGTGTTCCGGCAGCGTGACCGCCTGGAGCGCCTGGAGCAACGCCGCTTCCTGCACCGCATCAAGCACCACGCAATGCCAATATACATCGTGGTCATCCTGGAGCAACGTGGCTTCCTGCACCGCCGTGCCGCAGTCGACAAGTCCCAACTATACCGTGGCGACGGCGGTCGATTGCCAGAACGTGATCGCCTCTTCCGGGCCATGGACGAATACCTCGTCGTGCACGGTATCGAGCACCAACAATTGCCAATATACCTCCTGGAGTTCCTGGGCCACCGTGAGCAGTTGCACTCCCGTGGCGCAATCGGCCGGCCCCACTTACACCGTGGGAGCGGCGGTAGATTGTCAAACACTGACCAGCGGCGGCAGCACTGACTCGCTGGCGGATGTTGCTGCTTATTATTACAACACCGACCTGCGCGATTCCCTGTTGTCGAACTGCACCGGCCCGATCATTGCGCCCGCGACCACCGCCAACGACCTGTGCGCCAACAACGTGCCGTCGAACGGACGCGACGTCGCCAGTACCCAGCACATGACCACCTTCACCGTCGGATTGGGCGTGCGCGGCCGCATGGTTTATTCGCCAACCTACTGGAACGACACCAGCGGGGACTTCTGGGATGTGTGGAAAGGCACCACGGCCAACAGCAGCGCCGGCATCTGCTCATGGCAGACGGGCGGGACTTGCAACTGGCCGACCCCCGGTTCGGGTGCCATCGAGAACGTTGACGACCTGTGGCACGCATCGGTGAACGGACACGGCACTTATTTCAATGCCACCGATCCGGCTTCCTTGACCTCCGGGTTGACCAGCCTGCTGACTACTATCATCAACACGCCAAGGCCTGGTACCGCGGCAGCGGCAGCCAGCAGCAACCCGAACATCAGTTCGAGCGACAACTATGTGTTCAGTTCCTCCTACAAGTCGGTGGAATGGTTCGGCGAACTCATCCGCCAGCAAATCGACGCCTCGACGGGTACCTTGTCCGCCGAGCAGTGGTCGGCCATGACCCTGCTGGATACCAAGGTGCAGACCGACACGTCGACGCGCAAGGTTTACACCAATGTCTCCGGCGCGCTGACGCCCTTCCTGTGGGCGAATCTGACCGGTACGCAGCAAGCCTATTTCAAGGCGCCCTATCTGACTTATGCTTCGGTGACATCCGGCCTGTCGCAATTCTGCCCGTCAGGCGGCAATTGCCTGAGCAGTACGGCGCAAAGCAACATCACTGCGGCCACCGGTGGCGCGGCGGGGGAAAATCTGATCAACTTTTTGCGCGGCGATCGCAGCAACGAAGCGACGTTCTACCGGGTGCGCACCCATGTGCTGGGCGACATCGTATCTTCCGAGGCCCGCTACGTGAAAACGGCGACTTCCAACATGGTCTACGTTGCGGCCAACGACGGCATGCTGCACGCTTTCAATGCGCTGACCGGCGATGAGACCTGGGCCTACATTCCCTCTTTCGTGCTGCCCAGCCTGTACAAACTGGCTGATGCCAACTATTCGCTCCAGCATCAATTCCTCGTGGATGGCTCTCCCGAAGTGGGCGACATTGTCGTCGGCGGAAGTTCGAAGACCATTCTGGTGGGCGGCCTGAAAGCCGGCGGGAAGGGCTTCTATGCCATGGACATCACCAATCCGGCCAGTCCGTCCCTGCTGTGGGAGTTTACCGACACCAACATGGGGTACTCCTATGGCAATCCGAGAATTACCAAATTGGGCGGCGCGGATGCGGGCACTTGGGTGGTGATCCTCACCTCCGGCTACAACAATGCGGATGGCAAGGGTCATCTGTACGTGCTCAACGCCAATACGGGAGCGCTTATCCGGGACATCAGCACCGGCGTGGGCAGCGCCGCATCGCCCAGCGGCTTGGCGCGAATCAGCGCCCAGGTAGTTTCCGCCACCGACAACACCGTCAAGGCCGTCTATGGCGGGGATTTATTGGGCAATCTATGGCGCTTCGACGTCAACGGCAATATCGGCGCCGCGGGCTACGATGCGCAATTGCTGGTCAGCCTCAAGGACGCCAGCGGCAATGCGCAACCCATCACCGCCAAACCGACGGTCGCCACCATCGATGGCAACCCCGTAGTATACATCGGTACCGGCATCTTCCTCGGCACCAGCGATATCACCAGCACTACCCAGCAAAGCTTCTATGCCATCAAAGACAAGCTGGATGCGACCACTTACGGCAATCCGCGCACGGTGAGCAATAATTTCGTTGCCCAGACCTTGACCAATACCACTTGTCCGACAGATGCGCCGAGCACGATCTGCACGCCGGGCCAGACGGTGCGCGGTATTAGCAGCAGCAGTTGCCAGGCGATGAATTGGGTCACCAAAAACGGCTGGTACGTAGACTTCCTGACCGGCGGCGAACGTTCTACCACCGACTCGGGGTTGGGACTCGGCACGTTGATATTTACGACGATTACCCCCAATCAGGCCAGTGCGAGCGCTTGCGGCTCTTCATCGGGGACGGATACCTCAGCCAGCTTTGCCTATGCCATGGATTACCAAACCGGCTGTTCGGTCTCGGGATCCAGCGGTGTCGCCGGCGTTAGCCTGGGCAGCGGCCTGGCGACCAAAGGTATTCTGGGCAGATTGGCCGATGGCACGGTGATCGAAATCATCCGTACCTCGGGCGGCAGCGGCGGCAGCGGGACCGATATGGGCAACACGGTTCTCCTGAATCCCCCCGTCAGCAGTCCTGGCGGCACGACCAGACGCGTGTCGTGGCGTGAACTGATCACCGAGTAGTATGCAGTATGCGGAACACGCGGAAGGATAGATGCTGCCTTGTACCCGTATCCTGTCGATGAAGGCGCTGACCTGCACCGCCTTCGGCTGTGTCGAGGATTTGGTCTTGGCGGAGCGGCCTTCGTTGCAGCCGGGCGCTCGCGAAGTGGTCATCGCGGTTGAGGCGGCATCCATCAATCATGCCGATGTGCTGTTGGTGCAGGGACGGTATCAGATCAGGCCGCCGCTCCCGTTTACTCCCGGCTCGGAACTGGCGGGAGTCGTCAAAGCCGTTGGCGCGGGCGTCAGGCGCTACCAGCCGGGCGACCGCGTGATCGCGTGGTGTGGCCAGGGCGGGCTGGCGACGGAATGTGCAACCGCTGCCGACCGGGTGATGCGATTGCCTGCCGGCATGAGCTACGAGCAGGGCGCAAGCTTCCTCGTTTGCTTTGGAACCGCTTTATACGGACTGAAGAACCGCGGCAGGATTCGCGGTGGCGAGACGCTGCTGGTGCTCGGCGCAGCGGGCGGCCTCGGCTTGGCGGCGATTCAGGTCGGCAAAAAGCTGGGCGCCCGCGTCATCGCCGCGGCATCGAGCGAAGATCGGCTGGCGTTGTGCCGGGAGGCCGGCGCGGATGACACTGTCAATTACAACGACGAGAAGCTCAACCAGCGTGTTCTCGAACTGACGGCCGGGTGGGGCGCCGACATCATCCTGGATCCGCTCGGCGGGGCGTATACGGAACAGGTCCTTCGCGTCGCGGCGCCAGGCGGGCGTCTGTTGACGGCAGGCTTTGCCTCGGGTGGAATTCCGTGCGTTCCGCTCAACTTGGCATTGCTCGGCAACCGAAGCATTCTCGGCATCTCGTGGGGTGACTTTGTGCGTAGCAACCCGACGGGACATCACGCCAATGTCCGCTTGCTGAAGCGCTGGTTCGCCGAAGGGAGTATTCACTCGATAATCGACGAACGCCTCCCGCTGAGTCGCGCTGTGGACGCCATGGCGCGCATGGCGGCACGCCAGGTCAAAGGCAAGGTGATCGTATTGCCCGGCAGCGCCGAATCAGGCCAAGCGGCATGACGCTCCGATGTCCTCAAGCGTCGGCGTCGGGTGGCGCGTATCACGTATCGCGGTGGTACTATGATTCTTCGCACTCAACCCGATTCGCAATGAGGAGCCAACCATGAACTTCTTCTTGAAAGCCGGTTGCCTTGCCGTATACCTGTTGGCGATTGTCGGCGTTTTCGTCGAACTTCCTTTTGGCGCCACATCGGCAGTGCAATATCTGGCGATCGTCCTGCTGGGACTGCATGTGCTGGAACTGTTCATTGCCTTCAAAAGCGTCAAGCTTTATCCGGGACCTCTGCTCGCGAGCATTGCGCTAACCTTGCTGTTCGGGTTGCTGCACTGGATGCCGCTTGCAAAGACCGGCGCCGATGCGAACAAGGCGAGCCGATCCAACTGAGCGTCAAGACCTGGCGATTATGTCTCCGCTTCTTTTCTTCCCTGCTGCCGCGACGGCATCAAACGCTCCTTGATCGACGTCGTCATTGGCGCATCATGCTCCATGACGTGGGCAAACACCTTCGCGCCGATCGTCCCGATGTAGTGTTCGTAATCGCTCTGTGGCGGCGGGTCGTCAAAGTATCTTTCGAATAACAGCAACACGCCTTTGTGCACTTTCTTGTGCTGCGGCAAATCCGGATAGGCAACCATCGCCATCAGCGATTCTTCGTATTCAAAGTGGGTCCTCAGCAATTGATGCAGGCGCTTCAGCGTTTGATGAATCAAGCGGCGCTGTTCCTTTTGGGGGGCTGCCTCCCGCAACAACGCCACGAGGGCGTTGATTTCTTCATGCTGGGCATCGATTTCGGGGACGCCAATATAGTATTTCTGTTCCATGGATTAGACAAATGCGATTCGTTTTGATCGATGTTGACCCGAATGGCAAGCATATCTGAAACTCTGCCTCGCAGGGAATCGCCAGTCTTCAAAAGAACGGGAGTTCTACTTGAGACTGGCGCGTCATCTTGATTGCTCGTCTTGCGGTTCCATTTTACCGATGGCGTCGAGTTCCCGCTTGAGCGCCATGGCGCCAAGCCGGGTAAGCGGCAGGTTGGCGAACAGGCCAATGCGCCGGTTAAGCTGATTATAGGCGGCAAAAAAAGCCTTGCGTTTGTCCTCGTCGTTACCCGACACGGCGGCGGGGTCCGCGACTCCCCAGTGGGCCGTGATGGGCTGACCCGGCCAGACGGGACAAACTTCTCCGGCCGCGTTGTCGCAAACGGTGAACACGAAGTCGAGAGGAGGCGCCCCGGGCGCTGCGAACTCGCCCCAGTTCTTGCTGCGCAAACCCGCCGTCGGAATACGGTTGCGCTGCAACAGATCGAGCGCAAAAGGGCTTACCTTGCCGGCGGGGTGGCTGCCGGCGCTATATGCGCGAAAACGCCCGCGCCCGACCAGGGGCAGGTTGAGAATCGCCTCGGCAAGTATGCTGCGTGCGGAATTGCCGGTGCACAAAAAAAGCACGTTGTAGATACGCTCGGTCATGGTTGGTTCAGACGTTTGCAAGTTTGACCCTCCGATTCTAGGCAGCGGATGTTACGTCGTGATGACGCCCGCAGCCTCAGTCGGAAGCTCAGCGGCAGAGGTCTGCGTCGGCTGGTCGAGAAGCTTTGGTTGCCCCTGCGCGCCGAGCAATTCGAAGCGGCCGTCGAGGTGCTCGATCACGGCGGTGCAGCTATCGACCCAGTCACCGCAATTGATGTAAGTGAGGTTGTCGATCTGGCGCAGCGCGGCAGCGTGGATATGGCCGCAGATGACGCCGTCGATGCCGCGCTCTCCGAGCGCGTGCATCACCGAGCGCTCAAAGTCGAAAATGAAGCTCAGCGCCTGCTTGACGCGGCGTTTGGCATAGCCGGCGAGCGACCAGTAGCCGGGCCGGTTCAACAGGCGGCGCAGGCGCGACAGGCCGGCGTTGGCGCGTACCAGGAAGTTGTAGCCCCAGTCGCCAGCCAGCGCCAGCCAACGGTGATAACGCGTCACTTGGTCGAAGTCGTCCCCATGGATCAACAGGAAGCGACGGCCGTCGGCAGTCGTGTGGATACATTCGTTCCTGACGATGATGTTGCCGAAAGAAATCCCGTCGTAGTCACGCAAGGCCTCGTCGTGATTGCCCGGGATCAGGATGACCTGCTGGCCGTGGCGGGCGCGGCGCAGGATTTTCTGCACCACGGTGTTCTGCGCCGGCGTCCAGTAGATGCCGCGGCTCATGGCCCAGAAGTCGATGATGTCGCCGACCAGATAAAGGTAATCGGAATCGTAGTCGCGCAGAAATCCCAACAAGCTTTCGGCCTGGCAGGCGCGCGTGCCGAGGTGCAGGTCGGAGATGAAAATGGCACGGACTTTCATCGCATGCCACTCTCCCTGGCGAAATCTCTAAGGCACAAAGGCAAGTCCCCACACCACGACGACGTTGATCAGCGCAATCAACACTGCCGCGCTGCCAATGTCCTTGGCGCGCTTGGACAGACGGTGGTCGTCGAGTGAGACGCGGTCCACCGTCGCTTCGATCGCCGAGTTGAGCAACTCGGCGATCAGTACCAGCAGCAGGCTGGCGATCATCATCGCCTTGTGGGTCGAGGAGACAGGCAAAAACACGGCCGCCGGAATCAACACCACCGCCAGCAGCGCTTCCTGGCGAAACGCGTCTTCGTGGCGAAAGGCGGCGCGCAAGCCGGCCAGCGAGTAATGGAAGGCGTTCCATATCCGCCGCCAGCCAGTCTGTCCCTTGAAAGGACTCTCTTTGAACTGCATATCGCGGACGTTCATTGCGGCCGCCTCTGGCGCCGCTCGATCAACGAGCGATACAGCGCGGCAAGTTTGGCGCCCTGGCTCGTCGCGTCCCACTCGCGGGCGAAGTCCAGACCAGCCTGGCCGAGCCGGGCCAGTTGCGCCGGCTGATCGAGAAGCTGCACCAGTTGTGCGGCGAAGATCGGGACCTCACGTGCGCCAGGAACGGCGCCGCGTTGCGGCGCGACGATTTCGGCGGCACCCAGCGCCGGGATCGCCAGCACCGGCAGCGCGGCGGCCATGGCTTCGAGCAGTACCAGCCCCTGGGTTTCGGTCAGCGAGGCGAAGACGAATATGTCGGCGGCCGCATAGCAATCCTTGAGGCTGCTGGTACGCGCCAGGTAGCCGACAAATTGCACATGCCGATCCAGCGCCATCTGTTTCGCCTTGCGCCGCAACGCGGGCAGTGCCGGGCCGTCGCCGGCGATCAACAACAACAGGTCGGGACGCTGACGCCGAGCCTGCGCGGCAACTTCAAGCAGGAAGCCGATATTCTTCTCGTGCGCGACCCGGCCGACATAGAGCGCAACCTTGCGCTCGGCGCCGATGCCGTACGCGGCGCGGAAGCCGCGGCCATCGCCGCGCATGAATTCGTTTTCGCCGAGGCCCGTCGCTATCACGTGCAACGGCGTCGTGACGCCGTAATCGCGCAGTGTCTCGGCCATGGCCTGGGAAGGCACGACCACGGCATCGAGGGCATCGCACTGAGTACGCGCTATGCTGCGCGCCAGGGCACGCAGCACGGCGCGCGGCAGCAAAGGGATGTAGTGGAACAGGTACTCTTCGAAGTGGGTATGGTAGGTGGCGATGCAGGGCAGGTTCAGTCGACGCGCCAGGTGGAGACCCGAGTAATGCGCCGCGAACGGCGTCTGCACATGCACCAGGTCTATATCCAGGTTTTGCAGCCGCTTGGGCAGCTGCTGCAGCGCGTCGCGGCGCATCAAACGATCCTCGGGATCGAGCGGCACGCGCCGCGCCGCGATGCGGATCACCTCGCCGCCGCCAGTGCCCGCAGCGGTTTCTGGGGTACTAGTGCCCGAAGTTGGTTCTAGGGTACTGGTGCCCGAAGTTGGTTCTAGGGTACTGGTGCCCGAAGTTGGTTCTAGGGTATCGGCTCCGTCCAGGTAATCGGGCGCAACCAGGGTGACACGCACATCCTGTTCCGCCAAGGTTTGGCGAAACGTGTGGATCGAAGTTGAAACGCCGTTGATACGGGGAAAATAAACGTCGGAGAATTTCAGTACATGCATCGGGCCGTCGCTTGGTCTGTTGCCGGTTCGTGCTGCGTTGCTGTGCGCGGCTGGCTTTTCATGGCCGGAATTTTCGCGGGTTCGTGTGACGCGGTGATTGCCGTTTCTTTGCGGAGATATGACAGCGCACTTCAATCCGGAACGGCGGCAAGCCTCTGTTCGCCGGCGCGACGCTGTCCGTGTCGCATGGCGACCCGGTGCAGCGTCGCGGCAAATGCGTCGTGGATGTTGTCCCAGTCCAGATGCGCCACGGCCACCGGCGCGATGGCGCGCAGGCGAGCCATGCCGGTCGGGTCGCAGGCAATAGCGACGGCGGCCCCGATGAATGCGGCCTCGTTGCCGGGTGGCGCCACCGCGCCGCTGACGCCGTTAACGATCAGGTCGGTGGCGGCGGCGCGATCATAGGCAACTATCGCCAGGCCGCTCGCCAAGGCTTCTGGAATCACATTGCCGAAAGTTTCCGTCAGACTGGGGAAAAGAAACAGGTCAGCCGAGGCGTAATGGCGGGCCAGATCCTCGCCGCGGTGGGTGCCGGCGAGGATGCAGTCCGGATGATCGCGCTCCAAGGTTTTTCTCAAGGGGCCGTCGCCTACCAGCACCAGTCTCGCTTCGGCGCGCACGCGCCGGATCTCGTTGAAGGCACGCAGCACCAACGGCAGGTTTTTTTCCGGGGCAAGGCGGCCGACGTGGATCACCACCAGTTCATCCGCTGTCGCTCCCCATTCCGCGCGCAAGCCGGGTTCCCGGTGCCGTGGGGAAAACTGTGCCGTATCCACACCGCGCGAGACCACCGTCAGGCCGCGGTAGCCTTCCATTCCCAGCGACGAGGCCAACTCGCGCGTAGGCACCAGCGTTGCATCGGTGCGGTTGTGCAGCATGCGCAGGTAGCGACGGATCGGCCCGATCATCCAGCCGATGCCGTAGTGGCGGCTATACGCCTCGAAGTGCGTGTGGAAGCCCGAGGTCACGGGCAGCCCCAGTTTGCGTGCCGCCCGCACCGCCGCCCAGCCGAGCGGGCCTTCCGTCGCCACATGCACGATGTCGGGGCGCTCACGACGCCACAGACGGAGCAGTTTTCCCGTCGCCGGCAAGCCAAAGCGCAGGTCCTGATAGCCGGGAATCGGCAGGCCGGCAACGAGGGTTTCGGAGAATCCTGCCGCAGTGCGCGGTGTATCGTCTGCGTGTTGGCGCGGTCGTACCAGTCGGACAGCGTGGCCACGCCGGCGGAGGCCATCGACCAGGCGCCCGAGGGTCATCGCCACGCCATTGACTTCAGGTGGAAAGGTTTCCGTCACCAGGGCCACCGTCAGGCCGGCGCCCGCTTTCGGTTCTGGGGTGTTCGATCCGGCGGTGGGAAAAGAATCTGTGCGCATGGGCACGATACTGCCCGCCGCCGATGACGCCGCAATGACAGGCATATGACGAACAGGTTGCAGCGACGCCCGCCCCGCAACGCCTTGATCGCCGTTGGGCGATGACGCGCCTGCCGGCTAACTTTGCGGCTTCTCCGGCTTTTGATATTTGTGCGGTTCTTCCCGACGAATCCGGCGCAAAGCCATCAGATTCACAATCAGCGTCACGGCGAAGAAAATACCCAATATCCAGGGATGGGAAAGAACCTGATCAATGATTTGTTGTATGTTCAAAAAGTACGCAGGTCGAAAAGTCGATACCGGTGAGCCTATCGGGTTGGACGGATCCAGTCAATATTTGGAGCAGGTCGTAGTTAGGAATGAAGACCACCAGGGGAAATCCACCAAGAACACCCTAACCCCCCGGTTTATCGCCGGCGACCAGAACTACGCCGATCAAAGCAATTTCGCCAGTTCTTTCGCTTCGAGGGCGCGTTTGGCCTGCCTGGCCTCGAAATATCGCAGGGCGTGGTAGGTCAACCAGCCGACAATGGCCGAGCCGGCGACGAAACCGGCATAGGCAAGGGGCCAGCCCACATTGAATTCCTTCGTCATCATCGAGAACTCGGACATGCCGCCGATGCCGGCAAGGATGTTGATCGGCATGAATATGACGCTGAGCGTGGTCAGTTTCGACACGCGTTGGTTCTGGTTGATGTTGATGAAGCCGACCGTGGCATCCATGAGGAAGTTGATCTTGCCGAACAGGAAGGTGGTGTGGCCGTCGAGCGACTCGATGTCGCGCATGATCTGGCGTGAATCGTCCTGCTGGTCGGCAGAAAGGAACTTGCTGCGCATGAGGAAGGAAACCGCGCGGCGCGTATCGAGTACGTTGCGCCGGATGCGTCCGTTCAGGTCCTCGCCGCGGGCGATTTCGGAAAGGATCAGCGCCGCCTCTTCGTCGGTGATGCGCGGGTTCAGCACCTGCTTGCCGACCGCCTCCAGTTCCGCATAGACGTCCTCCAGCGCGTCGGCCGAGTACTCGGCGTCTGCGGCATACAGGTCGAGCAGCACGTCCTTGCCTTCGGTGACGTAGCCTGGTTGGGTGCGCGCCCGCAGTCGTTGCAGGCGGAACACCGGCAACTCCTCCTTGCGCACCGAGAACAGGATGTCCTTGTGCAAGATGAAAGCCACCGCGACGTTGCGCGCCTCATCGTCGGCATCCAGCAGGAAATCGGAGTGCAGGTGGATTTCGCCGTTGTCTTCGACGTAGAAACGCGCGCTGGCTTCGAGGTCGGTGAGCGTGTCCGGGTCGGGCAATTCCAGGCCGAAATGCTCGCCCACCCAATAACGTATCTCGGCCGACGGTGCGACCAGGTCGACCCAGATCGGCTTGATATTGGCGAGATCGGCCCGGTTTTCCACCTGCACCTGGTGCAATCGGCCATTTTGAAGTTCGAAGGCGTTGAGCAAGACTTTTTCGCCCTGATGCCGGTGCGTATTGATAAGTTCCTCGCGCACGTCGTCGAGCAGCAGCAGCAAAATGGGGTCGATCTGTTCTTCGGCGACTTGGTCCCACGCCAACAGACGGTCGTCCTCCGAGAGAGCTTCCAGGATGCGGGCGATGTCGACGGCGTCGAATCCGGCAAGCAGCTTGCGCAGCTCGGCAAGGTTCTGCTTGTGCAACAGGTTTTCGACCAGCCCGGACTTGGGCATCTCCTGCCGGCTGACCATGCCCTCGACCAGCCGGTGGCGCGACAGCAGGTGCTGCACCTCGTTCAGGTGCTGCGTCAGTCGGTCGAATTCGGGGGCGGTTGTCTGGCTCAATTTTTCCTCGCCGCGGGCAGGGTGTAGTGGGTCATTTTATCCGACTAGCAGCCCGTCTTGTTGAACCCGAGAGGGATAGAAGCAAGCATGCTTCAACAGCGAATCTACATTTTCCTGTTGGCTATGAGGCAAGCCCCGGCGATTTTGCGCGGCGGACGATCAGGTGCAAGCAACGCTGGCTTGGATTGCCGAGGTCGATGACGAATACTGCGCCCGCAAAGCGCGCACCATCGCGACGTATGGCATGAAACTGCTCGCCGCTGCGGCAGAGAAAACGCAGGCGCGGATTGATAGTTTCGCCGCACATCAAGTCGAATTCGGCCAGCCGCGGCAACAGTTTCGATACATGCACCCCGGATATTTCGTCATTGGCATAACCGAACAGCGCCGCCGCGGCGCCATTGCAGCCGCGTATCATCCCAACGGGATCGAGCATCAAGGCTGCGGGTTCGGCTTCAGCTCCGATGGAGATCATTGGCTGGCGATTAGATGCGATCAAGACGGACAGCAGCGAGCTCCTCGTCCATCTCGTTACGGATTTCCGCAAACTCGTCCTCGTCGAAGCTCAGGTAGCTCAAGGCGCCGCTACCTTGCACCATCCATTCCACTTCAATCGACCTCGGGACGAACAGCTTCCTCAAGCAGCGCGGCTACGATAGCCGGGCATGGAGGAATGGAAATCGTCTTGAGAATATCCGACACCGAATCGGTGGCGATTTCAACGCTTATTCGTTGTGTCAGCATGGCATTCAACTCCAATGACGGACAAGGAATCGGAAAGGCGGGGCGGGTTTCTTGCGCATGACGCAACGCCGTGTTGCAAGGAACCTGCATCGCCGAGCGATGCAGGCATCATCGCAAGAAATTGTTACCAGCGTATTAAGAACACCCAATAAAAACGGGCGCCGAAGCGCCCGTTGTGGATGCCAAAGTCGCGGTCAGGCGATATTAGAAGGAATGGCGAACCCCCACCGACACCCCGGTGATCCTGGTTCCCAGACCATCGGTAGCGCCAGCCCCGCTTGCGGTATTGAGCGCAGTACGATTCACGCCGACTGCGTTGAGACCGTAGTCATAGGCCACATTGTTGTCGTTGGCCAGACGCGAGTAGATCACCTTCAGCATCGTGCGCTTGGACAGACTATGCTCGTAGCCCAGTGCAATCAGCTTGGCGCCGGTATCCTTGAGCGTGGTTCCGGCAGCCTTCGCATC
>JBAYVU010000014.1:0-74549 GCA_041674385.1 Sterolibacterium sp.
GAGACGAGCAACAAAGCGGACGCCGCATTTGGCAGCAACCCGAAGGGAACGAGGCAGATGGCCCCCATTGCGGCGTTGCTCGCTCCTGATTGGGAATAACCCAACGGCGTCGCTCGCGCCTTGTACTGGGAGCCATCTGCCTCGTTCGCACACGTCGATTAATTGAGAACACGCCCTGGGTGTTCTGTTAGAATTCGCGGCGGCGGGCCTCCCCGCATTGCGGGGTGGTGAACCTGGTCAGGTCCGGAAGGAAGCAGCCACAGCCATTTACTGCAAGTGCCGGGGGTAAGGCTCGCCATACCCTTACTTTCTTGGCCGTTCGACTCATCCGAATCCTTCGTGTCCTTGGCGTTTCACGCATCGTCCTGAATTCTGCCGTATGAGCTATCAAGTTCTCGCGCGCAAGTGGCGCCCCAAATCGTTTGCCACGCTGGTGGGGCAGGAGCATGTCGTGCGCGCTTTGACCCATGCCCTCGACCAGCAGCGCTTGCATCATGCCTATCTGTTCACCGGCACGCGGGGGGTCGGCAAGACCACCATCGCCCGCATCATGGCCAAGGCGCTCAACTGCGAGACCGGTATTACCTCTGTGCCTTGCGGCGCATGCACTTCCTGCATGGAGATCGACGGCGGCCGGTTCATCGATTTGATCGAGGTCGATGCCGCAACCAACACCAAGGTCGACGAGATGCGCCAGTTGCTTGAGAACGCCGCCTATGCACCGACGCGCGGCCGCTTCAAGGTGTATGTCATCGACGAAGTGCACATGCTTTCCAACTCGGCGTTCAACGCCATGCTGAAAACGCTGGAGGAGCCGCCCGAGCACATCAAGTTCATTCTTGCCACCACCGATCCGCAGAAAATACCGGTGACCGTGCTGAGCCGCTGCCTGCAATTCAACCTCAAACAGATGCCGCAGACGCACATCGTCTCTCATCTGGGGCAGATACTTGTGCAGGAGGGCGTGGCTTACGAGCCTGCGGCGCTGCATCAGTTGGCCAAGGCCGCGGCCGGCAGCATGCGCGATGCGCTCAGTTTGCTCGACCAGGCGATTGCGCACGGCGCCGGCCGGGTCGAGGAGGCCAACGTGCGCGATATGCTCGGTACGGTCGGCGACGATTATCTTTTCAGCATGCTCGACGCGCTGATCGCCGGGGATGCGCGGGCATTGCTGGCCGTGGCCGACACCATGAATGCGCGCAGCCTGAGTTTCGATGCGGCGTTGCAGGATCTGGCCACCCTGTTTCATCGCATCGCCCTGGCGCAGTTCGCTCCACAGGCGTTGTCCGACGATGGCGAGCGGCAGCGCTTGTTGCCCTATGCCGCTGCTTTCGATGCGGAGTTTTTGCAACTCGCATACCAGATTTGCATCCACGGTCGCGACGATCTGGCGCTGGCGCCCGATGAGCGTGCCGGATTCGGCATGACGTTGTTGCGCCTGCACACTTTTCGTCCGGAGACGCCTGTTCCTCTGGGCGAATCCATGCCCAAACCAGAAGCTTCACCGGCGGCATCGGCGTCGTCTGCGGCGGCCAAGCCCCACTCCTCGCCCAGTTCCAATCCCAAGGAAGCCGCCGCTCGCACAGCCTCTGCAGCGCCTGCTGTCGCAGTTGCGCCTGCGCCTGGCAATGTTCAGGATGACTGGCATGAAATCACTGCCCGTCTCAATCTCGGCGGTATGGTGCGAGGGCTTGCGCAACATTGCGAGTTGGCCGAGGTCGGTACGGACACGATCACCTTGCGTCTGCCGCCGGCGCATAAATACCTGCTGGGCAAGGCGCACCAGGATAAATTGCAGGCCGAATTGCAGGCCTATTATGGCCGGCCGCTCAGACTCAACATCCTGCTGGCAGAAACTGCGGAAGAAACACCCGTTGAACGCACTCGTCTGATTCAGCGCGAACGCCAGGAACGAGCCATTGCTGCGATCGAGCAGGACAGCTTCGTGCGCGAGGTGGTGGAACTGTTCGACGCCAACATCGACGAGTCGTCGATCAAACCGATTTGAAGCATTCAGGAGAAGCTAAGATGATGAAAGGTGGCATAGCCGGCTTGATGAAACAGGCACAGCAGATGCAAGATCGCATGGCCAAGGCTCAGGAAGAACTGGCCGTGGTCGAGGTCGAGGGCCAATCCGGCGCCGGCATGGTCAAAGTGTGCATGACTTGCCGCCATGACGTGCGGCGTGTCACGATCGACGCGGCGGCGATGGAGGACAAGGAGATGCTGGAAGATTTGATCGCCGCGGCGGTCAACGACGCGGTGCGCAGGGCCGAGGCGACCACGCAGGAAAAAATGAGCGGCTTCACCGCGGGCCTGCAACTGCCGCCGGGCATGAAACTTCCGTTCTGATGCCTGCTCGCGGCACGCTCAACAAACTTATCGAAGCATTGCGTTGCCTGCCTGGCGTTGGGCCGAAGTCGGCGCAGCGCATGGCTTACCATCTGCTGCAGCGCGAGCGGCCGGGGGCGCAGCGGCTGGCCGAGGCTCTTTCGGCGGCGCTCGAAGGCATCCACCCTTGCCAGCGCTGCAATACGTTCACCGAAGACGAGTGCTGCGAGCGCTGCGCCTCGGGCAAGCGCGACCCATCCCTGCTGTGCGTCGTGGAAATGCCGGTGGATCTGAACATGCTGGAGCAGACGCACGCATACAAGGGGCTCTACTACGTGCTCATGGGACGCTTGAGTCCGCTGGACGGCATCGGCCCCAAGGAACTCAAGCTGGAGCGCCTGATCGAGCGCGCCTGCGACGGCGTGGTCAAGGAGGTCGTCATGGCGACCAATTTCACCAACGAGGGTGAGGCCACCGCGCATTACCTGTCCGAGCTGCTGCATGCGCGCGGCATCAAAGTCAGCCGGATCGCGCGCGGGTTGCCGGTCGGAGGCGAACTGGAATTCACGGATGCCGGCACCATCGCCCAGGCATTTTACGAGCGGCGGGATTACTGAGTCATCTCACCGGTCAGCGGTTGTTAGGCAAAAGCTTCGATTACCCTGGAATTCTCTATACTTCTGGCATTTTGTGTGTGCCGATAGTATTGATTTAATGAAAAAATTATTGTGCTGGCTACGACAGAGCTTTTAATCGGTAGCAATTGTCCGGTATAATTGTCGAATATTTGCGTTTTCCACAACAGGGATGGAATTATGGTGGGTGAAGACAAAGTGGATTGCGGCAGGCGTCGCCTGCTCGTTGCCACTGCGACGGCGGGAGGCGTGGCTGGCGTAGTCGCGGCAGTTCCGTTCGTAGCTAGCATGTTGCCTTCTGAGCGTGCCAAATCGGCCGGGGCTCCGGTTGAAGTGGATATCAGTAAGCTTGAGCCTGGTCAGATGCTTACGGTCGAATGGCGTGGCAAGCCGGTATGGATCATCAATCGTACCAAGGATATGCTCGATGCGCTCAAGAAGCTCGACGGTAGAGTCAGCGATCCGCAATCGGACAAGAAGATGCAACCCGAATACTGCAAAAACGAGACGCGTTCGATCAAGCCGGAAATTTTCGTTGCCGTTGGCATCTGCACCCATCTCGGCTGTTCGCCGACCGAGAAGTTCAAGACCGGCGCCGATAGCGGCATCGATGCGGACTGGCAGGGTGGTTTTTTATGCCCCTGCCACGGCACGACTTTCGACTTGGCCGGCAGGGTATACAAGAGCATGCCGGCGCCGGACAACCTGGAGATCCCGGCGCATAAGTATCTGAGCGATACCAAGCTAGTGATTGGTATTGGTCAAGATGGCAAGGAGGCCTGACCGATGAAAGCGAAAATGACAGCGCTGCTCGGATGGGTGGATGCCCGTTTCCCGCTGACTTCCACCTGGAAGGAGCACCTTGCTGAATATTACGCTCCGAAGAACTTCAATTTCTGGTACTTCTTCGGTTCGCTGGCGATACTGGTGCTGGGGCTTCAGATCATCACCGGCATTTTTCTGACGATGCACTATAAGCCGGATGCTTCACTCAATGCCTCGGGTGTTCCGGTGGCTTTCGCCAGCGTCGAGTACATCATGCGCGACGTGCCCTGGGGATGGCTGATCCGTTACGTGCACTCGATCGGCGCCTCGGCCTTCTTTCTGGTGATTTATTTGCACATGTTTCGCGGTCTGCTCTATGGCTCTTACCGCAAACCCCGGGAACTGATCTGGTTGTTTGGCATGGTCATCTATCTGCTGATGATGGCCGAGGCATTCTTCGGTTATCTGTTGCCGTGGGGCCAGATGTCGTTCTGGGGTGCCCAGGTGATCGTAAATATGTTTTCGGCAATCCCGCTGATCGGACCTGAATTCTCGTTGTGGTTGCGTGGCGACTTCGTCGTCAGCGATGCCACGCTGAACCGTTTCTTCTCCTTTCACGTCATTCTCGTGCCGTTGCTGCTGCTGGGGCTGGTTGCTGCGCACATCGTGGCACTGCATGAAGTTGGCTCAAACAACCCCGATGGCATCGAGATCAAGAAGAAAAAGGACGCGAACGGCATCCCGCTCGATGGCATACCCTTCCACCCTTATTACACCGTGAAGGATATCCTGGGCGTGGTGGTGTTCCTGATGGTTTTCTCGAT
Source organism: Sterolibacterium sp. (assembly GCA_041674385.1). Classification (GTDB taxonomy): domain Bacteria; phylum Pseudomonadota; class Gammaproteobacteria; order Burkholderiales; family Rhodocyclaceae; genus JACRAR01. The sequence goes on from JBAYVU010000014.1 coordinate 4,556, forward strand.
CATCATATTCTTCATGCCGGAGTTTGGCGGCTACTTCCTCGAATACAACAACTTCTTCCCCGCCGATCCCTTGGCGACGCCACCGCACATCGCGCCACTCTGGTACTTTACGCCGTACTACTCGATGTTGCGGGCGGTGACGGTCAACTTCTTTTGGATCGACGCCAAGTTCTGGGGCATCGTGGCGATGGGCGGCGGCGTGATGATCTTCCTATTCCTGCCTTGGCTCGACCGTAGTCCGGTAAAGTCGATTCGTTACAAAGGGCCGATCTTCAAAACTGCGGTGGCCATTTTTGTGGCATGTTTTTTCATCCTAGGCTACCTCGGAATGCTGGTGCCCACCCCCATGCGCACCCTAGTGGCGCAGATCTGTACTGTGCTTTATTTTGGTTTCTTTATCCTGATGCCGATTTACAGTCAGATCGACAAATGCAAACCTGAACCGGAAAGGCTGACCGGATAATGAAGAAGCTATTTTTTACGCTGTTCTTGATGCCGCTGGCGGTATTCGCTGCCGGAACAGAACTTCATCTCGACAAGGCACCGGATAAGACACGCGACATGGCGGCCCTGCAACGTGGGGCCAAGGTGTTCGTCAACTACTGCCTGAATTGTCATTCGGCGTCGTTCATGCGTTATAACCGACTGCGCGACATCGGCCTGACCGACGAACAGATTCGGGACAATCTGGTTTTTTCCGACGACAAGGTCGGCGATCTGATGAAAACCGCGATGCAACGTGCCGAAGCCAAGGTATGGTTCGGCAAGGCTCCTCCGGATCTGACCATGGTCGCACGTGCGCGCGCTTCCGAGTTCGGCTCGGGAGCAGACTGGCTCTACACGTATCTACGCGGTTTCTACCGTGACGCCAAGCGTCCGTCGGGCTGGAACAACACGGTTTTCGAGAATGTCGGCATGCCGCACGTACTGTGGGAATTGCAAGGCCAGCAAGTGATGGGGCAGGACCACAAGCTGAGCATTTCCAAGCCGGGCAAACTCAAGCCGGAAGAGTACGATGCATTGGTTGCGGACTTGGTAGGTTATCTCCAGTATATGGCTGAGCCAATGGCGGAAACGCGCAAGCAATTGGGCGTGGCCGTTCTGATCGCACTGGGCGTGTTGCTGGTCTTTTCGTACGCACTTAAGCGTGAGTACTGGAAAGACGTTCACTAACATTTATACTTATCAAACCGCGCAAAGTTGCATATGGGGCATCGAGACCATAATTCACCAGCGGTACGCCGCGTGGTGCGGGATGCCGACTATTCCTGGGGTACCAGTACCATGATGAACCTGTACTCGGGCACGACATGCCCGTTTAGCCATCGCTGCCGTATCGTTCTGTACGAGAAGCAGATGGATTTTCAGGTGATCGATGTCGATCTGTTCAACAAGCCGGAGGACATCGCGGTCATCAATCCCTACAATCGTGTCCCGGTGTTGGTTGATCGCGACCTCGTTTTATATGAATCCAACATTATCAACGAGTATATCGACGAGCGTTTTCCCCATCCGCAACTGATGCCGCCAGATCCGATCATGCGCGCCCGCGCCCGGCAGCTCCTGTTTACCATGGAAAAAGAGCTGTTCAGCCACATCGAGGTGCTGGAAAGAAATCTTAAGTCAGCCGAAAAGTCCCGTCTTCATGTGCGGGATCGTCTTACCGAACTGGCCCCGATCTTCAGCAAGCAGAAGCATATGCTGGGCGACGAGTTTTCCATGCTGGATGTGGCCATTGCCCCCTTGCTGTGGCGTCTGGACCATTACGGTATCGAGCTTGACAAGTCCGCGGCAACACTGCTGAAATATGCGGAACGTATTTTCAGTCGGCAGGGTTTTATCGATGCCTTGACGCCATCCGAAAAGGTCATGCGCCGCTAGTCCGGGATGCTAGCGGGTGAATCAACAATCCATGACCCCTGTTTCATCGACCAAACCCTACCTGATCCGCGCTATCCACGAATGGTGTATCGATCAGGGGTTTACCCCTTATCTGGCAGTGAGTGTTAGTTCCCGCACCAAGGTGCCGCGCGAGTATGTCAATGACGGCCAGATTGTTCTCAATCTTGGCCACGAGGCGACGCATCAGCTGGTGATGGGCAACGAACTCATCACTTTTTCGGCGCGTTTCAATGGCGTTGCTCAGGCATTATCGGTTCCGATCGAAAGCGTTTCAGCCATCTATGCGCGGGAAAATGGCCAAGGTATGGCATTTGAGGTCGCGCCTCAGCGCGAGCCAGAGGGGGCTGAGCCGGCGAGCGCTGAGGAACCGCCACAGACCGCATCTTCCTCCCATCCACATCTTACCCGCGTCAAGTAATTCCGGCTTACAACTGTAACCGTCCGTTCGTCAGGGATTGGACGAGCTGCAAACGAGTAATGGTCGGACGCAGATCGAGTCCTGTTTGCTGCTTGAGCAAAATCGCCTGGGCACGCATTTCCTCCAGACTGACATCGACCGCTTCCCCGCATACGCCAAAGGCAATTGTATTGCCGCTGTCCAGGGAGGGGAAGACCACCGAGCGTTTCTGAAATGCTACGTGGATTTTTTCGGCACAGGCAGCATAGCCCCGGCTACGGCTGAGCAGATTGCTTGTCAGGAGCCCCTGTGCGGACAGGCGAGTCCGACAGGCTTCATAGAATTCCAGCGTGTCGAGTTGAGCGACGTGTCCATCCGGACCGTAGCCATCGACGAATATCGCGTCGAATTTGCCGCCAGATTGCACGATATAGTCGGCGGCATCGGCGATCACCAGCTTCAGGCGCTGCGGATCGTCGGGAAGGGAGAAGTACTGCCGCGCCAGCGGTACGATACGCGCATCGATTTCGACTGCCGTGATGTGCGTTTGCGGCAGATACCGGTAAAGATACTTGGCCAATGAGCCTGCCCCCAAACCAATCAATAACGCACGGCGCGGCCAGCCTGTGTCTGAACGCAACAGCAGACAAGCCATCATTTCGCGGGTATAGGCCAGTTCAAGCGCAAACGGGCGGCGGACGCGCATCGATCCCTGGATCCATTCAGAGCCAAAATGCAGGCTGCGCACGCCTGCTTCCTCGGAAATCTCGAGCTCGTAAGGAAGTAATTGCGCAAGCAGGGAATTCAATGAAGGAATTTTCATTGCAGCGTCTGCTGGCTAGGGGCATGGCCAGCGCTTCATCGACATTCAGCATGTATCTCTGATCATCGAGCGATTGTAATCCAATGGTTAAGCAACTTGCGGGAGGCTACGATCAGTTCTCCTGCAGTCAGCCCGATTGGACCATCGCCAGCGGCAACGCAGGAATCGGCCGCGGCGCCATGCAGATAGGCTGCCGCCAGCAGTGCCCGCTCAGGCGGCCAGCCCTGCGCCAGCAAGGCGATGATCATACCGGAGAGCACATCGCCCGTGCCTGCCGATGCTAATCCGGGGTTGCCCGTGTCGTTGATGAACCAGCGGCCGCCGGGTAGCGCAATAATACTGCCGCACCCCTTCAGCAGCGTCGCAGCATGGAAGCGTCGAGCCAGCGCCAGCGCCGCTTCAACCCGGCTGGCCTGTACAGCCGCGGTGTCCATGCCCAGCATGCGCGCCGCTTCGGCAGGATGAGGCGTCAGCAGGGTTGCGGCGGAGCGGCGGGATAGATTGCGCGCCAGCACCGGATGCATGGCAGTCAGATTGAGCGCGTCGGCATCCAGCAGCAACGGCAAAGGGCTAGCGATCGCTTTGCGCAGCAGCGCCAGAGCATTATCCGACTGACCCAGTCCGGGACCAATGGCGACGCAGGTTGCGAGCGCGAAAATCTCCTCGGAGCAGCGCAACATCAATTCGGGTTGCAGCGGGTCGACGGCGAGTCTCTCCAGGCTGCCGGTGGGCGCCAGCATGCCAACATAAACGCGTCCGGCACCGAGTTTCAACGCAGCGCGGCCAGCCAGCAATGCTGCGCCTGCCATGCCCTGGGTACCCCCGAGAATACCGACACAGCCATAACTGCCTTTGTGCGAGTTTCTCGGGCGGGGCTTGAGTTGCTCGGCAAACAGTTCCGGAGCGACGCGGAAGCCGTCAGCAATATCGATGTTCAAGCCGAGATCGTGCACGCTGATGATGCCGCAATGATCCGGGCCATCCAGCGTTAGCAGCCCGGGTTTGAGTCCAATAAAGGTGGCTGTGTGTGTGGCGCGCACGGCCATACCGAGAACGCAACCCGTTTCAGAATCCAGACCACTCGGAATGTCGAGCGCCAGAACCGGGCAACTGAGCGAATTGATACGTTGTACCAGTTGCGCATGGGGAGTTTCCAGCGGGCGTGTCAGGCCAATACCGAATAGACCGTCAATAACCAGACCGTATTCCCATGTTTGCGCTGAGAAATCGTCAATAAAAGTGCCGCCACAGTCAATCCATGCATCATGAGCCGCTCGAGCGTCGGCGGGCAGTTTCTCAGCCGAACCGTAAAATGCTACTGCTGGCGTGATTCCTTTTAATCGCAGCAAGCGTGCCACAACGAAGGCGTCACCGCCATTATTGCCGGGCCCCGCCAAGATCAAGGGAGGCCGTGCTGCGCTTTCTAGGAGATGCATGGCGACTGTCGAAGCAGCCTCTCCGGCACGCGCCATCAATGACGGCTGAACATCGTTCTGGGTTCGTTCGATGTCCCTCAGCGCAGCCAGGCGCAAAATGATCTGCGGGGTTCTCATACAATCATTTCCAATCCTCCGGGATGGAGTGACCTGGTCCCCCGGTAACAACTTCGCGCACTAGTTCAATGCTCTTCGATATGAGGAACCGACTCCTCGGCTGGCTCACCCGTATCCGGGTCAATCCAGTCGGCAATGCCCAGTTCTTCTTCTATCTCTTTCAAATCATCGTCGCTCTCGAGTTCGATATTGGCAATGTTGTCTAGGGATGCAACTGCTTCGGGAAAAGTCGCGAAGGGGCCAAATTCCTCATTCGTTCGTTTATTCTGACTGTAGAACCCGTCTGGACGTTCGATGATTCTTGCATCTTCATAATCGATGGTGTTTATGGGAGACACTCGGGTCATGATGTATTCCTTATTGGCGCCACGCAAAACCTTGACTGATACAAGTCAATTTGTCCATTTTCATGGAAATCTTCCACTAAAGCATAATCTTGATATACTAAAACCATGCTTGCATGAAATGATTGAACTTACTTTGATCAGTGTCAAATCAGGATGGCTGGACTGCTGCCTGGATTGTTCTGGATTTCCGCTGCCTTTAAGGTAAACTAATTTTGATAAATTCGACTCCGCAACATACCTGATGCGCTGATCGATCAACCCTCCCCTCGCGTTGCCAACAAATTCTCCCGTGGACAGGGTGATATCAGCAAGTCTTATCTGCCGCTGCATGCGCATGATCGAATTGATGACTGGCAAATAATTAAAATAAAATATGCATTGATGTTCATGACGTCGTTGTGTAGATGTTGCCGGGGTGATAGGCGAGAGGGGTTTGTGTGAGGGAGTGTGATTTACTTCACACTGCCTTTTTAGTCGGGGCGTGCTATATTGAGCCTGTAGTTAACAGGGTTTAATGGCCGTGGTTTGAATCCAATAGTTGAGGATTTTTGGGAGAGTACCTGCAATGCCTCCAACCAGAAGGTTTTATCTGCCGTTGATGATTTCATTGATGGCATGTTCTAGTCATTCTTATGCGCGCGATATCGGAGCCGAGGCGACGACTGCTGCCGCACCTAAGACGCCTGCGGTGAAGACCATTACCAGTTTTTCCCAGGCTTTGCGCTGTATGGATGAATTGTTCCTTGGCTTTGGTAAGCAGGGAATTGTCATTACCTCGGCAGGCATTCCCGATGAAACGGGCAAAGTGAAAACCGGTACCAAGGAAATGCTCATCACGGCGGTCGCCAAGATGACTATCAAGAGCAATGCCTTTGAATTTATCGACTTTCATAGTCAAGGCGATGACTTGGGAAACATGTTCAATGCCATGGGCGACCGCAACAGAAAAATGCCGGACTACTATATCCGGGGTTCCATCACCCAGATGGATGACAATGCGGTGCGCAAAAATAAAGGCGCAGGTATTTCGCTGCCTTTCCTTGACTTCGGTTATTCCAAAGACGAATCCTTTGACTTGATCAGCATGGACATGAGCATTGGTGAAGCTGCTTCGCGCAGGATTCTGCCTGCGACGAGCACATCCAACACCATGGTCATCACCAAGGGCGGGAAATCCGGTGAAGGTGGCGGCAGGCTGGGAAAACTGGGTCTGAGTTTCAACGTCGATCTGAGTCGTTCCGAAGGACTTGGGGCAACGACGCGGACTTTGCTTGAACTCGGTCTGATTGAAACTCTCGGGAAATTTACCCAGGTTCCTTACTGGCGGTGCCTGGATACGGACCTGACCAACCCTGTGATCAGGGATCAGGCGCGCGAGAATTACGATACCCTCAAGGACAAGGATTTGGTGGTCTTCGTTCAGCGTAAGCTGGGCGGCAGCATGAAGCGGTACAAGGGGCCTATCGATGGCGTGATGAACGACGAGCTGAAAACTGCCATAGCCGAGTACCAAGCTCAAGCCGGGTTGATCGCCAACGGGAAGATTGATTTCGACCTCTACGCAAGTTTGCTGGATGATACGCAAAACATGCTGGCGGCGGTGCCGACGACACAGCCAGTTTCTACCTATGTGCCTGGGGCTGCCTCTGCGGTATCTGCGCCGCCCCCGGTGGCGGCAGTTGCGCCTGCTCCTACCCCTGTTTCCGCCGCGATGCCATTCAGGGCTTCCCTGGAAAGTGATCGGGGAGTCAAGCCAACTTACAAGATCGGCGACCTGCTGAACCTGAATCTTTCACTCAGTGGCCATGGGACCGCTTATTGCTATTATGAGGATGCCACAAGAAACACTGCGCGCATCTTCCCGAACCAGTTCCATGCCGATTCCTCTCTCAAAGCGGGGGAGCGCATGCATCTGCCTGGGGTCGGCTTCAAGATCAGATTCGATCAAGCGGGACGCGAGCGAGTGGCATGTATTGGCGCTGATCGGGAATTGATCGTCCCAAGTTCGGTGAGGGGCGCTCAAGATCTTAGACCGTTGGGGCGTGCTCTGGACGATATCGTCAATCAGTTCAAACAGACCAATCCAACAGCAGTGTCCAGTTTCGTGGAAATCACTGTAACGCAATAGAGAGCCATGATGCCGAGACTCTTGGCTTTTGCATTCTTTGCAACGGCGAATATCTTTGTCAGCGCATATGCATTGGCCGAGGGTCTGGTTGAACGGCCGGCAAGTATTCTGCTGGCAGGGGAAATCATCCTGGAGCCGCAACAAGGTTCTGTCAAGGCACCCGGCAAAGCTTCCAGCAAAGCCTCCGGCGCATCCGAGCAAAGGGACAGAGCCCGCTCTTATCGGAACGACGAATCATCGGGGAATACAACCATTATTGTTCTTCCTGAAGATGAGAGCGAAGGAGCGCTTTCGCCGCGAGGAAATGCGCCAGAAGGAAGAGCGCGTGACAATCGTTCTAGAGCTAGGGATTACCAGCAAGGCACCGATTCATCTGTTCTTCCTGGTCTGATCAAACCTGATACGGGAATCATCATGGATGGCGGTTCGACTCAGGATCGGGCTCATGAGAACCGTGCGCGTGCCAGTGGTTACTCCAAAGGTGAAACTCAATCTGGCTTCACCGGCCGGGTCGGTCCGGATGGAATTCCGCTGGTCATCTGCAAGGATAGAGATAATGTTGCAGGACAGATTGGCGATGATCTGAAGTCTGGTAGCGTGATTATTATCCTGCGCGATGGCAAGCAGGTTAAGGTACGCTGTCAATAGGCCTACTTGCGATAGGTATTGTCAACTTGTGTGGTCGTTAGGCGTTTATCAAGCAATTACAATTATTTTTTCAAACCTGATACGGATGAGCATTGTGCGATCTTGGCTGGTATGTTTGATAGCATCGATGAGCCTGATGCTGAATGTGGCGAATGCTCAGGTCGCTGTCGATGTTTCGGTTTCCGGTGTAAAGGTTCAGACGGGAAACGGGAGTTCAGTTAATGTGAATTCCGGTGTCGTTGCTCCAGATGTCCAGATGGAGGGAGTTGCGGTTATCAACGGGGATGTTTTCATCGATGGCGAGCAGGTACCCAAAGGCAAGACATCATATACTGCCAAAAAGACCGGGAAATCCTACCGCATCCAGTGGGGGAAAAATGGAAATGTCAGTGTCTCGGAAAAATAGTAGGAAGCATTCAACTTGGTGGGCCATCATGGTTTGCACATTGGCCTATGCATCGTTAGCACGGTCGGAGATCATATTCCTTAGTGTGGGCACTTCCCCGTCTCCCAACTACTATGTTGCCAGTCGCCAGGGAATGCCCTCCATAGTCATGATGCCAACGACGGAGAGGGCGACGGAATCCTCATATCTCATGCAACGCAGCCTGGCATGGGCGACCTATCGACGCGGAGATAAAAGAACCGGAGTTCCTCTGGTCTATGTTCCTTCTGTCAGCGGGGCAATGAGTGCCACTTCCCCTCAACAGGCGAATGTCAGGGAACATCTGGCGCGTGCAAACGCTTATCGACTCAGATATTTTGACAAGTAAAAAAATGAAAACGACATATACCTGGCGGATTGCTCGGCGTTTTGGGATGGAATGGCTGATAGCCCTGCCTCTCATATTGTTTGCCCATTTGGCTTGGAGTATTGAGCCTGTAGCGGGAGACTTCAAAACAATTCTCGAATCCCACTCCGGCGTGCTGAATGTCTGGCAATACGCGGACAATCCCAACATCTATATTTTTGATTTTCCCAGCCTGACCCAGCAAGGCCGCAGCTTTAACCGCATTACTCAGCTTACCGAACAGCAAATCACCGAGCCATATCCCCGCGTTCTGAACAACGAGGAGTTGAGCAAGCATTTCGAGGCTTCCCGCAGAACGATGGCAGATTTCGCTTTTGGCCATGATGTGATGGTGAGCGAGCTGGCCCAGTTTTTCAATTTGGCTGATCGGGATAAAGTCGAACTGAATGTAGAGGAAGTCGCCATCCGAGATTTCCTCTTTGCCCAGGGACTGATTAGAAACTATCGCGGCATATATCAGGCACTCAAGCCGAGCGTTGTATTTCTATCAATCCCGCAGATTCAGGAAAAGCGTGAAACCGAACCCCGCGTTAGCGATGGTGCGCGGTATGCGATTCTGCTGCATGAGATGTCGCATGCCGAGTTTTACTCCAATGCCTACTATGCCACTTATTGCCGGCGCTTCTGGAATGATTCTCTCAGTGACAGTCAGCGTGAATCCTTCAGGAAATTTCTGTCCAAATACAACTACTCCACCACTGGTGAAGACCTGTTGATCAATGAAACGCAAGCTTATCTGATGTTCACACCGGATGCGGCATCCTTCAGTGCCAAGAAACTCGGCGTTTCCGATGCGGAGCTTGAAGCCATGAGGGATGCATTCAGAAAAGGTAAGCCACCTACCAAACTTCCCATGCAGAGGTTACAATGATCAAAAGTTTTTGCCCCAATAAAATTATTCTGACGGTTTTGATTCTGGTGACTGCGGGTATTGCCAATGCGCAAGTCAAAGGCACTCGTATTCAGGGCAATACTGAAATCAACGTCAATACCGAAAATACCACGGCGATTGCCACCGGTGAGAATAATGTAGCGAAGAATCGTATTGGAGTTATCAAGGGAAATAAAAAAGGCGACACCAAAATCAACGTCAGCGCCGCTAATGTTACTACGGTGGTGGGGGGGCGCAACAAAAAGGCTTGTACTAACATAGGGAGCATTGTCAGCGATGAATGCAAATGACGTATACCGCACTGGGATAGTTCTTTTTCTCGGGCTTGCCGTAGGTTCGGCAATGGCTGAACAGGGTTTGAATGCTGATTCACAAACCAAGGTAAACAACGCCAAGGCGAAAGCTTGGTCGAGTGGCACCATCAAGACCGATCCCAACTTGCAGAAGAGCCGGGTAAACATTGGCAGCAAACGCAATGGCGGCTGTAGCGATGTCAATGTCGGTACGGCCCAAGCGGGCCAAAAAGCCCCGAAGGATATCGTGGTGACCACCAAAGAAGTTATCAATATCTGCAAATGAGGCCAACTATGCAAGCTCGTAAATTGTCTTCCTGTTTTCGCCCGGGTTTTTCGACGCTCCTTCTGGGGCTGCTTATTGCTGTCTTCGGAGCGACAACATCTTTCGCCGATGATGATTCCAAGGCCAAATTGGATGAGCTCAAACGCGCCATGACGGCTCCGCATGAAGGGGGCGCTGACATCGGTGGTACTGGCACTAAAAAGAAGGTTCGTACCCGCGCCATTGTTTTCGATAACGAGTCAACCAGCGCTGCGGCACCCGAAGCGCCGGCTGCTGATTTGGCAAAGGTGGCCAAGCCCGCTGATTGCGGCTCGCTGCCGGCCGGCGTCAAGACCAACGCCGTCGATTTTGCCATCCAGTTCAAACTGGGCAGTGCGGAAATCAACTCTGCCTCTGAATTGACGTTGAACGAGATCGCGAAAATCCTGGCACTCTCTCCCGACCGTTGTATTCTGGTAGAGGGGCACACTGATGCTATCGGGAATGTCGACAAGAACCATAAGCTCTCCATTGAGCGTGCCAATAGCGTCGTGAAATACGTCACCGGCAAGGCCGGTATTGATCGCAACCGAATTATTCCCATTGGCAAAGGATCCAGCGATCCGCTCCCGAACCTCGACCCGCGCGACCCGAAAAATCGCCGTGTGGTTTTTAAGGTTGTCGTCGGATAACGGCGAACATTTTTTTAAAACAACTCTTCTTGAAAGGAAATACCATGCGCTTTATTACTCTCCTCATCGCTTCCGCCATTATCGCTTCTCCAGCATTCGCTCAGAAGGAACAGCGTTCCAGCAATCCGAGTGGAGTGCAGATTCAGGGTAATACCGAGATCAAAGCCAGCCAAGAGAACACTGCCGCCGTAGCCGTTGGTGAAGGCAACGTCGCCAAGAATACCGCTGGCGCCATCAAGGGCGGCACCCAGATTCAGGGCAACACCAAAATCAAAGCGTCGCAAAAGAATGCAACAGCAGTTGCTGTTGGCAAGAACAACAAGGCTGCCAACGAAGCTGGTGTGATCGGCGGTCAATAATCTGAAGACGGAACCTTTTCTTATTCTTTAACGGAGAAAACATTATGCGTACACAACTCGTGCTCGTCACTCTAGTCTCTGCCGTGCTGTCAACAGCGGCTTTCGCTCAGGCCACTTCCAAATCGGGTGGCGCCAGCCAGTCCTCCTCGAGCGCTCAAGGGGTACAAATTCAGGGCAACACCGATATCAAGGCCAGCCAGGAGAATACTGCTGCCGTAGCTGTCGGCGAAGGCAACACCGCCAAGAATACCGCCGGCGCCATCAAAGGTGGTACGCAGATTCAGGGCAACACCAAGATTAAAGCTAAACAGAAGAATACGGCTGCGGTGGCCGTCGGTAAAGGCAATACTGCTGCCAACGAAGCTGGTCAAATTGGCGGTAAGTAATCGTTTTACTAGCTTGGCTATGAAAAAACCCAGGGTTAACCTGGGTTTTTTTTTGGTACTTCAGGGAAGCTTGATACGTTCCTCAGCCAATTCAGACCACTGTGGTTTTCGTACAACTGTCCAGGAAGTGGCTATCGATAATCGCAAAATTTGCATTGAAATATAACTGGACCTTGTGATAAGGTCGAATGCATGAATTTGCGAGTGTTAATGGCCCTGCTGTTGGTAGTCGTGCATGCCGCTGTATATGCCGCTGGCAAGGATGTCGCATTGATTACGGCGTTACAGGGACGGGTCTGGAAAATATCTGCCGAGTCGAATGAACCGAGCCAGTCGGCGCAACCTCAAGTGATGCAGGCTTATGTCAAGCTCACCCAGGGGGATCAACTGGCGTTGGACAAGGATGCCCGCCTACAGTTGGTGTATCTCGACAGCGGACGGCTCGAAACCTGGCGCGGTGGTGTCCGATTGGAGATCAACAGCACTGAGAGCCAAGCCTTCAGTTTACCCGACCCGCAGGTGCGCATGTTGTCGTCGGAGATGGTCCGGCAGATATCCCGAATGCCTGTACTGGACGCTCAAGGGCAGGCCAAGACAACGAAGTCACGCAGCATTGCCACACCGGATGCGCTGGCCGGCATTGAAAATACATACCGCCGCTTGCGTAATGAGACGCCGGACCGGAGTGATCTGAACCCCGAGTTATATTTGCTCTCGGGAATGTTCGAAATGCGGGAGTTGGGACGGGTTGAGCAGGTGCTTTCCGACCTGCAGCGCGAACGAGGTAGCGAGCCGCAAGTGAAACTGCTGGTTTCGCTCTACCAGCGGGCGATGAAAAATGTACGAGAGGCCAAGCGAAATTGAAACCCAAAATATAGCCGATTGCTGGCGACAGGGGTGTGCGGGTTTTCAGGTATCCATCTAAGCAGGAGAGAAAGTCGCTAAAATAACGAATGTAAGTGTAGCTGTTGAGATTTAATCAGTGTTATTTCCTTGGGAGATTGTAATGACTATGATTTCAAATAAACCTTTTTTAAGTATTGCCGGTGGTGTAGTTGCCGTGGTTCTCAGCGGGGTGGCCGCTGCCCAGACGTCAGGAGTACCGAGCGGCTCGTCAGGAACACCGACTAGTTCATCATCGTCACCCAGCGGTTCGCTAAGCAGCTTCGAGCACGAGGCTGTTGCGACGCAGTTGATCAGCACGACTACTTTGAATCAAATGCTGGCTATTTCGAACGCCATTAGCTTCCGTGCTGGTGGCGTATTCCAGGTTCCCCCTGGCGCAAGGGCTGACTCCGGCCAGCGTAACGGCATGGCCGCAGGCGGTGCCGCTCAGATGTGGAATGCTTGGGGCAGCATTTCGGGTGATACCTTCAAGTACACTCCCATTAACGATGCAAAATTAAGGACCACGAATGCGGTTCTTGGCGCCGATTATGCCCTCAAACCAACGGTAACCGTAGGTGCGTCAGTAGCCTTTGACCGGACTACCGGTTCGCTTTTTAACACGACCACGACGGGTTACACTATTGCCCCCTATGCTGGCTGGCAGATCAACAAGACTTGGGCATTGGACGGCATCATAGGCTGGGGCAAAGGTGACATAGATACTGGTGCCGGTAGCGTCAAGCCCGATCGATTCTTCTATGGCAGCAATTTGAGTTACACCAATTGGCTCGGCAACTTGCAGCTTTCCGCCAAGGGCAGCTATTTGTATGGCGAAGAGAAAGTTGGCTCTGCCAAGAACAAGCTTGACCAGTGGCGCATCGGTGGGCGGGTTGGTTACTGGATGGACGGTATTCTGCCCTATGTTGGGATTGCGCATACCAGCGATGGAAAAGTCGATAATAGAGGGCCGAACGATATTGGCAAGACCGCTTGGGTTGGCTCCTTGGGCGTCGACTTCATCTCCCTTAAGAACAACTTGACGGGTGGCATTGTGTACACTGGAGAAGGCCGTCGCAAGAACAGCAAACATGATAGCTTGATGGCGAACATCAACTATCGGTTCTGATGCTTGATGCGGGTTTCGTCCCGATGAAGGCCGCGATTGTTTTCGCGGCCTTTTTGTTTGTTGCGACCGGATGTGCCGCGCCGGATTCGCTCGGTAACCTGGAGCAAGTCGCTGTCACGGCGAAGGAGAGGGGGTTTTCGGTATCAGAGATACCGGCTGGCGAATTTCGTCTTGCCGCATATTTGCGACAACTCTCGCACCCGGCCGAAACGCTGGTCATTTATGTCGAAGGCGATGGCGCCCCCTGGCTGACGCCATATCATCCGCCACGCGATCCCACGCCGCTCAAGCCCATGTCTCTGTCATTAGCACTCGCAGACCCTGCGCCGGCGGTTGTCTATCTGGGACGTCCCTGCCAATATCTGAAGGCGGAGGCCTTGCGCCAATGCGATAGCACCTACTGGGTAGAGCGGCGTTTTTCCCCTGAAGTTATCGCGGCCTACGATGAAGCGGTCGGGCGACTCAAGACATCGTACTCAGCCCGCAGTCTCAGGTTGGTTGGTTATTCCGGCGGCGGCGTAATCGCCGCCCTGTTAGCAATGCGTCGCGATGATGTCGAGTTACTGGTGACAGTTGCCGCACCATTGGCAGTATCGGAATGGGTGGCTTGGCATGGCGCTTCCCCGTTGACGGGATCTCTCGACCCGGCCAACATCCAGGCGGATGTCCTTTTGCCGCCCAGCGTACATTTCGTCGGTGGGCATGATAAAACTGTTCCTGTGCCGATTGTTGAAAGCTTCGTCCATCGCAAAGGTGGACGGATAGAAATCGTACCCAATTTTGAGCATGAATGTTGTTGGGCGAAGGAATGGGAACGTCTGCTCGGCCGTTTGCCTATCCAGGCGAACACGAAATGAATTGGAAACTTTCATCTTGGATTTTCGAATAAAAAACGATAGAGTCCTTCAAGTGAAGTGGAGGAATTGATGGGCGTTCGTCAAACAAGAGTGTTCGTTCCCTCTAACGAACCAGACCACGGCTGGGCGGAAACACTCATCGGCAAGGTGTTTCGTCCGCTGACTGCCCGATTCTCGGACCAACTGGAGTGGTTTTGGTTTTCGCGGTATGGCCCGCTCACTGACGATACCGGCGACTGTGACATAACCAGGATTCCGGAGGAATACAAGCAGCCCATTCATCCTGGCGCCGCAATATCCCACAGAAGCATGCGATTCAGATTTTCCATCGCAGACGATCGACAGGAAGCAATGGAGCAATGGGCGCTGCAAACGATCATGGAGCAGGGCTATTATGTCTCGGATTTCAGACCGTATGATTTCGTTTCCGACACGGGGAGCAATCGGTTCCTTGGCACTGAAAACCGTCAGCCGGGCCGCGCAATACAACGGGCTCGGTTGGTTACGCAGTTCTATGCAGCGAGTTCTCGGCTGGTGATCGACGCATTGGTCGGGCCAGATGAAGATGGCCGTTATCGGCTGGAGACGAACGACGACTTCCAGAACCCGGGTGGCTCTACTTTCCAGTCGATTCATCACCTCTATTGCAATATTACGGGCACGCCGACCGAGGTTTATGTCTTTCAGAAAGCAGGACTCGATATTATCGGGTTTGGCACATTTATTAACCCGCCAACAGCGCCACCAGGCGGATGGGATGGTTCCACCGCATATTCGATCTGGTTCTGATGTGCGTGGTGGCCTTTATGTTGTCGCACAACTTGCCGAGAGCGTCGTTGCACAATTGAAAGCCGCCATCTCCTCGGCTACCCTTTCAAAGACTTCATCCCAGTCGCCGCTGCGAGATTGGCGAAAGAGTTTTGCTGAGGGATACCAGGGACTGTCGCTTCGATCCAATAGCCAACGCCAGTCAGGGTTAAACGGCAGCAACAGCCAAACGGGCTTGCCCAACGCTCCTGCAAGGTGGGCAACCGAGGTGTCGACTGAAATGACCATATCCATTAGATCAAGCAGCGCCGCCGTGTCCGAAAAATCATGCAGGTCATCGCCGAAGTGGGCAATATCCTTCCGGACATCCAGAATCATCCTGTCAGTTTCTCGCACTTCTTTTTGAAGGCTGACAAATTGCGCGGAGGCAGACAACAGTTTGGCGAAATTAGAAAGCGGTATTGAACGGTTGTGGTCGTTTCCGAACACCTTGTTGCCTGACCAGACCAAGCCAATGCGCGGACTTGTTTTTTCGCCAAGCCGGGCTTGCCATATATTGACGCGGTCAGGGTCGCTGCGAAGGTAGTAAGTGTCGGCAGGAATGGAGTCCAGTTCGGTATTGAATGCCAGTGGCAAGCTCAACAACGGGCAGTGGTAATCAAATTCCGGAAGTCGCTCACCTTTTTTCAGTACCCGACTTACTCCCGCCAAGTCTGCCAGCACCGATTTCAGTTCGGGTTGCACTTCCAATAGCACCGTAGCACCCTGCGCTGCCAAGAGCTTGGCATATCGGCAGAATTGAATCGTATCCCCCAAGCCTTGTTCCGCATGCAGCAGGATGGTCTTGTTGCGCAAGTCTTGCTTGCCAAGCCAGAGCGGTTGCTGAAAATCGCGTTTTGCTTCCTTGAACTGCGCGGTTTGCCAGCGCCATTCCAGTTTTTCCCAGCCTTGATCGAACTCGCCCATCTGGAGCAGACACATGCTTTCGTTATAGTGGGCGGTTGCATCGTCAGGTCTGAGGTCGATTGCTTGGCGGTAGCTTGCGAGGGCTTCCTGGTGCCGTTTCAGGTCGCGTAGCACATTTCCGCGGTTATTGCGTGCATCGAACGACTCCTGTTCGGGAGCGTCGATGGCATGGTCGAGACTGTCCAGCGCATCTTCGTAGCGTCCCACATAAGGAAGAGCGAAGCCGCGGTTGTTAAATGCTTCGAAGTAGTTAGGCATGAGTTCGATCGCCCGGTCAAAGCCCGTAATTGCCTCTTCATATCGTCCCAGTCGCAGCAACGACATTCCACGGCTGTTATGGGCAATGGCGTTGCGAGGCCGAAGCGCAGTCGCCCGGTCAAGAGTGACCAATGCCTCTTCATATCCTCCCAAGGCTGACAATGCGATTCCGCGATTGAGGAAGGCTTCAAAATAATCCGGGATGAGAGCTATTGCCATGTCGAAACTGGCGATCGCATCTTCATGCCGCCCCAGGTTCAGCAGCGAGATTCCTCGGTTGTTGTGTGTGACCCCATTGTTATTGATGAGCAGGATTGCCTGATCAAGACTGGCAATGGCATCAACATGCCGTCCCAATTTTTGTAACGAAATTCCACGGTTGTTGTGTGCAAATTCATTGTCAGGGTCAAGCTCGATTGCCCGGTCAAAGCTGGCTATGGCTTTTTCTTGCTGCCCCAAGTTTTGCAGGGCGCTACCCCGGTTGTTAAAAGCCTCGGAATAGTCGGGCTTGAGCTCAATCGCCCGATCGAAACAGGCTATTGCCGCTTCATAGCGCAATAGATTGAGCAGAGCTACGCCGTAATTGAAATGAGCGGCCGCATGGTTCGGATTTATGTCAATGGCCTTGCTGATCATTTCGACGGCATTTTGAGTTCGCCCGGTCTGTAATGACAAGTGACCGAGAAAAAGCAGTGAGTCGAAATGCCTGGGGTGAACTTCCAGAATCTCTCTGTAGAGAGACTCAGCAATATCCAGTTGCCCCCGCTGGTGCATTGCCAAGGCGGAGTGAAATTTTGCTGCTGGTGCTGGAGAGGGCTTTCCCCCGATCTTTTTTGGATGATGGCCGATCTGACGAGCTTTGCTTTTGACCATGTCGAGCTTTTTGCGCTTATGTTGATATATGCGATTGGCAACTTCTCGTGGTTGGCGGAGAACCTACGTGGGATGAGACTACCCTGTTGAGAAGATATAGAATATTAAAAGGAATTATTTGTCGGACTGGTAGTTTACCCATACGCGAAAACACTACCCCTCCAGAATCTATTTCAAAAAATACCATCTTACTGTTTTATTGTCTTATTGTGTCGCCTGTCGCGAACCGACAAGAAGCCGGGTTGTTGCTTAGGAGGTAACATGGATACGATCATGCTGAGACTCATTGCAGCTTGCTGGGTTGGGCTGTTTTCGTTTATCCCGGCGGCCAACGGTCAGAGCATGGGAGGAATGAATGCCTCCGTCCATCAGATGGAGGCAATCGAAGGCCATCTTCAACAGTCTCGCCTGCAATCCAGCAAGGAGACCGAGGAGAGTGCCAAGAGAAAACCCCGAACTGACGAATTACCCAAACCCTCGATCGGCACCCGGGCAGCAAAACAAAAACGAGCAGGTAACGAAAGCGAAAAAACGCGAGAGTTGGCTGGGCGTGGTATGAAAAACGAGAAACTGCAACAGGAGATAACGAAATGAAACTCAACGTCCAACTACGGTGGTTATTCATACTGGCGTCTTTCCCGCTTGGCATTGCTTACGCCCAGATGGGACGCTTTGCCGGGGGAGTGCCTGGCATGGCGCAAATGCAGTCCGTCGCCATGCAACGCCACCAGATACGCACGCTGTTGTATCGTGAGGCGCTGGAAGAGTTGCGTAAGAATCCCCAAGCGGCCGATGTGCCGGAATGTTCGCCAGGCAGCGTGGATAAGGACGCTCTCTGCCTGCGTCGCCCCGAATCAGCGCCGCAGTCGCTTGCCTTGCCCGAGTCGCCCCCCAAGACATCGGCCACTGGCTCGGAACTTCCAGTTCAACCTGCGGCGCTGGGTAAAATCCCTCAGGCGGCAGCTTCGACTCAGGCTGTTGCCGCGATCCAGCCAACGCCAGCCGCGCCTATTGCCTCCTCTCCGCCTGTGGTGCCTGCCAAGATTGCCGCGCCGCAGCCCCGGCGATTGGCGGTACTAGTCGGCAACAATGGCTATACGATGCCGATCCCGACGCTGGAGACGCCGATTGCCGACGTCGAGAAAATAGCCGAAGTACTTCGTACGCGCTTCGGTTTCGAAACCCGGGTGTTGCACAACGCGACCAAGGCGCAGATCGTCCAGGCGCTCAATCTCGTTGCCGATGAAATCAAACCTGAAGACAATGTGCTGATCTTCTATGCCGGTCACGGTTACCTGATGGACGATACCAAGATGGGCTTTTGGATTCCAGTCGATGCTTCAGTCAAGACGGCCGCCAACTGGATATCCAACACGGATATTTCCAAGCTGCTGCAAGCCATCCGCGCGCGACAGTTGATCCTGGTCTCGGACAGTTGCTTTTCTGGTTCGCTGACGCGTGAGCAGAAGATGAGCGTCGATGGCATGCTCAAGTCGGATGAAATTCTACGCCGTCGTTCGGTGTTGGCGCTGTCTTCAGGCGGTGAGGAGCCGGTTTCTGATGAGGGCAAGGAGGGGCACTCTATTTTTGCCTGGAACCTGATTACAACGCTGGATAAGGCGCAAGGCACCACGCTAGGTTATACGGTCTATACCAATGTCTATGGCCAGGTCAAAAAAGATGCCTCCCAAGAGCCGCAATACGGCGCAGTGGTTTCGGCTGGCCACATGAGCGGAGGGGAGTATTTGTTTCAAGCGAAATGATCGACCTGGAAGAAATGGATTAATTATGCTAAGTTGAAGACGCAGGTGTCGGTTAAGTCGGACTTATTGCATATTTGCCAGAAAGGGATTGAAGGCGCAGAACTCAATGCAACTCGCGCTGACAAGCAATCAATCACGTTGATGTTTTTTTGGAGGAAGAATCCCATGAAATTGCGCAATCTGATTCTCGGTTTTGCTGTCGCCGTCACGCCGCTTGTGGCCACGGCCCAACAACCGATCATCATCAAATTCAGTCACGTGGTTGCTGTTCATACGCCCAAGGGGATGGCAGCCGACTATTTCAAGAAATTGGCGGAAGAACGCACCAAAGGCAAGGTCAAAGTCGAAGTCTATCCCAATAGTCAACTGTTCAAAGACAAGGAGGAACTGGAGGCATTGCAACTGGGCGCAGTACAGATGCTAGCACCCTCGCTGGCCAAGTTTGGTCCGCTCGGCGTCAAGGAATTTGAACTCTTCGATTTACCGTATATCTTCGATGACTATAACGAGTTGCACAGGATCACCCAGGGGCCGATTGGTCAGCAACTACTGAATAAGCTTGATTCCAAGGGCATACTCGGCATGGCTTATTGGGACAATGGCTTCAAGCAAATGAGCGCCAATAAGCCATTAAAAAAGCCTGAGGATTTTAAGGGGTTGAAGATGCGCGTGCAGCAGGGGTCCCGAGTTCTCGAAGCGGAGATGCGGGCATTCGGCGCCAACCCGCAAGGCTTGGCTTTTTCCGAGGTATATCAGGCGTTGCAAACTGGGGTAGTCGATGGAACCGAGAATCCGATATCGAATTTCTATACCCAGAAGATGCATGAGGTTCAAAAATACCTGACGATTTCCGACCATGGCTATCTTGGCTATGCCGTGATCGTCAACAAGAAGTTCTGGGACGGACTGCCGGCAGATATCCGCAGCACGCTTGAAGGTGCCATGAAGGAAGCGACGAAATATGCCAACGATATTGCGCAGAAGGAAAACGACGACTCTCTGGAAGCCGTGAGAAAGTCGGGCAAAACCCAGATCGTCACCCTTACGCCTCAGGAAAAGGCCGAATGGAAGAAGGCCATGCTCAAGGTACATGTCGAGATGGAAAGCCGTATCGGCAAGGATCTGATCCATGCCGTATACAAGGAAACCGGTTTCAATCCCAGTAAGTAAGAGTCTCATCGAGCGCTGTCACGTCGGCCTTGCCAGACGCGGCGGCGCTTCGTTTTTGGGGAAACGCCATGCTTAAAATACTCGATCACCTTGAGGAATGGCTTATTGCCATGCTGATCGCTGCGGCGACACTAATTATTTTTGTCTCCGTGGTGCATCGCTACGCCTCCGGATTGCCGATTCCGGCCATTCAGGACAGACTGATACAGATCAACATGAGTTGGGCGCAGGAGTTATGCATCTACATGTTCGTCTGGATGGCAAAGTTTGGTGCGGCTTATGGCGTGCGCACGGGTATCCACGTTGGTGTCGATGTATTGATCAATCGCCTGTCCGACAAGAAGCGAGTCAAGTTCGTGCTTTTTGGATTAATGGCTGGCGCCTTGTTCACTGGTGTGGTCGCTGTCCTGGGAATGAATTTTGTCTGGCATATGTCGCAAACCGATCAGACCTCCGCCGACCTGGAGTTACCCATGTGGATAGTCTATCTTGCCATCCCTTGCGGTTCCTCCCTGATGTGTTTCCGGTTCTTGCAAGTGGCGTTTGTCTTCTGGAAAACCGGCGAACTTCCGCATCACGATCATGGTCACGTCGAAGGCATTGAGGAGGTCAACGACCTGGATATCATTCCGCTCAACCTGGATGACAATTTGCATCCCCATGGCATCGGGACTGGTGGCAAAGGAGAAGGCAAATGAATGCGGCCATCATCTTCGTGTTGCTGTTCATGCTGATGCTGACGGGCATGCCGATCTCGATTTCGCTTGGACTGACCGTGCTGACTTTCCTGTTCGCGATGACCGATGTCCCGATCCAGTCCGTGGCATTGAAACTATTCACCGGCATAGAGAAATTCGAGATCATGGCGATCCCGTTTTTCATATTGGCGGGGAATTTTCTTACCCACGGCGGTGTGGCGCGGCGCATGATCAACTTTGCCACCTCCATGGTGGGACACTGGCATGGCGGACTTGGTTTGTCCGGCGTCATGGCCTGCGCCCTGTTCGCGGCGGTGTCGGGCTCCAGTCCGGCAACGGTGGTGGCTATTGGCTCGATACTCCTGCCGGCAATGGTCAGAGCCGGCTTTCCGAAGAGTTTCGGCGCCGGCGTGATCACAACCTCGGGTGCGTTGGGCATTCTGATTCCGCCTTCCATCGTCATGGTGATGTACTCGGTATCTACCAGCACATCCGTCGGCGCATTGTTCATGGCGGGGGTGGTTCCGGGTTTGATGCTGGCGACCTTGCTCGGGGCAACAACCTTTTACCGTGCCTGGAAGCACGGCTATCCTTGCCAGCCGCGTGCTTCTTGGAAAGAACGCTGGACAGCCTTTCACAAGTCGATCTGGGGGCTACTGCTGATCGTCATTGTGATGGGCGGGATTTATAGCGGTATTTTTACACCGACAGAAGCGGCGGCAATGTCTGCTGTTTATGCATTCTTCGTTGCGGTGTTTGTGTATAAGGACCTCACTCTCAAGCAAGTGCCGAAAGTCTTGCTCGATTCCGCCAACATGAGCGCCATGCTGCTGTACATCATCACCAACGCGGTATTGTTCTCGTATCTGATGACCTCCGAGCAGATTCCGCAGGTGATGGCCGACTGGATGATCGGTCAGGGTCTGGGCCAGATCGGTTTTCTGCTTGTTGTGAACGTACTGCTGCTGCTGGCGGGCAATGTCATGGAGCCTTCCAGCATTGTGCTGATTCTGGCGCCTATCCTGTTTCCGGTAGCCATGAAGCTGGGTATCGATCCGGTACATTTCGGCATTCTGGTCACCGTGAATATGGAAGTGGGCATGTGTCATCCACCGGTGGGCCTTAATCTCTATGTGGCGAGCGGCATTACCAAAATGGGCATAACGGAACTCACCGTCGCGGTTTGGCCCTGGCTGCTGACCATGCTGGCATTCCTCGGTATTGTCACTTATTGGCCGGGATTGTCGCTCTGGCTGCCCAAGGCGTTGGGCATGCTGTGACGAAGGCCTATGCCAAGGGGACCGAGTAGGCTTTACTCAAGCGGGCACGCATTGCCATCGTGTGGACATCCGTCACCAAACCGGCAACCCGGATTTCGCCGCCTACCGATTGGGCTATCAGTGCTGCCCGCTGGATGGCCAGCGAAATGCCGGAGCTCCCCCCTGGGGGTATCGGGACCAGGCCGTCGTATGAATTGACGTCTCCATGGTTGTCTATCACGGCAATTTTCCGGCCATCTTTCCATATTTCCGCATAAGGGGCAATGGGAATGTGCGCAATGCTTGCCGGCCCGTTGGCTGCCGACAGCGTGACCTTTTCCTCTTGGGGAATTTCTTTCCCGACTGCTTGCAATTTGTCGGTTGAGCCGCTGCTTGCCGAGGTTTCGACGGGCTTGCCATCGTTATTGCCTGCACCGGTGATGATCGAGGTCGCTTGCTGGTTCGGCGATATCTGGGTTGGGGAAAGCGCGATCGGCATGAGTTCGTACGGATTGGTCGATGACTGGTCATCGCTATGCACAGGGCATGCCAAGCCGGAAACGCCTGCTTTCTGGCGTAAACAACGGGATATTCGGAATCCCACGGCAATATCTGCCGGTTTTGCGGCAAGCTTGGCCAACAGCCTGCCGATGGCGAGTTGTCGCGACGCGCTCCTGAGTATTACAATCGACTAGCCACTAATCCTCCAGGATCCCCAAAGCGAATGCGGCACCGGAAGAGTGTCTTGGCCGTCACAGTACCGCCCATGGATTTGACGGCCCATGAAGTTTCCCGAATGTGATGCTGATCGTGTCCTAAACACCTAATGCCTCCCCACCCATTTCCACCCGGGCTGTCCGCGGCAGAGGTTGCTGCCCGCCAGGCTGTCGAGGGCTTCAACGAACTCGATGCCGGGCAGGGGCGATCCTTGCTCAAGATCGCGGCGGAGGTGCTGCGCGAGCCGATGTTTCTGCTCTTGCTGGGTGCCGGCTCGATTTACCTGCTGATGGGCGACGTGCACGAGGCGATGATTTTGCTCGGCTTCGTCTTTGTCATCATGGGCATCACGATTTTCCAGGAGCGCCGCACCGAAAGGGCGCTGGAAGCCTTGCGCGATCTTTCCAGTCCACGGGCATTGGTGATTCGTGCGGGCAATCCAGTTCGCATCGCCGGCAGGGAGGTGGTGCGCGGAGATATCCTGGTCCTCAGCGAGGGCGATCGGGTGCCCGCCGATGGACAAGTGCTTTCGGCCCACGAACTGGCGACCGACGAATCGCTGCTGACGGGCGAGTCGCTGCCGGTGACAAAGATGATCGGCGCCCCGCCGACTCAAGCTTGCGAGACGGCAGGCGGAGAGATGCGCGTATTTGCCGGGACAGTGGTGACGAGTGGGCAAGGCATTGTGCGGGTCTCGGCGATTGGCAGCGAAACAGAATTGGGGCGCATCGGCAAATCCATGCAGGCTATCGACAGCGAAGTCTCACCGCTGCAGCGCGAGATCGGTTTGCTGGGCAAACAACTGGCAGTCATTGGCGGCGTGCTGTGCCTGGTGGTGACGCTCCTGTATGCGCTTACCCGGGGTGGCTGGCTGGATGCCTTGCTGGCAGGCATTACTTTGGCGATGGGCATCTTGCCCCAGGAATTCCCGGTGATCCTGATCGTTTTCCTGGCTTTTGGCGCGCGCCGGATTGCTCGGCAACGGGTGCTGACGCGCAAGCTCAGCGCCATCGAAACGCTCGGTGAAACCACGGTATTGTGTGTCGACAAGACGGGTACCTTGACCCAGAACCGCATGGCGGTGGCCGCCCTGATCAGCGGTGAGAAGCGCATCGATGTGGCTAATCTAACCGCATTGCATGAGCTTCCGGAAGACTTCCACGAATTGCTGGAATACGGCGTGCTGGCGAGCGAAACCGAGCCTCACGACCCGATGGAACAGGCCTTTCAGCGTTTGGCGCAGGAATACCTGGCCAACACCGAACATATGCATGCTGATTGGGATCTGGCACGCGAATACGAGCTATCGCCCGATCTGCTGGCCATGTCGCATTTGTGGCGCATTCCCGGCCATCGTCATACGGCCGTGGCCACCAAAGGCGCGCCTGAAGCCATCGCCGATCTATGCCATTTGAACGAGCAGCAAAAGCAACGTGTGGCGTTGCAGGCCGCGCAACTTGCCGACCGCGGATTGCGCGTGTTGGGTGTAGCCAAGGCGGCGTATCGCGGCGATGCCTTGCCGGCAATCCAGCATGATTTCGATTTCGAATTTCTCGGCCTGGTCGGCTTGGCCGATCCGCTGCGTCCCGAGGTGCCGCTAGCCGTCGAGGAATGCCGTCGCGCCGGCGTTCGTGTCGTCATGATTACCGGCGATCACCCGCGTACCGCCCGCGCCATTGCCGCGAGCGCCGGTATCGATTGCACCCGCATCCTGACCGGAGCGGAATTGCAGCAGTTGGATCCGGACAGGCTGGCCGAACTGGTGAAGGGTGTCGGCGTGTTTGCACGGGTCACGCCGCAACAAAAATTGAGCATCGTGGAAGCCCTCAAGGCCAATGCCGAGATCGTCGCGATGACCGGCGACGGCGTCAATGATGCGCCAGCCCTCAAGTCCGCGCATATCGGCATCGCCATGGGCAAGCGCGGCACCGACGTGGCGCGCGAGGCAGCTTCGCTGGTGCTGCTCGACGACGACTTCGGCGCCATCGTGCATGCCATTCGCCTCGGCCGGCGGATTTTCGGCAACCTGCGCCAGGCGATGATCTACACGCTGGCGGTGCATGTGCCCATCATCGGCCTGTCGATCCTGCCGCTGCTGTTCGGCTTGCCGCTGGTGTTGGCGCCGATCCACATCGCTTTTTTCGAACTGGTGATCGATCCGGCCTGTTCTGTGGTTTTCGAGGCAGAGGAAGCGGACAACCAGACCATGCAGCATCCGCCGCGCAGCCCGCAGGAAAGCCTGGTATCGCTCCAGCATATCGCCTTGAGCCTGCTCCAAGGCCTCCTTACCACGCTGGTAGTGGCGCTGTTGTATTGGGCCAGCCTGGCGACGGGAGTGGCCACGCCGGAAGCGCGCGGGATTGCCTTCGTGACACTGATCGCCGCCAATTCCATTCTGGTCTTGAGCAGCCGTTCGGCCTCGGCGGGGTTCAAGCAAGCCCTGCGGGGCATCAAACCGATCAGCTGCTGGGTGCTGGCCGGCACCTTGCTCGCCCTGGTTGCCATCACCAGCGTGCCGCTGTTGGCGGAGCCGTTTGGCTTTACTCCGACGAGTTGGGATCGCTGGCTGGGTGCTTTAGGCATCGGCCTGGCTGTGTTCGCACTTTTCGAACTGGCAAAGCGGATAGTATTTAGGCCGAAAATCGACACTGCCGCATCGAGAGGCGCGCAATGATGAGTATTGTGGCCAGGTGATCAGGCGAGGGCGTCTAACAAGACAAAAGACAAGAGATTATTCACGATGACAATTTTCATAGGAGATATCCGCTTACTGCCTTCGGACAGTAAGCCGACCGGCATCTTCAAATCGAAACTCCAAATGCCGGCATGGCTGGGGTGCGATGGGATCGCCGGGGACGCCCAGGCTGATCGGCGTGTTCACGGCGGGCCGGAGAAAGCGGTGCACCAGTATCCTGCGGCGCATTACCCCCGCCTGGCTGAAGTCTTTCCGGAAGCCGGGAGCCTGCTGGTTCCCGGCTCTATCGGAGAGAATCTCTCCATGCCTGGTTGGGATGAGACCAACGTCTGTATCGGCGATACCTTTCGGCTGGGAGACGCGGTCATCCAGATATCGCAGCCTCGAACACCCTGCTGGAAAATCGACAGTCGCTATGGTGTGGAAGGCATGGCCCGTTTTATCGAAGCGGAAGGCTTGACTGGCTGGTATTTCCGCGTGATCGAGGCAGGTATCGTTGGGCCTGGCAGCGAGTTCAGCCTGATCGAGCGCCTGTCGGCCGAAGCGACCGTGTCAGGTTTGCTGGCCCTGTGGCGCAAGCAGCGCCCGGCACCGGAAGAACTCGAATGCTTTGCGGAAACACCAGCGCTTTCACCCAATTGGGTCAACAAGCTGCGGGATCGTGGCAGGCAGTTGCGTCAGCGATCGCCACAGCAGTGAATCTGAACTGCCGCGCGATCAGTGAAATTTTTCTGACCATGTGCATGGTCAGGATTTGACGAAATCGATCACGATCGCGCCGGGCTCTCTTTGCAGATAGCGGATGTCGACCTTCTCGCCGTAACGTTGCTGCAACTGGTCGAGCAAGGGAAGAGGATCGTGGTCATTGCAGAAACGCATCGTCTCGCCGGGATTCAGGGCGTCCAGGGCGCCGAAGATCGCCGCGTGGCGAAAACGCTTGGCGATGCCGCGCGCATCGAATGGATAGATGGCATCCGGGGACAGGTGCAGGTGAGTGGGTTGTGACATTGGGCTGACTCCTTGTGGGTGGGTGGTGGGGTGATGCGAACTTTGTTCGATTGACGCAAGCGCTTCGGGCGTCAGTACCGATTCGGCGATGGGGAACAGTTCATGCTCCTCGAAGTGGACATGGTTCGCCAAGGTTTTGCCGAACTGGCGCAGGCAGGTTGCATCTCCGGCACCGAGCTGGCTGACCAGCGTGCGCAGTTCCTCGTGATCAGCCTGGGTGCGTCCTGCCAGCGCAATTTGCCCGACGTTTTTCAGCGCCGGAAGCAGGGCGTCTTCCTCGACTTGGAAATGCGGTTCGAGCTCCCGCTCGAAAATCCCGGCGATCTCGTCCATGAAGCGTTGCGCTTCTTCACTCGATGCAGTGTGCATGCGTTGCGCGCGCTTCGACAGCACCAAGGCGGAATGATGTTCGCGCGAGAGATGAATCAGGCTTGGACTGCGTTTCATCTATTCTCCTTAATGTCCGGGCGTGATTTGCCTCGCCCTACGCTGACCAGCACGGTCAGGAAAAATATCAACAAGGCGGTGGCGTTCGCGATGCCGGCTGCCCGAGTTAGCAAAATGATGCCGGTCAGGTCGCCGACAGCCCGAGCCAGCAGCGATGCATGCAATACCGCAAGAGGCAGGTAGAAGGCGGAGTGATAAGGCATCCGGATCTTGGCGACCGCCGGGAAAATGATAGGGGCGTGGCCGAAAATCATCGAAACGACGAAGCCGAGGAAAACGGCGTGCAGCGTCGCGTCGCGCAGCGGACTGCCTGGCGAGAAGCCGCCGGCCATGCCGAGCAAGCCGCTCAAGGCCAGCCAGACATAACCGCTGAGAAGACAGATGGCGATGTAGCGTGTCAGTCCGCTTTGCCGGACAGTGCGACGGGCTATGTCGTGGCGTAGCAGCCACAATGCCAAGGCGAGCAGAGTCGCGGCGAACAGTCTGAGTCCGAATTCCATATCCCAGTAACTGCTCGCGAGTCCGGTCAGCATCAGGGCAACGAGGGCGGCAAATACCCGCCGGGCTGAGGGCGGCGTGGGCAGGAAACGCGTCAGCTCAAGGCGCTCGCCGGCGATGGTGAGCACGAGAAAGGCTATCCACCAGGGTACAGCGAGAGCGACCGCGCCGCTGGTGTACCAGAGCAGATTGCCGATCAGCCAAGACAGAGCCCCCAGTGCCAGCGTGGCAGTGTGCGGGGCGGGTTGCTGGCGCAGGATAAGACCGCTGCCACAGAACAATATCGTTGCGGCGGCGATGAAGAGGGCGTGCGCCGTGATCATGGGGAATCCCAGCAACAGCGCCAACCCGCCCAAGCCGGCGCACAGCGGCGCCAGATAGGGCCAGCGCCGGGCGATTGCCACAGCGCGTTCCATACTGATCACCGTTCCCAGGAAGGCGGCAATCATCAGCGGCCCATGCGTACCCGCATGTGCTGCGGCGATGAGTGGAACATCCAGCGCCAAGCGCGCAAGGCCGGACAGAACGCCGATCACCAGCGCGAGCATGCCGAAAAACAGGATGGGCAGACGGGCGAAAGGGGACAGGGATTTCATGTCGATACGGGCTGCAATGGAGTTCATTAACTCGCCAACTCACCAGCCGAAATGCTGCCTGGCTTTCTCGCTCATCAGCGAAGGGTCCCAGGGAGGCGACCAGACGAGACGAATGTCCGGTTGTGTGCCGGAATCCACCACCTTGCTTATCGCTTCTTCGACCTGTTCCATGAGCATGTCTCCCATCGGGCATGCCGGCGAGGTCATTGTCATCTCGACGATTACTTTGCCGCCAATCAGCTCGATGCGATAGACCAAGCCCAGGTCAACGATGTTCATCCCCGCTTCAGGGTCGATCACCTGAAGCAGGGCGCTGCGGACCGTTTCGACAGTTGGGGGAATCGCGGATGCGAAAGTGGATTCGTGGATTTTCGCCATGGCCGATTATAAGATGTATTAAATGTGCAGCTTAAGGTTATCATCACCGGAAAATGAAAGCAATATATATTATGCTGCTTATGGAATTGACTGCCTGGTATCGATGCCTGCTCATCGAGCGCGGTGATTCCCGCAGAAGAAACAGGGCTGAACGCGGCAAATCTCCTCAGAGGAAATCCGCTTAAGCTGCGCTTAAGCTGAGTCCGATATCTTGGCGGCATCTTGATCTTTAGGCTATTGCCAAGGAGCTCGCCATGCCTGTCCATGCTTGCCGAAGAGTGGCCGTATTTGACGGCTTGTTGCGCCTGATCCACGCTTGGAACGGTCTGGTCATTTTGGCGCTGATCGCCACTGGCCTGATTGCGGACGAGTACCAGCACAGCGCGACAGGCGCCGCGCTGTGGCACCTGCATATCCAGATGGGATATGTGCTGATCGGGGGGCTGGCCGCTCGCCTGGTATGGGGCCTGATCGGGCCGGACAGCGCCCGCTGGTCGGATTTGTGGCATCCGCGAGAATGGCTGGCGACCTTGCGAGCTTTTCCGCGCATACATTTGCCAGCACCTCGCCGGGGGCACGACACCCTTGCCAGCATACTGTTCATTGGGGTGTATTTCATTCTCGCCGGACTGTCTGCCACAGGCTTGGCCCTGGCCGCCATTGCGCACAACCTGGGGCCTCTGGCCGACTGGCTGGGCGACAGCATCTGGCTCAAGCACTTCTTCAAGGAACCCCACGAGGCGATGTACGGCCTGATTGCCGGCTTCATCGCTTTGCATCTTGCCGCCTTGGTTTTCCACCAGTTTTTCGGCAAAGCGCCGATGGCCCAGGCGATGCTGACCGGCAATCAATATTTGACCACAGGAGAAGATCGTGCATAAATCGATGACTGCCCTCGCTTTGGCGGCATGCTTAAGCCAGGCTGCGCCTGCCGTTGCGGTGCCGACGCAGGAAATCCTGCGCGGCTACGAGTCTGAAGCCCGTAAGGAAAGTGCCTCTTTCATGCCCAGCGTGACACGCGGCGAGAGTCTGTTTCGCACTGAGCGCAGCACCGCCAGGGGCGACAAGTTGGCCTGCGCCACCTGTCATACCAACGATCCGCGTCAAAGCGGCATCACCCGCGCCCACAAAACCATAGAACCTCTGGCGCCGGTGGCCAACCCGCTGCGGTTTACCGATCCGGCCAAGGTCGAGAAATGGTTCGGACGCAACTGTGCGGATGTCTTCACACGTTCCTGTACCGCTGCCGAAAAGGCGGATCTCATCACTTGGCTATTGACCATCAAATAGGATGCCCACATGACAATCAGCACAATCAAGGCGCGGCGTTGGCTGCAAACTTTAACCCTGGCATTAGCTGCCGGTATTTCTGGCGCTCTATTTGCCGGCGACCATGACGGCGACAGAATTCTGCCGCCTGTCGACAATGCCAAGTGGCGCGCAGAATGCGGAAGTTGTCATCTGCTCTATCATCCGGCGCTGTTGCCGGAGCGTTCCTGGAGCAAAATAATGAGCGGACTCGAGCGGCACTTCGGCGAGAACGCCAAACTGGATGCGGCTACACAACAGGAAATCGCCGAGTTTCTCGCCACCCATGCCGCCGATCGGAGCGCCAATCGGCGTGCGCAAAAGATCGCCCTGTCCACGCAGGCCGGGCAAGTTCCGTTGCGCATCACCGAGACGGCTTATTTCATCCGCAAGCACGGCGAAATCCGTGACGATGTGTGGCAGCGCAAGGCGATCGGCGGCAAGGCGAATTGCACAGCCTGTCATGCCGATGCCGAAAAAGGCAATTTCGATGAGCGCGCGATACGCGTTCCGCGCTAACATGCGGCTTCAATGTCCCTTTTACTCCAGGATAGTCTGACCCGCTCGCCTCTGCCCGGCCTGGGCGATACCCTGGCTTCGCGCGTGGCGCGCAACTTTTTTACCCACAGCGGCCACCTGCCGCTGACCTTGCTGATCCTCGAACTGCTGCTGGCGCCCAGCGTGGGGGGGTATTTCATCGAGCCCGATCCCTACCTGCTGCTGCTTGCCGGCGTCGGACAGGCCGTGGCGATCGGTTATGCCGAGCAACGCGGGTGGCGGCTGGCATTTCTCGGCAACCTGGCCGGCCCGTTGCTGTATTCGCTGACTGAAGCCAGCCTCGAAGGGATGGCATTCTTTTCGCAATGGCATCACCAAGCCTACTGGAGCTACGCACTGGCTTTCAGCGTGCTGCAAGGCTGGCAAGTATATGCCTTACGCATAATATCTCCCTTGGTGATTCTGGAAAACCTGCTGCGCGCCACCATCCCCTTGCTGATGTACGCTTTGTTCGAAGTCCTCTCCGGCCAGGGGCAGGACACGCTGAGAAATTTTTTCAACGACTCCGCCCACGCGTTCCTGACGATTGTGCTGTTGCTGATCGGCGTCCTGCTGGGCTTTGCCGATCTCAACCTGCGCCGTTCGCTGATGATCATTCGACAGATGGCGGCGCGGCTGCGCGAATATTCCGAATGGTCGCTGGGCAGGGGCATTCTCGAGCGTGCCATTGCCGACTCGACCACGCTCAACCTGCAACGCGTCGAGCGTGCCGTGCTCTTCATGGACTTGCGCGGATTTACTGCCTGGAGCGAGCAACAGACGCCGGAAACCGTAGTTGGCATGCTCAATGAATATTATCGCGCCGCGGAAAACTGCCTGCTGCCGTTTGCCCCGATCAAGCTCAAGTACACCGCCGACGAAGTGATGGCGGTATTCGTCGGTGCCACCGAAGCGGCCGCGGCCGGCAGGGCGCTCATTGCGGCGTTGCCGCAAGTATGCAGCCACGGCCTGAGCGCCGGCATCGGCCTGCATCATGGGCCGGTGGTGGAAGGCGTGCTCGGCGGCAAGACGGTCAAGGCCTATGATTTCATCGGCGACACCGTCAATACCGCACGGCGGCTCTGCGATGCTGCGGACGCCGGCGAACTGCTGACTTCAGCGACTAGCGCACGGGCTATCGGCGCTTCCTTGTCAGGCCAGCGCGAGATAGCCGCCAAGGGCAAGAGCGAGCCGCTGGCGGCATGCGTTCTGGCACGGAGCGCATAGACTGTGCGCGTACTGTTGGTTGAAGACGATCCGCAGCTTGGCGACGGTCTCGCCGCTGGCATGCGTCACTCGGGCTTCGCGGTCGATTGGCTGAAGGATGGCGCCAGCGCCGATGCCGCTTTGAAAACTGAAAGTTTCGATTTGGTCGTCCTCGATCTCGGTTTGCCACGGCTGTCCGGCATGGAACTGCTGCGTCGCCTGCGGACCCGCAAGGAAACGCTGCCGGTGCTGATACTCACCGCGCGCGATGCCGTTGCCGACAAGATTGACGGTCTCGATGCCGGCGCCGACGATTATCTGGTCAAGCCGATCGATATTGACGAGTTGGCCGCTCGCCTGCGCGCACTCGCCCGGCGCAGCGGAGGCCGCGCTGTGCCCAATCTGATCCATGGCGCATTGGAGCTCGATCTGGCGAGACATCAAGTGTTGTCGGCAGGTCAGCCGGTGGAATTGGGGACACGCGAATTCGCCATCCTGCATGCTTTGCTGGAAAACGCCGGCCATGTCATGACGCGAACCCAGTTGGAATCGAGCATCTACGGCTGGAGCGAGGAACCGGACAGCAATGCGCTCGAAGTGCATATCCACCACCTGCGGCGCAAGCTTGGCGCCGATCTGATCAAGACCCTGCGCGGCGTCGGTTACCTGATCGAGAAGATGAAATGAATACGGCATGGTTTTCCCTGCGGCGGCGGCTGCTGCTGCCCATCCTGGGCGGGGCCACGGTCTTGTGGCTGGCGATGTTGGTGCTGTCCTACCTCGATGCCCATCACGAGATCGATGAACTGCTCGATGCCCAGCTTGCCCATACCGCCCAGACCTTGCTGGCCTTGGCCAGCCACGAAGCGCGTGAAGGCGATGACGGTATTGCCAAACTTGGCGAGGAGACGGATAAGCACCACCACAAACTGCGCTTCCAGGTCTGGGGTGCCGACGGCGCATTGTTGATGCGTTCGCACAATGCCCCGACGACGCCATTGGCGATCCATGAGGGATTCTCCGATGCTTCCGAGTATGGCGGGCATTGGCGGATTTTCAGTCTGTGGGACAAGGAGCGGCTGGTTCATGTGCAGGTTGGCGAGGACCTCGATGCGCGTGATGAGTTGATCGTCGATATCGCCTGGAAGTTGCTGCTGCCGGCTTTGTTCGGCCTACCTTTGCTGGGTGGCTGGGTATGGTTGGCGACATGGCGGGGGCTGGCCCCGCTCGACACGCTGGCCGCGCAAATCGACAATCGTGCGCCGGCGCATCTGGAACCCTTGGTTCCAGCCAGCGCGCCGATCGAAATCAAGCCGATGCTGAATGCCTTGAATGGACTGTTTGGTCGCGTCAAGCAAACCCTGGCCAACGAGCGCCGCTTCACCGCCGATGCCGCCCACGAAATGCGCACTCCACTCGCCGCGCTGGCCGCACAGGCACAGGTGGCGCAGCGCGCCGGCAACGATGCCGAGCGGCTGCATGCCATCGAGCAGATGCGCATCGGGGTCGATCGCGTCGCTCATCTCATCGATCAGCTGCTGACGCTGGCGCGCCTCGATCCCGAACAGCCGCTGGCCGATGCCCAGCCAGTGCGCCTCAATGATCTGGCCGAGGAGGTTTGCGCCGTCCATGGCGCCGCTGCGGTGAACAAGCAGATCGCCCTGGAACTCGATGCCGTCGATTCCCAGGTGCGGGGCAACGCGACCATGCTGCAAATCATGTTGCGCAATCTGCTCGATAATGCCATCCGTTATACGCCTTCCAGCGGACGTGTACGGGTCTTGGTGAGCAACGCAGACTCAGGCGTGGTTCTGCGGGTCTGTGACGACGGTCCCGGTATTCCCGCCGAGGAGCACGATGCCGTGTTTCGTCGCTTCCACCGTGGCGCTGCCGCCCAGGACCAAGTCGGCAGCGGCCTCGGGCTTTCCATTGTGCAGCGTATCGCCGAATTGCACGGCGCCCGCATCGCCCTGGCCAGTGGGGCGGGCGGGCGGGGGCTGACCATCAGCGTAGCGTTTCCTAAGCACTCGGCGACGAGTTGAGTAGCCGCCGGCAACTTCTTATTTCTTGCAAGACCTCTTTGCGCTTGGTTTCTTGCGGGGTCTCCGGTCTTGTCGTTGTGCTGCGCCGGCTGCCAGGTTGAGTGCGGCAAGCGATAGCGGATCGGCGGATGCCGAATCACATCTCAAAGTGCTGTCGCACCCGGTTCTCCAATAATTGGCGGGCGTCGTTTTCGCTGCCGTTTGCCAGCTGCTTGAAGATATCGAATGCCAAGGGGCGAAATACGGCCATGACTGATGGATCGAAATGGCTTCCCGTGTCTTTTTCAAGAATCGCCATGGCTGCCTCGAAACCCATGGGGTCCTTGTAGGGGCGCTTGGAACAAAGGGCATCAAATACATCGGCAACAGCAAAGATGCGTGCCGCGAGTGGTATCGCATCCGCCTTCAGCCCGCGTGGATAACCGGTGCCATCCCATTTTTCGTGATGAGCAGCCACCACCGCGTTGGCGCCATCGAGCCAGCCCATGCCGGTGACAATCGTCTCGCCTTGCTCAACGTGAGTACGCATGGTAATCGATTCCGCATCATCCAGTTTTCCCGGCTTGAGTAGGATTGCGTCGGGAATTCCAATCTTGCCCACGTCGTGCAGAAAACTGCCGGCAATCAGGGCTTGCATGGCGTTTCCCTTCAAGCCCATGCGCTCGGCGATGCGCGCGGCGATCCAGGCGACGCGGAAATTGTGGGCGCCGGTATCGGAATCGCGCTTGGCTATGGCGCGGCCAAGGGCTTCCATCATCGAGATATGCGAGTCGAGCACCTCGCGCGCTTTGCGCTCGTTGTCCGCGGAAAGATGGATCACCACGGGATAGATCGCCGCACCGCAGAGCAAGGAGGCCAAACAGACCATCACCGCCACTACCAGGGAACTCGTGAGGATTTGCTCCATTTGCCATTCCGGCACCACGCGTATGCCCTCGAAATAGCCCGTAATCGGCAAGCTCGTATCGGTCGCCGAATTTCGCAGCGGGACGAAAACCCGCAAAACCCAGGGCATATCCGGCAGTTTCAGGCTTTCATACGATGCGTTGGTATAGCTCGGCTTGCCATGTTTCGGGAGGAGCGATTCGACCGCCTCGCCCTCCTTGGTCATCGATTCGGCAAGCTTGTTGCCTTGGCTGTCGTAAATTTCGGCAATATCAAACAATCCACCGGAAATGGTTTTGGCGGCAACGGTTGCGTGTTCTGTGGCTTCCGGGCCGGAGAGATCGATCGCGTCGTAATGGTGTAACAATCGGCCCGATTCTTCAATTGCCAGGGAAACAACGCTTTCCTCAGCACTTTCACGCGCCACAAACCATGACACCGGGCTAGCGATTGAGGCCAGCAGCAAACTGACTGTGGCAATTCGAATCGCGGTGCGCTTTTGGAATGGGTTGATCATAAGCATTCCTCGTTGCTTCAAGCGGGAGGCAGCAGATCGACCGAGCGGTTCAGCAGATACCTGGCTGCGCCGACTTTCTCATTCATCGCCATCGTTTTTCTCTGCGGCGCCCTGCTTGCGCGCGCTCAGCTTGTCCAGCGGGCGGAACGTCAGCCACTGATCGTTGAACCTCGCGCAAGCCCGAACCCAATCCTTTGCGCGGCTACCGTTCAAAGCAAGTGAGCCACTGGCGCCAGATTGTTCGACAGTCCGACCAGATCGATGAGCAAACCCTCTCCGTGGGCAACTTCCGAATAAATACCATCGGCATTGCCATCCCGGAAAATTTCCCAGTGGGTGGTGGTTCCTTTGCTCTCAGTCTCGATCACAAAACCATTCTGAACACTGAATTGCGTGTTGGCTTTGATGGTTTCGTTAATGGCCAAGCCATTCTTCATGACGTGATAGGCACCCAATACAACCTGGCCGGAAGCGTCAAAGCTGAACTTCATGTGATCGCCGCGCAACAGGGCATTTTGCAGTGTGGGTGTCGCTGCGCCCACATCAAGCACTGTTGCCTCGGCAATTTTCTGGTAAAGCCCATCCGTGTTGCTGTCGCTGTAGCGCGAGATTTCCTGGAAACCACCTTTGCTTTCCGTCTTCAGCACATCGGCACCGCTTACCGAATAAGTTTGATAGGGCTTGATGGACTTGATCTTGGCGATGCCGTGCTCGACTTCCGTTATCGAAGTCACTACGCCGCCGCCCGCAATGGCAAATTGGTAGCCTTCCTGATGATCCCCGCCGGAAATGCTTCTGGAGTCATGCGTCTTGGTATGCGAGGAGTCCGAAATATGGTTTTCAAGCTCATGCGCATGTGAGTCGTGGGGCTTGCTGTGGGCCGGCTCCGGGTTTTTGAGTTTTTTGCTCATGGTTGGTCTCCGTGGTGTGGGTTGGAGACTAGACTGTATCCAGCCAACCTTAAGCCCGAGTTAACTGGAACGAGAAAATTGTGCGCATCAGCTGCCAATACTTTCATCGGCAGCCCCCCCTGGTAAATTCTGCGTTATGCCTCTGCCAGCCTCAGGCGGCGGCGGCGCACGGCGTCGGCCAGAGTGTCGAGCACGACCAAGCTGTCTTCCCAGCCGAGGCAGGCATCGGTGATGCTCAAGCCGTATTCGAGCGGCTTGCCGCGCACCATATCCTGGCGTCCCGGCTTGAGATACGACTCCACCATTACACCGAAGATGCGGTCGTCGCCGCCGGCAACCTGTTCGCCGACCGCACGCGCCACTTCGACTTGCCGCTGGTACTGTTTGCTGCTGTTGGCATGGGAGAAGTCGATCATCACCCGCGCCGCCAGGCCGGCCTTGCCGAGTTCCTGGCAGGCCGCTTCGACACTGGCTGTATCGTAGTTGGGCGCTTTCCCGCCACGCAGGATGACATGGCAGTCCTCGTTGCCGTTGGTGGAAACGATCGCCGAATGGCCGGCCTTGGTGACCGAGAGGAAGTGATGCGGGCTGGCCGCTGCCCGGATCGCATCCACCGCGATGCGGATATTGCCGTCGGTGCCGTTCTTGAATCCGACCGGGCAGGACAGCCCCGAGGCCAGTTCGCGATGCACCTGCGATTCGGTAGTGCGTGCGCCGATGGCGCCCCAACTGATCAGGTCGGCGGTGTATTGCGGCGTGATGGAATCGAGAAATTCGGTTGCGCAGGGCAGTTCCAGTTCGTTGATCTCATAGAGCAGCTGACGCGCCAGGCGCAAGCCCTCGTTGATCTTGTAGCTGCCGTCGAGGCGCGGGTCGTTGATGAACCCCTTCCAGCCTACCGTGGTCCGCGGTTTCTCGAAATAAACGCGCATCAGGATCAGCAGATCGGCGCTGTTGCGCACGGACTCTGCATGAAGCTTGCTCGCATATTCGATCGCCGCGTCGTGCTCGTGGATCGAGCAAGGGCCGATGACCACCAGCAGGCGATCGTCGGCGCCGTGCAGAATCCGGTGGATCGCCTGGCGCGCCGCGTAAGTGGTCTGCGCCGCCAGATCGGTTGCGGGAAACTCGCGCAGGACATGCGCAGGAGGGATGAGTTCCTTGATTTCCTTGATACGGACATCATCGACTTGTTGTGTCATCGGTTTGTGAGATTGCGTCGGTGTCCGGCAAAGCCGGGGAAAGCCCAATTCTACAGGATCAAATACGCTTGATCGCCCGCTCTGCATGGCTGCCTGAGCTTTCCGCCAAACCATCGGGTATTTCGCGCCGCAATCGTCGGCGGCATAGCCGGTTCGCTGGCCAATGCAGCGAAAAGCTCTCGGCTGTCCGGGGCGTTCATTTCCAGTAGACTGCCGGCTTCGTTGGGTTGCACCTTGCCCTGCGCGGTCTTGCGTCGGGCAAGGCGGAGCAATCATCTATTCTCGAAGACGATCATTATGGATGCGTTTGGCATTGCATTAGGCTTGGTGGTCGCTGGCGATGCCAAGCTGTTGGCGATCATCGCACTCAGCTTGCGCGTGAGTTTGTCCGCCGTGCTGCTGGCTTCTCTGCTGGCGCTGCCGTTTGGGGCGTTGCTGGCGGTTGGCGAGTTCCCCTGTCGCCGCAGTTTGGTGGTGGTGGTCAATGGCTTCATGGGAATGCCGGCAGTGGTGGTGGGCCTGCTGGCATACCTGCTGCTGTCGCGCGCAGGGCCGCTTGGGTCGTTCGGCCTGTTGTTTACCCCTGCCGCCATGACGATCGCCCAAGCCTTGCTGGTGATGCCGCTGCTGGCAGCTTTAACGAGGCAGATCGTTGCCGATGCCTGGCGTGAATACGAGGAACAGTTGCATTCATTAGGCGCAACGGTAGGACAGGCGATCGCCACGCTGCTCTGGGACACGCGCTATTCGTTGTTCACGGTGCTGCTGGCCGGATTCGGTCGGGCCATTGCCGAGGTTGGCGCGGTGATGATCGTTGGCGGCAATATCGACGGTGTTACCCGCGTGATGACCACCGCCATCGCGCTGGAGACCAGCAAAGGCGACCTGCCGTTGGCGCTGGCGCTGGGCGCGATCCTGGTGATGCTGGTGCTGGTGGTCAACGCGCTGACTTTTGCGACCGGCAGTTGGGTGCAACGGAAACTCGGCTGATGGAAAACATATTTCCGCTCGAACTTGCCGATGTCTGCTTTGCCCCAAACGGGGTGCCGGTGCTCGGCAACATCCATTTGAGTATCGCCGGCGACGCCTGCACCGTCATTCTTGGCGCCAACGGTGCGGGAAAGAGCGTCCTGATGCGGATCATGCACGGCCTGCTGGCGCCCAGCAGCGGACGCCTCGCCTGGAATGGCGGCGAAGCCAGGCCCTCTGGCCAGGCATTGGTGTTCCAGCGACCGGTGATGCTGCGTCGTTCGGCGCTGGCCAACGTTGCCTATGGTTTGAAACTTTGCGGGGTGCCGCGGATCGATCGCGAGAGGCGGGCACGGCAGGCGCTGGCGCGCGTCGGGCTGGCCCATCTGGCTGAGCGCCCGGCGCGGGTGCTGTCTGGCGGCGAGCAGCAGCGCATCGCACTGGCGCGCGCCTGGGCGCTTGACCCGCGCATCCTGTTTCTCGACGAGCCAACTGCCAGTCTCGATCCGGGCGCGGCACGCGATGTCGAACGGATCGTCGGCGATATCCGCTTGGCGGGCACCGCCATCGTGATGACCACGCACAATCTTGGTCAGGCGCGCCGGCTGGCGGATGAGATTGTCTTCCTGCATCGGGGCCGCATCACCGAACGTACGCCGGCGCCCGAGTTTTTCCGGCAACCGCGTTCGGCCGAGGCCGAAACCTATCTCAAAGGAGAATTGCCATGAACCGGCTTTTCGGATGGAGCCGGTTTGTTCTGCTGGGCTGCGCGCTGCTGTCCAGTCTGTCGGCACTGGCCGCAGACGCATACATCACGGTGGCCTCGACAACTTCGACCGAGCACTCGGGACTGTTCGGCTTCTTGTTGCCGCAGTTTGAAAAACACAGCGGCATCCAGGTCAGGGTGGTGGCGCTGGGAACCGATCAGGCGTTGGACCTGGCGCGGCGTGGCGACGCCGATGTGGTATTTGTCCATAACCCGGCAGCCGAAGAGAAATTCGTTGCCGAGGGCTACGGCGTGAAGCGCCAGGAAGTGATGTACAACGATTTCGTTCTGGTGGGGCCGCAGGATGATCCCGCCAAGGTGGCCGGCGGCAAGGATATTGCCGAGGCCTTGGAAAAAATCGCCGCAACCAAGCCGCCCTTCGTCTCGCGCGGCGACAAGAGCGGCACCCATGCCGCCGAATTGCGCCTATGGAAAGCCGCCGGCATCGACATCGACAAGAGCAAAGGTGCCTGGTACCGCGACACCGGTGCCGGCATGGGGCCGGCGCTGAATACCGCCGCTTCGCTGAATGCCTACATCCTGGCCGACCGTGGCACTTGGCTGTCGTTCAAGAATCGGCAGAATCTCGTGGTTGTCGTTGCAGGCGACAAGCGCCTCTTCAATCAGTACGCTGTGACCCTGGTCAATCCGGCGAAACACCCGCATATTAAGCAGGCGGCCGGTCAGCGGTTCATCGATTGGTTGCTTTCCGATGCGGGCCAGAAAGCCGTGGCCGACTATAGGATAGGCGGCGAGCAGCTGTTCTTCCCCAACGCGCAGCGCCGATAGTATTCCCGCATTGCATAGAACGCGCTATGCTAGCGGTGTTTTGAACTGACGGGCTACCCGATGGACCAAACTGATCGCCTGCTGCTGGAACGCAGCCAGTTGTTTAGTGACATCGATCTGGATTGCATAGAGCACCTGCTTGACACTTGTCCGGAGACGCTGCTGGCTGCCGGAGATACCTTGTTGCAGCAGGGCGCTCCAAATACTACGCTGTATCTGGTGCTCGATGGTCAGTTGCGTGTTTACCTCGGCGGAGCGGAACTTCCCGAACATACCCTGCTCAACCCCGGCGAATGCGTTGGCGAGATGTCGCTGATCGACGGCAGACGCGCCTCGGCATTGGTGATTGCAGCCCAGAATACGCGCCTGCTGGCGATCGACCACGAAGTGGTCTGGTCGCTCATCGAACTTTCCTACGGCATCGCCCGCAACCTGCTGTCCATACTGTCCGGACGCATTCGCTTCAACAACCTCGCTTTGGTTGCTGCACAGACGCACAGTCTCGAATTCGAACGGGCGGTTGCAGTGGATGCGTTGACCGGTCTGCATAACAAGCGGTGGGTCGCCGATGCCTTTCCGCGCGCGATCAGCCGCTGCGAGCGGGATGGCGCGGCGCTGTGCCTGGTGCTGGGCGACATCGATAATTTCAAGCACTTCAATGAGTCTTATGGCCATCTGAACGGCGATAGCCTGTTGCGCCTGCTGGCGCACAGGCTAACCGACATCTTGCGGCCACAGGACATGCTGGCGCGCTATGGGGTGGAAAAATTCATTTTTCTGCTGCCGGCCACGACCCTGCCGGAAGCCCAGAATATCGCCGAGCGCCTGCGCATTCTGGCGGCGGAGACGCACTTGCCGATTGGCGAGAATGGCGCTGTCGCCAGTGTCACCTTGTCGCTGGGTATTGCCGCGATGCAATTGGGCGATACGCTCGAATCGTTGCTTGCCAATGCGGAAGCCGCGTTGCGTTGCGCCAAGCAGGCTGGACGCAACCGCGTCGGGATCGCCAAGATGGCCGGGGATTAGTGTCCTCGGTTGGGGGCAGGGTGCTACTGCCCTGCTTCTGGTGCAGGCTGCCTGGCCAATTGCGGCAGTTATTGCCGCACCCTGGATCCTTCATGTGTCCCGGAAGGACGAACATCACACGTAATCACATAGGGATAGGGCATGGGATTGCCCGGATGATCGAGCAGGAGCGTTTTTATGTACGCAATCGCTTCAATCCTGCTGCACCTTGCTTCGGCCGATGCGAACCAGGTTCGTAGCGTCTGCCGATCAAGCGCGCTCCAATCCGCCGCATAGGTCATCCAGTCCGATGCCACATAGTCGGCAAAGTAGGGGGAGCCGTCTTCCAGACTGAAATGCACAGCGTCGAGAACAAACAGCAAATCGTCGGGATCGTCCAGATTTTCGGCGATCTTGCGCGCCCGCTCGCTATCCATATGTCCTAGAAGCGCATGAAAGCGGTCCAGGGAAAATTCGACACGGCGTCCGCTTGGCAGGGTGGGCATGATGATCTCCATTGAGGAAGAAATGTATCCTTGCTAAGCGAATCCCATGCCAGTATCGGGGTGTCGCCATGCTCTTTCAGCGGCATCGCGCATATCTTGCGCCGGGGAGCCTCGGCCTCGTTCGCAAACCTTGCCCATACTGGAGCGCGCAAACCATGCATCTTCGGTGCGGTGCAATAGAAATACCTCCTTATTTCCCGCGCTTGCCAGGCGGGGGGATTGATCGACCCGCTTGCTTGCAACGTTCAGTGCATCCAATGCCTTAGCTTCTACCACTAGCGAGAAGCACTACTCCTTCCTAGGTATCCCCAAGCTTGCTTTGAGCGGCAAGGCCACTTGTGGCGCGGCCTCGGCCTGCCTAGACTGGCGTATCCCTTCACGGACACGCCGCCATGAGCCATTTTCTCGATCGACTGAATTTTTTCAAGAAAACCGCCGAACCGTTCTCCGACGGACACGGTACTGTCACCAATGAGGATCGCACCTGGGAGGACGGCTACCGCAAGCGCTGGCAGCACGACAAGATCGTGCGTTCGACGCATGGCACCAACTGCACCGGATCATGCTCCTGGAAGATCTACGTCAAGGGCGGTATCGTCACCTGGGAACCCCAGCAGACGGACTATCCGCGCACCCGTCCCGACTTGCCCAACCACGAACCGCGCGGTTGCGCACGCGGTGCCAGCTATAGCTGGTATCTGTACAGCGCCAACCGGGTCAAGTATCCGATGGTGCGTGGCCGCCTGCTCAAGCTGTGGCGCGAGGCGCGCAAGAATCTGGATTCGGTCGAAGCCTGGGCCAGCATCGCCAACAACCCCGAGAAAGCGCGAGAGTACAAGAGCCGGCGCGGCTTGGGCGGCTTCGTGCGCGCCACCTGGGATGAGGTCAACGAGATCATCGCCGCGGCCAACACCTATACCATCAAGCAGTACGGACCTGACCGGGTGATCGGTTTTTCGCCGATCCCCGCCATGTCGATGGTCAGCTATGCCGCGGGATCGCGTTACCTCTCGCTGATCGGCGGCGTCTGCATGAGCTTCTACGATTGGTACTGCGACCTGCCGCCGTCCTCGCCGCAAATCTGGGGGGAACAGACCGACGTGCCCGAATCGGCCGACTGGTACAACTCCACCTTCATCATCGCCTGGGGTTCCAACGTGCCGCAGACGCGCACGCCGGATGCACACTTCTTCACCGAAGTGCGCTACAAGGGTACCAAGACCGTTTCCATCACGCCCGACTACTCCGAAGTCGCCAAGCTCGGCGACCTCTGGCTGCATCCCAAGCAGGGCACCGATGCGGCACTGGCCATGGCCATGGGGCATGTGATACTCAAGGAGTTCCATTTCGGCGCAAACAAATCGGCCTACTTCGAGGAGTACTGCCGCAAATACACCGACATGCCGCTGCTGGTGCAACTGGTGGAGAAAGACACGCCTACCGGCAAGCTGTTGGTCCCCGACCGTTATCTGCGTGCCGCGGATTTCCAGGATGGTCTGGGCCAGAGCAACAACGCCGACTGGAAGACCGTGGCGTTCGACGCCGATGGCAAGGCTATTCTGCCGCACGGCTCGATCGGTTTCCGCTGGGGCGCCGAAGGCCGCTCGGATGTCGGCAAGTGGAATCTCGAAGAGAAGGCAGCCGACGGCGCGGACACCCGGCTCAAACTGACGCTGGCCGACAGTCCCCATGAACTTGCCGATGTCGCCTTCCCCTACTTCGGCGGCATCGTCACCGAGCATTTCCAGGAAAACAAGCAGACCGACGTGCTGTTGCGCAAGGTGCCCGTTGCGCACGTATTGCTGGGCAAGGATGGCAAACAGGTGCTGGTCGCCACCGTCTTCGATCTGCTGGCCGCCAACTACGGGGTGGATCGCGGCTTTGCAGACGACAGCGTGGCCAGGGATTATGACGAAGACAAACCTTATTCGCCGGCCTGGCAGGAGAAGATCACCGGGGTGAAACGCGCCGATGTGATCACCGTGGCCCGCCAGTTCGCCGACAACGCCCACAAGACGCAGGGCAAATCGATGATCATCATCGGCGCCGCGATGAACCACTGGTATCACAGCGACATGAACTACCGCGGTGTCATCAATATGCTGATGATGTGCGGTTGTGTCGGCAAATCGGGCGGCGGCTGGGCGCATTACGTCGGTCAGGAAAAGCTTCGGCCGCAGACCGGCTGGACCGCGCTGGCTTTCGCGCTGGACTGGATCCGGCCCCCGCGTCAAATGAATTCGACCTCTTTCTTCTATGCGCACACCGATCAGTGGCGCTACGAGAAGCTGGAGATGAAGGAAATCCTTTCGCCCACCGCCGACCCCAGGGAATTCAGCGGCAGCATGATCGACTACAACGTGCGCGCCGAACGTATGGGCTGGCTGCCCTCGGCGCCGCAGCTGCAGACCAACCCGTTGCAGGTGGTCAAGGATGCTGCGGCCGTCGGCATGGAACCCAAGGATTACACGGTCAAGGCGCTCAAGGACGGCAGTTTGCGGATGTCCTGCGAGGATCCCGACCATCCGTCCAACTTCCCGCGCAATATGTTCATTTGGCGCTCCAACCTGCTCGGTTCTTCGGGCAAGGGCCACGAATATTTCCTCAAGCATCTGCTCGGCACCACGCATGGTGTGCAAGGCAAGGATCTCGGCAGCTTCGGCGGGGCCAAACCGCAGGAAGTGGTGTGGCGAGACCATGCGCCCGAAGGTAAACTCGACCTGCTGGTGACCTTGGACTTCCGCATGAGCACCACCTGTCTCTACTCCGACATCGTGCTGCCCACCGCCACTTGGTACGAGAAGAACGACCTCAACACTTCCGACATGCATCCCTTCATCCACCCGCTGTCGCAGGCCGTCGATCCGGCCTGGGAAGCCAAGAGCGACTGGGAAATCTACAAGGGCATCGCCAAGAAATTCTCCGAAGTCTGCGTCGGTCATCTTGGCGTGGAAAAGGAAATGGTGCTGACGCCGCTGATGCACGACACCCCGGGCGAACTCGCCCAGGCGCTGGGCGTCAAGGAATGGAAGAAGGGTGAATGCGATCTGGTTCCCGGCAAGACCGCGCCAGCGATGGCCGTGGTCGAGCGCGACTATCCCAACGTGTATAAGCGCTTCACCGCCTTGGGGCCGTTGATGGAAAAGGTCGGCAACGGCGGCAAGGGCATCGCCTGGAACACCCAGGAGGAAGTGAAAGGCTTGCGCGACCTGAACGGCGTGGTCAGGGAGGAGGGCGCCAGCCAGGGCATGGCGAAGATCGAGACGGATATCGATGCCACCGAAGTGGTGCTGATGCTGGCCCCCGAAACCAACGGCCATGTCGCGGTCAAGGCCTGGGAGGCGCTGTCCAAGATCACCGGACGCGAACATGCACACCTGGCGCATGGTAAGGAACACGAGAAGATCCGCTTCCGCGACATCCAGGCGCAACCGCGCAAGATCATCTCCTCGCCCACCTGGTCCGGACTCGAAGACGAGCATGTTTCCTACAACGCCGGCTATACCAACGTGCATGAGCTGATCCCCTGGCGCACGCTG
This sequence comes from Sterolibacterium sp., assembly GCA_041674385.1. Lineage (GTDB taxonomy): Bacteria > Pseudomonadota > Gammaproteobacteria > Burkholderiales > Rhodocyclaceae > JACRAR01. The sequence continues at coordinate 49,200 of JBAYVU010000014.1, forward strand.
TCCGGCCGCCAGCAGTTCTACCAGGATCACAAGTGGATGCTGGGCTTCGGCGAAGGCCTGTGCGTCTACAAGCCGCCCGTAGACCTGAAGACGGTGAAACCGATCCAGGGCAAGAAGGGCAACGGCAATGCCGAGGTGGTGCTCAACTTCATCACGCCGCATCAGAAGTGGGGCATCCACTCGACCTACACCGATAACCTGATCATGCTGACGCTGTCGCGCGGCGGACCGATCGTCTGGCTTTCGGAAACCGATGCACAGAAGGTCGGCATCGTCGACAACGACTGGATCGAACTCTACAACGTCAATGGCGCCATCACCGCCCGCGCGGTGGTCAGCCAGCGCGTCAATCCCGGCATGTGCATGATGTACCACGCCCAGGAAAAAATCGTCAATACGCCGGGTTCGGAAATCACCGGCACGCGCGGCGGCATCCACAATTCGGTAACGCGCGCAGTGCTCAAACCGACCCACATGATCGGCGGCTACGCGCAGCTTTCCTACGGTTTCAACTACTACGGCACCATCGGCACCAACCGCGACGAGTTCGTCATCGTGCGCAAGATGAAGACGGTGGACTGGATGGACGAGCCGCAACCCGCCGCCCTCGAAGGAGCCCATTCATGAAAATCAGAGCGCAAATCGGCATGGTCCTGAACCTGGACAAATGCATCGGCTGCCATACCTGCTCGGTCACCTGCAAGAACGTGTGGACCAATCGTCCCGGCATGGAGTACGCGTGGTTCAACAACGTCGAGAGCAAACCCGGCGTCGGTTACCCCAAGCAATGGGAAAACCAGAACGTCTGGAACGGCGGCTGGGTGCGCAAGGACGACGGCAAGATCGTGCCGCGCCAGGGCGGCAAGCTGGCGAACCTGGCGAAGATCTTCGCCAACCCCAACCTGCCCGAGATCGACGACTACTACGAACCGTTCACCTTCGACTACGAGCATTTGCACACTGCGCCGGATAGCAAGGCGCCGCCGGTGGCGCGCCCGCGCAGCCTGATCAGCGGCGAGCGCATGGAAAAAATCGAAGGGGGCCCGAACTGGGAAGAAATCCTCGGCGGCGAATTCGCCAAGCGCAGCAAGGACGTAAACTTCGAGGCCGTGCAAAAGGAGATTTACGGCCAGTTCGAGAACACTTTCATGATGTACATGCCGCGTCTGTGCGAGCACTGCCTGAATCCGGCCTGCGTCGCGTCGTGCCCCTCGGGGTCGATCTACAAGCGCGAGGAAGACGGCATCGTGCTCATCGACCAGGACAAGTGCCGCGGCTGGCGCATGTGCGTGTCGGGCTGCCCCTACAAGAAGATTTACTACAACTGGCAAAGCGGCAAGGCGGAGAAGTGCATCTTCTGCTACCCGCGCATCGAGGCCGGACAGCCGACCGTGTGTTCCGAAACCTGTGTCGGCCGCATCCGCTATCTCGGTGTGCTGCTCTATGATGCCGACAAGATCGAGGCGGCTGCTTCGGTGGCTTCCGAGAAAGCGTTGTACGACGCGCAACTCGGCCTGTTTCTCAATCCGCACGATCCGGTCATACAGCAGCAGGCGCGCCAGGACGGCATCCCGGAAGCATGGCTCAAGGCGGCACAGAACTCGCCGGTCTACAAGATGGCCATGGAATGGCGCGTCGCCCTGCCCCTGCACCCCGAATACCGCACCCTGCCGATGGTGTGGTACGTGCCGCCGCTGTCGCCGATCCAGTCGGCCGCCAACAGCGGCCTGGTGGGCGTCAATGGCGCGATTCCCGACGTGAAGCAGCTGCGCATCCCGGTGAAATACCTTGCCAACCTGCTCACGGCCGGCGACGAGGCCCCGGTGATCCGGGCGTTGGAACGCATGCTGGCGATGCGCGCCTTCATGCGCGAGCGTCATGTCGAGAGCCGCGACAACGCGGATATCTTGCGTCAGGTCGGCATCTCGGTCGCGCAGGTCGAGGACATGTACCACATCATGGCCATCGCCAACTACGAGGACCGTTTCGTGATTCCCACCACGCACCGCGAATATGCCGAAAACGCCTACGATTTGCGTGGCGGCTGCGGTTTCTCCTTCGGCAACGGCTGCTCGGACGGCGCCTCGGATACCAGTTTGTTCGGTTCCAGCAGCAGCGGCAAGAACGCCAAGCAGCGCTTCATCCCGATCAAGGAGGTGGGTTGATGAACCCGAACCTTACCTATCGCGCACTGGCAGCGCTGCTCTCCTATCCGCACGAGGAACTGCTGGGCAGTCTGGCTGAATTGCGCGATGTGTTCTACACCGACCAGCGCCTCAAGTCGGCAGATCGCGCGGCGCTGGGACGGCTGCTCGATCGCCTGCATGACGCCGATCTGATGGACTCCGAATCCGAATATATCGACACCTTCGATCGTGGCCGGGCGGCCTCGCTCAACCTGTTCGAACATGTGCATGGCGAATCGCGCGATCGCGGCCAAGCCATGGTCGACTTGCTGGCGCTCTACGAGCGTCATGACTTGGCTTTGACAGTGCGCGACCTGCCGGATTTCCTGCCGGTGTTTCTGGAGTTCCTGTCGCTGCTCGACGAATCCGAAGCGCAACAGCAATTGCAGGAAGTACAGCACCTGCTGGAGACCATCGGAGCGACCCTGACACGGCGCGCAAGTCCCTATGCGGCAGTGTTCCAGGCGCTGCTGCGTCTGGCCGGAGAGCGCCATCCCGAGCGGCAATTGAGCAATCGCGAAGGTGCGCCGGTGGAAGAGGACACCACGTTCGAAGCCATCGACCAAGCCTGGGCGGACCAGCCCGTCACTTTCCTGGGCGCGTGTTCACCGCAATCCGCGCCCCAGCAATCACAAACCATTGAGTTCCATCGGAGGACGGCATGAGCGCCTTGAACGATTTCGTCTTCGGCATCTATCCCTACATCTGCCTGACAGTCTTCTTCGTCGGCAGCCTGGTTCGCTTCGACCGCGAGCAATACACCTGGAAAAGCGATTCCTCGCAGTTGCTGAGGACCGGCCAGTTGCGGCTCGGCAGCAACCTGTTCCACATCGGCGTGCTGGGCATCTTCTTCGGCCACTTGGGCGGACTGCTGGTGCCGCTGGAAGTTTGGCATGTGCTGGGCGTGACCATGCCGGCCAAGCAGATGATCGCGATTTTCGGCGGCGGCACCTGCGGTGTGCTGGGCATCGTCGGCGCCCTGATGCTGGTGCAACGACGGCTTGGCGATGTGCGTATCCTGCGCAACAGCAAGCCCATGGATATCGCCATATTGCTGTTGCTGATGACCCAACTAGCGCTTGGCTTGCTGACGATCCCGGTTTCCTTGCAGCATATGGACGGCGGCGAAATGGTCAAGCTGGTGGAATGGGCGCAGCACATCTGGACCTTCCGCAGCGGCGCAGCCGATTTCCTGGCGGATGTCGCGATCCTGTTCAAGCTGCACCTGTTCCTCGGCCTGACGGTCTTCCTGGTGTTTCCCTTCACGCGGCTGGTGCATGTCTGGAGCGGCTTCGCCGTGGTCAGCTACGTGGTTCGTGCCTACCAGCTAGTGCGCGCACGCTGAGAGTAGCGATCCTCGCTCCCCTAGGCGCCGGAGGTCACGATCTCCGGCGCCTGAGCTTCCTTCCATTTCCTTTATCCCACCTGCTTTCCTCGAAGACGAAATTTCGGGGGAAGCTCAGTCGTTGGAATGATGTGAGCGCGCTTCATGGCCGCTACGCTGCCCGCCTTGTTTGCCCGGTCTTGCTGCTGGTAGGTTTCTTCGGCGCCGCCGTCGACCGTGCTCGTGCCACTTTCACCGTTGCAACTGGCTTGATCGTCAGTCCCACGCGCATCCCGGCGCGAGTTGCCATATTTACCAGCGCATCCAGGCTGAATTCGCTGATTTTGCCCTTGAGCAATTGATTAAGGCGCGGCTGAGTGAGGCCAAGCGCCTGCGCAGCCTTCGCTTGAGTGAGTCCGCTGGCCCTGTACCAGTGTTCCACCGCCATCATGGTTTGCGAGCGCAATTGCAGGTTTTGTGCTTCCTCACCATCAAAGCCCAGATCGGCGAAAATATTGCCGCTCCCCTTGGTCATGGCCAGTTTGTTCATTTCCGTTTCCTCTCATTCAGTAATTCGCGGTACCGCTTGTTGGCAAGATCAATGTCGATTTTTGGTGTGCGCCTGGTCTTCTTTTCAAAGCCATGCAGCACATACACTGCCTCGGCGAACTTGGCGACGTACAGCACGCGGTAGCCAGTCTCGACATGAATCCGAATCTCCCGCACGCCAGCACCTACGGTTTCCATTGGCTTCCAGTCAGCCGGTTCCCTTCCTTCCTGCACAATACCCAACTGGTGACCGGCCTCGCGACGTGCATCAGGTGAGAAAGACTTGACTGAATCCAGGCTGTTACCGAGCCAGATCAGTGGCTTCTGTTGAGTCTTTGACATCGGCATAGATTATTCCTGTTTCAGTATAAATGCAAGAGATCGGATCATAACAAACAAAAAAGCCCGTATTTAAGCGGGCTTTGTGGATTCTGCCGGACTGTGCCGGATGTAGTGTTTTACTAACTCCGGTAATCCGCATTGATTTTTACGTAGTCGTAGGACAGGTCGCAGGTCCACACTTTCGCTAGGGCGGAACCGCGGCCGAGATCGATGCGGATTACGATTTCGGCCGGGGTCATTGCACGCACGCCGTCCGCTTCATGGTAGCTGGCGGCACGACCGCCATATTCCGAGACCAGGGTATCGCCCAGCCATAACTTGACGGTTCTGACGTCAAGATCCCTGAGCGATTCGTGCGACTGTGCGGCATTGCCGATGGCGGCGAGAATCCGGCCGAGGTTCGGGTCTGACGCAAAAAATGCGGTTTTTACCAGTGGCGAATGGCTGATGGCGTAGCCGACGGCCTTGCATTCGGCGGTGTCGAAACCGCTTTGCACCAAGATTTCGATGAACTTGGTGGCGCCCTCGCCGTCGCGCACGATGGCTTGCGCCAGTTCGGCGGCGACAAGCGTGACCGCATTGCGCAGCGCCTCGTAATCCTTACTCGACCCATCGATGATCTCGGCATTCTTCGCGGCGCCCGTGGCGATCAGGATGAAGGAATCATTGGTCGAGGTATCGCCGTCGACGCTGATGCAGTTGAAGGATGCGTCGGCAACCTGTTTTACCATTTGTTCCAGCAGCGGCTGGGAAATGGCGGCGTCGGTGGCGATGAAACCGAGCATGGTCGCCATGTTCGGCTTGATCATGCCGGCGCCTTTGGAAATGCCGGTGACGCTGATCGTCTTGCCGCCGATATCGACCAGTTGCGATGCGGCTTTGGCGACGGTGTCGGTGGTCATGATGGCATGCGCCGCATCGAACCAGCCCTGGCTGTCGCCGCGCAACGCTGCCTGGCAGGCGGGCAAGGCCGAGACGATGCGCTTCACCGGCAGCGGTTCCATGATGACGCCTGTGGAAAATGGCAGCACTTGCCGGTCGGAAAGATCGAGCAGGGCCGCCACTGCGCTACATGTGGCGCGCGCGGCGGTCAGCCCGGGTTCGCCGGTACCGGCATTGGCGATGCCGGTGTTGATCACCAAGGCGCGGATGTCGTGCCCGGCAAGATGCTGCTGGCAGACTTGCACCGGCGCGGCGCAAAAGCGGTTCTGGGTGAACACGCCCGCGACCCGGCTGCCAGCGGCCAGATCGATCAGCGTCAGGTCGCGCTGCTTGGCCTTGCGGATTCCCGCTTCGGCCACGCCGAGGCGGACGCCGGCGACTGACAGCAACTGGTTGGGGGTAGGCGTGGCGTAATTCACTGTCATGGGTTCATTCCTGAAAAAGGAGCATAAAAAACTGCAAGTATCATTCGAACACGATTCGCCACAACTCGCGCACTGCTGCGACACGCTCGGCCACGCTGTTCGGTTCCACGCGGGCCGGCGCACTGTTGAGGCGCAGCGCATGCTGCATGCGGCGATAGTCGCGGTAGGCATTGCGTACCGTCTCGGCCTGCGCAGGGGGGATCAGACCAAGCTGGCCGGCAATCTTAAGCAGGGCAATGTTGCCGAGGTTGCCGGTAAGCTGTGGGTATTCATGAGCATGGCCGAGCACCAGATACTGGACGATGAATTCGACATCGATGAGTCCGCCGCGATCATGTTTCAGATCGAACAGTTGGCTCTTGCCGGCATGGGCATCGAACATCTTTTGGCGCATCGCCAGCACTTCGTGCCGCAGTTCGGCAAGGTTGCGCGGCTGGCGCAGGATTTCGTTGCGAATCTGCTCGAAAGCCTCGCCGATGTTGCGGTCTCCGGCGCAGAAACGCGCCCGGGTGAGCGCCTGGTGTTCCCACCGCCAGGCCTCTTCGAGCTGATATTTGCGGAAGGCATCGATCGAACTGACGACCAGACCGGAATCGCCATTGGGCCTGAGACGCAAGTCGGTCTCGAACAGCATGCCGGACGAGGTCTGGCTGGAAAGCCAGGTATTGATCCGTGTCGCCAGGCGCGCATAGTTTTCCTGGGCTTCGGGGAATGGGTCGTCGTAAAGAAAAATCAGGTCCAGATCGGAAGCGTAGCCGAGTTCCTTGCCGCCAAGCTTGCCGTAGCTGATGACCGCGAAGCGCGGCGTTTCGATGTGGCGCTTCGCCAGTTTGCGCCAAGCGAACTTGATGGTCAGTTCGAGCATGATATCCGCCAGCTCGGAGAGATGGTCGGCGAGTTTCTCGAGCGGCAGCAGGCCGGCGATGTCCTGTGCCAGGAGGCGGAATAGCTTGGCATGATGGGCTTCGCGCAATCTGTTCATCTGCAATTCGGTATCCGGTTCGTCTTCTTGCAGAGTTTGTTCGAGCTGTGCCCGGAAGACGGTCCACTCGGGAGCGGTTTCGAAAATACGGCTATCGAGCAATTCATCGAGCAGGATCGGATGGCGTCTCAGGTAATCCGCCGCCCACGAAGAGGCGCTGGCGAGCTGAGCCACTTTTTGCAAGGCCTGCGGGTATTCCAGCAGCAACGCCAAGTAGGCGGCACGGCGACTGATCGCTTCGAGCAGGTCGAGGATGCGCGACAAGGTGTCGTCCGGGTTCGGGGTGGTCGCGCAGGCCTCGATGACCAGTGGCACCAAGGCGTCGAAGCGCTCGCGCACCGTCGCCGGCATTTGCTGGTAGCGTCCCCCGCTGCGCAGTGTGGCGAGACGTTGCGAGGCATCCACGGCATTGCGATAGCCATGACGGGCGAGTTCCAGCACCTGGGCATCGCCGTCGCTGGATTGCCAGATACCCTCAAGGGCATGGTTGGACTTGCTCGGGTCGGCAAAAACCGCCGCGAAATGGCGGGCAACGGTAGCGCGATGGTCGTCGAGTTCCATCAGCAACGCGTCATAGCCGGCAAATCCCATGGCTTGCGCGATGCGCAGTTGATCGTCGGGGTTTTCAGGCAGTTTATGCGTCTGGGCATCGTCGAGATATTGCAGGCGGTGCTCCAGGCGGCGCAGGAATTCGTAGGCGCTGCCAAGTTCGAATGCGGCCATGTAGGTGATTTGTTGCCGTTCGGCGAGCAGAGACAGCACTTGCCGCGTCGGCTTGACCTGCAACTGCGTGTCGCGACCGCCGCGGATCAGCTGGAATACCTGGGCGATGAACTCGATCTCGCGAATTCCGCCAGGCCCCAGCTTGACATCGTCGGCCATATCCTTGCGCGTCACTTCGCGCCGGATTTGCGCGTGCAGGCTGCGCATTGCGTCGATCGCACCGAAGTCGAGATACTTTCGAAAGACGAACAGGCGCCGCATCGATTCCAGCCCGGCGACCCATTCCTCCCGGTAAGCGTCCTGGGCGATTGGCCGTGCCTTGATCCAGGCATAGCGTTCCCACTCGCGCCCCTGAGTGATGAAGTAATTCTCCAGCATGTCGAAGCTGCATACCAGCGGACCCGAATCGCCGTTCGGCCGCAGCCGCATATCGACGCGGAATACCCGGCCATCGCTGGTGGATTCCGCGATGGCGTTGATCAAGTTGCGACCGAGCCGTGTGAAAAAGTCGAAGTTGCTGATCGAACGAGCGCCGCTGCCGTCGGTTTCGCCATCCTCCGGATAGACAAAAATCAGATCGATGTCGGAGGAGGCATTGAGTTCGCGTCCACCCAGCTTGCCCATGCCGATGACCATCAATTGCTGCTGTTCTCCCTTGGCGTTGCGTGGCACGCCATAGCGCAGGCCGAGAGCCGCAGCATGCGTCGCCAGGGCTTTTTCCACAGCGATCTCGGCGATCAGCGTCATGCTTTCGGTGACTTCGGCCAGGTTCGCCAGCCCGGCCAGATCGCGCGTGGCGATGCGCAGGTAGGCACGCTGTTTGAGATGGCGCAGTGCCGGCTTGAGTGTTTCTTCGTTCAGCACCTCAGGCAGGAAACCACGCAACTCATCGGCTGTCACTGGATGATCCCAATCGGCTGCGAGTTTGTCGGCCAGCGCCGGGCTTGCCGTGAGCAACTGGCTGAGATAGCGGGAGAAAGATAGAACCTGCGGCAGAATATCGGTGAGAGAGGGCATTAAGGTAAAATTGTGCTGGCAGTAGCGGCCAGACAGCATTCTAGTGCCCGGCTTTGGTTTTGGGGCGCTTGCCTTCTTGGCATGGCCCTGTATGGACAATACAACAATACAACAATACAACAATGCACCACTCTCCTCTATGCCGATTTCGCTGTTAGGTCGCTCCAGTCTGTGCAAGCTGCTCCGCTTGCTGGCCTGGCTGCTGATGCTGGGTTATTTCGGTTTCGCTCTGCTGTTTCTCACGCTGCGCTACGCACTGCTGCCGCAGATCAATGACTATCATGTCGACATCGAAAGAATGCTGTCGGATTCTCTCGGACGACAGGTGGTCATTGCCGGTCTCGAGGCCCAGTGGCAGGGACTGCATCCTCAACTAGCGCTGCACGGCTTCCAGATTCATGACCGGCAAGGCCGGCCGGCATTGGCTTTGGACAACGTCGCCGCGGAGATATCCTGGACCTCGCTGCTGCATTTCGGTCTGCGACTGAATCGACTGGAGATCGTCGCGCCAGAGCTGATCATCCGTCGCAATCCGCAGGGGCAAGTCTTCATCGCCGGCCTGCAGCTCAATGCGCCAACACTGGAAAACGAGAACGATTTCTCCGACTGGCTGCTCGCGCAGCGGCGTGTCGTGGTGCGCGATGCCAGCATCACCTGGCAGGACGAGTTGCGCGGCGCGCCAACGCTGACGCTGCGGCACCTGAATTTTGTATTGCAGAATAACGGCGATCGCCACCGTTTCGGTTTGACCGCCGACCCGCCGCATGCGCTGGCGAAGCGACTGGACATTCGTGGCGACTTCCGCGGCAACGATCTGGATGCCTTCGCCGCTTGGCAGGGAGAGGCCTATGCCGAGCTCGATTATGCCGACCTGGCGGTTTGGCGCGCCTGGATCGACTATCCGCTGGACTTGCCCCAGGGCAGCGGCGGCATGCGGCTCTGGCTGGGCTTCGCACAGAACCAGCTGACCCAGCTAACTGCCGACATTGCCTTGACCGACGTCCAGTTGCGTCTCGCGCCGGATTTGCCCTTGCTCGACCTGCAATACATGCAGGGCCGGCTTGCCGGCAAGCGGCTGAACCGCGGCTTCGAAGCCAATGCCAAGCAATTGGCGCTGACCACGCGCGACGGCATCAACATCGAACCGACCGACTTTCAGCTGCGCTGGATTCCCGCCACAGAGCATACCTCGTCGCATGGCGAACTGAGCGCCAACAGCTTGGATCTGGATGCCTTGGCGCGACTCGCTGCTTACCTGCCGATCGACCCGACGATCCGCCAGCGCCTGACCGAAGCCGCACCGCGCGGCAAGCTGTTCGACTTGAAATCGAGTTGGAGCGGCACAGCCCAGGTCGGGATCGCCACTTATGCCCTGCGGGCGCGCTTCGAAGGTCTAGGCATGCAAGCCCAGGGAACGCTGCCGGGTTTTGAGGGTGTTTCCGGCAGCATCGAAGGCAACGATCAGGGGGGCAGCCTCAAACTTGCCAGTCAGCAAACACGCTTGAATTTGCCGCTGGTCTTCGCCGATCCAAGCATTCCCCTGGCAACCTTGAATGCCCAGCTGAAGTGGAATGTGCGTCACGAAGCGGGCCAGGAACGTCTCGAGGTCAAGCTCGAGCATGCTTCCTTCGAAAACCAGGATGCCGCCGGCACTGCCAGCGGCAGCTACCTGAGCCGTGCGGGGGAACCCGGCGAGATCGATTTGCAAGCGCATTTCAGCCGCGCCGCCGGAACCTCGGTATGGCGTTACATGCCGCTGGCGGTAAGCAAGGATGTCGGCGACTGGTTGCATAGCTCCATTCTCGGCGGCGTTAGCGACGAAACCACATTGCGCCTGAAGGGCGACCTGAAGCGCTTTCCCTTTGACGATGGTTCGGGCGTGTTCGAAGTCAAAGGTAAATTTCATGGTGCCACGTTGAAGTATGCGGCGCGCTGGCCGCAGATCGAACAGATCGCCGGCGAGTTGGAATTCGTTGGCAAGCGCATGCTTATCAAGGCCAGCCAAGGCGATATCTACGGCGTCAAATTGAGTGAGGTCAAGGCGGAGATCGCCGATCTCGAAGTGCCGGAAGAGCTGATCGTGATCAGCGGCAATGCCGCCGGGCCGACTGCGGATTTCCTGCGCTTCATCGATGACAGCCCGGTGAGCGAGCACATCGACCACTTCACCGACGACATGAAGGCGGTAGGCTCTGGCCATCTCAAGCTGAAGCTGGTGTTGCCGCTGCGACATCTCTCCGAGACCAAGACCGAGGGTATTTTCGAGTTCGCCGGCAACAAGCTGCTGCTCGATGGCGATCTGCCGCAGCTGACCGATGTCAATGGCCGCATGCAATTTTCCGGTGACGCGCTCAAGGCCGAAAAAATACGTGCGGCCATGCTCGGGTCGCCGATGACGATCGATGTGAAAACCATCGGCAACGGCACCGTGCTGATCAACAGCGAGGGCAACTTGAGCATTGCCGACTTGCGCAAGCAGTTTTCCCATCCGCTGCTCGATCATCTGTCCGGCAGCAGTTTCTGGCGCGGCAGGGTACGAGTGCGCAAGAAAATTCCCGAGCTCATGATCGAGTCGAAACTCTTGGGCATCTCTTCGAGTCTGCCCGAGCCGTTTAACAAGAGCGCCAGCGAGACCCTGCCGTTGCGTTTTGAGCGCAAGTTGCTGCCGGAACCGCAACGAACCGGGGCGGCAGCGACGCGACGTGGCGCAGCCAGGCTTGCCCCGGCTGCGTCGGCAGGGTCGCGCGACCAGATTGAGCTGGGTCTCGGCAACTTCCTGGCTGCCCGTTTCGTGCGCCACCATGAGGGTGAGCGAGCGGAAAAAACCGTTTGGGACCGCGGCGCGGTCGCTTTGGGAGAATCGGTGGCAATGCCCGACAAGGGCCTGCTGCTGGCGGTTAACCTCAAGAAGATCGATGCCGATTTCTGGCGCAGGATATTGGGCGCCGGCGAGAAGAGCGGCAATCTACCGCGGCTGGCGGCCAACCTCACCCTGAAAACCCGCGAATTCACCCTTTTCGACCACCGGCTCAACGATCTGGAAGTCAAGGCAACGGCATCCACCGCAGTCCGCGACAGCGGCTGGCGCGCGGAGGTAAAAAGCCGCGAACTGAACGGCGAACTGGCTTGGCTCAATCAAGGCGCCGGCCGGCTTTCTGCGCGCCTCAAGCAACTGGCCATCGGCGATAACACGGTCAGCAAGGCGTCGAGCGAAGCATCCGGCAGCGACATGCTCAAAGAGTTGCCCGGTCTGGACATCGAGGTCGAGCAATTCCTGCTGCGCGACAAACCTTATGGCAAGCTCCGGTTAAACGCAGACAACCATGAGGGCACCTGGGAAGCCAAGCTGGATATTGAAAATGACGATGCCAAAATTGGTGGCGAAGGCAAGTGGCGTCCGAGCACTTCCCAACCCGACACCCACCTGAAATTCACGCTCAATGTCAAGAGCATAGAGAAGCTGCTGGCACGACTGGGTTATCCGGATGTGCTGCGACGTGGCTCCGCCAAACTGGAAGGAGCGCTTTCCTGGAATGGCACGCCGTTCGAGATCGACTACCCTTCGCTCAGCGGCATGCTCGATGTCGAAGCCTCGAAAGGCCAGTTCAACAAACTCGAACCCGGTGTCGGACGGCTGCTCGGCATCCTCAGCCTGCAATCGCTGCCGCGCCGCATCACGCTGGATTTTCGCGATATCTTCAGCCAGGGCTTCGCTTTCGACAATATTTCCGGCCGTCTCAACCTGACCAACGGCGTGATCAATACCCAGGGCTTTCAGATCGTCGGACCGTCTGCCAAAATTCTCATGAGCGGCAGCGCTAACCTGACGCAGGAAACCCAGAACCTGAAAGTGCACGTGTCTCCCGCGCTCGGCGAAAGCCTTGCGGTCGGCGCCATGCTGGCACACCCGGCGGCAGGCGCCATCGCCTGGCTGGCGGATAAGATATTGAAGAACCCGATCGATCAGATATTCTCTTACGAATACGCGGTCACCGGAAGCTGGGACGATCCGAAGGTGGAAAAACTTTCCGGGCCGCAGACAAAAACCGAGAATGCCGAAAAGCCCAAATGAGCCTATGTCTGAGAAACTGATTATCGCTGCGGTCCAGATGGTTTCCGGACCGGAAGTCGAAGCCAACCTGGATGAAGCCAGGCGACTGATTGCCCAAGCGGCGGCGCAGGGCGCGCACTTGGTGGCTTTGCCCGAGTATTTCCCGTTGATCGGCGCAGCCGATGCCGAGCGCCTGGCCGCCAGGGAGAACGATGGCGAAGGGCCGATCCAGGATTTTCTCAGCGCGACAGCCCGGCAGTTTGGCCTCTGGCTGGTCGGCGGGTCGTTGCCGATGACCGCGATTGACCCGGCCAAAATGCGCAACGCTTGCCTGGTCTATGATGAAAGCGGCCGGCGCGTGGCCCGCTACGATAAAATCCATCTGTTCGGTTTTACGCGTGGAACGGAAAGCTACAACGAGAGTCTGACTATCGAAGCGGGTACTGCGGTAGTCGCCTGCGATTCTCCTTTTGGCCGTATCGGCCTGGCGATTTGCTACGATCTGCGCTTTCCCGAATTGTTCCGGGCGATGGGCAGCGTGGACCTGCTGGTGGTGCCGGCCGCCTTCACCGAGACGACCGGCCGCGCCCACTGGGAATTGCTGGTACGCTGCCGCGCCGTCGAAAACCAATGCTACCTGCTGGCTGCGGCACAGGGCGGACAACACCCGAATGGCCGCGTTACCCATGGCAACAGCATGATTGTCGACCCCTGGGGGGAGGTGCTGGCGTGCTGCGACAAGGGTGCCGGGATAGTGACCGCCGAAATCGACCCGGCGCGCATTGCCGAAGTGCGCGCCAGTCTGCCGGCGTTGAAGCATCGCGTGCTGCGATGATGTTGATCAATATTTTTTGGTAACCATATGACCTCCACCGATCTTTTCCTTACCGCCGAGCAATGCCTGCTGACACCCTACCATCTGACGCCGGGACAACTCGACGACGTGTTCGGCATGATCTTCGGCAATCAAGTCGAGTATGCCGATCTCTATTTTCAGTATGCCCGTTCGGAAGGCTGGAGCCTGGAAGAAGGCATCGTCAAATCGGGCAGTTTCAATATCGAACAAGGTGTCGGCGTACGCGCCGTCGCCGGGGAAAAAACCGCCTTCGCCTATTCCGATGAAATCAGTCTGGCCGCCCTGCAAAGCGCGGCCAAGGCGACGCGCGCCATCGCCGCCCAAGGCGGCACTGAACGGGTGCCTCTGCTCAGGCGCGGTGCGCAGATGGCACCCGCCACTGCGCTGTATGCCTCTCACGACCCTATCGCAGCGCTTGCCGATACCGAGAAGGTCAGGCTGCTGGAACGCCTCGAAGGCTACGCGCGCGCCCTCGACACGCGTGTCGTCGAAGTCATGGCGAGCCTCGCCGGCACCTGGGAAGTCGTGCTGGTGGCGCGCAGCGACGGTCGCATCGGGGCCGATGTGCGGCCGCTGGTGCGGGTCTCGGTCAGCGTCATCATGGCGGAACAGGGGAAACGCGAGCAGGGTTCGGCGGGCGGGGGCGGACGTTTCGACTACGCTTACTTCAGCGACGCGATATTGCAGGACTATGCGGCCAGGGCAGTACATCAGGCCAGCGTCAATCTGGCCGCCAAGCCGGCACCGGCCGGAACCATGACAGTGGTATTGGGCGCCGGCTGGCCCGGCATCCTGCTGCACGAGGCGATCGGCCACGGTCTCGAAGGCGACTTCAACCGCAAGGGCAGCTCGGTCTTCTCCGGCCGCATCGGCGAGCGGGTCGCGGCGCAGGGCGTGACCGTGATCGATGACGGCAGCATTCCGGATCGGCGCGGTTCCCTGTCGGTCGATGACGAGGGCAACCCGACCCAACGCACCTTGCTGATCGATGACGGCAGGCTGGTTGGCTATCTGCAGGACTCGCTCAACGCCCGCCTGATGGGCGTTTCTTCCACCGGCAACGGCCGCCGCGAATCCTTCGCCCATCTGCCGCTGCCGCGCATGACCAACACCTGCATGCTGAACGGCGACAAGCATCCGCAGGAGATCATCGCTTCGGTGAAGAAGGGGCTGTATGCGGCGAATTTCGGCGGCGGCCAGGTCGACATCACCAGCGGCAAGTTTGTCTTCTCGGCCGCCGAAGCCTACCTGATCGAGAACGGCAAAATCACTTCCCCGGTCAAGGGCGCAACGCTGATCGGCAATGGCCCGGATGTGCTGCAACGTGTGACCATGATCGGCAACGACATGAAGCTCGATCCGGGCGTCGGCACCTGCGGCAAGGAAGGCCAGAGCGTGCCGGTCGGCGTGGGGCAACCGACGCTGCGGATTGAAAGCCTGACCGTGGGCGGCACAGGCTGACCCTGCCCCGGCTGGAGGTCAACCCATTCGATCAATGGGTCAAGCACAAAACGTCCGGCGAGGTTTCTCCCTCTACTGCCATCCGTTCCAGACAAGCCAGGACACTGGCGCTGGCAAGCTCCATCGCACCGACCGATTCGATCCCCTGTGGGAAGTTGCCCATAAGAAACTGCGTTACGGCTTCTCGGCCATGCTTATGCACATCGGTGTGCGGGCTTTCCATCTCGCGATAACCGTCAAGCCGCGAGAAGCATTCCTTGCCTTCGCCTTCGTAATACCATTTGCCGAGGCGGCAGGTCTGGTGGCTGGCGAAGTTGTCGGCGGTCTTTTCGGAGATGCCCATGAACACCTTGTAAATCTCGAATTTGAAGATCAGGTGGTCCATTTTGGCCAGTTCGGTAAAGCTGCGTAACGCCGCGGCACTGACGGCACGCTCCATTCTCTGCGCCAGAGTATGGACTTCTTCGATGTTCCGCGTGGCGGTTGCGCCTTCTTCTCCGAAAGCATCGGACTGTGTCGCCAGTTCGTTCATGCTGTGTTGCGCGAGATGGGTTTCATTTTGAATGGTGCTGACCAAAGCGGAAATTTCCTTGGTGGCGCTGGCCGTACGCTCGGCGAGTTTGCGTACTTCGTCGGCCACCACCGCAAACCCCCGTCCCGCTTCACCGGCCCGCGCCGCCTCGATGGCGGCATTGAGTGCCAGGAGATTGGTCTGATCTGCGACCTCCTTGATCAGATTGACGATGCCGCCGATTTTATCGGCACTGACGTTGAGGTTGTCCACTTGCTGCACACTTTGCCGGGATTGTTCGGCAAGTTTTGCCAAGGCGCTACAGATATGGAGAATTCCCCCGCGGCTGTCTTCCGAAAGATTGGCGGCGCTGATCGTTTCCTGTTTCTCTTCCCGCAGTTTTGTCGCCAGCCCCGCAAGCGTTTGCTGGGTCTCGCCGAGCGACTGGCTATACGAATGAAAGTGCTCGAATAAGGCGCGGTAGCCGTCGCAGCGGGCCTCGGCGGACTGTACTTTTTCGGCAAGAAGCAGGTTCTCCGAGCGCAGCGCGTCAATTTCCGCCGTTTTGCCGTTCAACTCCTGCTGAAGCTTCGATACCTCTGTTTCCAAACCGGATAATTTTTCTTTATTAAAGAAACCGAACATCTACTTCTCCATGTTATGTCATTCCCATAGGCGGGCGGGTGAAATCTCTTTTTAATCCATCACTTGGCTTATAATGCCATAGAACGCCCAGATGTGGGCGCCAGCACCCAAAAATAAAAAAACGGACACCCGTCCCCGCTATCGATAACGGGGCACTAGGTATCCGCTGGTATTTTTGGGGGCTAGATGTTTCTCTTTTGGGATGGACTTCCGCAGTCGGGCTTTAGTGTTGATAACGACGCACGATTACCCGCAGGTCGCTCGAATCCGGATTGGACAAGTCCAGCAGGAACAAGTCGCTTGCAAAATATTCGCCACGTCGGGTCAACGCCTGGAAATAGCCGCCGATGCGACTGAGGAAACGTAAGCGGGGGTTGATCCTTCCGTCCTGGATTAATTCGATATCTGCCAACTGCGGCAGCAGCATCGAGACATGCTGCCAAAACACTTCACTGCGCCGATAGCCGAACAACTCCTCGGTGGCGTTGTTACAGCCCCGAATCATGCCGCGCTTGTCAAGCAATAGCGCTGCCGTTTCGTCTTCCGCCAGTAAGGAAGGTGTCGACTCGCATGCACTGATGTTTATCTGTTGTCTTGGCACGGGCATCATGACTCTTCCTCTGGCGTTGTGTCGTTTGTATCGTATTGGCGCAGGCGTTATTGCGGCGCCCAGTGCGTACCACTATATGCGGCCATGGAAAAACCGGATATACCCTGAACACCGTAATTTTTGATACCCAGATACCGGTAGTCGGGCGATGTCTTCGGCCAGCAACATGCGTTGTTCGGCCGGATGTTTCGGTATACTGGCCGAGAGCGATGACCAGTATTTGGATCGCTCGCTTCGTTTGGTGAATGGGAGCGAGGAACCCTTGACCGGGTTTCTTTGTGGAACGAGGCTTGTTGAGCAGCAACGACGAATGCAGTCAAACATCCGACCATCGTTGAGGAGAAGGAAAATGAGACTGGTGAAAGACGTCCTGGAGCAGCGCAAGGTAATTCAGATCAGCCCTACGAGCACAGTTCTCGACGCGGCAAGACTGATGGCACTTCACCGTATCGGCGCCTTGATTGCCTTCGACGGCAAAGCGATGATTGGAATCGTGACCGAGCGCGATATCCTGACGCGGGTGGTCGCAACGGGAAAAGACCAGAAGACGACGACTGTGGCCAGTGTCATGACGCCAGATCCGAAAACGATCTCGGCCGACAAGCCCTTCGTCAATGCGCTGATCATGATGCGTGACGGCGACTTTCGCCATCTCCCCGTCGTCGATGGCGGCGAGGTTGTCGGAATGGTATCGATTCGGGATGCGGTCGGCGCAGAGCTGGAGGAGGAAAGTCAGCTCGATCTGGGTTAACAGGGCATCGCCGCATTCCTGCGCGCATAGTGCCACCAGGTCAGTAGGATGCAAGAGAGGTAGAACCCGATGAACCCATATAGGGCGGCTTCCGGGCCACCGCTCATCGAGACCGAGGTGCCGTAGGCTTTGGGGATAAAGAAACCGCCATAGGCGCCAATTGCCGAGGAAAAGCCGAGCACGGCCGCCGCTTCCTTGTTGGCGTTATTGATTGCCTGATCCGCAGCAGCCTGGCCCTTGTCCCGGGCCAGACGTTGTTGTTCGGTCATGAAGATCACCGGGATCATGCAAAAAGTCGAGCCGTTGCCGATGCCCGAAGTGGCGAAAAGCAACATGAACATCGCCAGGAAGCCGTAAAAATTTCCGCCGCTTGGCCCCGCAGGCAGGAAATACAGCACGCCCATCACTGCCGCTGCCATTGCGATGAAATTCCAGAAGGTCACGGTGGCGCCACCCACTTGGTCGGACAGCCAGCCGCCCACCGGCCGGAACAGCGCGCCGACCAACGGCCCGAGAAACGCGAACGATAACGCATGGACTTCGGGAAACTGGCTCTTGATCAGCAGAGGGAAACCGGCCGAATAGCCGATGAACGAGCCGAAGGTGCCCAGATACAACCAGCACATCAGCCAGTTGTGCTTGCGCTTGAAGATTACCGTCTGTTCCGTGAACGAGGCCCGAGCGCTGGACAGATCGTTCATGCCGTACCAGGCGCCGAGCGCCGCCAGGACAATAAACGGCACCCAGATGTAGCCGGCGTTTTGCAGCCACATCGTCTTGCTTTCGCTCAAATGCATCCATGTCTGCGGTGCGCCGCCCAAAGCGCCGAAAATATCCGCCGTGATTGCCAGCGGTACCACGAACTGCACCACCGATACGCCGAGATTGCCCAGGCCGGCGTTGAGTCCCAGCGCGATACCCTTCTGCGCCTTGGGAAAAAAGAAGTTGATGTTGGCCATCGATGAGGCGAAGTTGCCGCCACCGAAACCGCATAGCAGCGCCAGCGCGACAAAGGTCGAATAGGGCGTGGCCGGATCCTGCACCGCCCAGCCGATGCCGAGCATTGGCAGCAGCAGCGAGGCGGTCGAGATCGCCGTCCAGCGTCGCCCGCCGAAGATCGGCACCATGAACGAATAGAAGATGCGCAGTGTGGCACCGCACAGCGCCGGCAGTGCCGCCAGCCAGAAGAGTTGGTCGGTGTCGAACTTGAAGCCGATGCTGGGCAGATTCACCACCACCACCGACCATACCATCCATACCGCGAACGCCAACAGCAAGGCCGGGATCGACAGCCACAGGTTGCGGTTGGCAATGGCGCGTCCTTGGCCGTCCCAGAACACCGGGTCCTCGGCCTGCCACTGGGTCAGAACCCGGTTTGCCACAGCGAAACGACGAGGATCATGGATTCATGATCGGATGAGTGGAGCGTTCATCCGGCGAACAAGGAATAGCCGCCGTAACCCGCAACCAGGAGGCCGACGACCAGGTTCAGGGGCCGGGTGTCGTCGCTGGCTTGCTTCATAAACAGGGCATCGATGCGCAAGGATTGGATGAGTTTATTGTCGATGAAGGCGGCCAGGACCAGCAGCAGCCCGTAGAGAATGCCGATCGCATTGACCAGGATGTCCGGGTTTTTCATGTGAGCGAGCTTTGCGGTGGGGAAGGCCGAGGCCTTCCCGCGACCGCGTCCTCAGGCATGACTCAAGTCGATGCGCTTCATCTCTTCCTTCTCGGCGGGGCTGAGCTTGTCCCACCAAGTGCCGCCCGAGTTGCCGTAGTCGAAGCGCTCGGCTCCCTGGCGGGTGTAGTACCACCAGTTCACGAACAGGGAGTACGCATAGAAAGCGGACACGCCATAGAAGAACAGGTTGGCGTTGCCGGTGTTGGTGATGGCCGCACCGATCAGCGAAGTCCAGATGAACGGCCCGAACGCCGCCCAGGCGCCGGTCCAGCCGAGCATCTGCGCGCCCTTGGCGGGAGAATAAGCGAACACGATCGGGTACTGGCGGAAGGTCGCCGCATTGTTGGTGCCGGACATCAGGAAGATGAACAGCATGATCCAGACGAAGCCCTGGAACTGATCCAGGCCCGTTGGCGTCAGGTAGCCGCCGAAGACCAGGGTCAGACAGCCGATAATCTGGCCGATGGTGGTCCAGTGCATGCCCTTGCTGCCGCCCCACTTGTCGAATATCGGACCGGTGGCAGCGCGTACCAGGCCGCCGATCAACGGACCGAGATAGGCATAGGCCAATGGGTCGGGCGCGCCGTCGAAGCCGCCGTAGATGGTCTTGATCATCATCGGGAAGGCCGCCGAATAGCCCGAGAACGAGCCGAACGAACAGATATAGGTAATGGTGCAGTTCCAGGTATGGGTGCGCGCCCGGTTCTTGCTGCTGAGGATCTCGAACTGGCCCTTGAAGCCGCGCGCCGGGACCGTGACGCTTCTGAGGAAGAGCGCGCAGAGGATGAATGCCAGAATGAGGAACGGCACCCAGACGAACAGGGCATTCTGCAGCCAGATATCCTTCTTGACGACCGTCTTGACCACCACGTCGGTGACCGCGCCGGCCTCGTTCTTCTTCAAGTCAACTTTCATGTTCTTGGTCGTGGCCGTCTCTTGAATTGCCACATCCTTGACCACTTCGCCGTCTTTCGTTACCAGCGTGGCGGCGGCCAGGTCAGGCCGCTTGGCGACCACATTGGTCACAATGCCGCTGGCATTCTTGGTCACCGTGATGTCCTTGAGCACATCCACCTTGGTGAACGGCTGCGGCCCGCCGACGATGGCGCCGAGGGCGGCAAAGCCGATGATCCACGGCGCCACGAACTGGACGATGCTTACGCCGAAGTTGCCCAGCCCCGCCTGGATGCCCATGGCGACGCCCTGCAGCCGTTTCGGGAAGAAGATGCTGGTCGAGGGCATGAAGGAGGAAAAGTCTCCCCCGCCCATGCCGGTCAAAAAGCCGATCACCATGAAGGTGGCCCACGAGGTGCTCGTGTCCTGGATTGCGAATCCCAGCCAGACCATCGGGATGATCTTGATGATGGTCGAAATGCTGACCACCGGCCGGGTGCCGAGCACCGGGATGAAGTTGGAGTGGATCAGTCGCAAGATGCCGGAGGCGAGTCCTGGGATGGCCGCGAGCCAGAACAGTTCCATGGTGGTGAACTTGAAGCCGATGGCGGGCATTCTCACCACCACCGCGCTCATGACGAACCATGTGGCAAAAGAAAAAATCAATGAGAACGTCGTGATGCCGCAGGTGCGCCACGCAATTGCACTACCGGTCTCTTCCCAGAACTGCGGATTCTCCGGTTCCCATCTTGGTAGTCTTGCCATGATCAGTTTCCCTTTTTAAAGTTTCAATTCACGTACAAACCCGCATTTCTCGAATCAATGCCCGCCCGCCATGATGTCCTTGTCGACGGACGACAGGTGGTATTCCTTGGCAAACGCGCCGGCCGGCTCTTTCATGGCGAAAAGACAGAATACGAAAGTCACCGCGGCAGTCGCGCCGATCAGCAGGAAGAACTGGTTGTCGGTCAGCATGGTGTAGGCGGTGGTATAGCAGACCGCCCCGACATTGCCGTAAGCCCCGGCATAGCCGGCCACGTTGCCGGTGATGCGCCGCTTGACGAAGGGCACCAGGGCGAAGGTGGTGCCGCAACCGCCGGTGACGAACATGGCGCAAATCATCACCACCGCGACCGCCAAGGCCAGCGGCCATTCCGGGCCGATCATCCCCATCAGCACGAAGCCGCCGGCAACGCCGGCCAGGTAGATCAGGTGCGCCATCTTTCGGGTCGGCATGCGGTCCGAAATGTAGCCGCCGAGGGCGCGCGAAAAGAAGTTCAGTACCGCGAACATCGACCCGAACAGGCCGGCCATCACCGGACTCAACTGGAATACCTTCTGGAAAAAGAAAGGCAGCATGGAAATCACGGCGAGTTCGGCGCCGAAGGTGACGACATAGGAGGCGCACAGCGTGCCGACCTGGGTAAATCGGTATTTGTCGTCTTCGGGCACGCCCTTTCTAAGGATCGGCACGTTGACCTTGATGATGCCCAGCACCTGATACAACACGCCGGCGAGGATCGCGGCATAGAAAATGTATGAAGTCTCCGGCGCGATGTAGCCTTTGCTGGTCACGGTTCGCACCAGCAAGGCGAGCACGCCGACGATGGGGATGGTCCACAGAATCGCATTGATCATGTCGCCCCAGGAGGAAACCTCGATCGACTGGGCTTTCCGGGAGACCGGCCGCTGTGTGCCCTTGGGGCCGTCGGTGATGGCGAACCAGTAGTAGATGCCGTAGGCGAACATCACCAGGCCGCTCATGGAGATCGCCCAGCGCCAGCTATCGAGTATGCTTAGCGCCACAAACGGCAGGGTGATCGCGGCCAGGGAGGAACCCCAGTTGCCCAAGCCGGCCTCGACGCCTTGGGAGAAGCCGGCATCGCGCGGTTTGAACCATAGCGAGGTCATGTGGATGCCGACCACGAAACCGGTGCCGACCGCGCTCAGGATCAGCCGCGATGCCAGCATCTCGGTATAGCTGGTGGCAAACGCAAACCACATGCAGGGCACGGCCATCGACCACATCACGAAACAGAAGGTCTTGCGCGGTCCGATGCGGTCGGACAGCATGCCGATCAGCACCCTGGCCGGAACGGTCAATGCCACGTTGCAGATGGCCAGAATCTTGAGTTGGTCCACCGTCAGGCCGGTGTCCTTGATGATGGTGGACACCAGCGGCGCCATGTTGAACCAGACATAGAAGGTCAGGAAAAAAGCGATCCAGGTCTTGTGCAGGGCGGCGATCTCTGCTCGCCCGAAGGCCAGCAGGTCCATCCAACCCATGGTTTTGTCATCGATTCTTTCGGACATATAGCGCCCTTTATCAAATAAAAAGTAATAAATCGCTTTGCGCGGAGCCGTTCTCGATCATTGCATTACCAACACGGCGCAATCGTCAACGTGATGAAGCAGGTAGTCGCTGACACTGACAGTGACATTGCCGAACCTGACCCCGCCTTTGGGCGGGCGGCTGGTAATCACCAGAATATCCGGCTTTCTTTTTCTGACAGCCTCCACCAGCATCTTGCGCGGGTCGCCGATCGCCAGGATGGCGTCCACATCGAGGCCGTGTTCGGTCACCTGTTCGGCTGCCTTCCTCAGGCCTTCTTCCCTGGTCGCGCGCCAAGCCTCAAAGGAGTCTTCGTCATGGCTGCTGGCGTCCAGCGGTTCTTCGGCCACGGTGACCAAAATCAATTGCGGTTTCAATTGTCCGAACAGCGCGATGGTTCTTTCCAGCGCAGACTGGGCTTTCTCCGAACCGTCATGACAAACAAGAATTTTCATCTTTTTCCCCGAATGCTTGATGAGAAGTTTATGAACCGTCATTTTCTTCTTCGGATTTCAGTATTGAGGCGGATCTGGCAATGCCAGATCATCGGTCGGTCTCATCGTCGCCACCGGGCGAACGCTGAGCCTGCTTCGGAGTCTAGGCAAGGCAAGGCATTGAAACAATAGAGCTTGGAAGCCAGTCAGGACCGGCAACTACCCACAAAGGAGTAGTGGTGCTGGGTCGTTGTATCCCTTAAGGCCGCGTGGTGACTGGGGTTTGGGGCAGGTGTCGAGTTTTTTGATTAGAATCGGGTACTGCAGAGAAACAAAGAGGTACTTCCATTGCCCCGCTTCAAGGAGAACCCAGCTTGATTCGCCTATTCTCGAGCCAGTCCGTCCTCGGACGGCTCGAAATCGCCATGGCTATCCTGGCGGTGGCTGCCACGGTGTCATTTGTGAACCTGGTGATTTTCGCCGAGAGTTCAACCGGCAAGGCCAGCGCCATCAACATTGCCGGTTCCCTGCGCATGCAATCCTACGCGATCGCTTTGGTGCTGGAGGACCCCAGCCAGTCCGAACCCGACCGGCGGCAGGCGGTACGTGAAGCCGTGCAGGAGTTCGACCGCCGCCTGAACCATCCCGGCATCATCTCGGCCATGTCGGCAAACCCCAAGAATCCGCTAACCGGCCTCTATGCCGACCTGAGCAATGATTGGAATCTCCAACTGAAGCCGTTGATAGAGCAGATTGCGATGCAATCCGGCGCCTCGACAGAAGCCTTGCCGCGCATCCACAAATTTGTCGATAAAGTGGATGTGTTCGTGGCACGTCTGGATGAGGAGTTGGAGAGCCAGATCACGACCCTGAAACTGATCCAGGGGGGCATGCTGTTCCTGATGTTGGTGACCATCTTTATCGCCATTTTCATGCTGCATGAGCAGCTCAATGCGACGCTGTCGAACCTGCTGAACTTTTCGCGCGAGGTGCGCAAGGGCGACTTTTCGGTGCGTGCCCCGGCAGGCGGCGGCGGAGAATTTGCGGAGTTGTCGGAAGCTTTCAATTACATGGCCGAAGATTTGTCACGCATGTACGGCACGCTCGAAGCGCAGGTGGCGCAAAAGACCGCCGAACTCGAACGCAGCAACCGTGCCCTGTCCCTGCTATATGAGACCGCCCGTCTGCTCTCCAGCGGAACGCTCACACCGCAGCGCTTGCAGCAAGTGCTGCAACGCATCGAAGCGGAGATCGGTCTGCCGACGGCGGTGATCTGCGCCTTTAATCCCAACCAGATCCGCGGCTATCCGATCGCCGTCAATGCCCCGCAGCGGATGCATCCCGATCCCAGTACACCGGTAGATTGCGCTGCCTGCCATGCCTCGACAGAGACGCGTTTGCGCCCCGATCCGGCGCATCCCGGCGGCCAGATATTGAATGTGCCGCTGGTGGATGCCGGCCACTATTTCGGCACCATGCCGGTGATGGTGCCACAAGGGGCGCAAATAGACGCCTGGCAGATCAAACTGCTGGAAGCGATCGGCAGGCAAGTCGGTTCGGCGCTTGTCGGTATGGAACACAACCAGCAGGAGCGCAGGGTTGCCTTGCTCGAAGAACGTTCGGTGATCGCCCGCGAGTTGCACGATTCGCTGGCGCAATCGCTGTCCTACCTGAAGATTCAGGTTGCGCGGCTGACGCGGCTGCTCGATGCGCAGAGCCCGGATCAGGCGCGCGGGGTGGTCGATGAGTTGCGCACCGGCTTGAACAATGCTTATCGCCAGTTGCGCGAATTGTTAACCACCTTCCGGCTGCGCTTCGACGGCAAGGGGCTGGACCAAGCGTTGCGCGACATGGTCGAGGAATTCCGGCAGCGCGGCCTGCCCGGCATCGAGGTGAGCAACTCTCTGGCCGGCATCGAGCTGTCGGCCAATGAACAACTGCACGTGCTGCAGATCATTCGCGAAGCGCTGTCGAACGTCGAACATCACGCGCAGACGCAGCGGGCCTGGGTGACGCTGGAACGTGCCGATGCGAGTTCGCTGATCATCGCCATCGAGGACCGTGGGGCGGGCCTCAAGCTATCCGGACCGGAAATGCATCATTATGGCATCAGCATCATGCGCGACCGCGCCGATAGCTTGGGCGGGAGCCTGACCGTGACGGCTTTGCCTGAAGCGGGAACGCGCGTCGAGCTGCGCTTCCAGCCGAAAATGATCTTGCAGGACAGCAACGCAGCGGCGCTGCTGACGACTATGGACAGAACAGCATGACTCGTTCAATATCCATTGTGTTTATCGGGTTCGCAATAGGGAAGACCGGTTGGTTGGCTTCCTTTCCATGCCGCGTGAAATGAAGAATGAGTAAAGCGCTTGACATGGATATGGCTTATCCGTACATTGGGTGCGCTTATGCGGATTGCGTGCTCCAGATAAAAGAAACGGTCATAAGCTTGTCAAGCTCAAGCCTGTGCCCCAAGGAAAGCCAATGAAAACCATCTTGCTGGTCGACGATTCGGCGACCATCCTGCTGTCGATTTCCAACATTCTGACCAAGGCCGGCTATGCGGTCGAGAAAGCCAACTGCGCTGCCGAGGGACTCAAGAAATTCAGCGCCGGCGTGAAGATCGACCTGCTC
>JBAYVU010000015.1:0-64717 GCA_041674385.1 Sterolibacterium sp.
CATCTGTTTCTTCTTTTTCTCGGGATTTATCTTCATACATCCCTACTTGTCCAGCCTCAGCGATACGCCTTGGGCGCATTACAAGGCAATGATCAGCGGGTACGAAGAAGTCGAAGACGAGCAAGCACAAGGCGATAGAAATATTGGCGTAGATCAGTCCCAATAATTTCGTCAAGCTCCAATAATTGTTGTCCCGTAGGTTCGGCAGTGAATTGAACGCTTCAGTCTGAATCGGGGATAATCCACCCATGCTGCGATTGACTGAACTCAGGCTGCCACTCGATCATCCGGAAAGCGCCGTGCGCGACGCCATTCTCCAGCGATTGGGCATTGCGCCGAGCGAACTCGTCGGTTACTCGATATTCCGGCGCGGCTTCGATGCGCGCAAGAAGTCCGACATTGTGTTGACCTATACGCTGGATGTCGAGGTGCGCGATCCGGCCGCGCTGCTCCAGCGTCTGGGCGGGAACCGTCACGTGGCGCCCGCGCCGGATACACGCTACCGCTTCGTCGCGCAAGCACCCGCAAAGCCTCTCCCTGACCGATTGCGGCCGGTGGTGATCGGTGCCGGACCTTGCGGTCTGTTTGCCGCGCTGATCCTGGCGCAAATGGGGCTTCGCCCGATCCTGCTGGAGCGCGGCAAGGCCGTGCGGGAACGCACCAAGGATACCTGGGGCCTGTGGCGCCACGGCGAATTGAATCCGGAATCGAATGTGCAGTTCGGCGAGGGCGGTGCCGGCACTTTTTCCGACGGCAAGCTGCACAGCCAGATCAAAGACCCGCAACACCGCGCCCGCAAGGTGCTGACGGAATTCGTCAAGGCCGGTGCGCCGGCGGAAATCCTTTATGTCAGCAAGCCGCATATCGGTACTTTCCGCCTGGTCACCGTGGTGGAAAACCTGCGCGCCAGCATTCAGGCGCATGGCGGAGAAATTCGCTGCAACAGCCGGGTCGCCGAGCTGCTCAGCGAGAACGGCCAGGTGCGCGGCGTGGAACTGAACGGCGGCGAAATCATCGCCAGCGCGCATGTCGTGCTGGCCGTCGGCCACAGCGCCCGCGATACTTTCCAGATGCTTTATCGGCGGGGCATCCGGATCGAGGCCAAGCCCTTCTCGATCGGCTTGCGCATCGAGCATCCGCAGTCGCTGATCGATCGCGCCCGCTTCGGCAAATATGCGGGGCATCCGCTGCTCGGTGCGGCCGATTACAAGCTGGTGCATCACTGCGACAACGGCCGCTCGGTGTACAGCTTCTGCATGTGTCCGGGCGGCACGGTGGTGGCGGCGGCTTCCGAGCCCGGCGGCGTGGTCACCAACGGCATGAGCCAGTATTCGCGCAGCGAGCGCAACGCCAATAGCGCCATCGTCGTGGGCGTCACGCCGGACGATTACCCGGGTTATCCCGACGATGCGCTGGCCGGGATTGCTTTCCAGCGCCATTGGGAAGAACGCGCCTTCGCCGCCGGCGGCGGCGCTTACGCGGCACCGGCACAACGCGTCGGCGATTTCCTGGCCGGGCGGGCCTCCAGTGCGCAGGGTAAGGTACTGCCGTCATATGCGCCGGGCGTCAACTGGACCGATTTATCCGGCTGCCTGCCGGATTACGTCGCCGTCGCGCTGCGCCAGGCCATCCCCGCCTTCGACAGGCAGATCAAAGGATTCGCGCAGGACGATGCGGTGCTGACCGGCGTCGAGACCCGCACCTCATCGCCGATCCGCATCCAGCGGGACGCGGACTTGCAGAGCGTCAACTGCCGCGGCCTGTATCCGGCGGGGGAGGGGGCCGGATATGCCGGAGGAATACTGTCGGCGGCGGTGGACGGCATCAAGGCGGCCGAAGCGGTGGCATTGAGCCTGGCCGCGGCAAGCCGGTGACTTTCTTCCACATTCTCAAGCGAGAGCCGCTCGACTTGAAGTATTGTCGGCCGGCAAGCGGTAAAATCCCCATTTCGCCTCGGTGATGAAATTGGTAAACATAGCGGACTTAAAATCCGCCGCCGTCAAAGGCTTGCCGGTTCGATTCCGGCCCGAGGCACCAGCCATATCCTTTTGTCGGAGACTCCTATGAGCAGAGTGGTTTTTCTTCTTCTGGCAGCCGGCCTGTCTTTCGTGGCGGCATGTTCCAAGACCGAATCGGACGCGAAACCGATCGCCGCCGAGCCTGCCGCAAAGCAGGCGATGAGCGGCCAGCAGGCGATGCCGCTGGATTACCAGAAAATTTGCGAACGCCTCATTCAGCTCGCGCCGGAAGCTCGCAAAGGCTCCTTGCCGCAGACTTGCGAAAAGGGCTACCGGGAGGTGATGCCGGCATGCCGCAATGCTGCGGCCGTGAACGAATGTTTCGCGAACATGAAGGTTTGGGACGAGCGTCTGGCATGCTTGGACAGTTGCGTGCGCGACGCCGGGCCGGAGAAGAAATAAGGGCGCGGTCAAGCCGTCGCGTTAATGCCGTGTGTAGTGTGTAGTGTGTATACCGCCGGCTTTATGCGCCACAGGGATTGTTCCAAGAGACCGTTTGCCCATCATCCATCATTTTCCTGCGTGGATGGAGGCGCCGAACTCGGCGGCGGGTCGCTGAGGGAATCCTGAAACTGGCGCTGGATTTCTTTGACCTTTTGCGCATTGAATATCAGCGCCTCGACACAGTTTTCGTCGAACTTTGAGCGTGCCAGCTTGCGCAGCCAGGCGAAGGTTTCGTCGTTGTTCCAGGTGGGTTTGTAGGGACGCGCGCTGGTCAGCGCATCGAAGACGTCCGCCACGGCGACGATGCGCGCTTCCAGCGGAATTTCGCTGCCGTGCAAGCCGTGGGGATAACCGCTGCCATCCATGTTTTCATGGTGGAACTCGGCGATATGGCGCAGCAGGTCGAGCCCGTCGAGTTGCTCCAAGCCGAAATTGTGGACGATCGATTCGATGATCGCGCGACCGCGCAGCGTATGCTGCTTCATCTCGTTCCGTTCCGCGTCCGACAGCCGTCCGGGCTTGAGAAGGATGCGGTCGGGCATGGCGAGCTTGCCCAGATCGTGCAAGGGGGCAAATTCGAAGATGCGCTCGATGGTGGCATCGTCGAGCGAGGCAACCCCTGTCGCGGCCAGGTGCTGAGCGATCAGGCGGGCATAGCGCGACACGCGGTCGATGTGCGCCCCGGTTTCCGGATCGCGGTAGTGCACCAGGTCGTGCGCGGTCTTGACCGCGGAGGCAAGAATCCGGACGGCCAGCATTTCGGCGGTGACGACCGCGGAAATCAGGTGGGCATAGACGTCAAGCGTGCGTAGCGCCGATTTTTTGAGTGGGCCGCGAGTGCGCGAGTTGAAGAAAATAAATCCCCAGAAGGCGCCGTCGAAGTACATGGGAACGGTGTAGCTGGATTTGAATCCCGTCTCCGCGATGATCGAGGTATGCACATGAGGGTTTCGGCGGAAGATGTCCAGGTCGTTGACCACGCGCGACCGGCCGGCAGCCAGGATATCCCCGAGCGAGGGCGAGTCCGCGAGGCGCGACTCGTAGCGCACCAGATCGTTGCGTCCCGGCGAACTGGCAAGAAAGGTCTTGAGCAGGTCGGTGGCGGGATCGTATGCGGCTACCGAGATACGGTCGACGAAGTCCAGGTCGGCATACAGGGCTTCATGGATCGCGGCGAGCTTGTCGTCCAGCGGAATACTCCTGTTGAGCACGTCGAGCGCGTCGATGTGCTTAAAGAGTCCGGGGTTTTGGATGTTCTCGGCCACAGTGGGATTCCTGAAAATCAGCGTTTATTCTAATCTTCAGCAGGCCCTGGGCGTGCCGGTTTCAGTGCTTGATGCGGCGCCTGCCAATGCCGACGGGTAGGCGGCAGGCGGGCTATTTCTTTTCTTTGGTGTTTTCTTCGGCCGGCGGCGCCGTGAAATTGGGAAACTGGAAACCGGCAAACAAGTTGCGCGTCTGGCCCTGAACCTGTTCCTGCAGCTGCTGGAACATTTTCTGGCTCTGCTCCATGTAGGTGCCCATCATGCTCTGCATGGCGGGTCCCTGGAAACTGAGAAACTGCGCCCAAAGGTCGTTGCTCATGGCGGGATTGTCGTGCGCCTGCTCCTTGAGTTTGGCCTGGATATCGGAGAATGCCTTGATGTTGCCTTCCAGATATTTGCCCATCATTCCCTGCATGGCGTTGCCGTAGAAGCGGATCATCTGCGACAACAGGTCGCTGGTGAACATCGGCGCGCCGCCCGCCTCCTCTTCGAGAATGATCTGCAACAGGACGCTGCGCGTCAGGTCCTCGCCGCTCTTGACGTCCACCACCTGGAAATCCTCGTGATGCAGTACCAGCGCCTTGACATCAGCCAGCGTGATATAGGTGCTGGTGCGGGTGTCGTAGAGGCGACGGTTCGGGTATTTCTTGATCAGTCTCAACGGCTCGGCCATCGCATTAGTCCTCCGGGTAGCAGCAGTCAATCCATTATATTTCTTAACCCCGCCTCGGCAGGGTATCCAAGACAAAATCCCTGTCAGTACATGTGCAGGCCGCCGTTGATGTTGAGGGTCGCCCCGGTCATATAGCCGGCCAGATCGGAACACAGGTAGGAGCACAGGGCGCCGATTTCCTCCGGCTTGCCGAAACGCTTCATCGGGATGCCGTCGATAATTCCCGCGCGAACGTCGTCGCGGATGGCCATGACCATTTTGGTGGCGATATAGCCCGGTGCGATGGCGTTCACGGTGACGCCCTTGGCGACCAGTTCCTGCGCCAGCGCCTTGGTGAAGCCGAGGATGCCGGCCTTGGCTGCGGAATAGTTGGTCTGCCCGGCTTGGCCGCGAACGCCATTGACCGAGGAGATGTTGATGATGCGTCCCCAGCCGCGTGCGGCCATCTTCGCCGAGACATGGTGGGTGACATTGAACACGCTGTCCAGGTTGGTCGCCATCACCGCGTCCCACATGCCGCGATCCATCTTGGGGAAGAATCTGTCGCGGGTGATGCCGGCATTGTTCACCAGGATATCGATCGGACCCGCCTTGGTTTCGGCTTCGGCCACCAGCGCCCGGGATGATTCATAGTCGGATACGTCGCCGGCCGCCGTGATGAAACCGTTGAAGCCCGCCGCCGCCATCTCGGCCAGCCATTCTTCCGGCTTGTCCAACTCGGGATGATAAGCTGCCACGACCTTGTAGCCGTCCTTGGCGAATGTCTGGCAGATGGCGGTGCCAAGACCGCCCATTGCGCCGGTAACCAATGCCACTCTGATAGTCATCTTCTTTCTTCCTAGATTAAAAAATCGTTTGCCAGGGCGCGTTCCGCCAGCCATGCGTCCTGTTCGGCATCAGTACATATGCTGACCGCCATTGATCGAGATATTGGCCCCGTTAACGAATGCCGCTTCCTCGGAGGACAGGTAAGCCACCAAGCCGGCGACTTCTTCCGGCTTGCCCAGGCGCGACATCGGGATCTGCGGGAGGATCTTGGAATCCAGCACTTCCTTGGGGATCGCCGTGACCATCCTGGTGCCGATGTAGCCGGGCGAAATGGTGTTGACGGTCACGCCTTGCTTTGCCACCTCCAATGCCAGCGACTTGGTGAAGCCGTGCACCCCGGCCTTGGCGGCCGCATAGTTGGTCTGGCCGAAGGCGCCCTTCTGGCCATTCACCGAGGAGATGTTGATGATGCGGCCCCAGTTGCGCTCGACCATGCTTTCCATCACTTGCTTGGTCATGTTGAAAACCGAGTCGAGATTGGTATGCATCACGGCATCCCAGTCGGCCTTGGTCATTCTCTTGAAGGTCATGTCGCGTGTGATGCCGGCGTTGTTGACCAGCACATCGATCGGCCCCAGGTCCTTGACGATTTGTTCGACGCAGGCCTTGCACGAATCGTAGCTGGCCACATCGCATGGGTAGGCCTTGAAGCTGTAGCCCTTGTCATTCATGGCGTTCAACCATTCTTGCGCCCTGTTGTTGCGGGGGCTGTAGGTGGTGACCACTTTATCGCCCAGCGCAGCCAGTTTGATGCAGATTGCCTCACCCAGCCCCCCCATGCCGCCGGTTACCAGAGCCACTCTTTGCATGATTTGTCTCCTCGTTTTGGTTTATAAGGAAAAACGAGCTTCGGCCGTGGCGCATTCCGGTTCGCGCTGCCACCCTGTCATGATGCCGCTTTTTCCTTGACGTAGCTTCCCGGTGCGGTTTCGCCGGCCGGATAGTCGGTATTGCCGAGGCGCACCCGCGCCGCGCGCTGCTTGCCGGCGAAGCCGGCCAGCCATTTTGCCCAGTACGACCACCAACTGCCTGGATGTTCGACAGCGCCGGCCAGCCATTCATCCGGATTGCCGCTGCCGCTATCGCCGACCCAGTAGCTGCGCTTGTTCTTCGTTGCCGGGTTGATGACCCCAGCAATATGACCGCTGGCGCCCATGACAAAGGTATTGTCCCCGCCGAGCAGGCTGCGCGACTGGTAAGAGGCTTTCCACGGCACGATGTGATCCTCGCGCGAGGCGTACAGGAAGGCCGGCATATCGACGCGTCCGAGGTCGACCTCGACACCGCACATGTTGAGCTTGCCCGGTACCCGCAAACTGTTCTCCAGATACAGGTTGCGCAGATACCAGGCAGCAAACGGCCCCGGTAGGTTGGTCCCGTCGGCGTTCCAGTAAAGCAGGTCGAACGCCGCGGGCTTGTTGCCTTTCAAGTAATTGCCGACGACGTATTGCCAGATCAGGTCGTTGGCCCGCAGCATGGAGAACACCGAAGCCAGTTCGTTGCTTTTTAGCAAGCCGCCCTTGCCGATGGTCGTCTCGCGGCTCTGCA
Source organism: Sterolibacterium sp. (assembly GCA_041674385.1). GTDB lineage: Bacteria > Pseudomonadota > Gammaproteobacteria > Burkholderiales > Rhodocyclaceae > JACRAR01. The sequence goes on from JBAYVU010000015.1 coordinate 6,777, forward strand.
CCGAGGCCTCGTCGATGAAGCAGCCGAGTTCTCCCGGCTCGGAAAAGTCGAGCAGGGTAGTCAGCAGAGTCAGCGAAGCGGCAGGATCTTCGCCGCGCGCCCTGGCGACGGCCAGCGCCGAGCTGAGTATCGTGCCGCCGACGCAAAAGCCCAAGGCATTGACCTGCTTCACCTTGCAGATCGAGCGTGCCGCCTGGAGCGCAGCGAGCACGCCCTTTTCCAGGTAGTCGTCCCAGCTCAGGTGGCCGAGATCGGCCTTGGGATTGCGCCAGGACACCATGAATACGGTGTTGCCTTGTTCCACCGCGTAGCGGACCAGGGAGTTCTCCGGTTGCAGGTCGAGAATGTAATACTTGTTGATGCAGGGCGGCACCATCACCAGCGGCCGTTCGCCCACTTTCTTGGTTGTCGGCGAATACTGGATCAGTTGGATCAACTCGTTCTCGAACACCACCGCACCGGGCGACATCGCCAGGTTGCAGCCCACTTCGAAGGCCGTATCGTCGGTCATCGAGATGCTGCCTTTGCCGATATCGGCGATCAGGTTCTTGATCCCGGCGGTGATGCTTTCTCCTTGCGTGGCCAGCGCAGTCTTGATGAACTCGGGATTGGTGGCGGCAAAATTCGAGGGTGCCAGCGCATCGACGTACTGGCGCGTGAAAAAACGTAAGCGGCTCTTTTCCCTGGCGTCGGCGAGTTGCATTGCATCGACCGTCTTGTCGAGGAACTCGGCATTGAGCAGATAGGCCTGGCGCAAATAATCGTATATCGGACTCTCCGTCCATTCCGGCGCGGCGAAGCGTCGATCGCCCGGTTCGGGCAGCGCCACCGCCGGCGCGGGTTGGCCGGGCTGGCGGTTGATTTGCGCCTGCCACAACCGGGCATGGCGGGCAGCGAACTCCTGCTGCAATTTGTTGAATTCGTCGGGAGGCACGGCGGAACCGGCGCCCGGAGGCAAGCCGCCCATCCCCTTTTGCTGTAGCGAGGCGCGCTGGGACGTCAAATACTGGGCAAACCCCTGACTCCAGGCCTGGCTGGCCTGCCACATGGACTGCATGGCTTGCGCCGCAGGATCGGGTGTATCTGCCATCCATTGCTCCTTGTATGCGGCCGGGATAGTTACAGGCCGCGCCGCGCTCGGGCGGATTTTGCATTGCAACAAAAGTGCTGTCAAGGCTGGAAAAACCTTGCTATTGGCTTATTTTGCCGAAGCTGCCTGCATACGTTCCAGCGCCTCATCGAGCAAGCTGCGCGGACAGCCGAAATTGAGCCGCACGAAACCGCTGGCATCGCCGACGCGGGCGGGAAGGCTGGGGGAGAAGTCGGCACCGTCGGAGAGCCCGACGCCGGCTTGTTCGAAGAAGCGCTGCGGGTTGGTTATGCCACGCATCCGGCAGAGTTGGCGCGCATCGATCCAGGCCAGATAGGTGGCTTCGACATGGCTCATGCTGAGACCGGGCATCAGCATGATTCGTTGTTCGACCCGGTCGCGGTTGCCGCGCAAATAATCCAGCAGCGCCGCATGCCAGGGCCCGGCGTGACGATAGGCCGCCTCGCTCGCTGCCAGTCCGAGGACATTGACATGCGGCACGATACCCTGCATCGCCTGATGAAAGGCGCGGCGCAAGCCGCTATCGGGAATCACCGCGAAGGCGCAGCCCAGCCCGGGAATATTGAAAGTCTTGGAAGGCGCCATCAGCGTGATACTGCGCCTGGCGGCAGCAGGAGAGAGCGTGGCAAACGGTTGGTGGCGCAGTTCCTGATCGAGGATCAGGCCGCAATGGATTTCGTCCGAGCAGACGATCAGGTCGTGCCGTTCGGCAAACGCCGCGATCTCGCGCAACTCGTCTGGGCGCCAGACGCGTCCGACCGGATTGTGCGGATGGCACAGCAGGAACAGCCGGGTGGCGGGTGTCAGCGCCGCTTCGAGCGCGGCGAAGTCCCATGTCCAACGGTCTGCGTTGTGGGCGAGCGGGGCGCTGACGACGCGGCGTTGCGAGAAGTGCGGGGCGGACAAAAACGGGGGATAGATCGGCGTGGCAGTCAAAACTTCCTGGCCTGCCTCGCCGACCGCGCGGCAGGCGACATTCAGCCCGGTCACCAGGCCCGGCAGCCACACCAGCCAGTCCGCTTCAACCTGCCAATGATATTCGCTGGCCAGGTGAGCCAACAGCGCGGCTGTCAATGATGGCTGCGGCCCGCCGTAGCCGAGCACGCCGTGCTCGACACGCTGCCGCAATGCTTCGAGCACCGCCGGCGGCGCGGCAAAGTCCATGTCGGCGACCCACAGCGGGATCACCGCAGGATCACGGCCGGCGTACTTGCCCCACTTGAGCGAGTCGCTGCCGCTGCGGTCGATGATCCTGTCGAAATCGAAGTCCATGTTTTAAGCTTCGCAACCTCAACCAGGGCCGCAGGCCCCGTCTTGAACTAGTTTCGCCTGTCGCGATCGACGGGGGGGATATAGCTGGCCTTGCATTCCTCGAAACCGTCATACCAACCGTTGGTGTAAAGTTTGTCCGAGGCGATGCGGCCGGCGTCTTTTTTGTACTTGGTGCTGGAATGCACGATGTCGGCCTGGCCCGACTGACATCCGTCGGCATACCCATCCTGATATGCCGGCGGCCGGTTGCGCGTTCTGTCCCGTATCAGATGGTCTGACGACGAGGCGCATCCGACCATCATTGCGGCCACCACCAACATGCCATATCTGTTTTTCATATGCTGCTCTCCCTACTGAAATAGGCTCTTACAGCCCCGGATCCTCGCCGCCGCCGCGCAAGCTTGCTTCGATCGCCTTGCGCGTCAAATGCGGCGCGAACAGCTCGATAAATACGTAGGCATAACCGCGCAGCCAGGCGTCCTTGCGGACGCCGATGCGTGTCGTGCTCGATTCGAACAGATGGGTGGCGTCGAGTTTGCGCAGCCCCTTGTCGCGCTCCGGATCGAATGCCATCGCGGCCATCAAGCCGACGCCGAGGCCCAGCGCGACATAGGTCTTGATGATGTCGGCATCGATGGCGGTGAGCACGACATTCGGCTGGAGATTGCGCACCGCGAAGGCTTGGTTGATTTTGTTGCGGCCGGCGAAGGCCGAGTCATAGGTGACCAGCGGGTAGCGGGCGATGGCTTCCAAGGTCAGCAGCGATTCCTTCAGGATCGGGTGACGCGGCGGCGCCACCACGCAGTGGTTCCACTGGTAGCAAGGCATCGTTACGAGCTTGTCCGGATACTGGTCGATCGACTCGGTGGCGATGGCGATGTCGGATTTTCCGGCGATCACCCATTCGCAGATCTGGGTCGGGCTGCCCTGGTGCAGTTCCAGGCGCACCTTGGGGTAGCGCGCCATGAAGGCTTTCACCGCCTGCGGCAGCGCGTAGCGGGCCTGGGTATGGGTGGTGGCGATGGAGAGGCTGCCGGCGGTTTCGTTGCTGAATTCGTCGCCGACCTGCTTGAGGTTGGCCAGTTCGCGCAGCGCGCGCTCGGCGATGGCGAGGATTTGCCGGCCCGGATCGGTGATGCCGGTCAGCCGCTTGCCGTGCCTGACGAAAATGTCGACGCCGATTTCCTCCTCGAACAGCCGGATCTGCTTGGAAACGCCGGGCTGCGAGGTATACAGCGCCGTTGCGGCCTCGGAGATGTTGAGGTTCTGCCTGGCGACTTCATACACGTAGCGCAGTTGCTGGATGTTCATGGAGATGAGTATGGGCTTTGTCCATATGTCTTTTCGTTATTTGTATTAAACAACAAAGTATTTTGTTCGTCTATAGCAAATCGCTACGATGCACGGCAACCCACCACCTTTCGAGAACCCGCATGTACCAATACAACGATATCGACCGCCGCCTGGTGCATGAACGCGTGGCCCAGTTTCGCGACCAAACCCGTCGCCATCTCGCCGGCGAGCTGAGCGTCGATGCTTTCCGCCCGCTGCGCTTGCAGAACGGCCTGTATGTCGAACGCCATGGGCCGATGATCCGCCTGGCGATTCCTTACGGCCAACTTTCCAGCAGGCAGTTGCGCACGCTGGCCAGCGTCACCCGCCGCTACGACAAAGGTATAGGCCATTTCACCACGCGCCAGAACCTCCAGCTGAATTGGGTCAAAATGGCCGATGCGCCGGATATCCTCGCCGAACTGGCCGAGGCCGATCTGCACGCGATCCAGACTTCGGGCAACTGCATCCGCAACACCACGACCGATCCGCTCGCCGGCGTGGCGCTGCGGGAAGTATCCGATCCGCGTCCCTGGGCCGAAATTCTGCGCCAGTGGTCCACTTTCCACCCGGAGTTCGCCTATCTGCCGCGCAAGTTCAAGGTCGCCATCAGCGGCGGCCCGGACGATGCTGCGAACGTGCGCATCCACGACCTGGGTTTTCAGCTGGTGCGGAATGCCGCAAACGAACTCGGCTTTCGCGTCTGGGTCGGTGGCGGACTCGGCCGCACGCCGATCCTGGCCAAGGTGTTGCGCGAGTTCCTGCCGTGGCAGCATCTGTTGAGCTATGCCGAAGCTGTCCTGCGGGTGTACAACCTGCATGGCCGGCGCGACAAACTCCATAAGGCGCGCATCAAGATCCTGGTGCAGGCACTCGGCATAACGGAATTCGCGCGCCAGGTCGAAGCCGAATGGACTCACCTCAAGGACGGTCCCGCAACCCTGACCGAAGCGGAAGCGGAGCGCGTGGCGGGGCATTTCGCGGCACCCGAATATGAGACGCTGCCGAAGCTCGACGCCGGTTTCGAGTCCGCCAAACGCCACGAGAGCGCATTCGCCACCTGGGTCGCACACAACGTGCATGAGCACCGCGTGCCGGGTTACGCCGCGGTGACGCTGTCGCTCAAAGCGGCAGGTCAGGCGCCGGGCGACGCCACGGCCGGACAGATGGAAGCCGTCGCCGATCTCGCCGAACGTTTCGGCCATGCCGAGATACGTACTACGGTGGCCCAGAACCTAGTGCTGCCGGATGTGAAAAAACGCGACCTGTACACGCTCTGGCAACAAGCGCGCGCTGCCGGTCTGGCGACACCCAACATCGGTCTGCTCAGCGACGTCGTCGCGTGTCCCGGCGGCGACTACTGCTCGCTCGCCAATGCCAGATCGCTGCCCTTGGCCCAGGCCATCCAAGACCGTTTCTCCGACCAGGAGCAACTCGCCGATATCGGCGAGCTCAAGCTGAATATTTCCGGCTGCATCAACGCCTGCGGCCATCACCATGTCGGCCACATCGGCGTCCTCGGCGTCGACAAGAAAGGCCAGGAGTGCTTCCAGATCACGCTGGGCGGCGCCTGGGGAATCGAAGCCGCGCTCGGTGATGTGATCGGTCCCGCGGTGGATGCCGAGGAAGTGCCGCGAGTCATCGAGCGGCTCGTCGCCAACTACCGAATGTGCCGTCGCTCCCACGAACGCTTCATCGACACGTACCAGCGTATCGGCCCGGAAAGTTTCCGCGCCGCCGCTTACGAAAATATCTCAACTGAAGAATACGCAAAGGAAGTATCCAATGGCTAAGCTGATCAAGAACCGCGACATCGTCGAAGACACCTGGAAGGTGCTGATCCTCGCCGCAAACGACACGCCGGAGACCGTCAAATTGCCGGTCGGCCCGCTCATCGTGCCGCTGCCTGTGTGGCAGGCGCGCAAGACCGAACTGATCCGACGCGAGTGGGAGCACGGCGATGCGCTCGGCGTCTGGCTCACGACGGAAGAGTCCCCGGCCGAACTCATCGCCGACTTCGATGACCTCGCAGTCATCGCCGTGCAATTCCCGAAGTTTGCCGACGGCCGCGGCTATTCCACCGCCACGCTGCTGCGCACGCGTTACGGCTATACGGGCGAATTGCGCGCCATCGGCGACGTCGGCCGCGACCAGTTGCACTATCTGTCCCGCGTCGGTTTCAACGCCTTCGCCGCCAACGAGCCGGAACTCGCTGTCGCCGGACTCGATGATTTCTCCGAGTCTTACCAGACTGCCGCCAACCAGCCGCTGCCGCTGTTCCGGCGAAGCGCTTTGACTGCCTGAAGGTGCCGACATGAGCATCCTTCTGGAAGACCCGGCGCTGATCAACAGCGTCTCGGCAAAGACCGTCCTGCTTCGTCGTCAGCTGGCGGAAATCGCCGCCGGTTTCGCCCCGGCGGTTTTCGCCAACAGCCTCGGCGCCGAGGACATGGTATTGACCGACCTCATCGTCAATGAGAAGTTCGATATTGAAATCTTCTCGCTCGACACCGGCCGGCTGCCGGCCGAGACCTACGAACTGATGGGGCGGCTGCGCCGCCATTACGGCCTGACGCTGAAGCTCTACTACCCGCGCCATGACCTCATCGAGGAATACACGCGCAGCCACGGCATCAACGGTTTCTACGAATCCGTGGAACTGCGCAAGGGCTGCTGCCATGTCCGCAAGGTCGAGCCGTTGCAGCGCGCGCTGGCCGGCAAAAAGGCCTGGATCACCGGGCTGCGCGCCGAACAGGCCGCCACCCGCGCCGGGTTGCCGCCGCAAGAGTTCGACAGCGCCAACCGGCTGGAGAAATTCAACCCGCTGGCCGATTGGACGGAACGTGAAGTCTGGACCTACATCCATGCCAACAATGTGCCCTACAACGCGTTGCACGCGCAGAATTATCCGAGCATCGGCTGTGCCCCATGCACCCGCGCCATCGCGCTGGGCGAGCATGTCAGGGCGGGACGCTGGTGGTGGGAGGACCCGACATCGAAGGAGTGCGGGCTGCACATCAAGCGCGCCTGAAAATAAGCCATCATGACGACATCACTGCTGACACGCCCCACGCTCGCCCACCTCGACTGGCTTGAAGCCGAAGCGATCCACATCCTGCGCGAGGTCGCGGGCCAGTGCGCCAATCCCGCGCTGCTGTTCTCCGGCGGCAAAGATTCGATCTGCCTGCTGCGGCTGGCGGAGAAAGCCTTTCGCCCCGGCCGTTTCCCCTTCCCGCTGCTGCATATCGATACCGGCCACAATTATTCCGAAGTCATCGCCTTTCGCGACTGGCGCGCAGCCGAACTCGGCGAACGCTTACTGGTGCGTTCGGTGGAAGACTCGATGCAGCGCGGCAGCGTGGTGCTGAAGTCGCCGGGCGAGTCGCGCAACAAGCACCAGTCGGTGACTCTGCTCGAAGCCATCGAGGAGTTCGCCTTCGACGCCTGCATCGGCGGCGCCCGCCGCGACGAAGAGAAAGCCCGCGCCAAGGAGCGCATTTTTTCCTTCCGCGACGAATTCGGCCAATGGGACCCGAAGAACCAGCGCCCGGAACTCTGGGACCTGTACAACGCCCGCAGCCACAAAGGCGAGAACATCCGGGTCTTCCCGATCTCCAACTGGACCGAGTTGGACGTGTGGCAATACATCCAGCGCGAAGAGCTCGAACTGCCTTCGATCTACTTCGCCCACCAGCGTTCTGTGGTGCGCCGGAAGGGCCTGCTGCAGCCGGTCACACCGCTGACACCGGCCAAGCCGGACGATGTCGTGGAGACGCTCAGGGTGCGCTTCCGCACCGTCGGCGACATCACCTGCACCGCCCCGGTCGAGTCGGACGCCGACAGCGTGGCTGCCATCATCGCGGAAACCGCGACCACCACCATCACCGAGCGCGGCGCGACGCGTCTCGATGACCAGACATCCGATGCCTCGATGGAGCAACGCAAGAAGGAGGGATACTTTTGATGAGCGCCCCAGAACATCTGCCCGAACTCGACCACGGCCTGCTGCGCTTCCTCACCTGCGGCAGCGTGGATGACGGCAAGAGCACGCTGATCGGTCGTCTGCTCTACGACACCAAGGCCATTCTGGCCGACACGCTGCACGCCATCGGGCGCACCTCGCAGCAGCGCGGCCTGGAAGCGATCGATCTGTCGTTGCTCACCGACGGTTTGCAAGCCGAACGCGAGCAGGGTATCACCATTGATGTCGCCTACCGCTATTTCACCACCGGCACGCGCAAGTACATCATTGCCGACGCGCCGGGCCACGAGCAATACACGCGCAACATGGTGACGGCGGCCTCAACCGCCGACCTCGCGATCATTCTCGTCGATGCGCGCAAGGGCGTGCTGACCCAGACCCGGCGTCATTCGACCATCGCCAATCTGATGGGTATTCCGCACCTGCTGGTGGCGGTGAACAAGATGGACCTGGTCGGCTACCAACAGGAGGTTTTTCAGCGCATCCGGGCCGACTACCGCGACTTTGCGCGCCAGGTGGGGATTACCGAGGTCAGTTTCATCCCGATCTCGGCCTTGGCCGGCGACATGCTTGTGGAGCGTGGCGACAACCTCAGCTGGTATGCCGGCCCGACGCTGCTGGAAATCCTCGAATCGGTGCCCGGCGCAAATGCCAGCGTATTGAAACAGGATCAGCGTTTTCGCTTCCCCGTGCAGTACGTGTGCCGGCCACAGCAGTCGGACGATCCGGACTTGCACGATTACCGCGGCTTCATGGGGCGCATCGAATCCGGCGAGATTGCCATCGGCGACGAAGTCACGCACTTGCCGTCCCAGCTGAAAACGCGCATCAGGGATATCCAGATCGGCGGGAAATCGCTGCCGTTGGCTTTTGCCGAGCAGTCGGTGACGCTGCTCTTGGCCGACGAGATCGACATTTCGCGCGGCGACATGCTGGTCAACAGCGCTGCGTTGCCTGCCACGAGCCAGTCGATCCGCGCCAACCTCTGCTGGCTTTCCGAAACGCCGCTCGACCCCCAGCGCCGCTACTTGGTGCGCCACACGACGCGGGAAGCCAAGGCCAAGCTGGCGAGCATCGAGAGCCGGCTGAATATCAACACGCTGGAACGCGAGGCTGCGACGGGGCTTGCCATGAATGACATCGCCCAGGTGACCTTCCGTCTGGCACAGCCGCTGTTTGCCGATACCTATGTCGAGAACCGCGTCACCGGCGCCTTTATCGTCATCGACGAAACCACCAACAACACCGTCGGCGCCGGCATGATCGTTTGATCCCGTGCTTGTCGAGACAGGCCGGGCCTGTCTCGACAAGCATTCGTCGTCAGACTTCCAGGTGTTGAAACAACGCCGTGGTCAGATAGCGTTCGCCGAACGAGGGGATGATCGCCACCACCAGCTTACCCCTGTTCTCCGGTCGTTTCGCCACTTCCAGCGCAGCCCAGACGGCGGCGCCGGAGGAGATGCCGACCAGCAGTCCCTCGTCGGTCGCCAGTTTGCGCGATGTGTTGAATGCGTCGTCGTTCTTGACGCGGACGATTTCGTCGTAGATCTTGGTGTTCAGTATCGACGGCACGAAGCCGGCACCGATGCCCTGGATCGGGTGCGGTCCGCGCTGCCCGCCGGAAAGCACGGGGCTGGCATCCGGCTCGACGGCGACGATGCGCACGCCCGGCTTGCGCGCCTTCAGTACCTCGCCGACACCGGTGAGGGTGCCGCCAGTGCCGACGCCGGCAACGAAAATATCGACCTTGCCGTCGGTATCGCGCCAGATTTCCTCGGCGGTGGTCTGGCGATGGATCTCCGGATTGGCCGGGTTGTCGAACTGCTGCGGAATGAAGTAGCGCGGATCCTTGGCGGCGAGTTCCTCGGCCTTCCTGATGGCGCCCGGCATGCCTTCCGGTCCCGGCGTCAGGATCAATTCGGCGCCATAGGCCTTGAGGATCAGCTTGCGCTCCTTGCTCATGGTTTCCGGCATGACGAAGGCGGACCGATAGCCGCGTGCGGCAGCCACCATGGCCAGGCCGATGCCGGTATTGCCCGAGGTCGGTTCGAGGATGATGGTGTCGGGCTTGATCCTGCCGGCTTTCTCGGCGGCGTCGAGCATGGCGACGGCGATGCGGTCCTTGACGCTGTGGGCCGGATTGAAGAACTCCAGCTTGAGTGCGATGGTGGCATCGATGCCGCTATTCACACGATTGAGACGAACCAGCGGGGTGTTGCCGATCAGTTCGGCGACGTTGTTGGCGATGCGCATAAGCCTGCTCCTGAAATCTGTGAGGTACCTTGAGTGATCGAAAAAGCGAAAACTATATCAGCATGCCAAATTCTTGGGTGTTGCCAAAGGAATATTTTCACATAACAATATTCCGGCTGGACGTAAGTGCTTTTCATATCCAGAATGAATCTCGATATGAAGTTGGGCAAGCTGCTGAACCCGGATATCCGGGGCTACATGAAGACTGGAGAACTTGCCAATCTTTGTGTCAAGCCTGTTGGACAGGCTGAGCTTTAATGTGATGTGTTTGCGGAATGCTCAGCAAAGGGCCTTAACAGTCAATACGGGACATGGAATCGAAAGCAGTATTGCCTGAGCGACACTGCCAAGGAAGAGCTTCTCAACCGGCGAGCGTTTTCGCAGGCCGATAATGAGCATGGACGCCTTCAGCGAGTTAACTAATGTTTCAATTTCTTCGATGGGGCTATTCCCCCGGTTCAACTGCTTGAATTCGATCTGGATGCCAGAAGCCGCAAACTGCATCTCCATTTGCTTGACATCTTCCGGGGATACGAACTCATCAACCATCGTCGTGCCGGCGCTGACGTTGATCACCAGAAGGTTTTCGTTGAAGCGTTTTGCCATTTCAATGCCTTTGTCAAGCGCTGCGCGGCCTTCGGGGCGTGGCACGTAAGCTACAAGTATGGTCATGACTTTCTTCCTATTGCTGGATAAACGTTGCATGATGTTACCAGCATTGCCCGTGTTTTAGCGGGTTCATGTTTCACCCGATTGCTCCATGCAGGCAAGCTCGCCCAAGTTCAGCACAACCCGCTCGCGCTGCAGGCTCACAACGGTGGTGCCGTTCGCGGTTGCCGGCTAAGCGGCAGTTCGAGCTGGCAGCGGGCCAGCAGCTCGGCGTCGGCGAATATCTCCTCTGCCCTGCCATCGGCCTCGATCCTGCCCTCGTGCATCACCAGCACTCGCGAGCATAGATCGAGTACGAGGTCGAGGTCGTGAGTGGCGATGATCTTGGTGTGCGAAAAACCGCGCAACAGGTTGATCAAACGCCGGCGTGCCGCGGGATCGAGGCCGCTGCTGGGTTCATCCATGACCAGAATCGACGGCGACATTGCCAGCACGCCGGCAATGGCCACTGCCCGCTTCTCGCCGCCGGAAAGCTGGTAGGGCGGCCGCATCGCAAGGTGGCCGGCGCCGACGATGTCGAGCGAAGCACGCACGCGTACGTCGATCTCGTCCGGCGGCAGGCCCATGTTCGCCGGGCCGAAGGCCACATCGTCGTACACGTTCGCCATGAAAAGCTGGTCGTCCGGATCCTGGAACAGCATGCCGATCGTGCGGCGAATCTGCGGCAGGGTTTCACTCACGAGCGGAAGGTCGCCGACGCGTACCGATCCGGCAGCCGGCTTGAGGAGACCGTTGAGATGCAGCAGCAAGGTCGACTTGCCGGCGCCGTTGCCGCCGATGATTGCCACCGATTCACCGTGTTCTATGCGGAAACTCACGCCGTTCAAGGCCTGGTTGCCATCGGGATAGGCGTACATCAGCGACCGCGCTTCGACGAGGTGGTGGCTCATGCGGCGACCCCGATCAGCCATCGACCCAGCGCGCGCGGCAAGTCAATATGCCGCGCCAGCACAAAGCAGGCGATGCATCCTGACAGGAAGAGCGCATCCGCGTGACGCCAGCACTGCGGTCGCAAAACGCGCAACTCGCCGGCGAAACCGCGCGCGACCATCGCCAGATGGATTCGCTGGGCGCGTTCGAGCGCCCGCAGCAACAGGTGTCCGAGCAGCGATCCATAAACCGAAAGGCTGGGCCGTTGGCGTCCGCATGCCCGCAGCTCGTGCGCCGCGCCCATGCGCGCCACCTCGCCGGCCAGTACATCGGCATAACGATGGAGGAACAGGAGCTGCGTGGTGAAGATGCGCGGCACACCGAGCTGAGTCAGCCCGGCGCAGACACGGTAGAACCCTGTCGTCGCGGTCAGCACCAGCGCCGCAGCGACGGTCAGCATGAAACGCAGCAGAATCGAGGCGAAAGAGACCCAGCCGCCGCTGACGCCGACCCCGAACAGGTCGACCAGCGTTGCGCGATCCAGCAACGGGTTGAAAATGCCGATCATCAGTGCGAAGGGCGAGGCGATCAGCAACTTGCGCGCGACCAGGCGCAGCGGCACGTCGCCCAGAGCGGCGAGGGCCACCGGGAACAGCGCAAACGGCAGCAGGGCCAAGATGGCGTAACGGTCGAACGAGACCACCGCGACGATGAAGGCGAGCGTGGCAAGAATCTTGGCGCGGGGATCGAGGCTGGCCAATACGCCGGGTCGCGCGGCAATGGCATCCAGCGAATGCAGGTCGCGCAGCGCGTCGCCGATCCTGCTCACGAGGAACTGCGGCGTCGCCGCAGCAGGTAGCCAATGCTTATTACCAGACCCAGGGTGATCGCGGCGCCGATGAGGCTGGCCAACGAGCGACTCGAATCGACGGCGGGCCATGCCGCTTCGTTCGATCTGCCAGTGGGCGGCTTGTCGTCTGTCATCCCGGTGATCTTATGCTGAGCCTGTGCCGTGTGGAAACCCGATTCCGGCGCCGGCAGTGTGGCGCTTCCGGCAGCGTGCGCTATCGACCATTCCAGTCCGTCGGGCTGAGTCGAGGCGAACCATGAGAAGACCCCCGCCGTCAGCACGGTGGCAATGCCTAGAGCGAGCAATAGCGGTTTGCGGGAAGATATAGGTATAGGCGAAGCGGCATTGGCCATGAATAGATCAGGGCGGGCGCGGCGCACGAAGAGAATGACGATGGCGGTCGCCAGACCTTCGACGAGACCGATGGCCAGATGGATCGGCTGCATCAGCAGCAGGAAGGTGCTGATCGGCAGATTTGATATTCCCGAGAACATTGTCTCAAGGACGACGGCGAATGCGCCCAATTGCGAACCGACGACGGCTGCCAGCGTGGCCACGATGGTGATTCGTCGCTGCGAACTCGCCAGACGGTCTGCGCCGAGCAGCGGACGGTAGACCAGCAGGTAGCCCGCGAAGCACGGGAATACGCCAAGATTGAAGATATTGGCGCCGAGTGCGAGGAGACCGCCGTCGGCGAAAAACAACGCCTGCACCGTCAGTATCGAGGCAATTACAACGCAAGCGGCATGAGGCCCGAGCAGGATCGACAGCAGCAAGCCCCCGCCTATGTGCCCGCTGGAACCCGTCGCCGGGATCGTGAAATTGATCATTTGTACCGCGAAGACAAAGGCGCCGAGCACGCCCATCAGCGGTATCAGACGCTCCTCGTCACCTTGGCGAATGCGCCGCGAACACCATGCCAACGTGGCAGTGGAGGCTGCCCACAGCGTGACGCCAACAGTCGGTGAAATGAGGGCATCGGCCATATGCATGGCGGATTCCTTTTCAAAGACGTCGTATGGGAAATAATATAATCGTATTGCACCAGCAATGGAAGCGAGTGCTTCCGAGCACTTCCTGTTGATCGGCGCTATTGAAGGATCAGCTTGCCGGCAACCAGCAGCAGCATGCCGGCCAGGGTCGGCCGCAGCACCCGTTCCGAAATGCGGGTGGCGATGTGGCTGCCGATAAAGATGCCCGGCAACGAACCCAGCAGCAGGGCGCCGAGCAGCGTCCAATCCACGCTGCCCAGCCACCAGTGACCGAGGCCCGCCACCAGCGTCAGCGGTACGGCGTGGGCAAGATCCGAGCCGACGATGCGTTGCGTGGAGAGCTTCGGATAGAGGAAAAGCAAGGCCGTGACGCCCAGCGCGCCGGCCCCGACCGAGGAGATCGACACCAGTGTGCCGAGAATGGCGCCGGTAACGACAGTGCAGCGTTCTGTGCGGCGCAGATTGGGGACGGCGGGCGCATGGCTTAATGCGAAGGCCTCCAGGCGGCGGCGGAAGATTAGCGCCGTGGCGGTCAGGAGCAGGGCTATTCCGAGCGCGAACGAGATCAACTGGGTGGCGCCGCCTAATCCTCCCGGGGAAAAACGCGAGACCAGCAACAGGGTAAGTATCGCTGCCGGCAGACTGCCGGCGGCGAGCAGGGCGGTGATGCGCCAGTCGACGTTGCCGCGTGTGGCATGAACTAAAGTTCCGCCCGACTTGGTGATGGCGGCATACAGCAGATCGGTGCCGACCGCCGCCGCCGGATGAATGCCGAACAGCAGCACCAGAAGCGGCGTCATCAGCGAGCCGCCGCCGACGCCGGTAACCCCGACAATAGCCCCGACGGCAAATCCCGCAAGTGTGTAGGCGAAGTCCATGGTACGTCCCGTGTTGTGAGAAGCCCATCGTACAAGCCGCGTATATGTTTTACAAATACTTAAATAGAAGTATCAAATAACCAAGGATTATTAGCGACCGGGTTGAGCTGCCGAAGCCGACGTCCGCAATGATCGTGCGATGAGAATCAAGTCCGGCGCATGGCTTGTGCTTGCATCGGGCGGAAAAGGCCCCTATAATGCGCGCCTTTCATGCTCCCGCTGGAACAATACCCATGGCAAACAGTGCACAAGCGCGCAAGCGCGCCCGTCAGGCGATCAAGCAGCGTGCCCACAACATGAGTCTGCGTTCGACCCTGCGCACTGCGATAAAGAAAGTGCAGAAAGCCATCGTCGCCGGTGACAAGACAGCCGCTCAGTCCGTCTTCTCCGAGTCGATGAGTGCCATCGACAGCATCGCAGACAAGAAAATCATTCACAAGAACAAGGCTGCCCGCCACAAAAGCCGTCTGTCGGCGGCCATCAAGGCGCTCTAGCACCGCTTCCTTTGGTTTTAGGGTACCCGCCTTTGGCGGCAGGGCACTAGCCCTATTCGCGGTGGAGCTGTTCTGCCGTCAGCGCGGCAGGTTAAGCGCATCCCAACTTCCAGGTATTTGAGTCCTTTCTGCTGCGGGACGGGTGGCTCGTGTCCCGGTGCAAGCCGGGTCGGATATGGGCGCGAGCCTGTGTTAGCAGGCTGTCCGGAAAAACCTCCGCACCGCGCCTCGTTTTCCGTCAAGATTCCCTTGTGATGCCGCATCTATGAGAGGGATATGGGATAAACTTCATAATAAATAGAATACTAGCTTGATTTTATGTGATCATATCCATATACTGAGCTGATCTTATTGACGTTTAAGGGGTTTCCATGTTTCCCCCTGTGTTGACCAAGTATGCTTTCCGGATTCGCACGCGCGTCGGGTTGGTTGTCGACAACCTGATGATCCATGGTCAAGACGAAGACGATGCGCAACGCAAACTTCGCCAGATTTATCGCGACTGCGAGATTCTCGGCTGCGTCTGCCATCGTGGCAACGTGCGCCCACCGCCGGCGAATTTTGAAGACGTGCTGAGCCTGATTACCCGTTAGTCGGACGGTAGCAAGAGAAGCTCCTTGGCGAGCAATTCGTCAAGAAGTGCGGCGTAGTCCTGGGCACCACGGCTGTCCGCGGCGTGAGTGAAAATATCCCGGTTTACTGCGGGTGCTTCGGCTACCGCGACATTTTCCGAAATGACCGTTTCGCAAACTTCATCGCCAAAATGATCGCGCAGACGTTTTTGAACTTCAAAGCTCATGTTGCGGCGGCGGTCGAAGCGCGTCAATAGGTAATGCCGGCCAATGCGTCGCTTGAGCACCGGTTCGAGAGCCGCCAGCGTACGTTCGATCTGCAACGCGCCGCGCATGGAAAGAAAATCCGAGGAAATCGGGATCAGTACTTGATCGGCGGCGAAAATGGCATTTAAGGACAGGACGCCGAGAAAAGGGCAGCAGTCGATGAGGACATCGCAGTTGCTGGTGTCGAAGCTGGCCAACCCCTGATTCAGGCGACTGAGAATGTTCGGTCCCTTACCGAAAATCGAGTCGACCTTGATAAGTTCCGCATGGGCCGGAATCAACTGGCCGACGCTGGGCCAATCGACGGTCAACGATGCGAGGGGGGTGTTGTCGCGGTAAAAAGCGAACATGCTGGCGGACACGTCGTTCAGCGCCTTGCCATGAATCGCTGACAGATGAGCCTGCGGATCGAGGTCGATCAGTAACACCGAGCGCTCCCGGCGCGCCATTGCCGCGCCGAGATTGAGCGTGCTGGTGGTCTTGCCGACACCGCCTTTTGGTTGAAAACTGCGATTCGCGCCATTGTGTCCTCACTGTACAGGCCGCTATTTTTCACATAAGATGCGTCTTTGTGCAAGACATGCTTTGAATTTCTTGTAAAACCACGGCGGCGCAAGCCGCCGTGTTATTTGGAATGAATGTTTTTGCGGGGTTGCCATGCCGCACCTGATGAATGTTTATGCCCGGTTGCCGATCGCTTTTACCCACGGGCAGGGAGCTTGGCTCTACGACGAGCAGGGGCGTCGTTATCTCGATGCGCTTGCCGGGATCGCCGTCAATACCCTGGGCCACGCTCATCCGCGGCTGGTCAAGGCGCTCGCCGAGCAGGCAGGGCGGCTGATCCACACCTCCAACCTGTATCAAATCCGCGAGCAGGAAAGGCTGTCCGACAGGCTGGCGGCATTGTCCGGCATGGATGAGTCGTTCTTCTGCAACTCCGGCTGCGAAGCCAACGAGGCGGCGATCAAGCTGGCGCGGTTGTATGGCCACAACAAGGGTATCGATCAGCCGGCCATCATCGTCATGGAAAAGGCTTTTCACGGGCGCACTTTGGCCACTCTCTCGGCGACCGGCAACCGCAAGGTGCAGGCCGGGTTCGAGCCGTTGGTGGCGGGCTTTGTCCGCGTGCCCTTCGACGACTTGGCGGCGGTCGAGGCCGTCGCCCAGCATAATGCCAATGTCGTTGCCGTGCTGTTCGAGCCAATCCAGGGCGAGGGCGGCATCCGCCTGGCGCATGACGAGTACATCAGCGGGTTGAGCCGTATCTGTGACGCCAAGGGTTGGCTGTTCATGGTGGACGAGGTGCAATGTGGTACCGGCCGCACCGGCCGCTGGTTTGCCCACCAGCACGCAGGCATTAGGCCGGACGTGATGACTTTGGCCAAGGGGCTGGGTTCCGGCGTACCCATCGGCGTCTGCCTGGCCGCAGGCAGAGCCAGCGGCGTTTTCAAGCGGGGCAATCACGGTTCGACTTTCGGCGGCAATCCGTTGGCCTGCGTTGCCGCACTGACTACGCTTGAGGTGATCGAACAGGAAGGCCTGTTGGCGCATGCGCTGACGCTCGGCGAAACTATCCGGGGCGGCTTGCGTGAGGCGCTGAAGGGAATGGCCGGGATCGTCGAGATCCGCGGCGACGGCCTGATGATCGGCATCGAGTTCGACCGCAACTGCGGCGAATTGGTCGAGCGCGCGCTGGCAGCCGGCCTGCTGATCAATGTCACGGATGACAAGGTGGTGCGTCTGTTGCCGCCGCTGATCTTCAGCGAGGCCGAGGCGCAGCAGCTGGTCGTAACGCTCTCCCGCGTCATTCGCGAATTCCTGGGAGCGTAGCGCATGGTTGCACTCAGGCATTTCCTCCAGTTCAACGACTTCAGCCGCGCCGAGTTCGACTATCTGTTCGAGCGCACGCGCCGCATCAAGAATCAGTTCAAGTCCTATCAGCGATACTGGCCGCTCTCCGATCGCACGCTGGTGATGATTTTCGAGAAAGCCAGTACGCGCACGCGTCTGTCCTTTGAGGCGGGCATGCAGCAGCTCGGCGGATCGGCGATCTACCTGAATACCCGTGATTCGCAGCTGGGCCGCGGCGAGCCGGTCGAGGACGCGGCGCAGGTGATCTCGCGCATGAGCGACATCGTCATGATCCGCACCTTCGAGCAGGAGATCATCGAGCGGTTCGCCGCGAACTCGCGCGTGCCGGTGATCAATGGCCTGACCAACGAATACCATCCCTGCCAGATACTCGCGGACATATACACTTTCATCGAACAGCGCGGCACTATCGTAGGCAAGACCGTCGCCTGGATCGGCGACTCGAACAACGTCTGCAACACTTGGCTGCAGGCCGCCGAGATCTTCGACTTCAATGTTCGGGTGTCGACCCCGCCGGGCTACGAAGTCGAACCCGAGCGCGCCGGGCTCCTCGGTACCGACCACTACCGGGAATTCGCCGATCCGCTGGAAGCTGTGCAGGGCGCCGATCTGGTGACTACCGATGTGTGGACCAGCATGGGCTTCGAAGCCGAGAACGAGGAACGCCTGCGCGATTTCGAGGACTGGCAGGTCGATGCGGAGATGATGCAGCGCGCCCGAGCCGACGCTTTGTTCATGCATTGCCTGCCGGCGCATCGCGGCGAGGAAGTCGCCGCCGCAGTCATCGATGGGCCACAGAGCGTGGTCTGGGAAGAAGCGGAAAACCGCCTGCATACGCAAAAGGCGCTGCTGGAATTTCTGTTGCTGGGCAAATTGGATAATTGATTGGTATACGGAACGGAAAGAACATTATGAGTGACGTCAAAAAAGTAGTGCTGGCCTATTCGGGCGGCCTCGACACCTCGGTGATTCTGAAATGGCTGCAGGACACCTATCAGTGCGAGGTGGTGACTTTCACTGCCGACCTCGGCCAGGGAGAAGAGCTCGAACCTGCGCGTGCCAAGGCAATCAAGCTGGGCATCAAGAAGAAGAATATTTTCATCGACGATCTGCGCGAGGAGTTTGTCAGCGATTTCGTCTTTCCGATGTTTCGTTGCAATGCCATCTACGAAGGCGAATACCTGCTCGGCACCTCGATCGCCCGGCCCCTGATCGCCAAGCGCCTTGTCGAAATCGCCCAGAAGACCGGCGCCGATGCCATTTCCCACGGCGCCACCGGCAAGGGCAACGACCAGGTGCGCTTCGAACTCGGCGCCTATGCGCTGATGCCTGGCGTCAAGGTGATCGCGCCGTGGCGCGAATGGGACTTGCTCTCGCGCGAGAAGCTGATGGCCTACGCCGAAAAGCATGGCATCCCGGTGGACATGAAGCACAAGAAAGGCGGCTCGCCTTACTCCATGGACGCCAACCTGCTGCACATTTCCTTCGAAGGCCGTCACCTGGAAAACCCGGCGGCGGAAGCCGAGGAGTCCATGTGGCGCTGGACGGTCTCGCCAGAGAAGGCGCCCGACAAGGCGGAATACGTCGACATCGAGTACAAGCATGGCGATCCGGTCGCGCTCAACGGCAAGAAAATGAAATCGCATCAACTGCTCGCCAAGCTCAACGAACTCGGTGGAAAGAATGGCATCGGCCGCCTCGACCTTGTCGAAAACCGCTATGTCGGCATGAAGTCGCGCGGCTGCTATGAGACGCCCGGCGGCACCATCCTGTTGCGCGCGCACCGTGCCATTGAATCGGTCTGCCTCGACCGCGAGGTGGCGCACCTCAAGGACGACCTGATGCCGCGCTACGCCAGCCTGGTCTACAACGGCTACTGGTGGAGTCCGGAGCGCAAGGCGTTGCAGGCGCTGGTCGATCACACGCAGAAGAACGTCAACGGCTGGGTGCGCCTGAAGCTCTACAAGGGCAATGTCATCGTGGTCGGCCGCGATTCGAAGACCGATTCCTTGTTCGATCCCAACATCGCCACCTTCGAAGACGATGCCGGGGCCTACGACCAGAAAGATGCCGCCGGCTTCATCAAGCTGAATGCGTTGCGCATGAGAATCGCCGCCAACCTTGCCAAACGCAAGGCCTGAGGCTCGGCTACGTCCATGTTCGGTTTCAGCGAAGAGCAGTTTTCCGAGTTCTTCGTCACCTATGGCGTGGCCGCATTCATCCTCTTCATGCTGTTCATCGTCGGCGAACTGGCCTACAAATCCAAGGCTGGCAAGACCGGTACCCTGGTACTGTTTTTTGTTCTCGGCTTTGGCATGTTCGGTTTCGTCGCCAAATCCATCATCCAGAAATTGTGGGGAATCTAAACATGTCGCAGTTCGATAATGTGTCCGTGGTCAAGAAGGCCAACGTTTATTTCGATGGCAAGTGCATCAGTCATACCGTGCTGCTTGCCGACGGCACCAAGAAAAGCGTCGGCGTGATTCTGCCCGCCACGCTGACATTCAATACCGGCGTGCCGGAAATCATGGAAGGCATTGCCGGCGAATGCCGGGTTCGTTTGAAAGACGCAATGGAATGGCAGCGCTATACTGCCGGTCAGTCTTTCCATGTACCCGCCAATTCCAGTTTCGACATCGAAGTGAGCGGCGAGCCATATCATTACATCTGCTCCTTCGGCTGACGCTTCTGCTTGCGGCATCGGTTTCACGAGGTTGCATCGACTCAGCGAGGGCTTCCGCTGATCATTGGGCAGGCATATGCTTCCAACAGACTTTTCCTCTCTTTACGACTGGACTCCTGCCGCCAAATTGCCCTACGGCGATTTTCTGCGCGCCAAACAGGCCGAAAGCCCGGTTCGCTATGGAATCGACAACCAGAGCAAAGAAGTCATTGCGACGAATCAGCAGTTGTCGCAGCGAGGCATTGAGGTTTTATCCGTCGACCTCGAACGCGGCTTCACCATGCTTTCCCAGGATATCGGGCTGGCCGAGACAGGGCAGGAGGCTGGCAGCTTAACTCCCAATACGGGTACTAGCCCAGAGGCGGGCGCTAGTATCCTAGGAACAAATGCGGGCACTGGTACCCCAGAAGCAAATTCGGGCACTAGTGCGGAAATTGCGGGTTCGTTTCACTGGGGCTTCAGTGAAGTTTTGATTTCGCAAGGCCAGATGAACATCCATCTGGATGAACTGGTCAAGCTGACAAAAACGCCTTCCCTGACTTGGGCCTGCGAGCAATTTGTGCTGGGGCGCGACGAATTTCGGCGACATCTGTACAAGGAAGCGCTCCAATCGGTGACTCGCGCCATCGAGGGGCAGGGAAGCAACCAGGGGAACGATACCGAGTTTCGCTTCCATTTCCTGGTTGGAACCATCAGGTTGGGCAGCCATTGCAATACCTCGCCTGAACTCATCAATCCGCAACTTGCCCAGCAAGCCTTTCTGGCAGCTGCTCGCTGTGCGGAAGCGACCTATCCGGCGGACGCCGGGCAAGCGCTGATTTGCGCCGGGCGCGCTGCCCTCGTTGCGGGAGAGATCGAGGATGCAATCAGGCATACCCGCAAAGGCTTGAACGCACTGCCGACTCATGCGATCGGCATGTATCAGCTGGCGCGGGCGCTATTCTTGAGGGGGATGCGCGAGGAAGCAGCGGATTGGCTGGCCGAGGCGATCCTGCTGAATGTCGAACAGGCCCTGCACGCCTCAGGCGACCCCGATTTCATTGCGAAGACGGACTTTCTGGTTGGCGTGTTGCGCCAGGCGCTCGAACGTTACGAAGCTCGTCACAGGCAGGTCGCCGAAAGATATCGGCGTGCGTGGCAAACCATGCGGGATTTTTCCTTTAAGGAAGTGCCTGCAGATGCCATGCAGTTAAGGGGGCTCATCGAAATTCAGGTAGTCTCCGAGTCGTCCGAAGCAATGGCGGCATCAAAGACGCTGTTTGGATACAGTGCCGCGATAAATCATCATCTACAGGGATTCCGGTTATTCCCGGCCTGTTTCGATGAATTCAAGGCGCATTGTATCGGAGAGTTGCGAAAGGAGATTCTCCCTCCTCCGCGTCGGGAAGACTATTTGCCTGCCAACTCGTCCGAGATTTTGCAGGGTGGCCATGGTTTTTCCAAGGCAGGGTTGGCGAGCGGCATCGTCAGCGGAATAACGGTTCTCTTGTTCGAGAGCTCCCAGATCGCGCGACCGATATACCGGGGGATTCTGGACTCAATGTCCGAATTGTTCTTGATCCCGTTCTTGACCGCTGTCGGTATCACCGCTGTTGTGGTCGTGGCGGAGGATATGTACCGTGAATACGTTCGTTCAAAACACAAGTCTGCCCTGGCTGCTTTTCAGACAGCCTCGTATACCTATACCAATTTGAAGAACTCGCTGGAAGAAGAAATTGCGGACATCCAGCGTATACACGCGCCCAAGGAGTTTACCCTGCCTGCCAATCTTGCCAAACCGGGTGCGCCATCCGGCGCGCTTGCCGCACAAAAACGCGCAAGCGGTTGGGCGAACTTATAACCTCTTTCCCGGCGCCAGCGCCCAGCCCGCCTGCGGCGGAACTTTGCAAGGTGAGGTATGATTGAACTCAACGACTAACCAGAGAACAAGCCATGCCATCATTCGATATCGTTTCTGAAATCGATCAGGTCGAGTTGCGCAATGCGGTTGACCAGGCCAACAAGGAAGTCAGCAATCGCTTCGACTTCAAGGGGTCGGACGCCCGCATCGAGATGGGCGACAAACTGCTGACCTTGTTCGCTGACGACGACTTCAAGCTAGGTCAGGTGTTGGATATCCTCACCGCCAAGTTTGCCAAACGCGGGGTGGACGTGCGCTGCCTGGATAAACAGGAGTCCCAGAAGGTCGGCGGCAACAAGGTCAAGCAGGAAATCAGGCTTAAGGTCGGCATCGAGGGCGAGCTGGCGAAGAAGATCGTCAAGCAGATCAAGGACAGCAAGCTTAAGGTGCAGGCCAGCATTCAGGGCGATACGGTGCGCGTCTCCGGCGCCAAGCGCGACTTGTTGCAGGAAACCATCGCGCTGGTGAAAAAAGCCATCATCGATGTGCCGCTGCAATTCAACAACTTCCGGGACTAGGGCGCCGAACCTGCTGAAATAGGCGCCCTCAGCCGTGCTGCAGTCCCTCGATCCAGCGCGTATACAGCCGGTCGGCGGCGACACGCATCGACGCCAGCCGTTCCTCCATCCTTTCCGCCATCTGCGCCGGCGTTTGCACCGAGGGACCGGGGGCGGCGTTCTCTGCTGCCCAGTGGCGATTCCACAGGCGGATCATGGCCTCAGTCATTTCGACATGGCATTGCATGCCCAGATGCGGTCCCAGAGCAAAGGCCTGGGATGCGCAATGGCTGCTTTCCAGGATGCGGATCGCGGCGGGCGGGAGCGAGAAAGTTTCGCCATGCCAGTGGAAGGCGTGGAATTCCGGCAGTTCGCCGAACCATGTGCGAGCGATCGGGTTATCCAGTACGCGCACTGTTCCCCAGCCGATTTCCTTCACCGGATTTCTTGTCACAACCGCGCCGAATGCCTTGGCCATCAGTTGTCCTCCAAGGCAATGTCCAATCACCGGGATGTTTCTTGCTTGGGCTGCGCAGATCAGCGCCAGTTCCTGTTCTATCCAGGGCAGCGGGTCATTGACGCTCATGGGTCCGCCCATGAAGGCCAGGCCGCTGAATGCGCAGGGGTCGGTTGGCACAGCCGGAGTTTCGTCGATCTTGATCAATTGCCAGGGAACAAGGCGGCGATCGAGGAATGCGGAAAAATAGCCCGGCCCCTCGCCGGGGCTGTGACGAAAGATTGCGACAGGCTTCATGCGGTTTCCTTATTTTGAAATTTTCGCATTGTCATTGCAGCGCGGCGCAAGGAGCGGCAATGACAATGCTGGTCAATGATATCATTCAAAAATGAACGATACTTTTGCGCCAAAATTGCCCCTTACCGCAGATTGGCTGCGGCTGTGCTTTGCCGCCGGCGGTGCCAGGAGCGGCACGTACATGGGCGAATCCAACTTGCCGGAAGAGGCGGAGCAAACCCTGACTGCGGCAGCGGTGCTGGTGCCGTTGGTGCAACGCGAAACGGGACTGACGGTATTGCTCACCCAGCGCACCGCGCATTTGCGCGACCACCCCGGGCAAATCAGTTTTCCCGGCGGACGCCGTGAAGAACACGATGCCTCGCCAATCGAGACGGCGCTGCGCGAAGCTCAAGAAGAGGTGGGCGTTGATCCGGGCCAGGTCGAGGTACTCGGGGTATTGCCGGAACACCCTACCCGCAGCGGTTTTTCCATTGTCCCGGTGGTCGGTTTGGTGCATCCACCGCTGAACCTCAAGCTGGATGATTTCGAGGTCGCCGAGGTCTTCGAGACACCGTTGAGCTTCCTGCTCGACCCCGCCAATTGCATGCGTCATCACATTGAAGAGCAGGGTATCCTGCACGAGTATTACGCCATTCCCGTCGAAGGGTATTACCTCTGGGGAGCCACAGCGGCGATGCTGGTCAGTTTGCGGTGTTTTCTGAATGCCGGTGACTGAAGGCCATGACTTGTGGTATGGTGCCGGGTTGAATACTGAAGTCCGGCATCACATTACCGATCCCCTTTACCTCATCTTGCATGACCCTGTTTTCCATTGTCATCGCTCTGATACTTGAGCAGGTACGGCCTGTGCCACAACAGCGCTTCGTGCTGAGGCCGCTGGCGCGTTATGCGTGTTTTCTTGAAGAGCGCTTCAACGATGGACAGCGGCATCACGGCAGGATTGCCTGGCTGGTCGCCGTGTTGCCGCCGGTATTGCTGATACTCGTGCTGCAAATCCTGTTGGCTTGGTGGCAGCCCTTGTTGGCGTTGCCGCTCGGTGTCGCGGTGGTCTATTTGACGATGGGTTTTCGCCAGTTCAGTCACTATTTCACCGACATCCACTTGGCTTTGCGCATGGGTGAACTGGAGCGGGCACGCTCGCTGCTCGGCGAATGGCGCGGACGTTCCGCCGATCGGCTGGCCTCGGGTGAGGTGGCGCGGCTGGCGATCGAGCAGGCGCTGGTGGCTTCGCATCGCCATGTATTTGCGCCGCTGTTGTGCTTTTTTCTGCTCGGACCGGCTGGGGCACTGCTGTATCGGTTGGCCCTGTTCTTCGGCGGTCAATGGGGCCGGCCGGGTTACGGGGCTTTTGGAGAATTTGCCCAGCGGGCATTTTATTGTCTCGACTGGCTGCCACTGCGCATCACTGCCGCAAGCTTCGCCATGGTCGGCGACTTCGAGGACGCGGTCTATTGTTGGCGCACTCAGGCGGCCGGCTGGCCCGAGGCCGGCATCGGCATACTGCTCGCCAGCGGCGCTGGTGCGCTGGGTGTGCGTCTTGGCCTGCCGGTGAATGAGGCTGGCGAGCCGAATGAGCGTCCGGAACTGGGTCTCGGCGATGAGGCCGATGTCGATTTCATGCAAAGCACGATAGGACTCGTGTGGCGCACCCTGGTACTTTGCCTGCTGTTGCTGGCATTGTTCTGGGTGGCTAGTTGGGTAGGTTGAGTTGTTTATTTATCAGGAGAAGCAAACATGGCTGACAAGAGAGAAATCGTAATATTAAGTGCGGTGCGTTCCGCAATCGGGGCTTTCGGCGGATCGCTGAGCGGGATCGAGCCGTCCGAACTGGCTGGCATGGTCATGAAGGAAGCCGTGAATCGCTCCCGAGTCGACCCCAAGCAAATCAATTATGTGACGGTCGGCAACTGCATCCCGACCGACTCTCGTTACGCCTATGTGGCCCGTGTTGCCTCGATCCAGGCCGGCCTGCCGATGGACTCGGTGGCCATGGCGGTGAATCGCCTGTGCAGTTCCGGTCTGCAGGCCATCGTCAGCACTTCCCAGGCGATTATTCTGGGCGATTGCGACTACGGCATCGGCGGCGGCGTGGAAGTGATGTCGCGCGGCAGCTACATGGCGCCGGCTTTGCGTTCCGGCGCCCGCATGGGCGACACCAAGATGGTCGACATGATGGTGGCTGTGCTGACCGATCCCTTCGACCAGGTTCACATGGGGCTTACCGCCGAGACCTTGGCCAGCAAATGGGGCATCAGCCGTGAGCAGCAGGACGCTTTCGCGGTCGAGTCGCAGCGCCGCGCCGCTGCGGCCATCGCCGAAGGCCGCTTCAAGTCGCAGATCGTGCCGATCGTGCTGCAGAGCAAGAAGGGCGACGTGGTGTTCGATACCGATGAGCACCCCAAGTCCAACACGACTTTGGAATCCCTGGCCAAGATGAAACCCGCCTTCAAGAAGGATGGCGGCACCGTCACTGCCGGCAACGCTTCCGGTATCAACGATGGCGCTTCCTTCTTCGTGCTGGCCGAAGCCGCCGCCGCCGCCAAGGCCGGCCATCAGCCGATAGCCCGTCTGGTGGCGTATGCGCTGGCTGGCGTGCCCAACGGACTCATGGGCGAAGGGCCGATTCCGGCATCCAAGCTGGCATTGCAGCGCGCCGGACTGACCCTGGACAAGATGGATGTGATCGAATCCAACGAAGCCTTTGCTTCCCAGGCGCTGGCGGTGGCCAAGGGACTCGGCCTGGACATGGCCAAGACCAACCCGAACGGCGGCGCGATTGCACTCGGACACCCGGTCGGTTGTTCCGGCGCGGCCATCGCCACCAAGGCCATCCATGAATTGCAACGCATTAAAGGTCGCTATGCCCTGGTGACCATGTGCATCGGCGGCGGCCAAGGAATCGCCTGCATTTTCGAACGTCTATAAGCGCTTGTCGGCTCCCGGCGTTTTCCCGGCATTGAGGAAATCATGGGAGCCGACCCTCTCACGTTAATATGAGCAGATTGCGCATCGCGATTGCCCAGATCGACTGTGTGGTCGGCGATTTTGCCGGTAACGCACGACGCATTCTCGATGCGGCGGTGCTTGCCCGGACGCTGGCGGCGGATCTGTTGCTGGTGCCCGAACTGGCTTTGTCCGGCTATCCGCCGGAAGACTTGCTGTTGCGTCCGGACTTCTACCGTGCCGCCGTGCGCGAGTTGCAGCAGCTCGCTCTTTCGTCTGCGGCGCACGTCCCGGACTTGGCGATCTTGGTGGGCCATCCCGCAGAGCATGCCGGCAAGCGCTACAACGCCGCTTCGCTGCTGCGCCAGGGCCGGATCGAGGCGACTTACTACAAACGCTTCCTGCCCAACTCGGACGTGCTCGACGAGGAGCGTTATTTCCATACCGGGGACCGGCCCTGCGTGATCGAGGTTGCCGGCACCCGCATCGGGTTGACCATCTGCGAGGATGTCTGGCAACCCGGGCCGGTCGAGGAGTCGCGTGCCGCCGGCGCGGAGCTGCTGGTGGCCCTGAACGCCTCCCCCTATCATCTCCAGAAGCAGCAGGTACGCTACGAAGTCTTGCGCGCGCGCATCGCCGCCACCGGAATGCCGGTGATCTACGCCAACCTGGTGGGCGGGCAGGATGAGCTGGTGTTCGATGGCGCCTCGTTCGCGCTCGACGGCAATGGCGCACTGACCCACCAGCTGCCATCCTTTGAAGAGGCGCTGGAGATTGTCGAATATGCTGCTGGCAAGCTGTTGCCGGGACGCATCGTCTCCCCCCTGTCGCTTGAGGCGGAGGCCTATGCCGCGCTGAAACTGGGGGTGCGCGATTACCTCGGCAAGAACGGTTTTCCCGGCGCGATCATCGGACTTTCGGGCGGCGTCGATTCCGCCTTGACTCTGACCATCGCGGTCGATGCGCTGGGGGCCGACAAGGTGCGCGCGGTGATGATGCCTTCGCCGTATACGGCGCAAATGAGCCTCGATGATTCGCGCGAGATGGTACGCAAGCTCGGCGTACGCTACGATGAGATCGCCATCGAGCCGCTGATGAAAGGCTATGCCGAAGTCTTGGCCTCCCCGCTTGCGGCCAGCGGTGCGAAAAGCCCCACGGATACCACCGAGGAGAACCTTCAGGCGCGCATCCGCGGCATGATCTTGATGGCGCTTTCCAACCGGACGGGATCGATCGTGCTGACCACCGGCAACAAGAGCGAAATGGCGGTGGGCTACGCCACGCTATACGGCGACATGGCCGGCGGTTTCGCCGTCATCAAGGACATCTATAAAACCTTTGTGTATCGCCTGTGCCACTACCGCAACGGACTCGGTCCGGACATTCCGGCCAACATCCTGAGCCGTGCGCCCTCCGCCGAGCTCAAGCCCGGCCAGACCGACCAGGATACATTGCCCCCCTATGCCACGCTGGATGCGATTATCGAAGCCTACATGGAGAACGACCTGAGTCCGCGTGCGATCATCGCCATGGGTCATCCCGAGGAGGCCGTACGGCGTGTGGTGGGCATGCTGAAACGCAACGAATACAAGCGACGCCAATCTCCGGTCGGTATCCGCATTACCCGGCGCGGTTTCGGCAAGGATTGGCGATATCCGATAACATCGCACTATAGCGACGAGTATTAGTGCCGCCAACTATTGTTCCGGGAGCAGACATGATGAAAAAGATCGAAGCGATCATCAAACCGTTCAAACTCGACGAGGTGCGCGAGGCGCTTTCGGAGATTGGCGTGGCCGGCCTTACCGTATGCGAGGTCAAGGGCTTCGGCCGGCAGAAGGGGCATACCGAGCTGTATCGCGGCGCCGAATACGTGGTCGATTTCCTGCCCAAGATCAAGATCGAGATCGTGGTTGCCGAAGAGACCGTCGAACCGGCTATCGAAGCCATCATCAAGGCCGCCCGTACCGGCAAGATCGGCGACGGCAAGATATTCGTGATGTCGGTCGAACAGGTAGTGCGTATCCGCACTGGCGAATCGAACGAAGCGGCTATCTAGCCAACCGTAAAGCGTGGCCGCGAGGCGACGGACTGTTGGGCTTGGGTACTAGCGTACTAGCCGGTCCGTTGCGCACGCCTGGTGACGCTCCGTAACAGCACCGTCACCGCTCCCCCGCCGCCGTCGGCGGCACGTGCCTGGCAGTAGGCCAGCACCTCTTGCCGGTTGGCAAGCCAGTGGCGTACCAATTCCTTCAGTACCGGCTCGCGTCCCGGCGAGCGCAATCCCTTGCCATGGACGATGCGCAGGCAACGGTACCCGTGCGTCATGCTTTCAGCGAGAAACTCGCTGAGCGCCTGCCGCGCTTCTTCGCGGCCCATGCCATGCAGGTCGAGTTCATCCTGCATTACCCAGCGGCCGCGCCGCAAATCCCTGAGCAGCGTGCGCGCCAGGCCGTGGCGCAGGAAGGCCAACTCATCCCCGCCTTCGAGCAGAACGTCGAGCGGCGCCGGCGCCAGCGATTCGTTCAGCGCGGCGACTTCGTCGCGTCGATACTGGTGCGGGATCGGCGGAGGCGGCGGCGGTTCGTGATGAACCTTGCCGGAAACCAGCGGCACGGCATCTGCCACGGCTTCACGGAACAGCGCGCGCTCTTCGGGACTAGTGCCCGCAGTTGTCTCCAGGGTACTGAGACCAACAGGCGTGCGCCGCTGTTTCATGTTTAGATGTTTAGCCCAGCGTGTCCAAATAACGCTCGGCGTCGAGCGCCGCCTGGCAGCCCGTTGCGGCGCTGGTGCAAGCCTGGCGGTAAATGTGGTCCTGCACGTCGCCGGCGGCGAATACGCCGGGCAGGTTGGTGGCCGTGGCATTGCCGTTGCGGCCGCCCTGGGTGATGATGTAGCCGCCTTCCATGTCGATCTGGCCGACGAACAGATCGGTGTTCGGCTTGTGACCGATGGCGATGAACACGCCTTGCAGCGGGATGTCTTCGGTGGCGCCGTTTTTGACGTTCTTGATGCGCATGCCGGTGACTCCGGTCTTGTCGCCGAGGACTTCCTCCAGCGTGTTGTTCCACTTGATCGTCACCTTACCGGCCTGTTCCTTCTCGAACAGTTTGTCCTGAAGAATTTTTTCGGAGCGGAATTTGTCGCGACGATGCACCACCGTCACATGGCTGGCGATGTTGGCAAGATACAGCGCCTCTTCCACGGCAGTATTGCCGCCGCCGATCACGGCCACCTGTTGGTTCTTGTAGAAGAAGCCATCGCAGGTGGCGCAAGCCGAGACTCCCTTGCCGGAGAATGCCTCTTCGGAAGGCAGGCCGAGATATTGCGCAGAAGCCCCTGTGGCTATGATCAATGCATCACAGGTGTAGGTGCCGGCATCGCCGATCAGGGTCATCGGTTTTTCGGTCAGTTTGGCCGTGTGGATATGATCGAAAATCATCTCGGTGTTGAAACGTGCGGCATGCTTCTCGAAACGCGCCATCAGTTCCGGACCCTGCACGCCATCGGCGTCGGCCGGCCAGTTATCGACATCGGTGGTGGTCATCAGTTGGCCTCCCTGGGCGAGTCCCGTGATCAGCACCGGTTTCAGATTGGCGCGAGCGGCATACACGGCGGCGGTATAGCCGGCCGGTCCGGAGCCGAGAATGAGCAGGCGGGCGTGGCGGGAGGTCATGGGATTTTTCCTGGAAAAGTTTGAGAAGGAGTGATTATACTAGGCTCATATTTGTCTCTAGGACCCTATTACTCCGATAGGGAATATGATAGTAGTATTAAAAGTTATTGTCCGGAGTGTTCCATGACTTCTCCCCACTTGCCCGTTTCGATCGTCGCACTGCGTACCCTGCCGATGTTCGAAGCCCTCAGTAACGAGCATCTCGCGAAGATTGCCGGTTTCGCCTCTTTGCGCCAGATTCCCCGGCATACCACGGTACTTCAAGCCGGCGACCGCACCGACAATATTTATCTGATCCTGACTGGCGAGTTGGTGGTCCAGATCAGCGATCAGGAAGGACGCGAGGTTATCCTTTCGATACTCAACCCGGGCGAGATGTTCGGTGAAATGGGTGCGATGGACGATCACCCGCGCTCGGCCACGGTGGTGTCCTCCGAACCTTGCGATTTGGTGGTGATCGCCAAGGGCGACTTCAAGCGCTGCCTGGCGGAAAACCTCGAAGTCTCGCTGTACATCATTCACAGTCTGATCAAGCGTTTGCGCGATGCCGACCGCAAGATCGAGAGCTTGGCGCTGATCGACGTCTATGGGCGGGTCGCGCGCTTGTTGCTGGAAATGGCCGAAACCCAGGATGGCCGCAAAGTCGTGACGCGCCGCATCACGCGGCAAGACATCGCCAAGACCATCGGCGCTTCGCGCGAGATGGTCAGTCGGGTGATGCGTGATTTGCAGCTGCGCGGCCTGATCAAAGAGAGCGACGGCTGCATCTGGTTGCGCGGGGAGATTGAAGGGGCTTGACTGATGTCAGTAAACCGGACCGACTGCGCCGGGATTGGCGGCGCTTTCCGGTGTTCTTCAAGCCTTTCCGGAGACATCCGCCGGTATAATCGCTGCATGCTTCTCCCACCATTTGTCCCGATGCCCCTTTCGTGTTGGCGAGGAACACCGCGCCGGAGCTAAGCACTTGGCCGAAAAAAACATCGCCCAGCCGCTGCCCGAAAAAATCGTCGCTCTCCTGCAGGAGGCGCGCTGGCTGGTGCTGGCAGCGGTAGCCGGATATCTGGCCATGATCCTCGGCGGTTTCGATCCGGCCGATCCCGGCTGGTCGCATGCCGCGCCGGCAGAGCGCATCGGCAACCCCGGCGGGCGTTTCGGCGCCTGGTTGGCCGACCTGCTCTTGTATCTTTTTGGCATATCGGCATGGTGGTGGGTGCTGTTCCTGCTGTTTTCCGTCATCTGGGGGTACCGCCGCCTTGACGGACTGGGGTTCATGTCAGGCGACCGGCGTCCGTTCCAGATTGCCTTGTGCGGCTTCCTGCTGCTGCTGGTCGGCAGTTGCGGCATCGAGACGATGCGTTTCTACAGTCTGAAGGTCCCGCTGCCGCTCGCCCCGGGAGGCATGTTCGGTTATGAGATCGGCAAATTTGCTGCCAGGCAATTGGGTTATAGCGGCGCTACGCTGATGCTGCTGGTTTCGTTTGCCGCCGGCATGAGCCTGTTTCTGGGGGTGTCCTGGCTGCGCTTCGCCGAAGGCGTCGGCGCCCTGCTCGAGATTGCCTGGCTGGGCGCCTATGGCTTGTGGCAAACCTGGCAGGACAGACGTATCGGTCGCTCGGTGGCTCAGCGGCGCGAAGCGGTGATCGAGGGCGAGCGCAAGAAAGTCGAAGAGAATCCGCCGCCGCCGATCAGGATAGAGCCGCAGCTCCTGGAAATTCCCAAGGCGCCCAAGCTGGAAGCGCGCATCGAGAAAGAGCGGCAGGCACCGTTGTTCTTCGATGCGCCGGGCGGCGCGTTGCCGCCACTGCATCTGCTCGACGAGCCTTCCCACAGCGCCGACGACCTGCCGGGGCCCGACACGCTGGAATATACCTCGCGCCTGATCGAGCGCAAGCTGGCCGACTTCGGCGTCGAGGCCAAGGTGCTGGCGGCCTATCCCGGCCCGGTGGTGACGCGCTATGAAATCGAACCGGCAGTGGGCGTCAAGGGCAACCAGATCCTCAATCTCGCCAAGGATCTGGCGCGCGCCCTGACGTTGGTCAGCATCCGCGTGGTCGAGACGGTGCCGGGGAAATCCTGCATGGCGCTGGAATTGCCCAATCCCAAGCGGCAGACCGTGCGCCTCACCGAAATCATCGGCTCCAAGGCCTATCACAATTTGCACGCGCCGCTGGTGATCGCGCTCGGCAAGGACATTTCCGGTCAGCCGACGGTCGTCGATCTGGCCAAGATGCCGCACCTGCTGGTGGCCGGTACCACCGGTTCAGGCAAGTCGGTGGGCATCAACGCCATGATCCTGTCGCTGGTCTACAAGTCCGAACCGCAAGACGTGCGGCTGATCCTGGTCGATCCGAAGATGCTGGAACTCTCGGTGTATGAAGGCATTCCGCACCTGTTGGCGCCCGTGGTCACGGACATGAGCAAGGCCGCCAACGCGCTGCATTGGTGCGTCGGCGAAATGGAGCGGCGCTACAAGCTGATGTCGGCGCTCGGCGTGCGCAATCTTTCCGGATTCAACGGCAAGATCCAGGATGCGCAGAAGGCCGGCACCTTCCTTTCCAATCCCTTCTCGATAACTCCCGAGACGCCCGAACCGCTCGAGACGCTGCCTTACATCGTCGTGGTGATCGATGAGCTGGCCGACCTGATGATGGTGGTCGGCAAGAAGGTCGAAGAACTCATCGCGCGCCTGGCGCAGAAGGCGCGCGCCTCGGGCATCCACCTGATCCTGGCGACGCAGCGGCCGAGCGTGGATGTGATCACCGGCCTGATCAAGGCCAACATCCCGACGCGGATTTCCTTCCAGGTGTCGTCGAAGATCGACTCGCGCACCATCCTCGACCAGATGGGTGCCGAGACCCTGCTCGGCCAGGGCGACATGCTCTTCCTCGCGCCCGGCACCGGCTTGCCGGTGCGGGTGCATGGCGCCTTCGTGTCCGACAGCGAAGTGCATCGTGTGGTCGAGCACCTGAAGAAAGTGGCCGAGCCGGATTATGTCGATGGAATTCTCGACGCGCCGCTCGGCGAGGCGGGCGGCGGCGCAGAGGGCGAACTTGCCGCGGCCAATGTCGAGAGCGACCCGATGTACGACCAGGCTGTCGAAGTCGTTATGAAGACGCGTCGTCCATCGATCTCGCTGGTTCAGCGCCACCTGCGCATCGGCTACAACCGCGCCGCGCGCCTGATCGAGCAGATGGAGCGGGCCGGGCTGGTTTCGGCCATGAACGGTGCGGGCAGCCGCGAAGTGCTGGTGCCGGAGAGGAACGAATGAGCAGATGTTTGCTTTGCCTGCTCTGCGTATTTTGCGTTTTCTGCGGCGAATCCTTTGCATCAGGTCCCGACCAGTTCACAGCTTTCATCGCGGGGACCCAGAACGCCCGCGCCAATTTCACCCAGTCGGTCGTCAGCAAATCCGGGCGCAAGCCGCAAAACTCGCAAGGAAGCTTCGCCTTCTCGCGGCCCGGTAAGTTTCGCTGGATCTATGAAAAGCCGTATTACCAATTGCTCGTGGGCGATGGCGAGAAACTCTGGATCCATGACCCGGACCTGAACCAGGTTTCGGTCAAGAAGCTCGGCCAGGCGCTGGGCTCCAGTCCTGCCGCCTTGCTGGCAGGGGATGCGGCACTGGAGAAATATTTCATCATCAAGGATGCCGGTAGCGCTGAAGGACTGGAACTGATCGAAGCGACACCCAAGGGGCAGGACGGCAGCTTCGAGTGGGTACGCATCGGTTTCCGCGACAACCTGCCACGCAGCATGGAAGTGCGCGACAACTTCGGCCAGACCACCACGCTGCAATTCAGCCAGTTCGAGCGCAACCCCGCACTGCCGAGCGGCATGTTCCGCTTCGTGCCGCCCAAGGGCGCGGATGTGGTCGGTGAATGATCGGCGAACGGCCGGCTCGTCCCCTCAACGGTCGTTGACTGAAGATGCCAGGTTCATACGAGGCGGCAAGCATGCTTGCACCTATCCTACTCTTCCACTATCCCAGCCTATCCTCGATCATCTCCGCCACGAGCCTTGACGGGTCGGGGTTGTTGAAGTACGCGGCGGCCCGCCGGCAATTTTCCAGGATCGATTCGCTACCCAGCAGCATGGCAAGCCGCCGGCGCAGGCTACGCCTGTTTAAGCGAGCTTGAGGCAGGCCGAAGCCAACCCCCATCGCCTCGACCCTCGCCGCGTTATCGAACTGATCGAACGCCATCGGCACCACGATCTGTGGCAAGCCGGCGCGCAACGCCTCGGCAGTGCTGCCGATGCCGCCGTGATGCACCACCGCGGCAACATGCGGCAGCAGCTTGCAGAATGGCACATATTCAAACCACTTCACCCCCGGCGGCAAATGGGCAGGCAACTGTGCCGGGAATAATGTCAGGAAGATGGCGCGCCGCTGCAATTGCTGGCAGGCGTCGAGCGCAGCCTTGAATGCCTTGCCCGCGTGCTGCATCGCGCTACCGAAGGTGAACACGATGGGCGGATCGCCGGCGTCGAGGAACTGCTGCAATTCGTCGCTGAAAGTCTGCTCGGCAAATCCATCGAAGAGCAGAAATTCCCCGCGCAGCAGATTCACCGGCCAGTCCGGCGGCGTGCCGTCGAACCAGGCGGGAAAAAGCGTTACCCCAAAGTCGGCGGCCTCATACAGCAAGGTCGCGTAGTTCTTGACCGGGTCCAGGCCATAGTCTGCGCGCAGCGCATTGATGTCCGGCAGCGTCAGCGGATCGAGGATATCGGCGTCGACGCGCTGCCATAGCCAGCGACGCATGCCGTATGGAACCCAGCGCGGAATGCGCAACGGGCCGAGAAGCATCGGATCGTGGCAGGTGCGTAAATTTGCCGGGGCGAGCCAGGCCGTGACCAGTTTCAGGCCGCCGATCCTGTCGCGCGCCGTGCTCGCCCCCGGCAGGGCGAGGGGATGCGCGATCACCACTGCCTCGGCGGCATCGGGCTGGCTGGCAATGAATTCCACGATCGGCTTCTGCACCGTCGCGCAACTGTGCCAGACCACCGCCAAACCCTTGCGCGGGTGCCACAAGTCAGGGTTGTTCAGCGCGGACTGGACATCGAGCAGGGTGCCGATCGGGTGAAAATCCAGCCCCGCCTGCGTTGCCATATCGCGGAAGACTTCGTTGGTGAGGAAACTGACGCGATGCCCGCGTGACTTGAGCGCGACGGCAAGGCCGAGAAAGGGGTGTACGTCGCCCATCGAACCGCAGGTGACGACAATGAATCTGCGTTGGCGACTCATGGGCAATCGAATTCTGTCGAATTTTCCATTGACCTGCGACATTTATGACTCTGGGTCAATCAGCCTAGCGTATGCACACATCTCGACTAGCCCGTCGTTCCGGCGCAAGCCGGAACCCAGAAAGACGCGTCAATACTGGATCCCGGCTTGCGCCGGAACGACGGCGTCTGGTTTTGACCTGGTTGCGTACACATTAAAATATGAACGGAAATACGACTTGTGTGCATACGCTAGGCGACATTCCCAGAGCGCATTTCACCATTTCAAAGTCAGGGTGGCATAGCCGCGCCGATCGAAAAGATTGCTGGCAATGTATTCCGTGTAACCTTTACCAAACAGGTTTTGCACCACCACGGCAAGTTCCCCCGTTAGCCCGTCATCTCGGCGAAACGTCTTGGCAACACGGATATCCGTGCGTCGCTGGATTGGCTGATAATCAATCGCACCGCGGTCGAACGGTTGCAAGGAACCCTGATAGTAATAGGCGGCGCTGAAAGATAAACCCTGCGCCAGACGCTGAGAATAAAGCAAGCTGGCACTGTTTTTCGGAATACTGCTGGAAAGTTTGTCGCTGATCCACGGACTGGCCGGTCTGAAGTACCTCACTCCTGCCGCCCAGAGGGACGGGCTGTTGCTGCTGCATGTCTCATGGGCAAAGTTAACGGCCAGATTGCTGTCCTGACTGAATGAATGTTTAACGGTGGCCTCGAAACCCCGATAGTCGGAAGACATCCCGTTTACGAAGGTTTGCTTGTTGTCCAGATAAATCCCGTTGCCGACATGATTCTTGAATAGGCGAATATCCAGCAAGGTTCTCCAGTCGCGCATTTCGCCGAGATAGCCGATCTCGTGCGACACCAACCTTTCCGGCTGCAATCCGGCAGAGGTTGCAATCGCGCTGGGCAGATACAAGGCCCCGGGTTGAAGCGCCGGGGGATTCGTTTCGGCCAAAGAAGGTGTCCGATAAGCGACGGAAACACCTGTACGAAGTGTGTGTTGCGGCGTGATGTGATAATTCAGCGCCACGCGCGGCGATGTGTTGTCGTGACCCATGCCATCTCGCTCGAACATTGCACCGGTATTGAGCAGCAATTTATCGCTGATATGCCATTCGTCGTGCGCAAACACGCGGCTTTCTCTGATATTGAACGACGCGGAATAGGACTGCGGCAACAGGGCGGCGAAACTTGGCGGCAAGACCGGCGTACTGCCTTGCCCGCTGATGCGGTCTATCCGGTAAGCAGCCCCATAAACCAGTCGGTTTGATGACGACGTATGCAGCGTATGCTGGACTTCGATGTTGTCTTGGGTAGTTTGAGATGTCTGGGCAAACGGCGGGTTGGCAAAAAGAATCCCGGACAGGAAAACTTGAAAAGCCTCGCGTTGTTCTTGTTTGCTATGGTTGTATTGCAAACGGAACTCGGAAGCGTCTTCCAAGCGGCGTATCCACTCCAAATGGACAAATCCATTATTGGAGACCAGGTCGTGATAGGTATTTCCGTTGGTGTTCCTGGGAGAAGTCGGGCTTGGGTTCTTATCGCTGAATCCGACACCTTGCACATTGTGGTTGAAGCCAAACTGAATGTCGAAGCGATCGACGCCATTCGGATGGTAATCGGCGCGGTAGTTCAGTATGTCTGCACGGCGGCTGTCGTTACTGTTGTTGAGCAATGAATCGGCATGGAACTGGCTGATGGACATATTGTTGGGCGGCGAACTCAAATCGTCGTATCCGCGATCGGCAGCATGGGCCAGCGTCAGCCGGTAATCGAATATTTCGCCATGCCGGTCGAGACGAACGGAGAAATCGTTGATTCCCTTGCTTCCTTGAGTGACTGACAGTTTGTTCTCATTTGCCCCGCTGGGGCTTTTGGTGATGATGCTGATAACTCCCTGGGTCGAGTTCGCGCCGTGCGATGCGGCTGCCGGACCGCGTATTACTTCGATGCGCTCGATGTCATCGACGGTGATCGGCAAGTTTCCCCAATCCACTGTACTGATAGGCGGCAGGTAGCTGCTACGGCCATCTATCATCACCTGCATGCGGCGCGCATATTGGTCGGTCGAGCCCAAGTAGGAAACAATGGCTTGACTGCTGCCTTTGTAGTAACTCACATACATGCCGGGAACCAGCTTGAACAAATCCGGGATGGTTCGAAATCCGGATGCTTCGATCATCTTGCGATCGATCACGGTCATGGCATTCGGCGCTTCCGATAAGGGCTGCTGTAGCCGCGACGCACTGAGAACCACGGGGAAATCTTGAAAGTAATCCAGCTCGCTGGCATAGTCGGCAGCAATGGCGCTCTGCACCGACAACCATAGCACCGAACAAATTGTGGCTGTGGCCCGTAGATGTGCCCCCGCTTGCTTTCGCATGAGATTATTGCCCTCCGTCTATGTGCTCTTGGGTGTCAAGAACAAGAGTCCGGTTTTGTGGCAAACGAAATGTTTGCAGAAGCCATCTACAAGCCGAGCTATGACGTTCGATCAAAGTCACCGGATAAATTCAATATGCATACCTGGATAATTCAGGGCGCACGCCAAAGCTTGTACCGGGAACCATAATCCTGCCACCGCTCGGAACCACATCTTCGCCGGACATTCAGATATTCATGTTTCATTCTATCATTCCCTTCTCATAGGCGGTAAGCATAATCTTGCCGAAGTCGCCATTTTGGAACCACACACAAGGTGGCACAATTGGCGTTGACCGGCCAACTGCGGTCACTTGAGAAGTGTTCCCAAAGCAGACAGTCAAGCGCGTTTATGGACAAAAATCGAGTTCACTCCGACATTGAGCCGGTTTACACCGACACTGCGGTTTTCTCCCGACAGCTATGTTGGAGAATACAAAGTTATGCAGCTTAGTTGCCGCGCCCAGGACTGGTTGCAATGGATGCTAATTACTAGCGTCCCACTACGTCACCTTGATGAAGATGGCCGGCCATTGGGAATCGCATCAGGGTGTTTGGTTATTTGCAGAGGTCGGAAATTCGTGCTATCAGCCTGCCATGCCGTGCAACCGGATTCGAAGGGCTGGGCGATCGAGCTTGATCACGACTCTCGCAAAGGTACCGAGATGTACTGGCCGAAGAGCTTCCTGTACATGGTAGAAATGCAGAAGGGTTCCGGTGTTCTAGACTATGTGGATTTCTGTTTCGCTGAAGTTGCAGCAGACTTGCAGCCGATCTACGCTAACAAAACGCCTTTTTCTATTTCCGATGTGCGACCGCGGCATATTTTTGACGTCGAAGACTTCGCCGAACCGACTGCAGCCGGGGTATTTGCGTTCTCAGGTCAAGTGAAGCCCGAAATGCACGGGCTCGAAGCCATGCCACTGAAATGAACGTTTACCCGGGGCTGCGGTATGTTCGAACCGAGGGGCCAAATCACTTTTTTCAGCTGCCCGTCGATCATCCGGGGCATGAATCGTTTAGAGGGTGTAGCAGTGCGCCCATCGTTGACATGGATCGACTTGGACAAGAAAAAGGCCACCGGGTAAGGGTGGCCTTTTAGTTGAATGGTGGAGACGGGGAGGATCGAACTCCCGACCTATTGATTGCGAACCAATCGCTCTCCCAGCTGAGCTACGTCCCCACAATGCCGCTATTTTACAGATGATCTGCGCGGAGGGGAAGCCCGAAGGTGCTGGCAACACTGGCTCATTGGGTGACCCGATCTATGTTCAGCTTGACATCCTTGGCGCCCAACTTCAGCTTACCGCTTTCGCCCACGAGATCGCCCGGCTGTCGGACGGCTTGTCCCGACTTCGACACGCGCGCATCGAGAACGACTTCGGTGGCGGCCGAGAGCTTCAGGTCGGGATTGATCGACATTGAGTCGTCGAGAGTAAAACGCAGCGGCAGGTCGCTGGCACGTGCGCGCAACAGTGCCAGCGGCATACGCGAACCTTCTGCCGGCCGGGCATAGACAAAGAGTGTGTCGCCGGGTTGAACCTTGCTGGCCAGTGCCGGTGCCAGCGTCACATTGCCGCTGATGGTTTTGAGCCGGCTGGCCTTATCGGTTTTTCCCGTAGCGGGTTTGCCGCCGCTCTTGGCGCGAATCTCGTCAAGAGTGGCGGTAAGCGTCTTGGCATCTTCGGATTCCGGAGGCAGTTTGTTGAGCAACTGCTCCCAGTAACGGATCGCCTCGGGAAAATCCTGGCGATTGTATGCGGCGGTCCCTGCCAATGCCAAGGCCATGGGGAGGTTGGGATCAAGTTTAAGTGCGGCTTGCACCAACTCCAGCGGTTTGCCTTCGAGATCGCCGGTGCGTACCGCGATCAGGTCGGCATATTCGCAGAGCAGCTGCGGATCGCTGTTGACCAGGTCACCGGCACGCTGAAAGGCTTTTTCGGCATCTTCAAAACGTTGTATGGCTTTGTAGGAGCGCGCCAACATGACCCATCCCTGCGGGTTGTTGGGCTCCTTTTCCAGGCGTGCAGCCAGTTTCGCGACCATCTCTTCCATCTGTCCGGACGAAACGCCATGTTGCGTGCGTGCGCCCTGCATGGCTGCCGGGTTACCCAGCCACGCATACAGCAAGCCTGCCGCCAGCGGCAATAACAACACCAGCGCCAGCGCAGTGCGCTTGGCCGGGGAGGCCGCGGCAGGTAAGACATCGGCGACCGCGGCGTCCTGCAGCAGGCGCCGCTGCAATTCCGCGCGCGCCTGTTCGCAATCAGCGTCGGCGAGGGTGCCGTTGATGCGATCGATCTCCAGTTCGGCCAGTTGGTCGCGGTAAATGGCGGTGTTGAGCGCTTGACGCGAAGCGGTCGGTGCCGGCGCCGACCGCCACAGCAGCGGTCGCAGCAACCAGGCCAGTGCCAGCAGCGCCAGCAGCGCGGCGGCTGAAAGGAAGGTAATACTCATTGCTTGCTCTCGCTCTCGTTCAATTTCATCAAATCCTCGGCTTTCCGACGCTCTTCGGCGGAAAGCATGTCCTCCGAAGATTCCTCGATGCGTCCGCCACGCCGCCGCAAATAAACCACCAGCGCGATGATGGCACCCGCCAGCAACAGGAAAGGCCCAAACCAGAGCAGGTAGGTGGAGGCTTTAATCGGCGGACGGTAGCGGACGAAGTCGCCGTAACGGCTGACCATGAAATCCATGATTTCCTGGTCGCTCTTGCCCTGCTTGATGAGCGAGCGGATCTCGCGGCGCAAATCCTGCGCCAGCTCCGCGTGCGAGCTGGATAGCGACTCGTTCTGGCAGACCAGGCAGCGCATTTCGTCGGAAATGTATACCAGGCGTTTTTCCACGGCCTCATCTTCCGCCAGGGGGGTGGCTTCCTTGGCGGAAGCCAGGCCGCATAGCAACGCCAGCGACAGTAGTATCAATAGGCGTTTCATGATTTCTCAAGTTCCTTGATCTTCGGCAGGATGATTTTGTCGAGCGTCTCGCGCGTCACCGGACCGATCTGCTTGTAGCGGATGATTCCGGCCTTGTCGATGAGGTAGGTTTCCGGCACGCCATAGACGCCGTAATCGATGCCGACACGGCCGTCCATATCCAGCGCCGAGAGCGTATAGGGATTGCCGTGCCGGGCAAGCCACGCGGTGGCACGTTGCCGCGTGAGTCGCAATTCATCGGCCGGCGACATTTTGCTGACATCGGTTTCGTTGTCGCCGCGTACTTCCTTGTAGCTGAGGCCGACAATAGGCAGGTCGCCGGCCTGTTTGGAGAAGGAAACCAGCAAAGGATGCTCTGCGCGACAGGAAACGCACCAGGAGGCCCAGACGTTCAGCAGCCATACCTTGCCCAGCATGTCCTTGGGCGAGAAGGTCTTGCCGCTGTCGTCGAGTTGTTGCAGTTGAAACAGCGGTGCCGGCTTATCCACCAGCGGCGAGGGCACTTCACGCGGATCGAGTCTCAGCCCCACGGCGAGAAAGCCCACCAGCACAAAGAACAATCCCAGCGGGATCAGGAAGCGCTTCATGTCGATGCTCCTTGCATTGCGCCCGAGGCGGCAGCAGCTGTGGAAACCTTGGATTTGATGCGATAGCGCCGGTCGCTGGCAGCCACCAGACCGCCCAGCGCCATCAGCAGACAGCCAGCCCAGATCCAGGTGACGAACGGTTTGTGATGCACCCGCACGCTCCATGCGC
Source organism: Sterolibacterium sp. (assembly GCA_041674385.1). Taxonomy (GTDB): domain Bacteria; phylum Pseudomonadota; class Gammaproteobacteria; order Burkholderiales; family Rhodocyclaceae; genus JACRAR01. The sequence continues at coordinate 48,001 of JBAYVU010000015.1, forward strand.
CGCTGCCGTCTGTTATCCCGACCGGCTCGCCCAGCGAGACATACATGTCGCGCGTCAGGCCGGTATCGATGGCGGCCTCGGTCATCGGCATGGCCGAGGAAAAATAGTTGCGTTTTTCCGGATGCAGCGTGCGCAGCAGCTTGCCGTCCTGGGAGAGTTCCAGATCGCCCACCGAGGCGCGGTAGTTCGGCCCTGCCGCCTGCCTTATGCCGAGCAGGCGTACGGTGTAACCGCCGATTTCGACGGTGTCCCCCGGCGCCATGCGCACATCCTTTTCGGTTTCATAGCCCTTCACCAGGGTAACGCCGATGACGAACAGCGCGATGCCGAGGTGCGCCAGTTGCATGCCCCAGAAGGAGCGCGGCGGCATGCCGGTATGCCGGATGCGATCGCGAAATTGCACCGCGGCACTGGCCACAATCCAGACCGCGAGCAACATGCCCAGGCCGACCAGCGGCGTCCAGCTGCCGAAAACGAATGGCAGGCCGATCCCGGCGGCCACGGCGATAGCAAAGGCGATCCGCAGGCGCACCGCGATGTCGTTGGCACTGGCATGCTTCCAGCGCGCAGTCGGGCCGACCGCTATCAGGAACAGCAGCGGCGCCATGAGCGGCACGAAGACCGCATGAAAATACGGCGGCCCGACCGAGAGCTTGCCCAGGCCGAGCGCATCGATGATCAGCGGGTAGAGCGTGCCGAGCAGCACCGAGCCGCAGGCTACCACCAGCAGGACGTTGTTTACCAGCAGCAGGGTTTCCCGCGACATCAGCTCGAAGCGGCCGCCCAGGCCAACTTTCGGCGCGCGCCAGGCAAACAGCATCAGCGAGGCGCCGATCACCACGACCAGGAAAATCAGGATGAATATGCCGCGACGCGGGTCGGTGGCGAACGCATGGACCGAGGTCAGCACGCCGGAGCGCACCAGGAAGGTGCCCAGCAAGGACAGCGAGAAAGCGCCGATGGCCAGCAGCACGGTCCAGTTCTTGAATGCACCACGTTTCTCGGTCACCGCCAGCGAATGAATCAGCGCCGTGCCGAACAGCCAAGGCATGAAGGAAGCATTTTCCACCGGATCCCAGAACCACCAGCCGCCCCAGCCCAGCGTGTAGTAAGCCCAGCCGCTGCCAAGGGCGATGCCGAGCGTCAGGAAAATCCAGGCAGACAGCGTCCATGGCCGCGACCAGCGCGCCCAGGCGGCATCAAGACTGCCCGACAACAGCGCGGCGATGGCGAATGCGAAAGCCACAGAGAAACCGACGTAGCCCATGTACAGCATCGGCGGGTGAATCACCAGGCCCGGATCCTGCAGCAGCGGGTTCAGGTCGTGACCATCCCGGGGAATATCCAGCAGGCGCTCGAATGGACTGGAGGTGAGCAGGATGAACAACAACATGCCGCAGGAGACCAGACCTAGTACGCCGACCACGCGCGCCACCATGGCTTCCGGCAAGGCGCGGGAGAGCAGCGAAACCGCCAGCGACCAGCTCGCCAGCAACAATACCCACAGCAGCAGCGAACCTTCGTGCCCGCCCCACACGGCGGCGACGCGATATACCGTCGGCAACTGCGAATTGGAATGCTCGGCGACATACTTCACCGAGAAATCATTGGCGACGAACGAGTAAGTCAGGCAACCGAAGGCAACCAGCAACATCAGCCATTGCGCCTGCGCTGCGGGGCGGCCCAGCGCCATCCAGGCGGCATCATTGCGATGGGCGCCGATCAGCGGCAGCACGCCTTGCACGACAGCCACCAGCAGGGCGAGGATGATGGCGAAATGTCCGAGTTCGGGAATCATGGTTATCTCATTATTTTAAAGTTTTGGCGGTTTTGCCCGCCTGGTCGACGGCATGCTTGGCCTCCGGCGGCATGTAGTTCTCATCATGCTTGGCCAGTACTTCGCTGGCGACGAATTGGCCGTCCGAGCCGAGTTTGCCCTGCGCCACGACGCCTTTGCCTTCCTTGAACAGGTCGGGAAGAATGCCGGTATATGCCACCGGAATCTCCTTGGCGGTGTCGGTGACGATAAAGCGGATGGTCATGTCGTTTCTTTGCAGCGTGCCGTCCTTGACCAGTCCGCCGATGCGGAAAACCCGCTCTTTCGGCGCTTCGCCGGCGGCGACCTGGGTCGGCGTATAGAACAGCGCGATATTGCTGTTGAGTGCGTTCAGCACGAAGAATGCCGCAACACCGAGCGAAGCAAGACCGCCAACGATAATGGCGATGCGTTTGTGGCGAGGTTTCATTGTGAGGATTCCTTGATGAGACGGGGACGCGTTTTCTCGAAATGGGTCGGCAGATGCATCAATCGGTCTTTTTTTGGCTTTCGTCGGCGCGCCGTTCGCGGCGCAGGATGTTTGCGACTTCGTTTTGACGCTTCCTCAATAGCAAAGGTTCAATCAGCAGCGCCAACGCGGTGACGCCGAAACTGCCCCACACGTAAAAGCCATAGCCGCCCATGGTGAAGAATTCGCCGACACTATTCCACTGCATATTTCACCCAATCGGTATGCATTTCACGTTCAAGCATGATGGCGCGGGCGCGCTGCAACGCCACGGCGATCGAATACATCCAGAAAGCCAAGGCCATCAGCAACATGCCCCAGAGCATCGTCACCGCCATCGTCGGCGCCTTGTTCATCGAGATCGAGGCACCCTGGTGCAGGGTATTCCACCACTTCACCGAGAAGTAGATGATCGGCACATTCACTACGCCAACCAGGGCCAGGATGGCACCCGACTTGTCGGCGCGGCGCGGTTCGTCGATGGCCGCCTGCAGCGCCATGAAGCCGAGGTACAGGAACAGCAGTATCAGTTCCGAAGTCAGCCGCGCATCCCACACCCACCATGTTCCCCACATCGGCTTGCCCCACAAGGAGCCGGTCCATAACGAGAGAAAGGCAAACAATGCGCCGGTCGGGGCGATGGAACTGGCCATCATCGACGACAAGCGGGTGTTCAACGACAGGCCGATCCCAGCCCAAAAAGCCATCACGATGTACAGGAACATCGACATCCACGATGCGGGCACATGGATGAAAATGATGCGATAGGCCTCTCCTTGCGTCGCATCGGTCGGCGCGACGAAGAAACCCACCCACAACCCGGCTATGCAAAAGATCGCCGCCAGTGCCCAGAACCAAGGAATCATTTTCCCGGCCAAAGGGTAAAAGGTCTGCGGCGAACCGTATTTGAACCAATGAATGATTTTATTTTCCATGATGGCCTATGCGATATTCATTCGAGAGCGATTCGCAATGCTGCCGTGGTCGCCCACGGTGCGAAAAAGCAAGCCAGCGCCAGCAACGCCGCCAGCAGCGACAGATGGCCGGACGCGCCAAGGCCCGAGATGTCGGCCTCAACCGCACCGGCGCCGAAGATCAAGGCCGGAATATACAACGGCAAGGTCAGCAGCGAAAGCAATACCCCACCCCCGCGCACCCCCAACGTCAGTGCCGCGCCGATGGCCCCGATCAAACTCAACAGCGGTGTTCCGACCAGCAGCGACAGGATCAGCACAGCCAGCGCACGCCCTGACAGATCGTATTGCAATCCGAGTACCGGCGCGATCAGCACCAGCGGAAGACCCGTGACCAGCCAGTGAGCCACGATTTTGCCGATCACCAGCAGGCCCAGCGGCGCCGGCGAGAGCACCATCTGTTCCAATGTGCCATCGGCTTGATCGCCGGCAAACAGCCGGTTCAACGACAGCATGGTCGCCAGCAAGGCTGCCACCCACAGTACGCCGGGCGCAATGATGCGCAGCAAGTTCATTTCCGGGCCGATCCCGAGGGGAAACAGGCTGACGACGATCACAAAGAAGAACAACGCGGTCATCACTTCGCTCTTCCGGCGTAACGCCAGGAGCAAGTCGCGCCGCACCACTGCCGCAAGCACGCCGAAAGTGCCGATATCTTCCGAAGGGCCTGCCCCATTCATTGCAGCCGTGTTCTTCATGAAGCGATTCTCAGGGTTTGCGCAATGCCACTGTTGATGGCGACTTCCTGGTGGCTGGTCAATACCGCCATCCCCCCGTGACTCAAGTGGGTGCCGATAATGTCGGCCAGCCAGGCGACTGCTGCGGTGTCGAGGGCGACAAAGGGCTCATCCAGCACCCACAGCGGCGCAGTGCTCCACAGCAAGCGCGATAGCGCCACACGCCGCTTCTGTCCTTGCGACAAGAAGCGCACCGGCAGATCCTCGCGTCCCGACAAGCCGACCTTGCCCAGCAATTCGGTGCCCTCGGCGTGATCCACGGCGACTCCGGCCAGCGCGGCGGCGGTACGCAGATTTTCCAGGGCGGTGAGTTCTTCCTTGATCGCGTTGTGATGTCCGAGGTAGAGCACCGACTTGCGGTACTCGTCGCCGAGATGCTTGACGGGTTCGTTTTGCCAGCGGATTTCGCCTGTTTCCGATGGCGACAAGCCGCACAGTATGCGCAGCAAGCTGGTCTTGCCGGAGCCGTTTTCGCCGGTCACGTGCAAGCGCCCGCCTGGCTCAAGCGTGAAGCCGAGATTGGCAAAAAGACGGCGGTCGCCGCGAACGCAGGCGAGATTGATGGCAGTCAGCATATTCGGGACAGGTTGGCGCGGGCGGAATTGTGCCTGATAACAAGTGCTCGTGGGTTAATTCCGGTCAACATTCTGCGATCAGCGAAATTGTGATCGAAAAAAAAGCCCGCACTCGGCGGGCTTAAATCCAGTTCCATCTTAGGAGGAGAAGCTGGAGGAGACAGAGCGAACTATACAGAGAATGCCGCATCGCAACAAACGAGATATTATTACGCGTTAGGTTAGAAAAACTTAATCATAGGCTTGCTTGTCCTGTCTCTATCTGTTGGAATGTACATCAAGAGCTTCTTTCAGTAGCCATTCACGGAATACTTTTACTTTCGGATAGTCGGCAACGGATTCTGAAACCACCAAGTAATAAGCCGTATCAGTTTCCAACACGAGATCAAAAGGCGCGACCAGCCTGCCTGCCGCCAGATCGTAAGCCGCCATCTCCTTTGTGCCAAGGACTACGCCCATGCCATCGACGGCAGCCTCGAGCCCGAGTATCGGATGGTTGAAATGGGGGCCGCGGCTGGAATCCACATTATCCACCCCGGCGGCCTGCAACCATTTTGCCCAGTTTGGCCGTCTCACGCTGGCTTCGGGTATGTCGTCATGCAGCAGCAGGTGATAGCGAAGGTCTGAGGGCTTTTTCAACGGGCGCAATCCTTCCAGCAAGCTTGGACTGCAAAGCGGCGTATAGGAAACGGTGAACAACTTGTTGACTCGACACCCCGGATAATTGCCCGAGCCAAAGTGGATATCGATATCGAAGTCTCCGGCCCTGTAGTGCTCGTCGGGAGAGCCGAGATCCTGCTGGTGCTCATCCACCAGCCGCATACTGGCAATAATCCGGATGTCTATGTCGGGATGGGCCGTGACGAAACGATGCAGCCTGGGCATCAGCCATTTCGAGGCAAATGAGGGCGGCACATTCACGGAAATGACCGCGGTTTTTTCGTGGGTGCGAACCTTATTGACGGCTTGCACCATAGTTTCGAAGGCTTCGCTGAGCTTGGGCAGGAAGCTGCTCCCGACCTCGGTCAATTCAACGGCGCGGGTTAGCCGCCGGAACAACTGAATCCCGAGTTGGTCTTCCAATAGTTTGATCTGATGACTGATCGCCGCGGGAGTCACGTGCAGTTCTTCAGCCGCTTTGCGAAAACTGAGATGCCGGGCAGCGGACTCAAAGGCGCGTAGCGCGTTCAGCGGCGGCAAGCGTTGGCTCACTAATGCATTACCGGAATGGATTATTAAAACTATACAGCGCTAGACAGCGGATGGCGCGGTTTGAAGTCAATACCCGAGTAACAAATTCTGGTACTAGTGTCCCACTTCAGATTCAGGGGCTAGATCAATACCATATTATCTCGATGGATTAGTTCTGCTTCGTCGAAATAGCCGAGGATGGTTTCGATTTCGACCGTCGCATGCCGCGCGATGCGGCGTGCTTCGGCGCTTGAATAATTGATCAAACCCCGTGCCACTTCCGATCCCGACCGACTGCGACAGGCCACTGCGGCACCGCGCTCGAATTCCCCCTCGACATCGACCACCCCGACCGGCAGCAGGCTTTTGCCCTCGCGCAACGCCTGGATGGCGCCATCGTCCAGCAGCAGGCTGCCGGCGAGTTGCAGATGGTCGGCCAGCCATTGCTTGCGCGCGGCTAACGGCGTGGCGGTGGCATACAGCAACGTGCCCAGTTCGTCTCCCCGTGCCAGGCGCAGCAGGGCGTCAGGTTCGTGGCCGCTGGCGATCAGGGTGTTGGCGCCGCTGCGCGCTGCGCGCTGCGCTGCGCGCACCTTGGTGATCATGCCGCCTCTGCCGATGCTGCTGCCGACGCCGCCGGCCATCGCTTCATAAGCGGGGTCTTCGGCGCGTCCATGGGAAATCAGGGTTGCTGTCGGGTCGCGGCGTGGGTCGGCGCTGTAGAGGCCGAGCTGGTCGGTCAGTATGGCCAATGCATCGGCTTCGATGAGATTGGCGACCAAGGCGCCCAGCGTATCGTTGTCGCCGAATTTGATCTCGTCGGTGACGACGGTATCGTTTTCGTTGATGATCGGGACCACCCCCAGTTCCAGCAGCGTGATCAGCGTCGAGCGCGCATTCAGGTAGCGTTTGCGGTCGCTCAAGTCCTCATGGGTAAGCAGGATCTGTGCGGTTTTCAGGCCATGTTGGGAAAAGCAGGATTCATAGGCCTGGGCCAGGCCCATCTGCCCGACCGCCGCGGCCGCCTGGAGTTCGTGCATGGCATGCGGGCGGACATGCCATCCCAGCCGCTGCATGCCGGCAGCGATGGCACCCGAAGAAACCAGCACCACCTGCTTGCCCTCGGCGTGCAACAGGGCGATCTGGCGCGCCCACTCGGCAATCGCCGCGAGGGCCAGGCCGGCGCCGTCGTCGGTGACCAGCGCGCTGCCCACTTTGACAACCAGACGCTGCAACTCAAGAAAGTGCGGCCGCATTTTCCGTCTCATCCACAGGGTGTTTGTGCTGTTCCAGGTGCGCCATGATGGCGAAGGTCAATGCGCGGCAGCCTTCGCCATTGATGGCGGAAATCGCGAAGTGCCGCTCGACCGGTCCGTAGCCTTCGACCAGCGCTGCGATGCGTTCAGCGCGCTGTTCCTCGGGCAACAGGTCGATCTTGTTGATGACCAGCCAGCGCGGTTTTTCGATCAGCGCCGGGTCGTATTTGCGCAGTTCTTCGAGAATCGCATGCGCATCATGGACCGGATTGGCCTCCGGATCAAAGGGCGAAATGTCGATCAGGTGCAGCAGCAGGCGGGTGCGCTGCAAGTGGCGCAGGAATCGATGGCCGAGGCCGGCGCCATCCGCCGCGCCCTCGATCAACCCGGGGATGTCGGCAATCACGAAACTACGGTTATGGTCCACGCGCACTACGCCGAGATTGGGATGCAGCGTGGTGAATGGATAATCCGCGACCTTCGGCTTGGCGGCCGAAACTGCACGGATGAAAGTAGATTTGCCGGCGTTGGGCAAGCCCAGCAGTCCGACATCGGCCAGCACCTTGAGTTCGAGCCGCAACTCGCGCCGCTCGCCCTCTTCGCCTTGGGTGGTCTGGCGCGGCGCGCGGTTGGTGCTGGACTTGAAATGAATATTGCCAAGGCCGCCGTTGCCGCCCTTGGCGATCAATACCTTCTTGCCGTCGCAATCGAGGTCGGCGACGATCTCTCCGGACATCAGATCGGCAAACACCGTGCCGACCGGCACGCGCAGCAGCATGTCTTCGCCGCCTTTGCCGTAACAGTCCGCGCCGCGGCCGTTCTCTCCGGACTGGGCGCGAAAGACGCGGGTGTAACGGAAATCGATCAGGGTATTGAGATTGCTGTCGGCCACCGCCCAGATGCTGCCCCCGCGTCCGCCGTCGCCGCCGTCAGGACCGCCGCGCGGAATGTATTTTTCGCGGCGAAAAGAGGCCGAGCCATTGCCGCCGTCGCCGGCAATCACCTCGATTTTCGCTTCGTCGAAAAATTTCATTATGTGGCATCCATAAACACAAAAGCCCTATCGCCATGATAGGGCTTTGCGCAGAAAAAAGCAGTTTGCCGAATGGTCGCTAGTTGCTAATTGCTGGTTGTGGCTAGGCGGCGGGAACGATGCTGACGGTCTTGCGCTTCTCCGCACCTTTCGTGGTGAACTGCACAGCGCCACCGACTTTGGCGAACAGTGTGTGGTCCTTGCCAAGGCCGACGTTGTCGCCCGGATGAAACACCGTGCCGCGTTGACGCACGATGATGCTGCCGGCGGAAACCGCCTCGCCGCCAAAGCGCTTGACACCGAGACGCTTCGATTGGGAATCGCGGCCGTTACGGGAACTGCCGCCTGCTTTTTTGTGTGCCATGATTCAGTTTCCTTTTCGTCAATCCGTCAATCCCGAGGACTCAAGCAGCGATGTTGCTGATCTCGATTTCGGTGTAGTTCTGGCGATGCCCCTGGTGTTTCTGGTAATGCTTGCGCCGGCGCATCTTGAAGATCTTGACCTTCGGCCCGCGGCCATGTGCGATCACCTTGGCGGTGACTGAAGCGCCAGCGAGGATCGGCGTACCGATCTTGACTGTTTCTCCTTCACCCACCATCAGCACCTGGTCGAGGGTAATTTCTGCGCCCACATCTGCCGGTATCTGTTCTACTTTGATTTTTTCGCCGGCTGCAACACGATACTGTTTGCCGCCGGTTTTTATGACCGCATACATGAAGGACTCCACTTAAAATAATATTGCAAAGAACCGCGCATTGTACAGGGACTGGTCATTCAGGTCAAAAACATTTTGTTTGGCTTGACGCAGTCAGAGGTGCCGCCTAACATCGCGCCTTTCATTCGACCCTTTCCCCTTGACTGCCAATTCATTGCTCAACACCCTCAACGCACTGATTGAGTCCGACATGCGCGCCGTCGATGCGGTGGTGCGGGCGCGCCTGCACTCGGACGTGGTGCTGGTGAGACAGGTGGCAGAGTACATCATTTCCGCCGGCGGCAAACGCCTGCGCCCGGCGCTGGTACTGCTGACGGCCGGCGCACTGGGCTATCGCGGCACGCATCATCACGAACTTGCCGCGGTGATCGAGTTCATCCATACCGCGACCTTGCTGCACGACGACGTGGTCGACGAATCGGAGCTGCGGCGCGGCTGCAAAACCGCCAATGCGCTGTTCGGCAACGCCGCCAGCGTTCTGGTGGGAGACTTCCTGTATTCGCGCGCCTTCCAGATGATGCTCACGGTCGATGACATGCGCGTGATGCGGATACTGGCCGATGCCACCAACGTGATTGCCGAGGGCGAAGTGCTGCAGTTGATGAACTGCCACAATGCGGATATCGAGGTCGAAGATTATCTGCGGGTGATCCGCTTCAAGACGGCCAAGCTGTTCGAGGCGGCGGCTCGGCTCGGCGGCCTGCTTGGTGGTGCGTCGGCCGAAATCGAGAGCGACCTGGCGAGCTATGGCGTGCATCTGGGAACCGCTTTCCAGCTGATCGATGACGTGCTCGACTATTCCGGCGATGTGGACGCCACCGGCAAGCATCTGGGTGACGATCTGGCCGAGGGGAAACCCACCTTGCCGCTGATTCATGTCATGCGGCACGGCAACGCCGGCCAGGCAAGCTGCGTCCGGAACGCCATCGAGCAAGGAGGCCGCGATGACTTCGCGGCAGTGCTCGCGGCGATCCATTCGACAGACGCGCTGGCAGTGACACGCCGCCAAGCCGAAACGGAAATCGACATGGCCATTGCTGCATTGCGTACGCTTCCTGCTTCGACTTATAAGGAATCTCTGCTGCAATTAGCGCGTTTTGCAATTGCGCGGGACCATTGAGTTTGTAATAAAGCCCACGGTCGAAACTGCTGGCATCGCCTCCCGTACGTGCGGGAGGCGGTTACGCGGCGGTTCGTGTCGCGTGTGATGTTCGGCGCGACTTCGCCTCGCTGCGGCGCGCGGGCTTGTCCTTCGCCAAGTGGTCGATCACCACGGGCGGACGATTCGGGAACTGCGCCACGAGTTCCAGTTTCCCGCCCATGCCCTCGACATAGCGCCGCAGGGTTGAGAGCAGCATGTCGCTGCGCTGTTCAAGGCGAGAAATCGTGTCCTGACCGACCCCCAACGCCGCCGCCAGGTCTTCCTGGGTTTGTTCGACGGCCTGGCGCAGGTCTTTCAGCGTGGCGAGTTCCTGCGCACGCTGTTCGATTTTGGCGCGTCGCTTCGCGGGCAGCGCCGCCATCACATCATCAAGTTTTCTTGCCATGTTTCCGCTCCTTCTTCTTGGCCGCTTCGAGCGAGGCCAGATGCTCGTTGAATCGCTCGTCGGCCACGGCAATCAGCCGTTTGTAAAATCGCCGCTGGTCGGCGCCACCCTTGTCGCCGCCCACCAGCAGAATCGCCTGACGTTTCGGGTCGAAGGCGAAGGCAACGCGCCAGATGCCGCTTTCCCAACCGAAACGCAGTTCCTTCATGTTGGCGTGCTTGGAACCCTTCAGCCCATCTACCGTGGGACGCCCCAGGTTGGGGCCGAACTCGCCGAGCAATCTCGCATGGGCAAGCAGTTCATCCTGCAAGCCCTCGTCAAGCGCCAGGAACTCGGCATCGAATGCGTCGTGGAAAAGCACCGTCCAACTCATAGGCTAAATTATGTACTTAAAACCATATGTATTCAAGTCCATGCTACGCGGTGCCGACCGAGGGCGAAAAAAAGCCCACGACCGGAGCCACGGGCTGGGGTGCCGCTGTCGCGGCTGGCGGGGTTAAGCCGCCTTCTTCGAGGTTCCATTGCTGGCCCCTTTCCTGCTCGCCACGGCGGGATTCGCCTTGGCGTCATTTGCCGCCTTACCGGCCAAGCATTCATTGTCCCGGCCTTTTCGGCAGCGCCCACGCCGCCAGAAAACCCAGTGCTGGCGCGGGTTTCAAAAAAATTTGTCAGGCCAATTACCCCCTTGGACTAGACATGAGCCGCCTCTTTCAGTACCTCGGCCGCCCATTGGTTAAGGCTTTTCCCGGCCGCTTTGGCCGCGATCAGCGCACCGGCATGGACTTCCTGCGGCACTCTTAGCATAAGCTTGCCGGAGACCGGCTTTTCAGGTGTCTTGCCCACCTTCTCGCAGGTCTCAAGATAATCGTCGACGGCTTCCTCGAACGCAGCCCGCAGTGCCTTAACGTTGTCGGCGTGAAAACTCACGATGTCCTGGATGCCGAGGAGGCGCCCGACTAGGATATTGTCCCGCTCGTCGAACTCGACGCGGGCCGTGCAACCCTTGTAGATCATGGTATTCATGGCTTGACTCCGATCGATTCCAAAAACGCCCGCGCATCTTCGACCTGGTAGGGCTTGGCTTCCTTGGTCGGATGCGGGCGATGAAACGTAGCAATGCGATCGCCGTAGGCGAAGCGCACCCGCGAACCCCGGCCCTCGATTATCTGGCAGTTGATCGACTTGAATAGCGCCTCGATGCGCGCCCATTCAAGTTTCGCCGTCGTCGGCTTGATGAAGATCGCTTCGAGGGTTTTGCGGTGCTTGGCATTCATGAAATACATGATAGCAAATTTTGCCATCAGTGCAATCATTATTTGCTATCAAAACAGTGGCGAACGCCAGCCGTCAATGCGCACCGTGCCGCGTTTTTCGCGGAGCCCCGATACGCGACGACCCGCTACCGGCACACCTGGGTGCATTCCCTCTCGTCGCGATGAACAGCAAACCACCCCCAATTTAATCGGAAACTATCGATTCAAAATATGGGTAAACCCATATAGCTCATTTGCCCAACTGAATATAGAGTAAGCCATGCGCATTGGATCAAAAGTAATTGGTTCGGCAGGTTGGTTGATCGTAGGCAATATTGCCTCAGCATGAGGATGAACATGAAGAATATAAGGGACGGCCTCGGTCGCCCTCTGATTTCGGAAGAACTGTTATGGCTGCTGGGCAGCCTGAGTAGCTTGTATCGGCTGCCCTTCGACGGCACGCTGGTCGAAAGCCAATTTCCGCCGCCCCACGCGCGCGCCACATTCCATGAAGCTGCCCGCGTGCTCGGCTTCAAGACCGGGACACACCCATTGCCGTGCGAATCCTGGAGCGGGTTGCCTCTGCCCTGCATCGCCTTCCTCAAATCCGATACTGTCACGACCGAACCGGACACGGCGACCAGTCCGATCGACCATCCACTACCCGTCCTGATCCTCAAGAGCGACGGCCACAAACTGCTGTACTTTCGCGCCGGCTCGCAGATGGCGGAAACCATCACCGCCGAAGAAGCCGCCGCGTGTTTCGAGCCAGACCTGATCCTGGTCGCCCGCGAGCAGGGCGAAAAGAACGCCGATGGTACTGAAGAAATCGCCGGTTTCCCCAGCGAGAAAACCGCCTTCGGCTTCAAATGGTTCATCGCCGAGCTCCTCAAGCACAAGAAGATATGGCGCGACATCCTGCTCGCCTCATTCTCCATCCAGTTGGTCGGCCTCGCCACGCCGGTGTTCACCCAGATCATCATCGACAAGGTGGTGGTGCACCAGGCCCAGAGTACCTTGATCGTGCTCGGCCTGGGGCTGGTCATGTTCATGCTGTTCACCGCCGCCATGAGCTGGCTGCGCCAATACTTGGTGCTGCATACCGGCAACCGCATCGACGCCGTATTGGGCGCCAAGGTCTTCCAGCACCTGTTGCGCCTGCCGCTGCCCTACTTCGAACAGCGCCCCACCGGCACCCTGGTGGCTCGGCTGCATGGCGTCGAGACCATCCGCGAATTCGTCTCCGGCGCCGCCGTCACCCTGGCGCTCGACCTGCCCTTCCTGCTGATTTTCCTGGCCGTGATGTTCGCTTACAGTTGGCAACTGTCGCTGATCGCCGTTGGCCTGCTGGCACTGATCAGCCTCATGAGCCTGCTCGTCGTGCCCCTGTTTCGCGAAAAGCTCAACCGGCAGTTCATGCTCGGCGCCCGCAACCAGTCTTTCCTCACTGAATACATCGCCGGCATGGCGACCGTCAAGTCCTTGCAGATGGAACCGCATATCGAACGGAAATACGGCGACTACCTCGCCAGCTATCTCGCCGCCGGCTTCGGCACCCGGCAGATCGGCAACACCTACAACGTCGTCGCTAACAGCATCGAGCAAGTGATGACGCTCGCCATCCTGATCGTTGGCGCGCTGCTGGTCATGCAAAACGACGGTTTCACCATCGGCATGCTGGTGGCATTCCAGATGTTCGCCGGCCGCATGAGCCAGCCGATGCTGCGACTGGTCGGCCTGTGGCAGGAATTCCAGCAGGCCAACATCGCCGTCAAGCGCCTCGCCGATATCCTCGACGTTCCCAGCGAACCGCACGCCCTCATCCCCAGCCGGGAAAGCGCAGGCAACGGGCACATCGAACGCATCGAACTCTGCGGCATTTCCTTCCGCTATTCCGAGCACCACCCCTGGCTCTACCGAAACCTCGACATGTGCTTCAAGCCCGGCCACCTGACGGTGTTGCTGGGTCCCTCTGGCTGCGGCAAGAGCACCCTCGCAAAACTCCTGCTTGGCTTCTACCAGCCGCAGGAAGGGCAGATCAACCTGGACGGCCGGGATATCCGCCACCTCGCCGCCAACGAATTGCGCCTGACCTTCGGCGTGGTGCCGCAGGACACCATCCTGTTCTCCGGCACGCTCTACGACAACCTGGTCATGGCTCATCCGCACGCCGGCTTCGAGGACGTGATCGAGGCCTGCAAAGCCGCAGAAATCCACGAAGTCATCGACAAGCTGCCGGAAGGCTATCGCACCGAGATCGGAGAGCGCGGCGTTGGGCTCTCGGGTGGGCAAATGCAGCGCATCGCGATTGCCCGGGCGCTGCTCAAGAAACCCAAGATCCTGATCTTCGACGAAGCGGTATCCAACCTCGACCAGCAAACGGCCGAACACTTCGCCAGGACTATCAACAAGCTCAAGGGACGGGTGACGATGCTCTTTATCACCCACCATATTCCAAGGGGCTTGCAGGTGGATGAAGTGTTTACATTGGGAACGCCGGAGCAGGGTGCGAAGAAGATGGAAGTGATTGAGGATGGCGAAGAGGAAACGAAATGAAGTTTTCGACAGAGGGAATGGCAATGAACACGAAAGGACGGTGACGGTATGAGAATCAATCATGGCGTGTTGAGGCGGATTACTAAATTTGGAATATTTCTAATGATGGGGGTAAGCATGGGCGCAGATGCGGGATTGTTTGGACTTGGCGGCACAAGCTGGAAAGAAGAAGTGCTGCTGCATGACGGCAGCAAGATCATTGTGAAGCGCTCGCAAAGCTATGGTGGGCGACACGAGGTTGGGCAATCGTCGCCAATTAAAGAGCACGAAATCTCCTTTACCGTACCCAACACCAATAAAACCATTACCTTCAAGAGCGAATACAGTGAAGACGTCGGACGTGCCAACTTTAACCTGCTTGCACTGCACATCCTCAACGGCACAGCTTACCTCGTAGTTGAGCCGAACTTGTGCTTGTCCTACAACAAATGGGGACGACCGAACCCACCTTACATCTTCCTCAAGCACGATGGCAAGACATGGCAGCGCATTCAGCTAACGGAACTCCCTGCCGAGTTCAGAATCATCAACCTGATTATCAACAATGGCCGCGAGGAAGACATTGAGAAACTTGCTCGCAAGTCAGGCCACGTTTCGGCCGAAGATATCAGGCAGATCAACAGCAGTCTCACTCAACCCGAATACAAAACCATCCTGCGGGATGCGGTAAAGCATGAAGGGCCAGAAGGTTGTCCAGCAATGGTTTTCTATAAGGGAGCATGGGTTGGCCCAGGTGATTCCATTGGCAAGCGAATGATGGATCGCAAAAATGCCAAATAAAGCATTCAATCATAGGGAGAATAATGATGGCTACACAATTTGAAATTGACTGCGCACTCATTGCGGGTGCATCGTATATCTCTACTCGGCCAGACATCAACAAATTCCCAATCCCAGCAGGTTGGGCAACTATTCCAAATTCCCATTTCGATGACAAATCCACAGGCTTTGAAGCTGTCGCATTTCAAAAAGGCACCGACATCGTCATCTCCTATGCCGGCACGTATGACGACGGCAGTAGCGTGTTGACCAACCCGAACAAACAAGCGGATGCGGCGCTGGGAACGGGATTATGGTCAGACCAATTGGGACAGGCCGCAGCCTACTACCTTGAGATCAAGGCATTCAATCCGGGGGCAACCATCAGTTTCACCGGCCACTCATTGGGCGGCGGCTTGGCCTCCCTGATGTCGGTATTCTTTGGTGAAACCGCCTTGACCTTCGACCAAGCACCATTTAAGGCGGCTCTGGCCCAAGCGCAAAACCTCAAGAGTTACTTGCTGACCCGAGAAGCGGGAACCATCGATGCCACCACCCTGAATAACCTGCTTGCACCGCTGGATCGATACATCACAGCAGCAGATCCAAACAATCTCACGCCGATTGTGGCCGACACACTGGCGGTGCGGCAGACCAAGGTATCGGATGTCAATGTGCAAGGCGAACTATTATCCACGCTGCCCTGGAGCCTGCTCGGCAGAATCGGCACACCGGGCAATACGAGCGACATACTCAACAGCGCAAGCGGCGTATCCGCTGGCGACCTTCACGCCCAAGCGCTGCTCACCGCCTTCCTACAGAGCCAGCAGACAGCGACAGCCGGAAAAGCCCTGAACGATGTCACCTACAAGCTGCCCGATCTGCTGAAAATGATTTTCGACAAGAACTTGTATTCTTTTGATACCGACAAGGGAAATGAAAACTTCCTCGAACGCCTGGTTAAGCACCAATCCGGCAATGCTACTGGCGTAGTTAACAGCGACGCCATGATCACCCGCTTCACCCACGACCTGTGGAAACTCGCGCAAGACGGCGGCCTGACCCTGAACGACGGCAACGGCCTGCCGAACACCTACAGCAACTGGAACAACATCAGCAAAGCGCTGACCGCCTTTGCCATGCAGATGTACTACGAAGATACCGCCAACGCCACGAATGCAAGCATGGAACTCTTTACCCCAGTAACCGGCGGTGTCCAATTCGACATGGCCGACGTATCCAAGACCTTCGCCACCGCTTTTCAAAACAACCAAAGACTCAACCTCGACGATGCCAAAGGCTACAAGGAATACTTCGCCGCCTATCTGAGCGGCAACCCGCATGCCTTCTTCACCACCGAAGAAAGCAGCCTGATCACCTCGCTCCTGCCCACCCTGCGCGACTGGGTCGTGCAAGCCGGCGCCAATGGCCTGACCGCCACAGACGCCAACAACCGGGGCACCTTCATGCTGGGCGGCAACGGCGCGGATAACCTGACTGGCGGAACCGCCAACGACCTCCTGGTTGGCAATGTCGGCGACGACAACCTCAACGGCGGAGAAGGCGCCGATACGCTGCTGGGAGATGATGGCAATGACGCTCTCATTGGCGGTGGTGGCGCCGACAAACTCAATGGTGGCTCTGGCAACGACATCCTCGACGGCCGTGACAACGTCGGCGGCGACATCCTCGAAGGCGGCACCGGTTTTGATACCTACTACGCCGACAACGGCGACACCATCCGCGATGCCGACGGCCAAGGCAAGATCTACCTCAACGGCAAACGCCTGACCTTCGCCACGAGGATCAAAGGCCAGACGGCCTATCACGACGCC
>JBAYVU010000016.1:0-58218 GCA_041674385.1 Sterolibacterium sp.
ATCTGTTACGCTAACTGGCCACCGTCAGGTGGCCCAAACAAACTGGGGCCGCGTTAGCGACCCCACCAGCCGCTTCGAGCGGCTCACAATTTAAAGCCCCCGGCTCTGCCGGGGGATAGTTACCTGTTGGTTTTAATTGTTCAGTCGAAAACATCCCTCCTCGGCTATGACGCGGCCGTCCCGGATCAACCGCTCCAGGTGCTTGCTCATGATCGCCCGCTCGCTCCATTCGAAATGGGTGCGTGGGTGGCGCGGCTTGCGGTAGACGATGCACTGGCCGGCAATTTCCGACAAAGTTCGCGCAGCGCCGTGCAGGTAGTCCAGCAGTTTGTGCTCGCGTTCATCGATCACGGCCAGGTAGCGGTCGAAGGCTTCGCCCGGCGGCTCTTCGAAGATGCCGTGCTCGTGGCTGGTGAGCCAGACTCGCGCCGGTATTCGGCGCAAGCGTTCGACTGAGGCGATGGTCAGGTCGATGGAAGAGTCGCGGTCGCCGTACCACGGACCGAAATGCGTCAAGGTATAGTCGCCCAGGAACAATACCGCCGGCTCATGGAAGAAAAACGCGAGATTGCCTGGAGTATGCCCCGGCGCATGAATGACTTCGGCATGACAACTGCCGAGATCGATGACTTCTCCGGGGTTGAAGAAGCTGTCTGCGCGACGCGGCCGGTAATGAAAATCCTCGATCAGTGTTTTGCGCCAGTATTCGCGAAATTTCTCGTCCATACTTCCGCTCCAGTCGAGAAAGTGTTCCAGTCCCGAGAGCGGTTCGGCTTCGATTTCCATCTGCCGCAATGGGATGCCATCGAACAGGTCGATACAGCCAAAGTGATCCTCGTGCCAGTGGGTCAACCAGACTTCCCTTACGCCCGGCCCGTCGCGCAATGCCCGGTAGCGACTGCGATCGGCGCCGGCGTCGATCAATACCCCGGCTTCCTCGATATACAGCGAATTGGAGTGCGGATATTTTCCGGAATTGCCGCCGGGTATGAAACGCACCGGACCGAAAAATCTCTCGCCGGACATGGTTTCACCCGTGGATTGCCCGGTGTTTGCGGGGCTTGCCGATCACTTGCATTTCGCATTTCCCGCAATCGAAGCGCAGCAACAGCTTTTCCTTGCCCCGGATCAGGCTCATCGGTTCGGGGCGTTGGTTTTTGTCCTGTTTGGGGCACAGATTGAAGCTGTAGCGCAGACAGTGCCTGGTTGTCATCAGCGGCACGGCCTGATTCTCCATGTCGGTTTCGTAGGCTGCGTCGATCAGCGCAACGCCGTGTCTGGCATAGAAGGAACGGGCCTTGTTGTTGAATATATTGCCGAGATAGGTGAGGGCGCTTTCCGGGTAGGCCGGCGCCGGAACCCGCGCCGGCCGGGGCATCGGTCGCCGGTAGGCCTGGCTGCGCGCGAGTTCCAGCGTTTTCACGGCTTCGCGGCGCAAAGCATTGAGGTTTGTGGCCGGGATGAACCATGCCGAGGAAAGCTCGAACTTGATGTTCCTGGCGCTGAAGTCCGTGTTCCCCAGTTTTTCCAGATGCTCTTTGAGGGCGGCCAGCGACCGTTCGGCATGCTGCGCCGGCTGCTTGGCGAGGCTAAGCATGGCAGTGGCGTTTATACCGGTTTCATCCGTCATATCGAGGGCAAAGCCGTCGGCCGTTTCGCGCAAAACCATGTCCAGCCCGATACGGCGTTGCGCAGATGGTTTTTCCAGCAGACGCATGAATTCCTGATCGTGGTTGCGATACAACGGCATTCCAAGCGCCAAGCCCGTCATCGTTTTTGCCGGAAACAGGCGGTGGGACGCGCCGTGTATTTCTACGCGGTTGATGTGCATGCCCTGCAGTTCCCCTCGACTGTCGAGAAAGCTCAAACCATCGCCATTATGCAGCGTGGCGCTGGCGTGCGCCTCGAACCAGCCATGGCCGAGTTTGCTGACTTGCCCGAGGGGCTCGCCGGCAAATTTCGGCGAGTCGAAGCAAGCGATATCGGGCTGGCGTTGATTGACGAAATAGTCGGTGGCCGAGCGGTTGAAAGTCTTATCGGGTTGGGGAATGAAGGTATAGCGGCAATGTCCGGCTGAGGCGGGGCGATATTGCGGTGACTCGGTCATCAACGCATCGAGCAGGGTGCGGTAATGGGCGGTGATGTTCTTGACATAGGCGAGATCCTTGAGCCGCCCCTCGATCTTGAAGGAGCGAATGCCCGCCTCCGCCAGCGCACGGAGGTTGGCGCTCTGGTTGTTGTCCTTTAACGAGAGCAGATGCCGGTCCCGGGCAACAACGCGGTCATCCTGGTCCTGCAGCGCATAGGGCAGGCGGCAGGCTTGGCTGCATTCGCCGCGATTGGCGCTGCGCCCGGTCTGGGCGTAGCTGAGATAGCACTGGCCGCTGTAGGAAACGCAGAGCGCGCCATGTACGAAGAATTCCAGCGTCGCCGTGGTGCCGGCGGCGATATGGCGGATCTGTTCCAGCGACAGTTCCCGTGCCAGCACGATTTGCGCGAAACCCACATCTTCCAGGAATTTCACTTTCTCCAGGGTGCGGTTGTCGGTTTGCGTGCTGGCATGCAGCTGGAGCGGCGGCAGGTCGAGTTCCAACAGGCCCATGTCCTGGACGATCAACGCGTCGGCACCCGCGGCATAAACCTGCCAGGCGATACGTTGCGCTTGTTCCAGTTCGTCATCCTTGAGAATCGTGTTGAGCGCCACCAGTACCCGCGCCGAATAGCGATGCGCGTAGTCCGCCAGTTTTTCGATGTCCGCCACCGAATTCACCGCTGCTGCGCGGGCTCCGAATGCCGGTCCGCCGATGTAGACTGCATCCGCGCCATGCTTGATGGCCTCGATGCCGGATTCGAGATTCCTGGCTGGGGAGAGGAGTTCGAGCTTGTCGCGGGAGGCCGTCATGCGTCTTGGGCGTGTGGATGTCTGCTGCGTTTGAAAACAAGCTGCGATGGTTGCCGAAATTCTCCGTATTGTCTACTTTGTTCCAGGTCGGCTGTGTCTTCAGGCCATCGACGGGGGCTGTTCTCTCTTTCCATACGCTGGACAGGTCATTTGCGGGATCATTGATCGTAGTCAATGTCGCAGTATCTGCAGCGGCTAATATGTTCGGTTTGCAGGACATAAGAAAATTGGCCGGGAATTGCGGGCGATATTCGGTTTGCCCCAACAAATAGCTAATACGCATACAAGGTCTGACTTGCCCGTAGATACCAAAACAAGGATTGGGGAGTTTCAATGTTTGATCTTCAAATTAAACGCGTCATGGAGAAGCGGAAATTTCTTATGGCTCCGCCGGAGACCACTGTCAGCAAGGCTGCCAAGCTGATGGCGAAAAAGAATGTCGGCGCGGTGATGGTCGTTGAAAACGAGCGTCTGATCGGGATTTTTACCGAGCGCGATGCCGTGTTTCGCGTTATTGCCAAGGGGTGCGACGCGCAGACAACCCGACTGGTCGATGTGATGACCTCCGATCCGAAGACTCTCGACCCCAACAAGTCGTTCGGCTATGCACTGCTCATGATGCACGAGAACGGTTTCCGCCACGTGCCGGTTGTGGAGAATGGCAAGCCCATCGGCATCGTTTCGTCGCGCAACGCGATGGATCCGGACTTGGAAGAGTTCGTTTCAGAAGCGCAACGCAGAAAGTACATCCAGGCTATCGGCTGACCCGGTTGCTTGGCCGCATGCCACAACCTCGATAAATCACAAAGCCGCGTCCTGCACGTGGCGCCTCATCTCTTGATGTGCAAGGTCCTGGCTATCATATCCAATGATTCGGGGCTGTCCCAGTCTCGGGAACCATGAACCTTGTCGACGACACGCCCCTGCGCATCGACCAGAATGGTCAATGGAATCGTATTGGCTCCCAGCATGTTTTCCAACAACAAGTTTCGGTCGAGATAATTGTCGAAGGTCGTTCTCGATCGCATCAGAAAATTTGCGGCGGCTTCGGCGTCATCGTCGGTCGAAATGCCAATCACATTGAGCTTCTTCCTGCCGAAGCGACGCGAAAGCCGCTCCAGCGATCCCATTTCCGCCCGGCAGGGACCGCACCAACTGGCCCAGACATTGATGATCAGCGGTTTGCCGCGGAACGCCGAGAGTTTGCGGAAGTCCCCGGAGAACCCATATAACGGCGCATCCCTGAGATAACTGCCGACTTCCACCTCGCCGGGGGTTTTCGCGAATGCGCTGGTGGATATCCCCGGAATCAAGCAAAGGACTAACAGAAGTAATTTCATCATGGCTGTGATCATGTTAAACGGGTAATTTCTTTCCTGGCAATTGGCAGCCCTTGCGGGCACGGTGCAGCAAATATTTGGGCATGTCGGCACCAGCCAGGTTGAGCGGGGACACCTTGCCGCGTTCCCGGCAATTCAGAGACAAGCTTTGTCCGTCGCAATAGCCCAGTTGGGCAAGCGTGCAACCGCGGTCCAGGGTCATGATGATTACGCCGCGTCCCTTGGCGAGCATTTTCATTTCTGCGGCATCGAACACCAGCAAACGCCCGTTGCTGGCGGCGGCAAAAATATGCGATCCGGTGACCGGCTGCGGCGCCAATATCGTCTCGTTTGGCTCCAGGGTCATGAAAGCCTTGCCGGCTTTGTTGCGGCCAACCAGATCGACGAGGGTCGCCACGAATCCATAACCGCCGGAATTGGCGAACAGGTATTGCGTTTCCGGCGCGGCAGAGATGGCCTGAAGCATTTTGCCGCCATCCTGGAATTCAACCAGTGTGGCCACTGGCACGCCATCACCCTTTCCGCCCGGAATGGCTGCCACCGGGATGGTGTAGGCCCTGCCGCGGTCGTCCAGCAGCAGCAATGGCCAGGTGGTGCGCGTTTCGAACACGGCAAAGGCGCTGTCCCCGGTTTTGTAGCCGATGTTGTCCGCAGCGACGCCATGTCCTTGTCTGGCGCGTAGCCAGCCGGCTCTGGAGAGGATCACGGTGACAGGTTCGTCCGGCACATTCAGTTTCAAGTCGGCTCGTCCGCTGGGCGTGGCGGCGACGGCTTCTATCCGGGTGCGGCGCGGGTCGCCATGCTTCCTGGCGTCCGTCTCGATTTCCTTGATGATGGTGCGAGTCATCGCGCTGCGGCTGTCCAGCAAGCCTTGCAGGGCCTTGCGTTCGTCTTGCAAGTCCGCCAACTCCTTTTCGATCTTGATGCCTTCGAGCCGCGCCAGTTGCCGCAGCCGGATTTCAAGGATATCTTCGGCCTGGATTTCGGAAAGGCCAAAAGCCTCAATGAGACTGGGTTTGGGCTGGTCGGATTCGCGAATCACGCGGATCACTTCCTCGATGCGCAGGAAGGCGATCATGCGCCCATCGCAAATGTGGATACGTCTATCCACTTCGTCGAGCCGCAAACGGGTGCGGCGTTCGACCGTGAGATAGCGGAAATCCACCCACTCGCCGAGTATCTGCCGCAGGTTCTTCTGCTGCGGGTTGCCGTCGCGGCCGATCATGGTCAGGTTGACCGATGCCGAGATTTCCAGCGAAGTATTGGCCAGCAGCACCGCCATGAAAGCTTCGGGATCCTGGCGGGATGATTTAGGCTCGAGCAGCAGCCGCACCGTTTCCGCGTCGCTCGATTCGTCGCGCGCCAGGTCGAGGACGGAGAGCATGGCCGCCTTGAGATTTTTTTGTTCCTGCGAAATGTCCTTCTTGCCGGCTCGTGGCTGCGGGTTGGTGACCGATTCGATTTCGGCCATGACCTGCGCCACCGAGACGCCATGCGGCAGTTCGGTGACGATGATGCGCCACTGGCCGCGGGCGAGTTCTTCCCGCCGCCAGCGGGCGCGCAGGCGCAGGCTGCCGCGTCCGGTTGCATAGGCCTCGCGGATGGCGGCCGGCGCCGAAATGATCTGGCCGCCGCCCGGAAAATCGGGTCCCTGGATATGCGCCAGCAAGTCCTCCGTCGTGGCGGCCGGGTTGCGGATCAGGTGGATCGTGGCCTGGGCAACCTCGTTCAGGTTGTGCGGCGGAATTTCCGTGGCCATGCCGACGGCAATTCCCGACGCGCCATTCAACAGGATAAACGGAAGGCGGGCGGGTAGCAGCGCCGGTTCCTTGAAGTTGCCATCGTAGTTCGGCCGGAAGTCGACGGTGCCGCGATCGATCTCGGACAGCAGCAATTCCGCGATCGGCGTCAGGCGGATTTCGGTATACCGCATGGCTGCCGCGCCGTCGCCGTCGCGCGAGCCGAAGTTGCCTTGGCCGTCGGCGAGCGGATAGCGCATGCTGAAATCCTGGGCGATGCGTACCATGGCGTCATAAACCGAGGAGTCGCCGTGCGGGTGCAACTTGCCCAGCACGTCGCCCACCACCCGTGCCGATTTGACATGCTTGGCGCCGGCGCGCAGCCCCATTTCGTGCATGGCATAGAGAATGCGGCGCTGCACCGGTTTCTGGCCGTCCTCGACCTGGGGCAGGGCGCGGCTCTTGACCACCGACATGGCATAGGACAGGTAAGCCTGTTCGGCGAACAAGTCGAGCGGCAACGCGTCGTCCGGCAATGATGCCGACGGCGGCAGCCCCGGCGTCTCCGGAGGAGGGGCGGAGGCCGGTTGCGGAGGCTCCAAATCGGCAAATAAATCCATGGTCTCGTTCATATGTCGGCCTCCACGATGCTGCCTTTCTTCTCCATCCATTCGCGCCGGCCGCCGGATTCGCCTTTGGCCATCAGCAAAGTAAACAGTTCCCGGGTTTCCTGTTCCGCACCGGGGCGCAAGGCAACGCGCAGCATTCTGCGCGTCGCCGGATCCATCGAGGTTTCGCGCAACTGTTGCGGGTTCATCTCCCCCAGACCCTTGAAACGTCCGACCTCGACATGCTCCGGCCGCACTTTCTCCTTGGCCAGTCTTTCCCGGATGGCTTCCAGTTCGCCTTCGTCGAGCGCATACAGACGCCGTGCCGGCTTGCCCTTGCCCTGCGGCGCTATATCGATGCGGTACAAGGGCGGCTGGGCGACCCAGACATGGCGGCGGTCGATCAGGCACGGGAAATGCCGGTAAAACAACGTCAGCAACAAAGTCTGGATATGGCTGCCATCCACGTCGGCGTCCGCCATGATGACGATCTTGCCGTAGCGCAGGTTGGCCAGCACGCTGTCGGGTGCATCGGGCGCGTGCGGCTCCACGCCCAATGCCACCGCGATATCGTGGATTTCGCGATTGGCATAGAGCTGGCCGGCGTCGATTTCAAAGGAGTTCTGCACCTTGCCGCGCAACGGCAGGATCGCCTGGGTTTCGCGGTCGCGCCCCTGCTTCGCCGAGCCGCCGGCGCTGTCGCCTTCCACCAGAAAGAGTTCATTGACCGAGATGTCCTCGGATTCGCAGTCGGACAACTTGCCCGGCAGCACCGCCACGCCGGAGGATTTGCGTTTTTCGACCTTCTGCGCCGATCTTTGGCGTGCGAGCGCCTGCCTGATGGCCAGTTCTGCAATCAGCTTGCCATGTTCCACATGAGTGTTCAGCCAGCTTTCGAGCAGGTCGCGGGCCATGCCGGCGACCAGTTTCACGGCTTCCCGGCTATTCAGCTTTTCCTTGATCTGTCCCTGGAATTGGGGGTCCAGCAGCCGCACCGAGAGAATGAAGGCCATCCGGCCGCAGACATCCTCCTGCTGCATTTTCACGCCGCGCGGCAGCAGCGCATGGTGCTCGACAAAAGACTTGACCGCTTCAAACACGCCGGCGCGCAAACCGGATTCGTGCGTGCCGCCCAGCGGCGTGGGGATCAGATTGACATACGATTCGCTGGGCACGGCATCGGCATACCAGGCCAGCGCCCAGGCGGCGCCTTCGCCAATGGCATAATCGCCGTCATCCTCGATGTATTTCTCTCCGGCGAACATCGGTGCCACCGGATCGCTGTCTCCTGCCAGGTCGGCAAGGTAGCCGCGTATACCATCGGGATAGTTCCACGAGCGGGTGATGACGGACTGGTCGGCTTGTTCGATGTCCAGCCGGACTGATACGCCGGGAAGCAGCACCGCCTTGGAACGCAGTGCGCGTTCCAGCGCCGGCAGATTGAACTTCGGCGTATCGAAATATTTCGGGTTGGGCCACATCCTGACGCGCGTCCCGGTCTGTTTCCTGGCGTCTCCGGCGACCTCGATATCCGATACCTGTTCCCCTCCCTGGCCGAAGACGACTTGATGGATTTTTCCATCGCGCCTGACCTCGACCTCGACCCGTAAGGACAGCGCATTGGTGACTGCCACGCCGACGCCGTGGAGTCCTCCGGAAAAAGCATAGGCGCTGTTGCCGTCGCGTTTGTCGAATTTTCCTCCGGCATGCAGGCGGTTGAAGGCGAGGACCACGACAGGAATTTGTTCTTCCGGATGCAGCCCGATCGGGATGCCGCGCCCGTCGTCGGTCACGGACGCCGATCCGTCCAGGTGCAGCAGCACATGGATGTTCTTGGCATATCCGGCCAGGGCTTCGTCGGCCGAGTTGTCGATGACTTCCTGCAATATGTGGGTGGGCGAGGAAGTGTCCGTATACATGCCGGGACGCTCGCGTACCGGCTCGAGTCCCTTGAGGACTCTGAACGAGGATTCGTTGTAAGTCTGTTTTGCCATTAGTGGTTACCTGTATTGCCATATTGCGGTTGCGTGACCTCCAGGCGCATTGCTCATACAATGGATGCATGGATTCATCGGATGCCGCCCCCTATGCTTCGCTGACGCCGGATTGCGTCCTGAACGCGCTCGACAGTCTCGGCAGCGGGCAATATCGTCCGGATGGCCGGCTGCTGGCGCTCAACAGTTACGAGAACCGGGTCTACCAGATCGGCATGGAAGACGGGCCGATGCTGGTGGCGAAATTTTATCGCGCCGGCCGCTGGTCCGATGCGGCAATTCTTGAAGAACATGCCTTCGTGCAGCAACTGGCCGACCAGGAATTGCCGGTGGTGGCGCCCCTGCGCATCGCCGGCAAGACGCTGCATCCCTATGCCGGCCAGCGATTTGCGGTATTTCCGCAATGCGCCGGGCGTGCGCCGGAATTGGATCAGCCCGCCACGCTGACATGGATGGGACGTTTCCTTGGGCGCATCCACGCGATCGGCGCGTTGCAGCCGTTCGTCGCGCGGCCGCGACTCGACATCGTCAGCTTCGGCCAAGAGCCGCGCGATTACCTGCTGAGCCATGATTTCATTCCCGCCGACCTGTTCGACGCCTGGCAGAGCGCCATGGCCCTCGCCC
Source organism: Sterolibacterium sp. (assembly GCA_041674385.1). GTDB lineage: Bacteria > Pseudomonadota > Gammaproteobacteria > Burkholderiales > Rhodocyclaceae > JACRAR01. The sequence goes on from JBAYVU010000016.1 coordinate 9,208, forward strand.
TGGACGGCGTGCGGCGTTGCTTCGACCGGGCGGGCAGCGTGTCCAACCTGCGTCTGCATGGCGATTGTCATGCCGGCAATGTGCTATGGGCCGACACCGGCGATTCGTCCGGCCCGCACTTCGTCGATTTCGACGATAGCCGGATGGGGCCGGCCATCCAGGATCTGTGGATGCTGCTGTCGGGGGATCGCCACGAGATGGCGCGGCAGTTGGCGGACGTGCTGGCCGGCTATCGATGTTTTCACGACTTCGACAATCGCGAGTTGCTGCTCATCGAAGCCTTGCGCACGTTGCGCCTGATTCATTATGCCGCTTGGTTGGCACGGCGCTGGGATGATCCGGCATTTCCGCATGCGTTTCCCTGGTTCAATACGATTCGCTACTGGCAAGACCGGATTCTCGAACTGCGCGAGCAGATTGCACTGATGGACGAAGAGCCGCTAACTCTCAGTGCTTGAGTTTAGCGGTCAGATGCGGCGCGAGGATTTGCAGTAGCTGGGAGAATACCTTGGGATTGCCCGCGACGATGTTGCCGGAAGCCATGTAGTTGGGTTCTCCGGTGAGGTCGCCCACCAAACCGCCGGCCTCCGAGATCAGCAGGGCGCCGGCGGCCATGTCCCACGGACTCAGTCCGAATTCCCAGAAGCCGTCGAGACGACCGCAAGCGACATAGGCCAGATCGAGCGATGCGGCGCCTGGTCGGCGCAGGCCGGCGGTCTTCTGGGCCAATTCGCGGAAAATGGCGAGATAGGCGTCGATGTGATCGAAGCTGCGGTAGGGGAAACCGGTACCGATCAGGGCTTCGTCGAGCTTGGCGCGTTTCGATACGCGCAGGCGCTTTTCGTTGAGGAAAGCGCCGCTTCCCTTGCTGGCGGTGAACAGTTCGTTGCGGTTGGTGTCGAAGATCGCCGCATGGGTCAGCACGCCCTTGTGCGCCAGGGCAATCGACACCGCGTACTGGGGAAAACCGTGAATGAAATTGGTCGTCCCATCCAGCGGGTCGATGATCCACTGGTATTCCGACTGGCCGGAACTGCCCGACTCTTCTGCTAAAATCGCATGATCCGGATAGGCCTCGCGCAACATTTCGATGATGGCGCTTTCAGCGAGTTTATCCACTTCGGTGACATAGTCGCTTTTCTGCTTGGCGCTGACTTGCAGTTGGGAGATGTCCAGACTGGCGCGGCCGATGACTTGGCCGGCGCGTCGAGCAGCCTTGACGGCAGTGATGAGCATGGGATGCATGGGAGGTTCCGGTGAATCTGCCACAGACCAACGCATCGGGACGGGTCGGACTGTTCGGCAAAAATGGAATTCTAACGTATGAACAGCCCTTCGCCGCTTGAGCGCGTCAGAATCGTTCTCTCCCATCCCAGTCACCCCGGCAACATCGGTGCAGCGGCAAGGGCCATGAAGACCATGGGGTTGTCGCGTCTCACCCTGGTTGCCCCCAAGCTGTTTCCTCATCCCGAGGCCGAGGCGCGCGCTTCCGGCGCCGTCGATGTGCTGGCGCAGGCGACGGTGTGTGCGACGTTGGCAGAGGCGCTGAGCGGTACGGTGCTGGTGGCGGGCATGAGCGCACGCCGCCGCGATCTGGCCGCGCCGTTTCGCTGGGCGCGCGAAGGCGCCGCAGAGTTGCTGGCGGGAATACGGCAAGGCGCGTTGCTTAACGATGTGGCGCTGGTCTTCGGCAATGAAACTTCCGGACTTTCCAACGCCGAAATGGATTTATGCCAGTTGCCGATGATGATTCCTGCCGATCCGGCGTACAGTTCGCTGAATCTTGGTGCTGCCGTGCAACTGATGTGTTATGAATTGCGCATGGCGGCTGCTTCGCCCGGCACGCCACCCTCCGGCGAGTCGGCGCTTGCCACCGCCGACGAAATCGAAAGGTTTCATGCGCACCTCGAACGTGTCGTTATCGCCAGCGGTTTTCTCGACCCGGCCCAACCCAAGCGTCTGATGCCGCGGCTGCGTCGCCTGTTTGGGCGGGTGCGGCTGGAGCATGAGGAAGTCAGTATCTTGCGGGGACTGCTGACAACCCTTGAGAAGCCTAAAATTCGTTAATGCCCGCCGTTGATGTTAGGGAGCAAGAAAAGTTGACCGAGATCGCCGTGAACTCTATATTTCAGAGAATACTTATGGACCTGACCCATGTTTAAGCGTCTGCGTGAAGACATTGCCTGCGTCTTCGAACGCGACCCTGCCGCGCGTTCGGCCTGGGAAGTGCTGACCTGCTATCCGGGCTTTCATGCCATCCAATTGCATCGACTCTCCCACTGGCTGTGGGGCCAGCGTTTGCGCTGGTTGGCGCGCTGGCTGTCGCATTGGGGACGTTGGCTGACCGGCGTCGAAATCCATCCGGGGGCCACCATCGGTCGGCGTTTTTTCATCGACCACGGGATGGGCGTGGTGATTGGTGAAACGGCGGAAATCCATGATGACTGTACCTTGTACCATGGCGTGACGCTGGGCGGCACTTCCTGGAACCGGGGCAAGCGTCACCCGACCTTGCAACGCGGTGTGGTGATCGGGGCTGGCGCCAAGGTGCTGGGACCGCTGACGGTTGGCGAGGGCGCGCGGGTCGGTTCGAATGCCGTGGTCGTGCGCGATGTCCCGCCGGGTGCCACGGCGGTGGGCATTCCGGCGCGTGTCATCGCCACGGAGATCGATCAGGCGCGCGAGGAAAAGGCCGAGAAAATGGGCTTCTCGGCATATGCGGTGACGCGTACCGAGGCCGATCCGCTCGCCAAGGCCATCCATGGCCTGCTCGACCATGCCGTGGAAACCGACCGGCGTATCGAGCATATGCTGGAACTGCTGGAAAGGGCGGGTGTCTCTCTTGAAGACGAGGTCGCCACGGCAGACAAGTTCGACCCGGGCTATCTGAGCAAAATAGTGGACTAAAAAGGTAAAGTATTGTATGCTGATATTGCTTGATTACCAAGTATTGGAATCGACGATATCCCTAAAGAAAAGAGGCAGACCATGAAACTGACAACCAAAGGCCGTTTTGCAGTCACCGCGATGATTGATATGGCGTTGCGCCAGGACGATGGACCCGTGGCGTTGGCCGGTATCAGTGAACGCCAAAAAATTTCTTTGTCATATCTGGAGCAGTTGTTCGGCAAACTGCGGCGTAATGAACTGGTGGCGAGCGTGCGCGGCCCGGGCGGCGGATATCGCCTGGCCAAGCCAGCCTCGGCAGTGTCGGTAGCGGACATCATTCGTGCCGTGGACGAACCGCTCGACGCCCGGATGTGTGCTGGCAAAGCGAATTGCCACGACGAAGAAGCGTGCATGACCCATAACTTGTGGACCACTCTCACCAAGCGCATGCTCGATTATCTGAGTTCAGTCACCCTCGCCGAACTCGTTGAGGAACAACGCGGCAAGATTGGCAACTCCGAGTTGAAACGCGAACGCGAGTTGCGCAGCCAGCGTCGCCTTCGTCCTCGCCGCACCGCTGCGCTGGCGCCTGCCTGAGCCCGTCTCTCCCCCCAGCATGTTTGCGCCGGTCTATTTCGACAACAATGCCACCACGCCGCTCGATAAGCGCGTGCTGGAGGCGATGTTGCCATACCTGAGCGACCAGGCTGGCTTCGGCAATCCATCGAGTCGCCATGACTACGGGCGCAGGGCGCGTCAGGCGATTGACGAGGCGCGGCAGCAGGTGGCCGCCGCGGCGGGCGCAGACCCGACCGAGGTGGTATTTACCAGTGGCGGCACCGAGGCCAACAATCTTTTCATCAAGGGCGTGGCTGCCGGCATCAAGCCGGGCGCTTTGCCGCTGCATTTGGCTATTTCCGCCATCGAACATCCCTGCGTACGGGAACCGGCCAGGGAACTGGCCCGACAGGGCTGGCAACTGCATGAGATCGCGGTCGACAATTTTGGCCGTGTCGATGAGGACGACTATGCGCAGGCGCTGGCGCGCAAACCGCGTCTGATCTCGGTGATGCTGGCCAACAATGAGACCGGTACGCTGCAGGATATTTCCAAGCTGGCCCAACAGGCGCTTGCGGCAGGCAGTTGGTTTCACACCGATGCGGTGCAAGCGCTGGGCAAGCTGGAGATGAATTTTCGCGAGCTCAACGCCGCGGGGCTGCATGCCATGAGCATCTCTGCGCACAAGATTTCCGGGCCGAAAGGAGCGGGGGCGCTGCTGCTGGACAAACGCGTCGACATCCGTCCGCTGATCGCCGGAGGCGGCCATGAACGCGGCTTGCGTTCGGGCACCGAGAATGTCGCCGCCATCGTCGGTTTCGGCCGTGCCTGTGAATTGCTGCGCACTAGGCTGGCGCAAGGCACGGCGGAACTGCTCGCATTGCGTGAGCAGCTCGAACATGGTTTGCTTCAGCTCGGCGCGATCATCTTTGCCCTGGGCGCCGAGCGGCTGCCCAACACGGTCTATTTCGCATTGCCCGATATCGACGGCGAAACCTTGGTTGGCAAGCTCGATCGTGCCGGCTACGCGGTCGCCAGCGGTGCTGCCTGTTCCAGCGCCAATCCCGAGCCTTCCCATGTGCTGCGGGCAATGGGCGTGGCGGCGGAATTGGCGCGCGGCGCAGTGCGCATCAGCCTCGGCAGCGCCAACAGTGCGGCGCAGGTTGCGGATTTCCTCAGCGTGCTCGGCGACACCGTATTCAAGCTGCGGCGCATGACGGCGCTAGCCGGATAGCGGCCGACAGTCCCTCTTGCGGCGCGCGACTTGCTGCTGTGACAAGTAAAGAATATTGGCCTTTGGCCTAGCGACATTTAAATCTGGAGTGGCGAAAATGCTCAAATTCCCCATCTATCTCGACTATTCGGCGACCACCCCGGTCGATCCGCGCGTCGCAGAGAAAATGATCCCTTACCTCACCGAGAAGTTCGGCAATCCATCCAGCCGTTCGCATGCCTATGGATGGGAAGCCGAAGCGGCCGTCGAAGCGGCACGCGAACAGGTCGCGGCGCTGGTGAATGCCGATCCGAAGGAAATCATCTGGACTTCCGGCGCCACCGAATCGAACAATCTCGCCATCAAGGGGGCGGCAAATTTTTATTCTGGCAAGGGCAAACATCTCATCACCGTATCCACCGAGCACAAGGCGGTGATCGATACCATGCGTGAGTTGGAGCGCCAGGGTTTTCAGGTCAGTTATCTTGAGCCGCAGGAGAACGGCTTGATTACGCCCGAGCAGTTCAAGGCTGCGCTTCGACCGGATACCATACTGGCTTCGGTGATGTCGGTGAATAATGAAATTGGCGTCATCCAGCCGATTGCCGAGATCGGCGAAATTTGCCGTGAAAAGGGGGTCATTTTCCACGTCGACTCGGCCCAGGCGAGCGGCAAGATGCCGCTCGACCTGACCAGCATAAAAGTCGACCTGATGTCTTTCTCGGCGCACAAAACCTACGGCCCCAAGGGCATCGGCGCACTGTATGTGCGGCGCAAACCGCGCATTCGCCTGGAAGCGCAAATGCATGGCGGCGGTCACGAGCGCGGCTTGCGTTCCGGCACCCTGGCGACTCACCAGATCGTCGGCATGGGTGAAGCTTTTCGCCTTGCCCGTGAGGAAATGACTGGCGAGTGTGCCCGCATTCGCAAGCTGCGCGATCGGCTGCTCAAGGGCCTCACCGATATTCCGGAAACCTACGTGAATGGCGACATCGAGCAGCGCGTGCCGCACAACCTGAATGTCAGCTTCAACTTCGTCGAGGGCGAATCGCTGATCATGGCGATCAAGGATATCGCCGTGTCCTCCGGTTCCGCCTGCACTTCGGCCAGCCTGGAGCCGTCTTACGTGCTGCGCGCGCTGGGGCGTTCCGACGAGTTGGCGCACAGCTCGATCCGCTTCACGCTCGGACGTTTTACGACCGAAGAGGAAATCGATTACACCATCAAGCTGCTCCATGCGAAAATCGCCAAGTTGCGTGAACTGTCTCCGCTGTGGGAAATGTTCCAGGACGGCGTCGACCTGAACTCGGTCCAGTGGGCAGCACATTAGCGCCCGATTTTGTATTTGGGCTATTGATATAGGAGAACATCATGGCATATAGCGAAAAAGTACTCGATCATTACGAAAACCCGCGTAATGTTGGCTCTTTCGGCAAGGAAGACGGCGATGTTGGCACCGGCATGGTCGGCGCCCCGGCCTGTGGCGACGTGATGAAGTTGCAGATCAAAGTCGGCAAGGATGGCCTCATCGAAGACGCGAAGTTCAAGACCTACGGCTGCGGTTCGGCGATCGCCTCTTCCTCGCTGGTCACCGAGTGGGTCAAAGGCAAGACCCTCGACCAGGCGCTGGACATCAAGAACACCCAGATCGCCGAGGAGCTTGCGCTGCCGCCGGTGAAAATCCATTGTTCCATCCTGGCCGAGGATGCGATCAAGGCGGCAGTTGCCGACTACAAGCACAAACGCGGAGCATAAGCGCTGACATGATTACTTTGACTGAAAAGGCTGCCAAGCATGTGGCCGGTTTTCTCGCGAAACGCGGCAAGGGCATCGGCCTGCGTTTCGGCGTGCGTACCTCTGGCTGTTCGGGAATGGCCTACAAGCTTGAGTTCGTCGATGTCGCCAGCCCTGAAGACGTGGTGTTCGAGAGCCACGGCATCAAGGTGTTGGTCGATCCCAAGAGCATGCCCTACCTCGATGGCACCGAACTGGATTATGCCCGCGAAGGCCTGAAAGAAGGCTTCAAGTTCAACAACCCCAATATCAAGGACCAGTGCGGTTGCGGGGAGAGCTTTAACGTTTGATCAGCCGGCCTGAGAGCAGCGAAGGATATTGTCCACCGCTTGCGTCTTACTTGATATGACGAGCGACTTTACTCAAGACTATTTCGCCCTGTTTGGCATGCCGCGACGATTTGGGCTGGACACGGCGGAACTGGAGCGCTTGTTTCGCGAATTGCAGGCGCGCGTTCATCCCGATCGGCATGTCAGCCTCAGCGAGGCCGAGCAGCGCCTGGCCATGCAGTGGTCCACCCAGGCCAACGAGGCCTATCAGACCCTGCGTCATCCGCTCAAGCGAGCCAAGTACCTGCTGCAGCTCGCCGGTGCCGATGTGCAGTTGGAGAGCAACACCACGATGCCGCACGAGTTTCTGCTGCGGCAGATGGAGTGGCGCGAGGCGGTCGAAGAAACGCGTTCTGCCGGCGACATCCAGGCGCTGGAACATTTGCACCGGCGCATCAAACAGGAAATGACGGAACAGTACCGGAAACTGGAAAGCCATCTCGATGTGGAACGCGACCACCAGGCTGCCGTCGCAACGGTGCGCCAGATGATGTTCCAGGAGAAATTGTTGCAGGATGTCGACGAGGCGTTGTCAGCGCTCGAAGCTTGACGTACTCCTTTTCCCTTGGGGAATGGGTTGAATATTGGCAGGGAGATCCCGAGAAAGCATGGCTCTACTACAGATTGCCGAACCCGGCGAAACGACAGCGCCCCATCAGCATCGACTTGCTGTCGGCATTGACCTTGGGACTACCAACTCGCTGGTGGCCACGGTCAGAAGCGGCATGGCCGTGGTACTCAACGACGAATTCGGTCGCCCCTTGCTGCCTTCGGTGGTTCGTTACGCAGCGCAAGGTGTGCAGTCCATCGGCCATGATGCCCAGGCTCAGCAGTCGCTCGATCCGAAAAACACCATCGTTTCGATCAAGCGTTTCATGGGCCGTGGCATCAAGGATATCACTCACGTCGAGAGCATGCCTTACGATTTCCTCGATGCTGAAGGCATGGTCAGGTTCCGTACCGTGGCTGGGGTGAAAACCCCCGTGGAGATTTCCGCGGAAATTCTCAAGGTGCTGCGTGAACGTGCCGAGGCTTCTCTCGGGGGGGAACTGACCGGTGCGGTGATTACCGTACCGGCCTATTTTGACGATGCCCAACGCCAGGCCACCAAGGATGCGGCCCGGCTGGCTGGCCTGAACGTGCTGCGGCTGCTCAACGAGCCGACCGCCGCCGCGATCGCCTACGGCCTCGACAACTCGGCCGAAGGCATCTACGCCGTGTATGACCTTGGCGGTGGCACCTTCGATATCTCGATTCTCAGGCTTTCCAAGGGGATCTTCGAGGTCCTGGCGACCGGCGGCGATTCGGCCTTGGGCGGCGACGATTTCGATCAGCGCATATTCTGCTGGATCATCGAAGAAGCCAAACTGGCGCCGCTTTCCCATATGGATGCGCGCCTGCTGCTGATGCGTGCCCGCGAAGCCAAGGAATATCTCACCTCTCATGGCGAGGCGCAAATCACCGTCAAGCTGGGCAGCGGAGAATATGTCGATGTCAAATTGACGACAGAGGTGTTCACCGCCATCACCAACACCCTGGTTCAGAAGACGCTGGCCCCGACCAGGAAGGCGCTGCGCGATGCCGCTCTTTCCGTCGAGGAGGTCAAGGGAGTGGTGATGGTCGGCGGTTCCACGCGCATGCCGCAAATCCAGCATGCGGTCGGCGAACTTTTCAAGCAGGAGCCGCTCAACAACCTCGACCCGGACAAAGTGGTGGCGCTCGGCGCGGCGACCCAGGCCAATCTGCTGGCGGGCAATCGGGCCACTGGCGACGACTGGCTGCTGCTCGACGTCATCCCCTTGTCGCTCGGTTTGGAGATGATGGGCGGGCTGACGGAAAAAATCATTCCGCGCAATTCCGCCATCCCGGTCGCCCGCGCGCAGGACTTCACGACTTTCAAGGATGGCCAGACCGCCATGGCGATCCATGTGGTGCAGGGCGAGCGGGAACTGGTGTCGGATTGCCGTTCGCTGGCGCGTTTTGAACTGCACGGCATTCCGCCGATGGCCGCTGGTGCGGCGCGCATCCGGGTGACTTTCCAGGTCGATGCCGACGGTCTGCTTTCGGTCACTGCGCGAGAGCAGAACACCGGACACGAGGCACGCATCGAGGTGAAGCCTTCGTATGGCCTTAGCGACGACGAAATCACCGGCATGCTCAAGGATAGCTTCCTGCATGCCTCCGAAGACGCTTTTCGGCGTGCCCTGCGCGAGGCCCAGGTCGAAGCGCAGCGCATGCTCGAAGCGACACAGACGGCGCTCAACGAGGATGCGGCCTTGCTTTCCGAGCCGGAACGGGCACATATCGACAGCTGTGTCGGCAAGCTCCAGGCGGTACTGGTGGGCGACGACCGTCGCGCCATCGATGCGGCCATGTCCGCGCTCAACCTGGCCACCGAGGAATTCGCCTCTCGGCGCATGAACAAGAGCGTGCAGCGTGCCCTCTCGGGCAAGACCATAGCGGAGATATCATGACCCAGATCATTGTCCTGCCGCATGTCGAACTCTGCCCGGAGGGCGCCGTGATCGAGGCGCAGCCGGGCAAGTCGCTGTGCGATACGTTGCTGGAAAACGGCATCGAAATCGAGCATGCCTGCGAGAAGTCCTGCGCGTGTACGACCTGCCATGTGGTGATTCGCGAGGGCTTCGATTTGCTTGACCCGGCCGAGGAAACCGAGGAAGACCTGCTCGACAAGGCCTGGGGCCTGGAACCGACCTCGCGCCTGTCCTGCCAGACCACGGTGAAGGATGGCGCGCTGGTGATAGAGATTCCAAAATATACGATCAATATGGCCAAGGAGGGCCGCGGCAAATAAAACCGGACGACGATGTTGCCGCAGTGCGCTAAACGGCTTGCTCTTTCTTTCCTTCCTCTTTCTCCGCAGTCGAACTACAATGTTTCGCTTTCCACAAAAGCGCCAAAGGATGGTGGGTGAACCATACGCCGACACAGACAACTACGACAACCACGCTCGCCGCCGAAATGGGTGTCGATGCCGCCGAGTTTTCCCGGCGCAAGGTCTATCTTGGTCTTGGCGACGATGATGCGCAGCGCCTGAGGGCGCTGGCGGTCGAAGTCGAGGGTACGCAGCAGGATTTCATTGCGGGTTTTTACGCCGAATTGCTGCGTTTCGACGAAACCCGCGGGGCGCTGGAAAAAGCATCGATGCCCCTGGAACAGATCCGGGAGAATCATCGCGATCAGCTTTTTGCCCTGACTTCCGGCTGCTACGATTTCGATTATGCCCTCAGCCGGATGCGCATCGGCGTCGCCCATCATCGTGTCGGCCTCAAGCCGGAATGGTACATCGGGGCCTACCGGCATTTTCTGTCCTGTTTGCTGTCGGCGGCATGGCGGGGCGCGCGCGGCGATGCGAATGAGTTTCAGGCCACGGTATCGTCGCTTGTCAAGATCGTTCTGCTCGACATAGGACTCGCCATCAGCGCCTATTTCCACGCGGATCACGAAAAGTTGCGCTTGTTCGAAAAAGTGTTCGAGAGCGATCTCGAAGCGGTGGTGATCGTCGACCGCAAGGGCGATATCGTGCATGCCAGCCACATGACCGCGAATATATCGGGGTTTCGCCCCGCCGACTTGATCGGGCGCAACATCGAACTGCTCCATTCCGAGCACCATCAGGCGCCGTTTCGGGCGATCTGGGACCAGGTTGTCGCCACCGGCGAGTGGCGCGGAGATACGTGGCACCGGCATGCTGGCGGACGCGATTATCTTGCCCGCATGCACGTTGCCGCCGTTAGAAATGACGAGGGGCGCGTCACGCATTATGTCGTCGAATATTCCGACGCCACAGAGGCATGGGAGGCCGAACAAGCCCTCAAGACGCGCACCGAAGAATTGGCGCGCTCCAACCAGGAGTTGGAGCAGTTTGCCTATGTCGCCTCGCACGACCTGCAGGAACCGCTGCGCATGGTGGCGAGCTATACCAAGCTTCTGGAGAGGCGTTACAAGGGTAAACTCGACCAGGATGCCAACGACTTCATCGCTTTTGCGGTGGATGGCGCCACCCGCATGCAGGGCTTGATCAACGATTTGCTGAAATTCTCGCGCGTCGGCACGCAAGGCAAGCCATTCGCCGATGCCGACTGCGAGCAGCTGCTGGACCATGCGCTCGCCAATCTGCAAATAGCGGTGACGGAAAGCCATGCGGCCATCACCCGCGACCCGTTGCCGCGGGTGATGGGCGATGCGACGCAACTGGTGCAGCTGTTCCAGAACCTGGTCGGCAATGCCATCAAGTTCCGGAATCCCGAGCAGCCGCCCCGGGTCCACATCGGGGCGCGGCAGCTGGAGGATGGCTGGGAGTTCGCCGTCAGCGACAAGGGCATCGGTATTTCGCCCGATTATTTCGGGCGTATTTTCATCATTTTTCAGAGGCTGCACAGCAAGGAGGATTATCCTGGCACCGGTATCGGCCTGGCTCTTTGCAAGAAAATCGTCGAGCGGCACGGCGGACACATCCGGGTGGAATCGCGCCCGGGAGAAGGATCGACTTTCCGGTTCACCATTCCGCACCGGGAAAATGACAATAATGGAGAACACCGATGAATCCTGAAGAAAATGGCCGGCAGGCGGAGTTCCTGCTGGTCGAGGACAATCCCGGCGATGTGCGCCTGACCCAGGAGGCGCTCAGCGAAAGCAAGCTGCGCAATCATCTTTCCGTCGTCGGCGACGGCGTGGAGGCGCTGGCATTCCTGCGGCGGCAAGGCGGGTACGCGGATGCGCCGCGGCCCGATATCATCCTGCTCGACCTCAATCTGCCGAAAAAAAGCGGCCGTGAAGTCCTCGCAGAAATCAAGGCCGACCCGCTCCTCAAGCGCATTCCGGTGGTGATCATCACCTCTTCGGAAGCGGAGCAGGATATCCTTGCCAGCTACGATCTGCATGTCAATTGCTACATCAGCAAGCCGGTCGATCTGGACCAGTTCATCAAGGTGGTGCGCTCCATCGAGACGTTCTGGATCACCATCGTCAAGCTGCCCGGAGACCTGGAATGAACGACACGCCTGTCAGCATCCTGCTGGTCGAGGACAATCCCGGCGACCTGCGCCTGGTCGAGGAAATGCTCGATGAATGTGGTTGCGGCAAGTTCCGGTTGCTGCATGCCGACCAGGTGCTCACCGCCATTCCGCTGCTCGACGAGGAGAAGGTCGACATCATCCTGCTCGACCTGACGCTGCCCGATGGCAAGGGACTGGATACCCTGGTCAAGATGCACGCCCTGTCGCCGGGCGTGCCCATCGTCGTGCTGAGCTGCGTCGAGGACGAGGCATTGGCCGTCAAGGCGGTGCGCATGGGAGCGCAGGATTTTCTCGTCAAGGCCCATATCAGCGGGCCGCTATTGACGCGTTCGCTGCGTTATGCGCTGGAGCGGCGCCAGCTCGAAGATCATCTTTATCATCTGGCCCACCATGACGTTCTCACCGGATTGCCGAATCGCAAGCTGTTCTATGAGCGGCTCACGCGGGCACTGGCTTCGGCCCGTCGCCACCAGCTTCCCCTGGCCCTGATGTTGATCGATCTCAACGATTTCAAGGAGGTCAACGACACTTGCGGCCATCAGGTCGGCGATCAACTGCTCAAGGAAGTGGCGAACCGGCTGACGATTTGTCTGCGCACCACCGATTGCGTCGCGCGTTTGGGCGGCGACGAGTTCATCGTCTACGTCAGCGATCTCGGCGACACTCAGCAGGCCGCGCGGGTGGCACAGAAGATACTCGACGCGCTGGCGCCCCCCTACCTGATCGAAGGACGGGAGCTGAGCAGCCATGCCAGCATCGGCGTGGCAATCCACCCGGCCGACGGCGACGACATCGAGACGCTGGTCAAGAACGCGGATGCGGCGATGTATCTCGCCAAGGGACAGGGACGTGCCGTCAGCCACTACTACTTCTATGCGCGCGACATGGATAGCGTCGGCATGCAGCGCATCGATATGGAAAATGAATTGCGCGGCGCTTTGGAACGCGGCGAGTTCGTGGTGCACTACCAGCCCCAGGTGGATCTCCATAGTGGCCGGCTGATCGGCATGGAAACCTTGCTGCGCTGGCAGCGCGCCGATGGCGAACCGATGCTGCCGGTCAAGTTCATCCCGGCGCTGGAGGAGAGCGGCATGATCGTGCCGGTGGGCGAATGGGTGCTTGCCACCGCCTGCCGCCAGAACGTGGCTTGGCAAAAGGAAGGCTTCCCGCCGATGACGGTGGCGGTGAATATTTCGCCGCGCCAGTTCCGCGACAAGCAACTGGTCGAGGTCGTCGCCCGGGCATTGCGCGATTCCGGGCTGGCGCCGCAACTCCTGGAGTTGGAACTGACCGAGGATTCCCTGCGCGAGGACGAGACAGTCGCCCTTGCCACGCTGCAACGTTTGAACACACTGGGCGTGCGTCTCGCCCTCGACAATTACGGCGCCGGTTCCACCTCGTTGCGCTACCTGAAGCGTTTCCCGATCCACGCCGTGAAGATCGATCGTTCCGTCGTGCGCGATGTCACCTCGAGTCCGGAAGAGGCGGCGATAGCGCGGGCGGTGATTGCCGTGGCGCACGTGTTCAAGATGAAAGGGCTGGCCGAAGGGGTGGAAACGCGCGGACAGGCTGACTTCCTGCGCGAGCAGGCGTGCGACGATGCCCAGGGTTACGCCTTTGGCAGGCCGCTCACGGCGGAGGCTTTCGCCAACTTCCTGCGCGCGTCTTCGCCGAGTCGCTACAAGCAATAGGATTGCCGTGAGGATATTGCTGGTCGAAGATAACCCGGGCGATGCATACCTGATCAAGGCACTGCTCCAAGAGGCGCATGAGGCGGGGCAAATCGAGGAGATTCAGCTCACTCACGAGGCGACGTTGAGCAGCGCGCTGGAACATGTCGAGCGCGAAGACTTCGATGCCGTGCTGCTGGATCTTTCCCTTCCCGATACCCTCGGCCGAGAAACTTTTTTGCGGATGCAGGAAGGTGCCCCCGACCTGCCTATTGTCGCGCTGACCGGACTCGACGACGAACTGCTTGCCCAGGACCTGGTTGCGGCCGGCGCCCAGGACTATCTTGTCAAAGGCCAGGCGGATGGGCGCCTGCTGGCTCGTGCCCTGCGTTATGCCATCGAGCGCAAGCGCGCCGAGGAAAAGCTGCGTCTCTCCGCCAAGGTGTTTGAAATTGCCTTGGAGGGCATCGTCGTGACCGATGCCGGCCAGTCCATCATCAGCGTCAACCGGGCGTTTTCGGACATCACGGGTTTCACCGAGAAGGATGCGCTCGGCGCCAAGGTTTTCATGGACGGGAATGGCGGAATCGGTTTCTTCAGCAAGGTATGGTCATCCCTGGACGGAAACGGGCAATGGCAGGGCGAGGCGCTATGTCGGCGGCGACACGGCGACGATATTCCGGTTTGGCTCAACATCAATGCCGTCAGGAACGCCCAGGGCGGCGTCACCCATTACGTCGGCGCCTTCAACGACATTACCGCACTCAAGCGCACCGAAGCGCGCCTGCGTCACATCGCCCATCACGATGCCTTGACCGCGCTGCCCAATCGCATCCTGTTCCAGGACCGGCTCGACCATGCGCTTGCCCAGTCGCGCCGCACCAAGAACCTGGCGGCGGTGCTGTTCATCGATCTCGACCGTTTCAAGATCATCAACGACACCCTCGGCCACCGCAGCGGCGACGACCTGCTGAAGATCGCCGCGGAGCGGCTGCGCGGCTGCGTGCGCGAGGTGGACACGGTGGCCCGCCTGGGCGGCGACGAGTTCGCCATCGTTCTCGGCGACCTGAACTCGCGCGAAGATGCCGCGGTGGTGGCACGCAAGGTGCTGCATGCCTTGGGGCGTCCCTTCGAGTTGGCAGCGCAGGAAGTGTTTCTCACCACCAGCATCGGCATCGCGGTCTACGGCGGTGGTGAGGAGGACGAGTCCTGCCTGATGGAACATGCCGATGTCGCCATGTATCACGCCAAGCGCGTGGGTCGCAACAACTTTTATTTCTATTCGCCGCAGATGAACCTCATGAGCCAGGAGAGGCTGGCGCTGGAAACCGACCTGCGCCACGCCCTGGAACGGGAAGAGTTCGTTCTGCATTACCAGCCGCAGGTGGATCCGGCCAGCGGTGCGATTCAGGGCGTCGAGGCGTTGGTTCGCTGGAATCACCCCGTACGCGGATTGCTTGCGCCTTCCGAGTTCATTTCCTTGCTCGAAGATACGGGTCTGATCCTGCCGGTCGGGGAGTGGATAATGCGCACCGCCTGTCGCCAGGCCCGGCGCCATCTCGATGAAGGATTGGCGCCGCTGCGCATGGCGGTCAATCTCTCGGCACGCCAGCTTCTGCAAGAGGACATTGCCGAGCGCGTCGCCATTGTCCTGGAAGAAACAGGATTGCCTCCCGACCTGCTGGAGATCGAACTGACCGAGAGCATCGTCATGGAGAATGCCGAAATTGCCGCCGTTGCCTTGTCAAGCTTGAAGGCACTGGGCGTGCGCATCGCCCTGGACGATTTTGGCACCGGTGCCTCCTCTCTGAGTTATCTCAAGCATTTCCCGATAGATACGCTGAAAATCAGCAGCGCCTTCATTCTCGAAGTGGAACAGGAGGCCGATGCCGCCATCGCCTCGGCCGTCATCGCCCTGGCCCGCAGCATGAAGCTGAGCAGCGTCGCGGAAGGCGTGGAAACGGAAAACCAGCTGAGTTTTCTGCGCCGCGAGCGTTGCGACAGCATCCAGGGCTATCTGTTCAGCCGCCCGGTCACCTCGGAAGCCTTGCGCGATCTGATCCAGGCAGACGCCAAGCGGGGCTGATATTTACTTGGCGCGGCATTCGCGCAGCAACTATAAAATACTATGGAAGGAGATCACATGGAACAAAGATATCTCCGTTGCTCGATAATCTCCGGATACCCAACATGAAATGGACTGACACTCTCGATATTGCCATGGCGCTCGCCGAAAGCCACCCTGAAGCCGACCCGAACCGGATCAATTTCGTCGATTTGATGCGTTGGGTGATGGCTCTGCCCGGATTCACCGAAGATCAACGCCACTGCGGCGAAAAACAGCTTGAAGCGATTCAGATGGCGTGGATCGAAGAGGTGGCATAAGTTTCTTCCGCTGCTGAGACGGGAACGGGAGCCTGCGTGCTGATCGATACCCATTGCCATCTCGACGCGGCGCAGTTCGACGCCGACCGCGACGCGGCTGTCGCTACCGCCATGGCGGCGGGCGTTTCCAGCATTGTCGTGCCTGCCGTCGAGCGGGCCAACTTCGGCGCTGTCGCCACGGTCTGTCGAGAGTATTCGGGTTGCGCGGCGGCTTTTGGCATCCATCCGATGTATGTCGAACATGCCTGCGAGGAGGATTTTCTCTCCCTGCGCAATATGCTGCGCAGCTTTCCCGCAATCGCCGTCGGCGAAATCGGTCTGGATTTTTTCGTGCCCGGGCGCGACGAGCAAAGACAGCAGGTGTTCTTTGTCGAACAGCTGGCGCTTGCACGCGAACTTGGTCTGCCGGTCATTCTGCATGCGCGTCGGGCCATCGATGCGGTCCTCAAGCAGCTGCGTCGCCTGAAGGTTGGCGGCGGTATCGCGCACGCCTTCAACGGCAGTCGTCAGCAAGCGGAGGAATTCATCAAGCTCGGTTTCAAGCTGGGTTTTGGCGGTGCCATGACCTATCCGCGGGCGTTGCGCATCCGCGAATTGGCGGCCAGCTTGCCCATCGATGCGATTGTTCTGGAAACCGATGCTCCCGACATTCCACCGGAATGGCTGGCGGGGAAGCGCAACACCCCGTCCGAGTTGCCGCTGATTGCGGCAACCCTGGCGGAACTGCGCGGTACGACGCTGCTAGCGGTGGCGCAGGCAACCACGACGAATGCCCTCGCCGCGCTACCGGGGCTGTCCAACACCCATCATTGCAAACCCATCAATGCGAGTGTCCGCTGATTGCCTCTGCGGATGCGCTTGACCAGTAGCCTCATCAAGGCACGGGAAAAACTTGCCTGCAGGGTAGTGCTGGCTGGCGCATAGGTTTCATTGGGCAGCTCCAGCGCGCATTATCTGCGCATCAACTCGCGAGTTCATGAAGATTGCTCAGTCGATCACATGCGACACCAGTCCATCGGCCAGTTTCGGTTCGAACCAGGTGGATTTCGGCGGCATCACTTCGCCGGCATCGGCGACCGCCATCAGGTCTTCCATCTGCGTCGGATACAGCGCGAAAGCCGCCGCCATCTCGCCGCTATCGACGCGCTTTTCCAGTTCGGCCAAGCCGCGGATGCCGCCGACGAAGTCGATGCGCTTGTCGCGGCGCAGGTCGTGGATGTCCAGGATCGGGCTGAACAGGAACGCGGTGAGCAGGCTGACATCGAGCCGCGCCACGGGGTCGGCGCTGGGGATCAGCTTGGGGTCGATGTTCAGGCGCAGCCAGCGGCCGCGAAGATACAGGCCGAATTCGCCCTGCCGGGCGGGTTTGACTTGGCTGGTGCTGGGAGTCACGCTAAAGCTTTGCCGCAGGCGGGCGATGAACTCGTCCTCGCTCATGCCGTTCAAATCTTTTACCACCCGGTTGTAGTCCATGATGCGCATCTGGTGGTGAGGGAATATCACCGTCAGGAAATAGCCGGACTCGCCCTTGCCATGCCGAGCGGCGGCGACCCGCGATGCGGCGGCGGAGCGGTGATGTCCATCGGCGATATAGAGTGCCGGCATGGCATCGAAAGCCGCAGAAATTTCATCGATCAGCGTCGAGTCGCGCACTACCAGGAGGGTATGGCGGATCTGGTCGGCGGCTATGACATCGGCGTCAGGCGTGCCCGCGGTGGCCTGCGCGAGCAATGCGTCAGCGACCGGGGACTCCGGGTAGGCGAGCAGCACCGGGCCGGTCTGGGCATTCAGCGCCTCGATTTGCCGGACACGGTCGTCCTCCTTGTCGGGCCGGGTGAACTCATGCTTGCGGATGCGGTTGCTGTCGTAATCGGCAACCGAAGCGGCAGCCACGAGGCCGATCTGCACATGCTCGCCCATGCGCAGGCGATAGATATAGTAGCAGGGCTGCGCATCCTGTTCGAGGATGCCGGACGCCAGCATCTTCTGCAAGTTCTCCATGGCCTTGGCATATACCTGGGGCGAGTAGGGATCGGTGCCGGGAGACAGGTCGATTTCCGCCTTGGAAATATGTAAAAAACTCCACGGCTTGTCGGTGGCCAGGAGCCGCGCTTCATCGCTGGATAGAACATCGTAGGGAGGTGCTACAACTGAAGCCGCCTGACCAGGGGTCGGGCGCAGGCCGGCGAAGGGTTTGACGAGGGGCATGGCGGATTCCAAATGGTTTATTGAGCTTAGCGTTGGGGCATGACGGGACGTAGGGCGCTGCATGCCTCGCGCAGCATCTTTTCGGTCGTCGTCCAGTCGACGCAGGCATCCGTGACCGAGCAGCCATATTTGAGTTGCGACAGATCGGCGGGGATGGGCTGGTTGCCGGCTTCGATAAAACTCTCGATCATCGCGCCGACGATGGAACGGTTGCCCTTGACGATCTGGTGCACGCAGTCGGCCATCACCAGCGGTTGCATCTCGGGTTTCTTGTAGCTGTTGGAGTGGGAGCAGTCGACCACCAGGTTTTGCGGCAGTTTCGCTTTGGCCAGCGCCTGTTCGGCCAGCGAGATGCTCACCGAATCGTAGTTGGGCCGTCCGCCGCCGCCGCGCAGCACCACATGACCGTAGGGATTGCCGCGGGTGCGGACGATGGCGGCATTGCCCTGGCTGTTGATGCCGAGGAAGCTGTGGGGATTGGCGGCGGAAATGATGGCATTGATCGCCACCTCCAGGTCGCCGTCGGTGGCGTTTTTGAAGCCGACCGGTGTCGACAGGCCCGACGACATCTCGCGGTGGGTCTGCGATTCGCTGGTGCGCGCGCCGATGGCGGTCCAGGCGATCAGGTCGCCGAGGTACTGCGGCGCGATCGGGTCGAGCGCCTCGGTCGCCGCCGGCAGGCCGATTTCATTGACGGCCAGCAGGAATTCGCGTGCCTTGTGCATGCCTTCCTCGATGTGGAACGAGTCGTCCATGCGCGGGTCGTTGATGTAGCCTTTCCATCCGGTCGAGGTGCGCGGCTTCTCGAAATACACGCGCATCACCAGCACCAGGGTGTCCGCCACTTCGTCGGCCAATGCCTTCAGGCGACGCGCGTAATCGATGCCGGCGACGGGATCGTGGATCGAGCAGGGGCCGACCACGACGAACAGGCGCGGATCCCTGCGGTCGAGAATCTTTTGCAGCGTGCTGCGGCCGTTGGCCACCGTCGCGGCAGCGCTGTCCATCAGCGGCAGACGGGCGTGGATCTGTTCCGGCGAGGGCATCAGATCGAAGGTGTCGATATTGAGATTTTCCAGCTGGGCGTGGGGCATAATTTTTTACTGGCAGATTGGTGACAAAGCGTAATTGTATCCCGGACGACGAGGCGTCGATCTGACTCAAGACAACCATGCGGCGAAGAGGCCAGACGGTCTTATTGCGACGAGGACACCGGGCAGGGTGACGGCGTTCAACGAGTGCCGCGCGGTAACTCGTTGGTGAGGGTTTTACAAGAAGGTTGCAGGGGAAACCCCAAAGCGTTCGCTAAGGGCTCGGATTTGGCGCACATTCAGATCCCGTTTGCCTGCAAGGACTTCAGAGACCACGCCTTGGCTGCCAATTTCGCGCAGATCGCCTTGCTTAAGGCCGTGTTGTTCCATCAGAAACTTGAGCGCTTGCACGCCGCTGGCATCCGGCAACGAGTGATGCTCGGTTTCGTAGTCTTCGATCAGATCGCCCACAATATCGACCAGCCCCATCGCCGGATGGTTTTCGTTGCCGCCGGATTCATCGAGCAATGCATCAAGCATCGCCGCCATCCGCCGATAGTGAGCTTCATCGCGGATCGGGGTGATATCCGTAGCGCTACGGAAGGTCTCCCAGGCTGGGAGCAATTGTTTGACCTGGATGCGTGCATTCATGATTTCCATGCTCCTTTGTCGTAGTTCCGATGGGTCAGCACCGCTTTGATATAGACGATCTGTTTCTCGAAGCGGATGTGGGCGATTAGCCGGTACTTGTTTCCGCCGATATCGAACACCGTCAGCTCGCCGACCTTGTCTATCGTGTTGAATGCCATCTTTAGTTCAGCCCACGAACCAAATCGGTTCTTCTCAATCACGCGGCGCCAGCCCTGTAAGGGTTCATCGGCCTGAGGGTGCAAAGCTGCGAAGGCACGAAGCGCGCTGTTGCTGATGATTTTCATATGAACAGTATATCTCATTGTGAGATGCATGCAAACCAAGCCTTCTGCTGGAAAATTTGTTGCCCATGATTGGCTTAATGCATTCGACTGCCAAGGGTGGAAACGACGATTACGTCACAGCTTCCAGTACTTCAGTACTGGCTCTGCGGGGGCTCAGGTCGGTTTGCGTTTCGTACTCTTCAATGCCTTGACCAAGGCTCGCACCGCCTCCCTGTGGGGCGACGTCAGGGCGCCGATGTCGCGTAGCAGTTCGTAATCGATTTCCTGCTCCGGTTCGCGCACTTT
This sequence comes from Sterolibacterium sp., assembly GCA_041674385.1. Taxonomy (GTDB): domain Bacteria; phylum Pseudomonadota; class Gammaproteobacteria; order Burkholderiales; family Rhodocyclaceae; genus JACRAR01. Next base: position 29,544 of record JBAYVU010000016.1, read on the forward strand.
GTAATGGGTGGGCCGGCCGTCGCCGTAGCGCAGCCAGTCCGTCGCCACCCCCAGCCAGGTGGCCAGCACCCGCAGCTTGTCTTGCGCCGGGATCGCCTCGCCGTTCAGCCACTTGCGGGCCGCGTGCAGGGTTACCGGCGCACCCGGCGTGCGCCGGTTGAATGCGCGCGCCAGGCGTGTCGGACTGCTGCCGTCGTCGCCGACGTGCGCCAGGGCTTCGCGCAGGCGATGGGCGAAGGCTTCCCTTTCCATGGTTGATTGCATGAACGAAAGCTACCAGTCGCGGCATTGTCTATCAGTCGATATAAAATAATTGACTATTGGTATATATGCTGGCATGGTTATGCTCATTTTGAATTACGCCAAATGATTGCCATGACCGTTGTCGCTCCACTGGATGGACTATCGCCAGCAACAGAAGGCGCCGAACCAACCTGTCTGTCCTTGCCCGGCTGTGTGTATAGGATCGAACAGGCTGGCGTCGTGGCGTTGTGAACACCATCTGGCTCGGTCTTGTCTGGAAATGCCTGTCGCCCGAGCAGCGTGTCGTCTGGAAAAAAGCCAGGGCCATCATCGATCAGGCCAAAGCGGCATTCCGCAGCCTTACGCTCGACCGCAACAACCCTGCTTACATCGAAGCCGAATCCATCGCAGGTGTCACTCACCCGACCTGGGAGGAACTGTTCAGCCTCGAAATGCTCATCCTGCACCTATCCACTCGAGAGGCGCTCGATGCGCAGAGTCAGACCATCCGCGACCAATATGATCGCCTGCCGAAACCAGATGGCTGGCAGGATCGGAGGGATTTCTGCAAGTTCAAGGAAAACGCTAAATCGTCGAGTTCCGGCCTGACAGGCGGCGTCGACACGAAGAAGGATGAAGAAAGCCGTCTGCGCATCGAACTGATCTACAAACTCAGGGAAATTCAATGGGACTTACGCAAATCCATCGACATTGAAGTGGAAATGGAAAAACTGCGCTGGCAGACTGGCTTGATCGCCATAGCCGTTGTTGTTTCCCTGCTGTGCCTGCTGCATCGGAACGGTGTTCCCGACAACGCCAGGACGACCTGCTGGGCGATGGCGTTCGGCATGCTGGGAGCTACCACCAGCCTGTTCCGGCGCATGAGCAACCCTTCCGCGCTTGAGGTCGACGTTCGCTACTACACGCCTTACAAGAACGTCACCATGCTGCTCGGCGGCAATGCCGACGTCTGGTTCTCGCTTGCCTCGGGCCTGATCTTTTCCGCCTTGCTGGTGCAGCTCTCGATCAGCGGACTACTTGATGGCAGTCTGTTTCCTGTTCTGGCGGACAAGACCAAGCACTGCGCCACTTCGCCAGACATGCTGGCGCCAGCCGAATACGCCAAGCTCGCGGTGTGGAGCTTCATTGCCGGCTTTGCCGAAACCTTCGTGCCTGATGTGCTGAACCGTCTTACCGGCAAGGGCCGCCATGCTTCGGGTTTGAGCGAAACACAGAAATGACATGCCCTTGCCGCCCGGATTCACATTCCCAATGGCTGTTGGGAACCAATTCCTGCCAAATGAATTTCTCTTAACCTGAAAGGATCAAGTGCCATGCAAGCGAAAATCTTTACCACCTTCCTTGTCCTGTTCGTTCTTGTTGCGATTGGTGGTTGCGGTGGCGGTGGAGGCGGTGGTTCAGGCAGTTCGAGCGCTTCAAGTAGTTATGGTTCCTGCGAGGTAAGCCCGCAACATGGAACGCCGACTTGTATAAACAATGTTCTTCAGAGTAACTGCTCAGCCGGTTACCAATTTAACGATTCCGGCTCTGCAAGTTGGACGGCAGGTGGAACATGCCCCGGCGGCGGAAGTTCTGGTGGAAATAGTGGAGGGTCAGGCGGAGGAAGCGGCGGAGGGAGTAGTGGATCATCCTCTGCAGATCTATACGTAAGGAATCACACCCACTTCAAAGATACAGGCGGTTCGTCAGGCCTCAACATCACAATAAACCGCGTAAGCTGGGCTCGAACAGGTAACAGCATCTGGAGCGTGCTTAGTCGCTCCCCAATTGTTATCGAACAAGACTCAGATATCTCAATACCAGATGGAAGTGGTAGCTACTATTTTCTCTTTGAGGGAAACAATATTGACGGTAGTCACTATTGCTTCAAGCGGCAAATCACTTTTACTGGAGGACTAAAAACCCAATGGCTTTTCGGGACAGATTTTACGAAGGCGATACTTTGTGGACATACATGGGAGGACAACTTCGAGTAGTTCAGGTGGGCGATGTTAGAGCATTCATTTAGCCGTGGCATTGCACAACAAATGAGGCTGCCCTCTATTGCAGGATATTGCGGATCTTTGGTTATTGGAATTATCGTTGGTGCGGTTACATTTTCCGATGATGGAAAAGATGCGCACCGACCTTCAATAGGTACGCGCCAGATCGAGGTGCCACCGATTCGTGGCACGAGCGGGTCAAGCTCGTCGCCATCCTTCATGACGGAGCCTCGGGCGTTATTGCAAGGCAAGCCATCCTTGCTTTCGGAAGGCATTTCGACAGTTGTTTCCCTGATGCCGCGCAGCACTATCGAGTATGCTGCGCGGCAATTTTCCGGAACGCCGCAAAACCAGCCGTTGCCGATCAAGGATGTCGCGGCCTATGTTTCGACCCTGGCTACCATCGCAACGGACAATGGATTGGGCGACGATGCCCGCCGTTCCTTTCAGGGCACGATACATTTTGGCGATAAGGAGCCGAAAGAGATTGTTTCCCAGGGGCGGGTGCCCTACGAAGGGAATCCGGCTCGCTTGGCTCCGCCGTTCGGTTCGGCCACGTCGCCAGCGCAGCCTGAGTCCAGCCCGGTTACGTTCGGTACGGACTCCAAGCGGATTTATGCATCATTCAACACCGCCGCCGAGGAGAATATTCTCACCAAGTGGACAGGTCCAAATGGCGAGATACTTGAATTCAGGTTGTACCCCTTGGCGAAAGAGAACACGGCGAATTATGTATGGCTGGAACGCAGCAATTGGGTGCCTGGAAGATATACCGTCCAGTATTACTCGCCGCTAAGCCTGGAGCTGAAGGGCGCTGGTGAATTTGAAGTTAAATAGATTGTGAGCAGGGCCACATTTGCGTCGGCACTGGTTTCGATTGGTCTATTCCACAGAGTTTCATTATGAGCGACGATATTGAAGACGAAGAGCAGTCTATTGTCCATGTATGAAGGGAAACGATCCATTACGTTTCCAATGCTGTGCCGAGGTTATTACCGCCATCACCAAGGAATCTTCTCTGGGCTACGTCACTACGCTTGCCTATCCAACCATGGTGATAGCGATGGCGCTGTTCTTCTTCGGGTACTGGGTCATGGAGCCGACTTGGCGGAAGATAGCCAAGCACTATCGAATGGGTTCGTGCCAGCGAGAGTCAAGTGCCAGACTTTTGAAGCTGTCCAAACGGCGATAACCCTGCGCCGCTTTCCCGGTAAGCGCTGAGGGCTTCGGAGGCAACCGGCGAACTGGCGGCGATCTTTGCATACACAATGTGTATCTTGTGCGTTATCATGACGGAAAGGAGGTATTCACATGTCTGCACATGTTCCAACATCGGCTCGTGCGGTCAATTTGCGCATTCGCGAAGACGTCCGAGCGATGATTGATCGTGCCGCGAAGGCACACGGCAAGTCGCGTTCCGAGTTTATGATCGATGCCTCCCGGCGGGCGGCGGAAGAGGCTTTGCTCGATCAGGCGCTGGTGCGCGTGGATCGTGAAACCTACGACCATTTCCTGAAAGTTCTTGACCAGCCTCCGGCAGGCAAGGGATTTGAGCGGCTGATGAAAGCCGGCAAGCCTTGGGCAAAATGAAACTCTCCGCCCCTGTTCTCCTCACGGATGAACATGGATTGGACGATTTCGAGTGCGGCACGGACAGTCTGGACGAATGGTTGAAGCGGCGTGCCCGCGCTAACCAGATCAGCGGTGCTTCGCGTACCTATGTCGTGGCCGAGACAACGCGGGTCGTGGGGTATTACTGCTTGGCTTCGGGCGCGCTGGCCATTGGCGATGCACCGGGATCGATACGGCGCAACATGCCCGATCCGGTTCCCATGGCCGTGCTGGGCCGGCTGGCGGTGGATCGCACTTGGCGCGGTAAAGGACTTGGGGCGGCCCTACTGCAGGATGCCGTGATCCGGACGGCACATGCAAGCGGGATTCTTGGCATTAGGGGTTTTCTGGCTCATGCGATCTCTGCCGACGCCAAAGCTTTCTACGAGCACCATGGTTTCGTTTCATCATCGACCCAACCGATGACGCTGATTCTTTCGGTTAGGAGAATCGGCTGAATCTGCTTGTGGCTTGAGTTTTCGGAATAGTTCCCGCACTGCCGTCCCCCGTTCCTTGAGGCTCGCGGTTTCCTTTTTCCACGTCAGCTTGTCCGGGCCGGCGAGTTTGAAATTCCGGTCGGACTGGATCAACAGGATGATTTCCGCGGGGTCAATGGGCGGATTCGGAACGAACTGGAGCTGAATCGTCGTCGGCCCGGCATCGAGCTTGATCACGCCCAGCGGCTTGGCGAGCAGGCGCAGACGATGGGTTTCCAGCAGGGACTGGGCCTGCGCCGGCAGTGCGCCGAAGCGGTCGATCAGTTCCTCTTGCAGGTGCTGCATGTCATCCATCGACTCGGCGTTGGCCAGGCGCTTGTAGAGGGTCAGCCGTTCATGCACGTCGGGCGCATAGCCGTCCGGCAGCAGTGCCGGGAGGTGCAAGTCGATGGCGGAAACGATATCGAGCGGCTGGGACGGATCGGGTTCCTGTCCATCCTTGAGCGACTTGAGGGCGGCATTGAGCATGGTGGTGTACAAGGCGAAGCCGATCTCGTGAATTTCCCCGCTCTGGTTTTCTCCCAGCACTTCTCCGGCACCGCGGATCTCCAGGTCGTGCATGGCGAGGAAAAATCCCGAGCCGAGTTCCTCCATCATCTGGATCGCTTCCAGGCGCTTGGCGGCCTGCGTCGAGGGCTTGGCGTCCTCGTGGGTGAGCAGGTAGGCGTAGGCCTGGTGGTGCGAGCGGCCGACGCGGCCGCGCAGCTGGTGCAGCTGCGCCAGCCCGAACTTGTCGGCGCGGTTGATGATGATGGTATTGGCATGGGGATTGTCGATGCCGGTCTCGATGATGGTCGAGCACAGCAGCAGGTTGTGCTTCTGCTGGGTGAATTCGCGCATCACGCGCTCCAGTTCGCGCTCCGGCAACTGGCCGTGGCCGACCACGACGCGCGCTTCGGGCAGCAACTTCTCCAGACGTTCGCGCATGTTGGCGATGGTGGCGACTTCGTTGTGCAGGAAATACACTTGCCCGCCGCGCTTGAATTCGCGCAGCACGGCTTCGCGCACCAGGCCGGTCGACCAGCGCGACACGAAGGTCTTGATCGCCAGCCGACGTTCCGGGGCGGTGGCGATCACCGAGAAATCGCGCAGGCCTTCGAGCGACAGGCCGAGCGTGCGCGGGATCGGTGTGGCGGTCAGGGTCAGCACGTCCACCTCGGCGCGCAGGGTCTTCAGGACTTCCTTCTGGCGCACGCCGAAGCGGTGTTCCTCGTCGACGATGACCAAGCCGAGACGCGAGAACTGTACGTCCTTTTGCAACAGGCGGTGGGTGCCGATGAGGATGTCGATCTTGCCGGCGGCGAGATCGGCGATGGCCTGCTGCTGCTCCTTCTCGCTGCGGAACCGCGAGATTTCCGCCACCTTCACCGGCCAGTCGGCAAAGCGGTCGGCGAAGGTGTGGTAATGCTGCTCGGCCAGCAGCGTGGTCGGACACAACACCGCCACCTGCTTGCCGCCATGCACCGCAACGAAGGCGGCACGCAGCGCCACTTCCGTCTTGCCGAAGCCGACATCGCCGCAGACCAGGCGATCCATCGGTTTGCCCGAACGCATGTCGTTCACCACGGCCTCGATGGCGGCAAGCTGGTCGGCTGTCTCCTCGAAGCCGAAGCCGTCGGCGAAAGCTTCCAGGTCGTGCTGCTTGAAATCGAAGGCATGGCCTTGGCGCAGGGCGCGCTGGGCATACAGGTGCAGCAGTTCGGCGGCAGTATCGCGCACCTGCTGGGCGGCCTTCTTCTTGGCCTTCTCCCACTGGCCGCTGCCCAGCCGATGCAGTTCCACCGCCTCGGGATCGGCGCCGCTGTAGCGGCTGATCAAATGCAATTGCGCTACCGGCACGTAGAGCGTGTCGCCGCCGGCGTATTCGAGATGCAGGAACTCGCTTTTCAGATTGTCGCCTTCGCCCATGTCGAGCAGGGCGAGACCGAGATAGCGGCCGATGCCGTGCAGTTCATGCACCACCGGATCGCCGATCTTGAGTTCGGAAAGATCGCGCAGCCAGCCCTCGAGGTTGCTGCGGCGGGCCTCCGATCGCCTTCCGCGCGGCCTGGCGGTGGCGGCGTACAGTTCGTTCTCGGTGATCAGTGCCAAGCCGGCCCGAGGCAGGACGAAGCCGCCGGAAAGCGGCGCGACGCCCAGCATGAAGCGCTCGCCGCCCGCGACAAAGCTGGCGAAATCGGCGCAGGGCGAAGGGGTCAGTCCATATTCGGCGAGATATTCGAAGATCGTTTCGCGCCGGCCGGGCGATTCGGCGAGCAACAGGGTGCGACCCGGAAAGTTGTCGAGGTGCTGGCGCAAGAGCGTCAGCGGATCGTCGGCGCGCCGCTCGACCGCGACGTTCGGGGCGGGCAGGGCGGCCCGATCCGGCTCGCCGGAGACACTGGCCGCGGCTGGCAGCACCAGGCGCGGAAAAACCGCCGCGGCGGTGAAGAATTGTTCCTCGCCGAGAAACAGTTCCTGCGGCGGCAGCAAGGGCCGCGAGCGTTCCCCGCCCATCATGCGGTAGCGGTCGCGGGTGTCGCGCCAGAATTCGGCGATGGCTGCCGGCACATCGTGGTGCTGAAGCAGCACGACCTGCTGCGGCAGGTAGTCGAACAGCGTCGCGGTCGTATCGAAGAACAGCGGCAGGTAGTACTCGATGCCGGCCGGCGCGATGCCGTTGGAAACGTCCTTGTACAAGGCCACTCGCGATGCGTCGCCCTCGAAGGCTTCGCGGAAGCGCAGGCGGAATTGGGTGCGGCCGGCTTCGTCGAGCGGGAACTCGCGCGCCGGCAGGGTACGGATCTCCGGCACCGGATACAGGGTGCGCTGGCTGTCGGTATCGAATGTGCGGATGTTCTCGATTTCCTCGTCGAACAGATCGATGCGGTAAGGCAGCGCGGCGCCCATCGGAAACAGGTCGACGAGTCCGCCGCGCACGCTGAATTCGCCTGGTGCGACCACCTGCGTGACATGCTGATAGCCGCCCAGCGTCAATTGAGCGCGCAGTTTGCCGAGTTCCAGCCGTTCGCCTTTCTTCAGGAAGAAGGTGTGGGCGGCGAGGAACGACGGCGGTGCCAGGCGCGTCAAGGCGGTGGTGGCGGCTGTCAACAGCACCTCGCATTCATTGCGCGAGACGGTATAGAGCGTCGCCAGACGCTCGGAGATCAGGTCCTGGTGCGGCGAGAAACAATCGTAGGGCAGGGTCTCCCAGTCCGGCAACAGATGCACGCGCAACGCCGGGGCAAACCAGAGGATTTCTTCCTGCAAGCGCTGAGCGGCGAGCGGGCTGGCGGTGATGACGGTCAGCAGACGGCCCGCTGCGGCATTCCGCGCAAGTTGCACAATCGCCAGCGCATCTGCCGAACCGGCCAGCGCCGGCAGGTCGAGCCGGGTTCCTGGCTTGGGAAGAACGGAGGCGATACCGGGCGGGAGCGGTGCGGCGTCAAAGGTCACAACAGGATGGGGATAAGACTGCGGAGAGGCTTGATTATACCGCCACCGGACGCACTGGCTCTGGCGACCCAAGCTGAAATGATGCGAAAGTGGCGTCTGGGCTAGGTCAAGGCAAGAGCAAGGCAAGGCCAAGGCATGGCTCAATACGCCTGCCCCTTGCGAACTGACCGCAAGTCATTTATAGTTTTCAACCAAATGACCGTCAGTCAGTTAGTGTGAATCGCTACTCACGTGCCATCAGGATGAGCCAGATCAAACAGACACGCGGCCCTCGTGCCGCGGCAATACCGCGCTCCGCTGCCCGTGGCGGGCGAGGCCGGGCGCGTGCTCTTGACGGCGACGAAAAGGAAGCGCGGCGCCAGGATATCCTCGATGCGGCCGATAAGCTGTTTGCCGAGCGTCAGGATCTGGCCAACATGGCCGATGTCGCGGAAGCGGCCGGGCTGGCGAAGGGCACCGTGTACCTCTACTTCCAGTCCAAGGAAGAACTCTATCTGGCATTGCATCTACGCCACGCCGAGCGTTTTTTTACGCAGTTGATTGCGCGACTGAATCGTAAGCAGGCGTTTGACTTCAGCGAGATGCAGTCGCTGGCCAACGAGCACATCCTGGATGCGCCGACCTACCTGCCGCTCGGCGCCCGTTGCATCGGCTTTTCCGCGGGCGCCCTGCGTCCGGCGGTATCGGCACATTTTCAGGAACGGCTCTCCGAATGGCTGAAGGAAGGAGGCGACGGACTGGAGCGCCATTTCCCCAAGCTCGCCCGCGGGGAAGGCGCGCGCCTGCTCAAACATAGCTACGCGATCATGATCGGACTCTACAACCTGATCGGCAGCGAGCACAACGGCGACCTGAAGTGCCCGCGCTTCGAGGGCCAAGGAAGCTTTCAGGAGGAAGCATCGCTCGCGCTCACACGCTACTGGGCGTATGTGGCCGGGAACGATGTCGCCGCCTCGCATCGAACGCCAATTCACTCTGACAACGAGGCAAAATGACCTATCGAACGACACTACTCATTTCACTCGTGCTTGGCACCGCGGTCATCGCCGGGTGCGGCAAAGGCGAGGAAAACCATGTGGCGACCGCCGGCAACAAGGACGGCAGCCAAGCCGTGCTGCCGCGCCCGGTTCGCTACGTGCAGGTCGGCATGAGCCGGGTGGGCGAGATATTGATCTTGCCCGGCGAGGTTCGTCCGCGTTTTGAGCAACGTTACGGTTTTCGCATTGGCGGCAAGATAGCGCAACGCCTGGTCGATGTGGGCCAGGCGGTGAAAGCGGGTCAAGTACTGGCAGTGCTTGATGCGCAGGATGTGCTGCCGGCGATCAACGCGCAGACGGCGCAGGTCGCGGTCGCCCAAAGCGATCTCAAGCTGCAACGGAGCGAACTCAAGCGGCAGCAGGAGCTTCGCGACAAGGGCTTCGTTTCCAGTGCTGCGCTGGAGCGCCAAACCGCCGCAACGGAGTCTGCGCAGTCGCGCCTGCAAGCGGCGCAGTCGCAGCTCGCCAATGCGCAGAACGCGCTTAATTTCCAAACATTGCGCGCCGACAAGGCCGGCGTCGTTGTCGCCGTGGATGCCGAGGCAGGCAGCGTGGTTGCGGCGGGCCAGAGCGTTGTGCGCGTGGCACAACTGGGCGAAAAGGAGATCGCCGTCAACGTTCCGGAGCGGGCCGTGGCCTTGATGAAAAAGGCCACAGGCTTTACCGCGACTCTCGATGCCCTCGCCGGCAAGACCTATGCCGCAAAGCTGCGCGAACTGTCGCCTGCCGCCGACGCGGCGAGCCGTACCTACAGCGCGCGGCTCTCTGTCGTCGATGCCGACGAGGCACTCAAGCTCGGCATGAGCGCAACGGTGCGTCTCGAGCTTGGGGCCGGGCAGTCCATCGTGGTGCCGAATACGGCGCTGTACACGCGCGACGAGACAAACCGCGTGTGGCTGGTAGACCGGTCCAGCGAAACGGTCAATTCCGTCGTCGTCAAGGTGGGCGAAAGCACCGGCGATGGCGTCACTATCGTCGCTGGTCTCAAGCCGGGCGACCTGGTGGTCACCGCCGGGGCCAATCTGCTCCTGCCGGGACAAAAAGTACGCCTGCTGGGCTCTCCGGTCGCGCCTGCGCCGGCAAGTCGGCACGCCGACGAGCGATGACCATCCGGGCTGTCAGCGAAAGCATGCGTAAATTCAACGTTTCCGCGTTTGCCATTACCCACAAGCAGCTCACGCTGTACTTCGTTCTCGCCTTTGCCATCGCCGGGCTCAGTGCGTACTTCAAACTCGGCCAGCGCGAAGACCCGGATTTTACTTTTCGCGCCATCACCGTGCGTACCCTGTGGCCCGGCGCGACTACCGCCCAGGTCGATATGCAGGTGACCGACCGTATCGAGAAGAAACTGCAGGAGATGCCCTATTTCAAGCGCACGCAGAGTTACTCGAAACCCGGCGAGTCGATGATCATTCTGGAACTGAAAGACATTGCGCCGCGCAAGGAAGTGCCGGCGCTCTGGTATCAGGCGCGAAAGAAAATCGAGGATATCCGGTATACCTTGCCTGCCGAGGCGATTGGCCCGTTCTTCAACGATGAGTTCGGCGATGTGTTCGGTTCGATCTACGCGTTTACCGGCGATGGCTTCACGCTCTCCGAGTTGCGCGACAAGATTGAGGACGTGCGCCAGGAGTTGTTGCACGTTCCCGATGTGTCCAAGATCGAGTTGGTCGGCGTGGTCGATGACAAGATTTACGTAGAGATCGGCAATGCAAAAATCGGCGCGCTGGGTATCAATATCGGCTCAATCGAACAGCAATTGCAGGCGCAAAATGCAATTGCGCCATCCGGCACCATACAAACGGCGGATAACGCCATTGCCCTGCGTGTGAGCGGCAATTTCGATTCGGTGAAGTCGGTCCGCGACTTGAAGCTTGCGGTGAATGGCCGCACGCTTCGCCTGGGCGACATCGCCAGCGTCTATCGCGGCTACGCCGATCCGCCGGTACAGGCCATCCGCTTTGGCGGCAAGCCCGCGATCATGCTGGCGGTTTCCATGAAGAGCGACGGCGACGTGTTGCAACTGGGCGACCGCCTCACTCGCGAAATGCGGCGCATCAAGAACGATCTGCCGGTCGGCATCGAGTTCCATCAGGTCAGCGACCAGCCCAGGATCGTCAAGCAGGCTGTGGGCACTTTCATGAGTTCGCTGCTGGAAGCCGTGGCGATTGTGCTGGTGGTGAGCTTCGTTTCGCTCGGCTGGCGCGCCGGTGCCGTGGTCGCTCTGACCATTCCGCTCGTATTGCTGGCGACCTTTTTCGTCATGCAAAGCTTCAAGATCGATCTGCATCGCGTGTCGACCGGCGCGCTCATCATTGCGCTCGGGCTGCTGGTCGACGATGCGATGATCGTGGTGGAGATGATGGTGCGCAAGCTGGAAGAAGGCCTCGACAAGTTCGCGGCAGCAACGTTTGCCTATGCGAGCACGGCGTGGCCGATGCTTTCCGGGACGTTGGTGACTGCCGCCGGTTTCCTGCCCATTGCTACCGCCAAGTCTGCGACCGGCGAATATACCTTCGACATGTTCAGCGTTACCACCATTGCGCTGGTGGTCTCATGGTTTGCCGCGATCATCGCCACGCCGCTGTTTGGCTACTGGCTTCTCAAGCCTCCGAAGAACGCCACCGCCGAGGGCGAACCGCACGAGCATTTCGACACGCCCTTCTATACGCGGCTGCGGGCGATCATCGACTGGTGTCTCAGCCATCGCTGGAAGACCATCCTTGTCACGCTGGCCGCCCTGCTGATCGGCGTCGTCGGCATGGGACTCACCGAGAAGCAGTTCTTTCCGACCAGTGATCGTACCGAGGTCATGGTCGAGTTGTGGCTGCCCGAGGGGGCGAGCTTCCAGGCAACCGAGACGCAGGTGGCAAGACTGGAAGCGCTGCTCAAGGCAGACCAGGATGTGAAAACCTTTGTCACCAGCGTCGGCATGTCGTTGCCGCGCTATTTCCTGTCGCTGAATCAGGAGCTGTTTCGTCCGAACTATTCGCACACGCTGATTCTGTCCGACAGCATCGAGGCCCGCGATCGCATAGCGCTCAAGCTGCAAAAGGAACTCGACACCAATTTCCCCGGCGTGCGCGGCCGCGCGATCAAGTCGTCGCTGGGTCCGCCGGTGGCCTATCCGGTGATCTTCCGCGTCAGCGGCCCCGACATCGCTTTGCTCAAGCAGGTTGGCAACGAAGTGGCGGAGGTGATGCGTAAGAACCCGAATACTATCGAAGTCAATACCGACTGGGGCGATCGCACACCGGCGCTGCAGATCGAAGTGGATCAGGATCGGGCGCGGGCGCTCGGCGCAAGCTCGTTGGCCATCGCGCGCACGCTGGGCAGCGTCGTCTCCGGCGTCACCATCGGGCAATTCCGCGAACGCGATCGACTGATCGATGTGATGCTGAGAGGACCGGCGCTGGAGCGCGTCGCCGTGGCCCAGGTGGCGGATTGGCAGATTCCGACGGCAAGCGGGCGCACGATCCCGCTGGCACAGGTCGCCACGGTCAAACAGGTCATGGAGGAGCCGATTGTTCGCCGCTATTCGCGCGTGCCGACGCTATCGGTGCGCTCGGATATTGTCGAGGGCCTGCAGGCGCCGGACGTCTCGGCGCAAATCGAGCCGCAACTGGCTTCCATACGCGCCAAATTGCCGCCCGGCTATCGCGTCGAGGCGGGTGGCGCCTACGAAGAAAGCGCCGAGGCACAAGCCTCGATCATTGCCGGCGTTCCCTTGATGCTGTTCGCCTGGTCGATGCTGCTCATGCTGCAGTTGCAGAGTTTCTCGCTGACCGGCATGGTGTTGCTGACTGCGCCCTTCGGTATCGTCGGGGTTGCGATCGGCTTGCTCGCCTTTCATCTGCCGTTTGGTTTCGTCGCCATGCTGGGGGTCATCGCGCTGATGGGGATCATCATGCGCAACACCATCATCCTGGTCGATCAGATCAGGCAGGACATGGCCACGGGCACCCATGCCTGGATTGCCGCACGCGAGGCGGCGGTGCGGCGCTTCCGTCCGATTTCGCTGACTGCGGCTGCCGCTGTGCTGGCGATGATTCCGCTCACACGCAGCGTGCTCTGGGGGCCGATGGCAGTCGCCATCATGGCCGGGCTTGTGGTGGCGACAGTCCTCACGATCCTCGCCGTGCCCGCCATCTATGCGGCGTGGTATCGCGTAAGACGGCCGATTATCTGAGCCGGGCAGGCGGACAACAGGTGTCGCCAAAGCCGAAAAAAGACTCGGAGAGGGTTCTCTGACGGGGTTTTCGTAATAGAATTCAGGCAGGTATGTCTCCCTGATGTTTGTGCTGGAAAAATTGCGTCTGCAATTAGACGCATAGATCATCGATCTCCGCGTGCAACAATAATCGAACCCGGCAACCTGTTATTATCGGCGCTCGGCGAAGGCGCATTGCTCTTGGTAAGAACTTAACCATTTTCCCCGGTGTTTTCAGCGAACAACGTATGAGTACATTAAGCACAATCCAGCAGCTGATGATGGAAGAATTCGGCTTGGAGGCAAGCCAAGTGGGCAGTGAGGCAAAACTTGAAGAATTGGGCGTCGATTCTTTGGCGACTATCGAATTCATGTTTCTGCTGGAAGAGAAATTCAATTTGCGCATGTCCGATAATCCCGCCGCCGTGAAGACTGTCGGCGACATTGCTCGGGAAATCGATATGCTGCTGGAGCAACCGCAAGCGGCAGCCGCGCCGGCCAAGCCATCGGAAACCTAGCATGAGACGTGTGGTCGTGACCGGCATGGGCGCAGTCGCGCCTCTGGGTCATGATGCAGGCTCCTTTTTCGAGGCGCTGATCGAGGGTCGCTCGGGGGTTCGCAGATTTCAACCCGCCTGGGCGCCGGCGCAATATAACCAAGTGACTGCGCCGGTTCTTCAGGAACTGACGCATCATTTCACCAAGCTTCGCTTGATTTCTCTGGACCGGGTGGCGCAGCTTTCACTGCTTGCGACGCGCGAGGCCGCGAGTCAATCGGGGACCGACTTTTCCGTTGACTCGGGAGAATCCGCCGGGATCTACTGGGGTACCGGCATGGGCGGGGCGAATACCATCGAGTCCACCATGCATGACCTGCTCGTCAATAAAGCCGTGCGCCTGAAGCCGTCGTCAATCGTGCTGGCCATGAATAACGCCGCTACCGGACAGATTGGCATCGAGTTCGGAATTCGCGGGCCGAGCTACACTTTTTCTTCCGCTTGTTCCTCGTCCAATGTGGCCATTGGCGAGGCTTACCGCGCCATACGCTTTGGCCTGGTCAAGACAGCGGTCGCCGGTGGCGGCGAGGCCTTGTTGACCCAGGGAGTGATCAAGGCCTGGGAATCCTTGCAGACGCTCGCCAAGGTGGACCCGGATCGCCCGGAAACCTCCTGTCGGCCATTCGCTGCGGACCGTTCCGGTTTCGTCCTGGGAGAAGGCGCGGCCGCATTGATTCTGGAAGAGGAAGAAGCGGCTAGATTGCGCGGAGCCAATATCCTGGCCGAGATTGTCGGTTATGGCAACACCACCGACGCAGGCCATATCGCGCAGCCGGACAAAGGCGGCCAGGCACGTGCCATGAAGGCGGCGTTGGCGGATGCGGGAATGGCGCCGCAGCAGGTGACGCACATCAATGCGCATGGCACAGGCACCAAGGTGGGCGATTTGACCGAGACCAATGCCATCAAAGAAGTTTTTGGGGCGCATGCGGGCATGATCCCCATCAGTGCCACCAAGGCTTTGCACGGCCACCTCATGGGAGCGACCGGCGCCCTGGAAATGATTGCGGCTATCGAAGCGATACGCCGCCGCACCGTGCCGCCGACGGCGCATCTTGGCCGCGCCGACCCCGAGTGCGACCTGGACTACGTCAGCGAAGGGGCGCGGATATTGAGCAAGCTGGATGTGGTGATGTCGAACTCGTTCGGTTTCGGCGGCAACAATGCCGTAGTCATCGCCAAGCGTTACACACCGTAACTGCCTTTTCCCCCTTTGTCGAATTTCGCCATTCTTGTCTGGCTGCTCAATATCGTGGTCGATACGGTAGGGCATATGGCATTCAAGTCTGCCGCCATTACCGAGCACGAGAGCGAGTGGCAGCGCTGGAGAAAAATGCTGTCTTCCCTCCCGCTATGGGTCGGCATCACCTGTTTCTGCCTGGAGTTCGTCCTATGGATGGTGCTGCTGTCGATACTGCCGCTGTCGCTCGGCGTATTGCTGGGCGCCATCAACATGGTGGCGATCATCGCCGCCGGCAGGCTGTTGTTCCGTGAATTGCTGGATCCATTGCGCGTGTTGGGGATGGTCTTCATCACTCTCGGGGTGGTGCTGGTCGGAGGGTATGCATGAAAAAACGCGACTTCTACCTGATCGGCTTTGGCCTGCTGATGTTGTTCGATACGCTGACGCAGGTGTCCTTCAAGCTGGCATCGGTTTCCTCCGGCGAATTCATTCCACACATCGACTGGGCGTTTGCGGTACTTAACACGCCATGGATTTACGTGGCGGCGGCAGGTTACCTCGGTTCTTTCGTTGCCTGGATGACGCTGTTGAAACATGCGCCGGTAGGGCCGGCATTCGCCGCTTCGCATCTGGCGATCGTCTTCGTGCTGATTATTTCCGTTGTCTATTTCGGCGAGCAACTCACGGCCATGCAGGTGGTGGGCGCGCTCTGCATCGCCCTGGGCATCGTGTTTCTGAGCCTGAGCGAGGCCAAGCAGCCGCATGGCTAAGCTGTTGCGGGAGGTTCCGCCGACGGCAGGGTTGCCGTTGTCATGGAGCGACTTCCTGCCTTCGGGCGCGTCGCTCGAAAACGACATGGCGGTTTTCCTGCGCCAGCCGGAGGCGCTGATCGAAGGCTCGGGTACGGCGGCGCTCATCGTTGCGCTGACTACCCTCAAGCGCAGAAGCAGTCGGCATTGCGTGGTCATCCCTGCCTATACTTGTCCTCTGGTGGCGCTGGCGGTGGCACATTGCGGCCTGAAGCCGGTGCTTTGCGATACGCGCAGGAACCACTTCGATTTTTGTCCCGAATCGCTTGCGGCGGTCTGCGGGGAGGACACCCTGGCGGTTGTTCCTACCCATCTGGGTGGGAGAGTGGCCGATCTTTCGATTGCGATGGACATTGCCAGGACCGTCGGCGCTTACGTGGTGGAGGATGCGGCGCAATCCCTGGGGGCAAATTGGTACGGGCAGCCTGTCGGCAGCATCGGCGACATGGGGTTTTACAGTCTGGGCGTGGGCAAGGGGCTGACGATCTACGGCGGCGGTGTGGTGGTCGCGCGTGACGGAGATCTGCGGCGGCAACTGCGTCTAACCTCAGCGGAGATCGCGTCGTATCGAATGGTCAGGGAATTTCGGCAGCTGCTGGAACTCATCGGTTATTTCGTCCTGTACCGTCCTTCAGGTTTGCGGATTGCCTACGGTCTGCCGTTGCGGCGCAGGCTCAGGAAAGGCCAGCTGATCGAGGCAGTCGGCGACGACTGCCGCCTGGATATCCCGCAGCACCGGGTTGGCGCGTGGCGCAAGACGATCGGCGCCAACGCGCTCAAGCGCTTGCCGGCGTTTCTTGAGACAACAGCGGCCCAGGCGTTGCGCAGGAAATCTCTGCTGGCCTCGATCCCCGGTGTCGTCGTGATGGATGATGCGGTCGGCCATGCCGGCACCTGGCCGTTTCTCCAGGTGTTGATGCCGACGCGGCAGATACGGGACAATGCGCTTGCGCGCCTTTGGCATGAGGGCCTGGGGGTTGGCCGGCTGTTTATCCATGCCTTGCCTGACTATCGGTATCTGGCCCCCCTGCTGGGCAATACCGATACGCCCAATGCCCGCGATTTTGCGGCGCGCATGTTGACCATTTCCAACAGCCCGTGGCTGGACGAAGACGATTTCATGCATATCTGTTCGATACTGGAGAAGCAGACTGGCTAACTCAACGCTCAGCCCTGCCCAGTTCGACATCCGCTGGGTCAATTCGGCGGCGGAAATCCCCGTGGACTTGTGGGAACGCTGTTTCCCCCCGCCGTTCGAGGGCCACTGGTGGTACCAGGCCTTGGAGCAGTGCGGCATACAGGAGCAGTTCACCTTTCTGTATGGCGTAGTACGCGACTCGTCCGGGCCTGTCGCCATCGCACCGGCTTTTCTGATGGATGTTCCCATTCGGCTGGTGCTCCCGCCGGCATTGTTGCCCTTGGCAAACTTGCTGGGCAGTGTGGTTCCATCGGCTCTTTTTCAACGAACCTTGTTCATCGGTTCCCCGTGCAGCGACGAAGGGAGGGTCGGCATGCTGCCAGGCGTCAACCGCTTGGAAGTTTATCGCTGCGTGAATCGGGCGCTGCAAGCCCAGGCCGACAGGCTCAAGGCGCCCATGCGGGTATGGAAGGACTTTCCGGCTGCATGCGCTGAAGATTGCCTGGCTTTGTCCAAATCGGAAGGCCTGTTTCCCCTGGTGAGCTTTCCCGGGACGATAGTTCGGTTCCCTGGGCCGGCCAAGGAGGATTACTTCGCTGCGCTGAAATCCTCGCGTCGCAACAAGCTGAAGAAGAAACTGAAGCTGGCAGCAAACATTCCTGTCGATGTCGAGGTTGTGCGCGAACCGGATACCCGCACGCTGGATCAGATATTCAGCCTGTTCTGGCAGACTTATGAGAAAGGCACCACAAAATTCGAGCGGCTGAATCGCAGGTTCTTTGAACTGGCCGCCAGCTTGCCCCAGTCATATTTCATCGTGCTGAGGGAACGGGCAACGGCAAGCATCGTCGCTTTTATGCTGTGCTTTGCGTTTGGCGAGCAGGTCATCAACAAGTTCATCGGCATCGATTATCGACGGCCCAAGGAGTGGTTTTTATACTTTCGCCTGTGGGATGCCGCCGTCGATTGGTCGTTGTCGCGAGGCGCCAAGTCGATACAAAGCGGGCAGACCGGATATGCGCCCAAGATCGAAATTGGCCATGAGTTGGTGCCGTTGTCCAATTACTGCGCCCATGGCAACTCGCTGGTCCATTGGATCTACGCACGCGTGGCAAAAACGGTTAATTGGGATACGCTGGACGAGGACCTGGCCTTATACCTGCGGGCTTATCCGGATTCGAGGCCGAAGCTCAGGGTGTAGCGGTGTCCTTAGGCAACTGCGAGGCAACTGCGGAAAAATTCTGCCGATAGATGGACGACCTTGTCCCGCTCCTGATCCAGGGTGATCATGTGGTAGCAGTCGTGCAGCAGTTCCACACGCACCGGGCCGCCCAGATGCCGGGCGACATACTCGGCGTTACGCGGGCTGGTGACGTCGTCGTGCTCGGCGTGTATGACCAGCGCCGGGGTGCGGATGGCAGGCATTTCAGTCTTGACGATGGCGATCAGGCGGCGCAGTTCGCGCAGTGAGCCGCCGGACATGCCCAGATTGCCGGCCAGTTCGCTCTCGCCCGACATCATGCTGTTATGGATGTAGGCGCGCAGGCGTTCGTTCTTGATGCCGTAGGGAAAATTTTCGATGAAGCGGTAGCGTTTTCCCAAGGGAGTCTGCAGGAGCATCGGCAGCAGGAAGGCCAACTTCGGCACCGCCCAGCCGTCATAAAAAAGTGTGGTGGAATACAAACCCAGTCCGCGAATTTTCCCGGGATGCTGTGCGGCCAGATGCATGGACATGATCGCCCCCATGGACATTCCGGCGACGAAAACATTTGGGTGGGCCTGGTCGATCTCCTGCCAGGCGTTTTCCACGCTGCGATACCAATCGTGCCAGCCGGTCTCCATCAGATCGGCCTCGGTGCCGCAATGCCCGGCGAGCTGGACGCCGTAGACGCTGAAGCCTTCTTTCGCCAGACCGCGACCGACGGTTTGTATCTCCACCGGGGTGCCCGTCAGGCCATGAATCAGCAGTACCGCGTCGGCGCCGTCGCCATAACGGAAGCTCTTGTTTGGGATGGGGCGGGACGGGGATTCTTCGCCAGAGGCTGCGCGGCCCGATGCGGGCGACTTGCCCAGCCAGCGATAGAGCCAGCGGCGCCAAGGGCTGAGCGGAGCAAGCGGGCGGTGGGTCTTGTAAGGACTCATTTCCGATGGAGCAGCCTCGCGGCTTACTCCGCCCCGCAACGCCGCAGCAGCATCTCGAACAGATGGATGCCGAGATCGATTTCCTCTTCGGTAATCTCCAGCGACGGCGCCAAGGTGATGACGTTCTTGTAGTAACCGCCGATATCCAGCACCAGTCCGTATTTCTTGTCGCCCACCAGCAGGTCGCCCTTGAGTCCTTCGTTGAAGACCCGGTCGGCGAGTTCCCTGCTGGGAGTATAACCGTCGGCTTCGCAGAGTTCGATGCGCAATGCCAAGCCGATGCCGCTGACGTCGCCGACGACCTTCCAGCGCGACTTCAACTCCTGAATCTTCTTGAGGAAATACGCTCCCCGAGCGCGGATTCCCGGCTCGAAATCGTGTTCCTGCGTCATGCGCAGCACTTCCAGCGCCACCGTCGTACCGAGCGGATTGGAAGCGAAGGTGGAATGGGTGGAACCGGGCGGGAATTTTTCCGGGGAGATCAGTTCCTCGCGCGCCCAGATGCCGGAGATCGGATTGAGGCCATTGGTGATGGCCTTGCCAAACACAAACACGTCGGGAACGATGCCGAAATTTTCCCAAGACCAGAGTTTGCCCGTGCGGTATACGCCCATCTGAATTTCATCCACGACCAGCAGGATATTGCGTTCTTTCAGCGTCTGGGCCAGTTTCTGCATGTAGCCGTCGGGAGGGATGATATAGCCGCCGGTGCCCTGGATGGTCTCGATGTAGAAG
Organism: Sterolibacterium sp.; assembly: GCA_041674385.1. Lineage (GTDB taxonomy): Bacteria > Pseudomonadota > Gammaproteobacteria > Burkholderiales > Rhodocyclaceae > JACRAR01. Next base: position 49,144 of record JBAYVU010000016.1, read on the forward strand.
GCGGCAAATTCGCACTCCTTGGCCTTGTCGTCCCAGAACGAGTTGTATTCCGTCTCGAACAGGCGCTCGAACTCGTGATGGCAATACATGCCGCAAGTTTGCTGCTTCAGGCCGTATGGGCAGCGGAAGCAGTAGGGGTAGGGGACGAAATGCGCGCGGTCGGAAAAATGGCCATAGCGGCGCCGGTAGCGGTAGCTGGAGGTGATCGCCGAAGCCCCCAGGGTGCGCCCATGATAGCCGCCCATGAAGGCGAATTGATGGGTCTTGCGGGTGTGGTTGCGGACGATCTTGAGCGAGTCCTCGACTGCCTGGGCACCGCCCACGTTGAAATGCACGCGGCCCTTGACGCCGTATTTTTCCTCGATGTGGCGGCAGATGATTTCCGCCAGCTCGACTTTTTCCTTGTGCAAATACTGGCAGGCCAGTTGCGGCATGACGTCGATCTGGGCTTTCAATACATCGTTGAGGCGCTTGTTGCGGTAGCCGAAATTGACCGCCGAATACCACATTTGCAGATCCAGGTAGGGTGTCCGGTTCTCATCGTAAAGATAGCTGCCATCACAGGATGAAAATACCTTGGGTGGATCGGCGTAGTGCACGGTGTCGCCGTAGGAACAGTATTTTCTGTCCTTTTCGAGGATGTCGATGATCTTCTGGTCCATGCGTTCTCGGTTCTCTCTACTCTGGAATGCGGGTAATGGAACTAGTGCCGAAAGGCAATGGCGGGCACTAGGCGAGCACAGCGGCGGTGTGAGGCCGTCCTTCCATGGGCCACTTTTTGACCTTCGCCAACACGTCGGCGAAACTTTCGAAGGGATGGTAGGCGATGTTCTGTTCTTCGCAATAGCGGATCAGGGACGCCTTGGCGAATACCACGTCGGCGTGTTTGGCGAGACATGCGTCCGATTTGCCATCGCCGATCAGCACCACCGGTCCGCCCGCGTCTTGCGCCAAATTGCGCGCCACAGCGCACTTGCACACGCCGTTGCCGGCGATGCAAGCGGCGTTCAGGAGCGGGAATGAGATGTCGATGCCGTCGGGCACGAAATGCAGGTGATTGGCATACACCGGCAACTCCGGAAAGGCGGCGTGACGCATCGCGACATTGATGGCATGGTCGAGGCCGTCGCTGACGATGGCGATTTTGGCAAACTGGCTGACATGCTCATGGAATGGCAGGAAACTGGCGTCCAGCTGGATGCCGCGAAAGAAGCTCTCCAGCGCGACATGGTCGGTTTTCACTAGACGTATCTGCTGCTGCATGCATTCGACGGCGCTGATCTCGCCAGCCAGCCATTTCTGCTCGATGGTTTCCCATTCCGGCGTGGCGAACTTTCCCAGTAGCGCGTCAACCGTGTCCCGAACGGAAAGCGTACCGTCAAAATCGATGATAAACAGCAACTCGATACGTCCCTTCGGTTCAGCCCCTGATGATTCGCGGCAGCAGCATCTGATGGCGCGGGCAGGTGGATTTGGGGTTCTGGTAAACGCTGCCGGCGAAGGCTTGCAGATAGCCGCGCAACGCTTTCAGATCGACAATCTCGTCCACGAAGCCGTGTCGTGCACAATATGCCGGCCGCGAGGTGTCGTAATATTTCTGCGCCATTTCGTTCATTTTCTCCGCGAGGGGTTCCAGCGGTTTGCCCGAGTCCTTATCTTTCACCGCACGCCGGGCGTAGGTCGCCACGGCGGCGGTTTCTCCATGCATGACATAGATTTCGGTGGCGGCCGTGCCGAGGGTAAATGCATTCTGACGATTGGCATTGGGTCCGCCCATGATGTAGTGCGCTGCGGCACTGCCTTTTCTGAGCACCACCAGCATCATCGGCACATCGACCTGCTGAATCGAGTATATCAGAGACGAGCCCAGTCCAAGCAATTCGGCCTTTTCGGCGGCATCGCCGACGTCGATGCCGCTGGTGTCCTGAAGCCAGATCACCGGCACCCGATCGCGTCCGCAGTGGGTGACGAATTCGCTCATCTTGATCAGTCCCTGGCGGTAGAGCTTGCCGCCGATGCCCGGATAGTCGGCGTATTCCGGGTAGCCCTTGGGCAGCAGTCCCTGGCGGTTGCCGATCACGCCGACCAGCATGCCGTCGATCTTGACCAGTCCGGTGTAAATCTCCGGTCCGTAGTCGGGACGGAATTCCATGTGTTCGCTGCCGTCCACCACGCGTGCCAGGATGTCCTCAAAGACATAGGTCTCTTTCTGGTTGGCAGGCAACAGATGGTAGAGGTCGTCGCTGGGGAACAGCGGTTCTGCTGGCTCGGCAACCCGGAAAAACATCGGGTCGTAAGCTGGGATCATGCGCATGTAGGCCTTGATGCCATCCAGAACCCCCTGTTCCTCTTCGCACACGTGGGTGAAGAAGCCGGTTTCGTAGTAGTGCGTCTCGACCCGGCCGGGCGGGCGTTCCTTGACATCGCGGGTGACAGCGATCAGCTGCTCCAATCCGGCCACATCGAAGCCGCCCTGGGGCGACATGCCGGAGACGATGCCCGCTCCCCCCACGGCAATATTGGCGTCCTTGTGAGCGATCAGGATGGTCGGCGTGATGCCCTGATAGCCGCCGCCGGCCGGATTGGTGCCATAGATGCCGGCCAATACCGGAATACCCGCCTGCTCCAGTTCGGCGTGGCGATAGAAGGGTGTGCCGGAACTGCGCCGGCCGGCATAAAACTTCTCTTGGTCGGGCAATTTCACGCCGCTGCAGTTGACCAGCCATACCAACGGGATATTCAGCCGCTTCGCCAAGTTGGTGACGCGCAGGATGTTCTCCGACTGTCCGGCAATCCAGGCGCCAGCCAATACTTTGTTGTCAAAGCCGATGATCACGGCCCAGCGTCCCGCGATCTTTCCCAGACCATCGATCACGTTGGTCGTGCCTTCTTCATTGTCTTCGGGGTTGTAGAGACTGTGCAACGGCTGCCAGGTACCGGGATCGACCAGGTATTCGAGGCGCTGCCAGACGGTCAGGGCGCCGCGCTCGTTGATTTGCGCCGCAGAAATTCCGACGTTTTCCTTGGCTTTCTTCAGCGCCGCAATCTCCGCCTCGGTGGCTTCGAGCTTGGCGCGGCTTTCCTGCGAACGGGCGATGCGGTTTTCCTTTAGGGGCTTGCCGAAGCTGGGCATTTTCTCAAAATACGGTCTCATTTCCTTCTCCCTCTAACGTCGTAGCAATACAAATAAAAAAGGGGCAGAGCAGATGTGCCCTGACCCCTTATCTCTTGCTTGTCTTGATTCACCGATCCCTATTCGCGGTTGGGCGTGAAACCTAGCGCCATGCCCGAGATGATGACCTTCTGGATGTTGGAAGTGCCTTCCACGACCTGCAGCGACTTGGAGTCGCGATAGAAACGTTCGGCCGGATATTCGGTGGAGAACCCGTAAGAGCCGAATATCTTCATGCACTCGTTGGCGGCATGCACTGCCGCTTCGGAAGCGGCATACTTGGCGACCGAGGTCTCGTACTGGTTGGGCTTGCCCTGGTCCTTCAGCCAGGCCGCCCGATAGACGAGCATTTGCGCGGCCTGATGCTCGACCGCCATCTCGGCGATCTGTGCCTGGATCATCTGGTGCTGCGAGATCGGCTTGCCGAACTGAGTGCGTTCGTTGGCATACTGGATGGCCAGATCCAGCGCTCCGCCCGCCACGCCGAGCGCTCCGGCGGCGCAACCCATGCGGGTCTGGTTCAGTTGCCACATGCAGATTCGGAAACCCTCGCCGGGTTTGCCGAGCACGTTCTCCTTCGGCACCTTCATGCCATCGAATGCGAACTCGCCGGTCGGCGCGCATTTCAGGCCGAGCTTGGTCTCGATGGCGCGGGCCGTGCAGCCCGGCATCTTCTTCGGTTCGATGATGAAGGCGGTAATGCCCTTGTTGCCCTGGCTCTTGTCGGTATAAGCATAGAGCAGCCCGGCATCGCCGAAGTGGGCCTGGGAGATCCACATCTTCGAGCCATGGATTTCCCAGTGGTCGCCTTTGTCGATGGCATGGGTTTTCATGCTGGCAACGTCCGAGCCGGTATTGGATTCGGTCATGGCGAAGAAACCGAGTTGGGTTCCCGCGACCCAGCCGGGGATATATTTTTCCTTTTGCGCCTGGGTGCCGAACTTGTTCACGGTCAACGACGGCCCCAGGTTCTGCATGTTGAAAGGCAGCCGCCAGGAGGCGGATACCTTGGCGATCTGCTCGGCCATCAGCACGGATTCGACAAACCCCATGCCGCTGCCGCCGTATTCCTCGGGCAGGGCGCAGGAAAAAAATCCCAACCCACCCATCTTGGCGACACGATCGGGGCGAAACTCGTGTTTTGCCTCCTCTGCTGCAAGGTTCGGTGCGATCTCCTCCGCAGCGAAGCGCCGCGCCGTGTCCTGAATCATCTGCTGTTCTTCAGTCAAGTCAAAATTCATCGATATCTCGCTTAAGTCAATGGTTAATTACAAAACTGGGGTGTTTGATCGCCGGAAATATGTCCTAGCCAATCAAGGCCAGGATCTCTCCCTTTTTGACGCTGTCGCCATCCTTGAAGTGGATTTTCTTCACCGTTCCCGATACGGGGCTCGTGATCGAGTTTTCCATTTTCATTGCTTCAAGAATCAGCACCACATCGCCTTCTTCCACATGGTCTCCTTCGCTGACTTCGTAGCAAATGATCATGCCGGGCATGGGCGCTTCGACCGCAGCTCCGTCACTGCTGGCGGCGGGGGCAGGCGCTGCCGCTGCCAGCTTGGCTGCCGCGGGGGCGGCCTGGGCAATCGGCTTGGGCGGTGGTGGCGGGGGGAAAGCCCCGCGCGGTGGCGTTGCCGGCGCAGTTGCTGCGGGCTGTGCGGCCCCAGTCTGTGCGGCGGACGCAATGGCCGCGAGCAGAGGAGCGCCGCCGACCTGTTCGATTCCGAGTTCGATCTGTTTGCCGCCGATGGAGACCTTGAACGAGTAAACTCCGGCGCCTTTGGCGGGCGTTTCCTGCTGGGTTTTTTCTACCAGTTGTCCGGCCTTGGCCTTCTTGATCAGTTCCTGTTCGCGCTGAACATCTTCCATGGTGCGCGGCTTGACTTCCGCCGGCATTTCTTCCAATCCGTACTTCCACTTCAGGAAGCGTTTTCCGGTGGTCGGGTATAGCGCATAGATGAGTACGTCATCGATATTCTTGGCCAGCCCCTCAACCTCCTTGCTAGCTTTCTCCATCTCCGGTTCCAGCACATCGGCGGGACGCACGGTAATCGGGGTTTCTCCCCGGGGATAGCCTTTGAGCGCCTTCTTCTGAACTTCGGGATCGATCGGAATCGCCGTCTTGCCGTACAAGCCGTAGCACAGATCCTTTACCTGGGCGGTGGTCATCTTGTAGCGTTCGCTGGGCGTGTCGAACAACACATTGTTCACGGTCTGGATGCCGACGATCTGGCTGGTCGGGGTGACCAGCGGCACTTGACCCAACTCGCGGCGCACGATCGGCAGTTGCCGGAAGACTTCGTCGAGCTTGTCCGATGCCCCCATTTCCCGCAACTGGTTGACCAGGTTGGACAGCATGCCGCCCGGTGTCTGATGCAGCAGCACATTGATGTCGACGATGGAGAGCTTGTCGTCCAGCAGATGGCGGTATTTGGGAGAAATTTTCTCCACGTATTCGCTGCAACGGGCGAGCACTTTGAGGTCCAGGCCGGTATCGCGGCTGGTGCCCTTGAGCGTGGCCACCAGGGGCTCCAGGCCGGGGTGGGAAGTGCGGTAAGCCCAGGGCGAGAGGCAGGTGTCGACGATATCGATACCTGCTTCGATGGCCTTGAGGAAAGCCATGTCCGCCTGTCCGGAGGTGAAGTGGCTATGCAGATGGATGGGCGCCTTGACGGTGGCTTTGAGCGCCTTGACCAGCGCATAGGCGTCGTAAGGATTGATGAGTCCTGCCATATCCTTGATGCAGATGCTGTCGGCCCCCATGCTTTCCAGGTCTTTGGCCTTCTGCAGGTAGTAGTCCAGGTTATACACCGCGCCACCCATGCGGGATTCGGTCAGCGAAAAACACATGCAACCCTGGAAGTGCTTGGCGTTTTTCTTGATGACTCTGACCACGGTTTCGAAGTTGCGGTAGTCGTTGAGGGCATCGAAGACCCGGAAGATGTCCATGCCGTTGTCGCAGGCGCGTTGCACGAAGGTTTCCGCGACGTCGTCCGCATAATTGCGATAGCCCACCAGGTTCTGGGCGCGCAACAGCATCGAAACAGGCGTTTTGCGGATGTGCTTCTTGATGGTCCGCAATGACTCCCAAGGGTCTTCCGCAAGGAAGCGGTGCATGCTGTCGAAGGTTGCTCCACCCCATACTTCCATGGAATAGAAGCCGGCGTTATCCATGTCTTCAGCGATAGGCAGGAAATCCTCAACCCTGCCGCGGGTGGCGAACAGCGACTGATGACCGTCACGGAAGGTCAGATCCTGAATTTTTACCGGATTGGTCACGGCAACAGTTTGATCATCCGAAACTCCGGCAAGCAACATGCCATGTTGTTCCTGTTTCATCCTAGTTTTTCCCCATGTTTTTAGCGAATAGAGGTGTGACGCGTGGCCGGCGTCTCATGCAAAGACAATCGTCTGCAGAAGCGTATATGCAACTTTTTTCACTATAGGCATAGTATTGCATGAAGGTGAATCCGTATCAGACGCGTCGGTAGTCCATTTCAGTCAAGACCAGTGCATTTCCGGTGATGCCGCCGGACTTCCCGGCAATGCGCAGATGGCGGAGAATGCACAATCGAATAGGCCATGCGAAAACGGAGCAATATTACCAGATAGTAAGGTTTAATACTATATGGTAACAACCGGATCTGTCTTGGCGCTGTGTGTTTGCGGCGGAAATCATTTGTGGGGGCCTCTGAAATGCCAGGAGCATTATCGCATATCCGCGTACTCGACCTCTCGCGGGTCCTCGCCGGCCCCTGGGCAGGGCAAGTATTGGCGGATCTCGGTGCCGAAGTCATCAAGATCGAACGCCCCGGTGTTGGAGATGAAACGCGGGGCTGGGGGCCGCCGTATTTGCGGGACAGCCAAGGTCAGGCGACTTCGGAAGCCGCTTACTACCTGTGTGCAAACCGCAACAAGCTATCGGTGACCATCGATTTCACGCATCCGGAGGGGCAGGCGCTGGTGCGCGAGCTGGTGGCGAAGTCCGATGTCGTCATCGAGAATTTCAAGGTCGGCGGGCTTGCCCAGTACGGTCTTGATTATGCGGCGCTAAAGAAGATCAATCCGCGCCTGATCTACTGCTCGATCACCGGTTTCGGCCAGGATGGTCCGTATGCGGCGCGCGCTGGTTATGATTTCCTGATCCAGGGTTTGGGCGGCATGATGAGTTTCACCGGCCGTCCGGATGGCGAGGAAGGTGCCGGGCCGATGAAAGTCGGGGTGGCGCTGACCGATATCCTGACCGGCCTGTATGCGGTGAATGCGATTCTGGCGGCGTTAGCCTCCCGCGACATCTCGGGGCGGGGACAGGCCATCGATCTCGCCTTGCTCGATGTGCAGGTGGCCTGTCTCGCCAATCAGGCCTTGAATTATCTGACCACTGCGATACCGCCGCAACGCCTCGGCAATGCCCACCCGAACATCGTGCCGTACCAGGATTTTCCAACCGCCGATGGCGATATGCTGCTGACCATCGGCAATGACAGCCAGTTTGCCAAGTTCTGCGAAATCGCCGGCCATCCCGAGTGGGCGTTGGACCCGCGCTTCGCCAGCAATGCGGAGCGCGTCAGGCATCGCCCAATACTGGTGCCGCTGCTGCGCCAGGCGACGGTGATGCGTTCCACCGCCGACTGGATGGCCGCGCTGGAGGAGGTCGGCGTCCCTTGTGGACCGATCAACAACCTGGCGCAAGTGTTTGCAGATCCGCAGGTCGTCGCTCGTGGCCTGAAAATCGACCTGCCGCATCCGCTGGCAGGCACGGTGCCGCTGGTGGCCAACCCGATCCGCCTGTCGGAGACGCCGGTGGAATATCGCCGGCCTCCCCCGTTGTTGGGCGAGCATACCCGGTCGGTGCTGACGGAGTTACTCGGGGTGGATGCCGCGCGGCTAGCTGCGCTCGCCGCCGGCAAGGTGATTTGAAGAGTTCGAAGAGTTTGAGGAGTTTGAAGCGTTCGAAGCGTTCACTTAACGGCTTGCGCCGGCCTCACGGTAATCGATCAGATATTTGCCCGGGCTTCCAGACCGGCTGCCAAGCGTACGCAGCATGGCGTCGAGTGCGGCGCTGTCGGAACCGGTTGCAGCCGCCTCGCCTTTGAAGCGCAAGCCGTTCGCGGCGATTTCGCCGCTGCCGTTGATTTGCAGCCGACCGCCCAAGGTGGCGAGGTCGACACGCAATGCCTGGCCTTCACCGACCAGCCGAAAACGATAATCGCCAAGCTTGTTGCCGGGAAGTTCGGCGACGGCGGCATCGTTCCATTGCAGTTCGATTTCCCCTGCGCAGGAATTGGTCTGCCAGGCGCAGAGGAAGCCGCTGCCACGGACCTGGATGGTCCCGCTCCAGCTGTAGCGCCCCAGCGCTCCCGGGAGCAGGGCGAGCATCATGGGTGCCGGCAGCGTTGCATCGATCTGTTCGATGGAGAAGCCGTTCGGTGTGAGCGCTATCAGGGAATTCCCTTGGTCGTAAGCGCTCTCGATGGCCAGGCGACCATGCCAGAGTTCTCCCCAGCGCACTTGCCAGCGGATATTTTGCGCGATGTGCCAGTCGGTACTGTCTCCGGCGCGCGTCAGCAGTATGCCGTTGCCATTCCAGAGGCTGCCCTCGGTGTTGGCCAAACGCCAATGGCCGTTGCTGCCGCGTTCTATCCAAGGTGCCAGTGCGGATGCCGGCCAGAGGATGGCTGCGGCAAGCAGGAAGAACAGGATGAGCAGGGTGAAGCCGAGCAGCCGCAAACGCATGGAATCTTGAGCGCGAGTCAGGCCGGCTCAGGCAGGACGAACAGGGCATCGACGCGCACCACGCCGGGGGTATTGCTCCCGCCCGCGCCGTCCGCAGCATCGACATGACAATTGACCAGGCGCAGCCGCGCATCGCGTTGCAGCAGCGCCACCCATTCGAGCCAGCG
>JBAYVU010000017.1:0-57134 GCA_041674385.1 Sterolibacterium sp.
AGGGAAGTGCCGGTGGCGCCGCCGGCGACGAGGAAGGCGTGAGAGACGTGCCGGCCATGACAGAACAGACGAACAAGGACAAAACTGGAGAGGAGTAAACCATGGAAACGAAAGACAAGAAAGAGCAGAGCGGCTACTGGAACTGGGACGCGGCGACCTGGGGAACACACAGGGTGAACTGTTACCCAGGTTCGTGTTCCTACCAAGTATATGCCAAGGATGGCAAGGTGACCCGGGAAGAGGTCGCGTGCAACTATCCGGAGTTCGATGACCCCGACCACCGGGTGCCGGACTTCAACCCGCGCGGCTGCCAGAAGGGGTGCAATCACAGCCAGGCCATGTACGGGCCGGACCGCCTGCTGTACCCGATGAAGCGGGCGGGGGAGCGCGGCAGCGGCAAATGGGATCGGATCACCTGGGATCAGGCGTTCGACGAGATCGGCGGCAAGCTCGCCCAGATCATCGTCGAAGATGGCGCGCGCGCCCTCATCTGCGATACTGGCTCGAACGGGGTCGGTAACACACGCGGTTCTTCGGAGATCAGCGCGCTTGCGCTTGCCGGGATTCTCGGCGGGACCCTTTTCGACCTGGATTGCATCGCCGGGGACTTCAACATAGGCCAGTATCTGACCTTCGGTCAGATCCATGCGCACCCCGGCATCGAGGGCTGGTTTCTCGCCGACACGATCATCATCACGGGGGCGAATCCGGTCTACGCCAACATCCCGGACTTCCACTACGTTCTGGAAGCCCGCTACAAGGGCAGCAAGGTCATCGCGGTGTGTCCGGACAAGAGCCCGACGGCGCAGTTCGTCGACGAGTGGGTGCCGGTCGACTATTCGGCCGACCCGGCGGTCTGGATGGGCGTGTGCCGCCTGCTAATCGAGCGTGGCTGGATCGACGAGCCGTTCATGAAGGAGCAGACCGACCTGCCGCTGGCGGTGCGTACCGATACCAAGCGTTTCCTGCGCGAGGCGGATCTCAAGGCTGGCGGCGGCGACATGGTGTTCTACGCCATGGATGCGGCGACGGGCAAGCCGAGGGGGGTGCCCATGGATACGCTGCGGATGCCGTTCGAATACGACCTGAAGGGCTCTTGCGATGTGAAGCTGGCCGATGGGAGCACCGTCAAGGTGACTACGGTCTACAACATGCTGAAAGAGCGCATCGCCGAGTACACCCCGGAGCGGGTGCGCGAGATGTCGGGCATACACCCGGAGCAGGTCGAGCGGCTCGCCGAGCTGTGCCGGCCGCCGCGCAAGGTCTTTGTGTTCGTCAACTTCAACGCCGGCAAGACCTACCACGGCGACCTGCTGGAGCGCGCTTACTGTTACATGCTGGCGCTCACGGGGAACATTGGCAAGCCGGGCACCGGGACGAAGAGCCATGGCTGGGGAACCGAGATCCTGGTCAGTACGGGGCTGGTGTCGGGGATGCCGAAGGATATCCTGGAATCGGAGGACACGCTCGGCGATGCGCTGACCTTCCTGCAGAAGACCGTCGAGGACTACCGCGACCGCGTCAAGATGGACCCCACGATGCCGCCGGTCGAGGCTGTCTACGGCGCTTATACGATGATGCTCAAGGGGGCGGGTACGCTCTCCCCGCCCGCCTACTACTGGCTCAACCACTGCGGTTACAAAGATGTCTGGGATAAACAGCTGGACGACCCCTTGGCGCCGCACAAGATCAGTGAGTACGCCGACAAGGCCGCCGCCGCCGGCTGGTATGACGGACAGATGAACCCCCCGGCCGACCAGAAACTGCGCGCCTGTTTCGTCTCGGGCTCGAACCCACTGCGCCGCTACCGCGGACGGACGTTCTTCGAGACCATGTGGCCGAAGCTGGACTTGGTCGTGGTGGCCGACACGCGCCGGTCGACGACGGGCCTGTGGGCCGACTACATGCTGCCGGCGGCTTCGCATTACGAATATGCGGACTGCAAGCCATCGAGCACGCAGACCCGTTTTACCCACTTTACCGACCAGGCGGTGCCGATGCTTGGGGAGTCCAAGAGCGACAGGATGATCGTGCTCGGAATACTCCAGAAGGTCGAAGAACACCTGAAGCGCCGCGGCGTAAAGACCTACAAGGTCGGCGACCGGGAGGTCGTGGTCGACGAAATTTACTGGCGCGCCACCATGGGCGGCAAGTACGGCACGACCGATGCCGAGGAGGAAAGACTTTTCGACGACGGCATGAAGGCGCTGTCCTCGGTCGGCTGGATGGAGAACCTCGACCGAACCGGCGAAGAAATCACCCTGGAGACCATGCGCCGCGACGGCATGTCTTGGATGTCCGGCCGGTCGGCGTGGCACATGGCAGCCGCGCTCAACTCGGACCTCACGCCCGGCGAGGTGCTCTATCCCTACCGCGACCAAGTCGAGCAGAAGATCCCCTACAAGAGCACGACGCGACGGATCCAGTTCCTGGTGGACCACCCGTGGTTCGTCGAGGCCGACGAACATTTGGTGCGCTACAAGCAACCGCCCAACATCGGCGGCAAGCAAGGGATGCGGCTGACCAGCGGCCACCTGCGCTGGAGCATCCACGCGATGTGGGTGGCGTCGGCCGCGATGCTGAAGCTGCACCGTGGCGAGCCGTTCTGCTTCCTCAACAACACCGCCGCCGCCGCCAAGGGGGTCGCCGACGGCGACTTCGTGCGGGTGTTCAACGACTACGACTCATTTACCGTGCGGGCCAAGCTGTCGTCCACCGTCCGCCCGGACCAGCTCGTGATCTACCACGCCTGGGAGCCGTATCAGTACCCGGACTGGAAGTCCTACGACACGCTGCTGCCCGGGCCGCCGAAGGGCCTCCAGTTCGCCGGCGGATACCGGCACTTCGAGTTCACGCTCTTCAATTGGGCACCCTATCAGAGCGACCGGCAAACCAACGTGACGTTCGAACTTGCCCAGCCTGTTCCGGGGGCGTAAGCGAGAAGGAATCGTTCCGAGGTCCACGCACAAAGGAATCGCTTATGAAAACCGCATCCGCAAATTGTTCTCTGGAACTTCAACAAGCTGCTAAAATTCAACGTTTGTTAGGTTTTGTTTCGATATGATTGCTGGAGCGGTTGATGTGAGCACTTCAAAAAAGAAAAAACAGCCTTCCGCGTCCCGTCCCCAACGGTCGCGGAAGGGCGAGCGTGAGGTCGAACGACTGTTGTTGGCTGCGACCACAGCCTTGGCTCGGGACGGAATGGCCGCTGCGACCTTGGGCCGTATCGCAGCGGAAGCCGATGTGGACAAGGCGATGGTTGTGTACTACTTCGGTTCTCGCGAGGTTCTCTTGGCGCAAGTGGTTAAGAGGCTTGGCGAGCGTGCCGCCGCTGAAGCGGAGACTGCCTTGGAGCAGGTTTCGTCGCGGTTGAGTCCGGGTCCGGTAGCCGACGTGGGGGTGGGGGCACTGTGGGGATCGATCCTGGCGGTACCGGAACTCCCCCGCGCTTATATGACGCTGTTGTCGGGTAGCCGCGATGTGAGGGTGCGGGAGGCTCTGCGGGAGATGAAGGCGATGTTCATCGCCATTTTCCACCGCCATATGGATGCACTCGAGGCGCAGGGCTACCGGCTTCTTGACGACCGGGATGATTTCGTGACCTTGTTGTTCGCGATTCTTCGCGGCCTGTTGCTCGAGTGGGCGGAGAGCGGCGAGACTCTCCACCTTCGGGGTGCTATCGAGGGCTTCAAGGTGTTTGCGGCATCACGCTTTCATATCTCCACTCGACGACGCATGCGGGTTTTAAAGTAGGCTGGCAGTAACGGTCCGGCGTCCAGGAAACGGGCTGAACCACCGCCCGCGAACAGGCCTTCGCTGTCGGACATACCAAACAACAACGCGACCGCCAATGATCGCGATCGCGCTGTTGCCGACGCAAGAATCAGCTAGCGATACTTACTGGGATAGTATCCAGTTTGCCAGGTTCTTCAGCTGGCCCATATCCTTGGTCTCGATGATCGAGTGATCTTCTTCCTTGTTGTCGTCAAGCATCTTGACCTTGGGACCGGTGGTGATGCTCTTGATGATTTTTTCCTCGCCATCGGCCTTGCCCTTGTACTTCGCAGCGATTTTCTTGAAGGAGGCGCCCTTCTTGTCCTTGTCAACGGCATGGCACTTGAAACAGTCGTTCGACTTGGCCAGCGCTTTTGCAGCTGCCGCATCGACGGAAGCATTGGCGGCGGAAGAAAGAGTCGCGGCCGAGAATGCAGATAGCATGCATGTGATAGCGATCATTCGAATCTTCATAATATTTTTCCTTTGCTGAAAATGATTCATGGCGATGTTAAATCAGGATGAAACTCGGACTAAGGTAAAACACTGCTAGATGACGTCTTTGGTTAAATTCAAACCCGCGTCCGGCGGGTTTGAATTTTTGCAGACCGGCTCGCTCACTTGGTCTTAAGCAAAGCCTTGGTTCCTAGCCAGGCCAGCATGCCAATTCCAACGAAAGGCAAGGCGACGACATAGGCCAGGCCGATGACAGGCGCCGCGAAGAACAGGGCGATGGTCTTGACAATAGGAGCCTTCTTCACCAAGGCCTTGGCAGAGAACCAGGCCAGCATGCCGATTGCCGCGAAAGGCATGGCGACGACATAAGCCAAGCCGATGAACGGTGCCGCGAAGAACAGGGCAATATCCTTGACTTTCTCGCGCGCACTCTTTTTCACCTCAGCCGCAGAGTCTGCTTCGGTTGCGGCCTCGGCAGAAACCGGCGCAGGGGGAGCGGCGATGGCCTGTTCATGTTCGCTAAGCGCCATGACAGCGGTTTCTTCGATCATCTGCGGGGTCAGTGGTTTGCGCAAAAAGGCCGACACGCCAGCGGCTTCGGCGCGAGCTTCATTGGCATTCGATCCGTAACCGGTTACGATCACTACCGGCAACCACGGCTGACTCGCCTTGACTCGCTCGGCAACCTCAAGCCCGCTGATTCCCGGCATCTTGATGTCGGTGAAAACGAGATCGTAATGTTCGTTGCCAATCTTCCGCAACGCCTCCTCCCCGTTTTGCGCCGTGATTACCGCATAACCTTTGCTGGTGAGAACCCGATCAAAGCTTTTGCCGACGACGGGGTCGTCATCAACGACTAGTATTTTGTGTAAGACACTCATGATTTTCTCCTCAGTGATAACAAATTCCTGCTTTCCTGGCTTTCATTGAGCAACGTCTGTGCCATGAGTGACGCGACTAAAACAATTGATGCATATTCAGCATGTTATGCATGATTGTGAAAAAATCATGGGTTCACAAAGTCGCCCAAAAAATCTCGGAACGTACAAATATTTTGTACATCTGGATTGGCATATTTACTAATTCGTATTTATATTCAATCGGCTAATGAATTTATCGGGAGAACAAATTTTTTATGCGGCTGCAAGGCGGCCAAGAATTGATCAATTGAGCATTGGGCAGTGAAAGGCGCTGTCCGGCCTATGCTGCGCATTTCCATGGCTATGCCTTATTCATATTGCTGCTGGCTGCTGTGGCGCCATGGGGGATGTACAAGAGATATGTACTTGATGAGGGATATTCAAAGGATCGCATTGCCATATCAAACAACATGAATGCATAAGTAATTGAAATCGCTGCGTATGGCCAGATGGCGTCATTTGGCATGGACATTGCTCGAATAAGGCCGTGAAGCAATGATCAAGAAAGTGGGAGGTGAGGAAATGGACGCTAAATCGAAAATACTTGTCGTAGACGATGAGGAAGTCGTGCGTTTGAGTCATCTCAGATTGTTGAGCCGGACTGATTGCAATGTTGAAGCCGTCTGGAATGGGACGGAAGCGTTGCGTGAGATGGAAAACGATTCGTTCGATCTGGTCCTGCTTGATCTTCGCATGCCCGGAATGGACGGCATGTCGGTTCTCAGGATGATCAAGCAGAGATGGCCGGAGATTGAAGTCGTCGTCATCACGGGTTATCCATCCGTCGAGACAGCCAAGGAAGCAATTCGGCTGGGTGCCTATGATTATCTTGCCAAGCCGGTCGAACCCGATCAGGTCATCAAGGTGGCAGGGTGCGCCATCGCACGGAAAAAATGGGCGCTCCAAAAAGTCGGGATTCCGAATGCTTAATAAGTGCTTTAAGCGCAGGCTTGGTTTGGATAAGCAGCTGTGGGGTATATGCAGGAAGGGCGATGGCGCCACGCTTGGCTTCGTTGGATTTGCCTCGCTAACAAGCTTATGAGCCAGATCAATGCCAAGCGGTAAATGCAGGCGTATGTTTAGCGCATATAAGAAGATGGTGAGTGCTGGTTTGGGGGGCACTATCTACCCCACGGCGATTCAGTCAAGCGATGAGACCAAGTTTCAGGGGAATCAGATATGACGAACACAAATAGAGAAGTAGCCTTCCGAATGAACCCTATTTTTGCTGTCATTGCCGCCTTTTTATTTTTCTGGGTCGGCAGCACGCCGGCACATGCCGCTTATGGGGTCTTGTCCAAAGAGGATGCTGCCTGCCTTAAGTGCCATTCGAAACAAGGATTCGGCAAGAAATTGGCTGGCAAGGACGATAGCGTTTCCCTGCATGTCACCGATAAGCTGTTTTCAGAGTCAATTCACAACGAAAACGGTTGCATTGATTGCCATAATGAACTTGAGCAATTCGATGTCAAGAAACATGAAAAGGCAAACAACAATAAGATTGGTACTCGAGAATATTCCATTGCCGCAGTCAAGGTTTGTCGCGACTGCCACAAAAAGAACGTCAAACTCTATGATGATAGTCTGCATGCGTCGTTGGTCCGCGAGGGCAATGCCGAAGCGCCGATTTGTTCTGATTGCCATGACCCGCACTATGTTCGGAAGGATTCGGCATCGGGACCCATGGACGATGTCAATTGCAGAAACTGCCATGGAAAAATATACAAGGCTTATGCGTCGAGTGTGCATGGTCAAGCACGCAGCAAGCAAACTGACAAACTCCCCGTTGGCGAAAAGAAGTCGCCGATCTGCGCGGACTGCCATAGCTCACATGCGATCAAGGCCGCAGCAACCGAAGGACGGATCAAGGAGGCATGCTTGAATTGCCACAAGAACGCGCAACTCGAACACAGGGTATGGCTGCCGAACGTCGAGCGGCATTTTGATGCGATTTCCTGCTCCGTCTGTCACGTTGCCACCGCGAAACGGCGTGTAGACCTCAGACTTTACGACAGCGATGCGCGCAAGCTGGTGACAGAGAAAAAGGGAGTGCCGCAGTTCGAAAGCCGTGCCAACGCAGCCGATAGCCAGGGGTTGGGGCTGGACGCACTGGCGTTGCAAAGCTTGCTCAAGGAATTTAACCGAGAAGGTTCTGAGAGTAAGACGGTTTTAAGAGGACATCTGGAAGTCAGTTCGGGTATCGAGACGCACCAATTGGTGAGCAAAGCCAAAGCCATCAAGGAGTGCGATACATGCCACCGTGAAGGCGCAGATGTTTTCCAGCGGGTTACTATTTCCATTGCCCGCCCCGATGGCAGACCGCTTCACCATGAGGCCCAAAAAGAGGTCCTGACTTCGCCCATCTCCGTTGATTCCGTGAGGGGTTTTTACGCCATCGGCGGCACCAGGATCAAATTGCTGGATGTTCTCTTTGTCATGGCATTGTCTGCCGGGGTCATCGTCCCTGTTGGCCACATGTCCTTGAAATGGATGTTCCGGAGATATCTGAAAAAAATTGAAGATGAGCGAAAGACCGAACAAGCTCAAACCGGGGGCCATCCAATAGCTGGTGATAGCCCAAAGCACATCGACACAACCCAAGCGTAGGAGCGGCGAAAATGCACAGGATATATGTTCACCCCCTCCCGGTCAGGATTTGGCACTGGATCAACGCCGTCAGCTTCATCCTGATGATACTTACCGGGATTCAGATCAGGTATATCGGTATGGTCAGTGTCATGCCATTCAAGGCTGCTATCGATGTGCACAACTGGATCGGCTTTGTGCTCATCGCGAATTTTTTTGTCTGGTTTCTGTTTTATTTATTCTCTGACAAAATCAAGGTCTATCATCCGGAATTGAGTCCGTTGAAGCATTTCCGCGACAGTTTCCGACAGATAAAATATTATGGTTACGGAATCTTCAAGGGGGATCCCAACCCGCACCATGTGAGCGTCTACCACAAGTTCAACCCCATGCAGAGCATGACCTACCAGATCATCATGCTGCTCGTCGTTCCCGTACAATTCTACACGGGGGTTCTGCTCTGGGACGTGAATCGCTTTCAGGCATCGGTGGATTTATTCGGTGGCGTTCGGGTCGTGGATACGGTGCACGTGCTCGCATTCATTTTTTTCGTGTTCTTCATTTTCATCCACCCGTACCTCGCCAGCTTGGGGCATACGCCGACCGCCCACTTCAAGGCCATGCTGACAGGTTATGAGGAAATTGAAGAAGAAGTCCGGCAATAGTCTTCAAGCTAGAATTCACCGGGCTCCATTCCGCGGATTCGGATATCGTATTTCTTCATCAGCGCCTGGAAATTTGCCCGCAGCATGCCGGTTTCCTCGGCGCTGTTGGTGACGTTCCAGGCATTCCTCTTGAGCGCCTCGAGTATGAAAAGTTTCTCGATGCTTTCGACGGACTTCTCTCTGACCATTTTCTTGATCCGCTTCAGTTCATCGCTGGTCCTGGGCACATCGATATCTGATTGCTGCAACAGGTCGATGATGTTCGTCAAGTGGGCCTGGCGTATCACCTTGTCACTCGTCAGGATCAGCGCCCGATGTACCGTATTTTCAAGCTCCCGAACATTCCCCGGCCAGCTGTAGTTTACCAGCGCGCTCAAGGCGCCTTCTGAAAATTCTGTCGCCTCCTTGCCCAGTTCCTTGCTGAAGACCTTGAGGAAATGGTAGGCCAGCGCTGGAATATCCTCGCGGCGGTCTCTCAGAGGAGGCAACAGGATGGGAAAGATGTTGATGCGATAAAAGAGATCCTCGCGGAAACTTCCTTCCGCCACCATCGTTTTGATGTCCTTGTTGGTGGCGGCCACCAGCCTGATATTGGTGGCCTGGGTTCGGGTATCCCCGACCGCCCTGAACTCACGTTCCTGGATGACCCTCAGGAGCTTGGCTTGGGTGGCCAGGGAGATATTGGAAACCTCATCCAGGAAAAGGGTTCCGCCGTCTGCAATTTCAAACATGCCGCGCTTGTTGGCTACGGCACCAGTAAAAGATCCTTTGACATGTCCGAACAGTTCGCTTTCCAGGAGAGTTTCGCTGAGCGAGTTACAGTCGACTGCGATGAAGGGCTTGTCCTTGCGTAGGCTGTTGAAATGGATGGCGCGGGCAATCAGTTCCTTGCCCGTGCCGCTCTCCCCCGTGATCAGGACGGTGCTGTTGGTCGGCGCACACTTGGCGATCAGTTGATAGACATTCTGCATCGCCTGGCTGGATCCGATGATGTTCTCGAAACGATATTTGGAACTCAGTTCGTTTCTAAGATTGAGGTTTTCCTGAAGGAGTTGCCGCCTCTCCATGGCACGTTCGACGACAAGCTTGAGTTCATCGGGATCAAAGGGTTTGGGCAGGTAATCGAAAGCGCCGAGCTTCATGGATCGTACTGCTGTTTCAATCTGGGAAAGCCCGGTCACCATGATCACATCAATGTCGGGATGTGTTTCCTTGACTCGTTGCAGGACTTCCAGTCCATCCATCTGAGGCATCATGATGTCCAGGATCAGAACGTCGACAGGGTTCTCCTCGATTTTTCTCAATCCTTCCAAGCCGTTTGTGGCGGAATCCACCTCGTAAGCCTTGTCGCCGAGAATGCGAAGGCAACTTCTGATAACGATATCTTCGTCGTCGATGACCAGTATCCTGGCGCTCATTGATTGCTCCTGCCGCTATGACTTTCGATGCTCTCTGGAGACTCGATGGGGAGATAAATGCGGAATGTGGTTCCTTCCCCGACTTTGCTTTCCACCTCAATGCTTCCCCCGTGGGCCGTGACGATTCCATGGCTGACAGACAAGCCCAGCCCCGTTCCCTTGCCCACTTCTTTGGTGGTGAAAAATGGGTCAAAAATCCTCTGAAGGTCGTTCTCGGGTATTCCGCAGCCAGTGTCGGTGACAACGATCTCGACTGCTTCCTTGCCTGGCTGAAAATTCTTTGGCGCTGCAACACGGCGGGTTCTGACCGTGATGCTGCCGCCATGCTCGATGGCATGCTGGGCGTTGACCAGCATATTCATGATTACCTGCTCTATCAGGTCGGCGTCAATCCATATCAATGGAAGCTCGCCATCTAGATCCAGGGTGATTTCCACATTCTTTAAGGTTGCGGGCTGTTCAATGATGCGTTCGGTATTCTCGATAATCTTGTTGAGATCAGCAAACTTCTTCTCCGGCTTCTTCTCGCGTGCAAAATCCAGAAGCCGTCGGATGATCGCGGCGCACCGCTTGGTTTCACGAATCACCAGATCCAAGTCTTCCGCTTCCTGGCTGCCGGCCGGCATTTTTTCACGAAGGATATGCGAGAAAGTGAGGACGCCGGTCAGCGGGTTATTCAATTCATGGGCAATTCCCGAAGCCAGCAGTCCCACGGATGCCAATTTTTCAGTCCGCGCCGTCTCCGCCTCGGCAATACGCAGCTGTTTCGTCCTTTTCTCAACCTTCTGCTCCAGGGTATGTGCCCACTCTTTTAATTCGTTCTGAGAGTTTTTCAGCGCCAACGTCATGACGTTGAACGACTCAGCCACATACCCGAACTCATCGTTGCTTCTGACTGGAATCAGCTGTTCCAGATTCCCGGATGACAGCCTTTTGGAACCTTCTTCCAGATCGCTCAGGGGCCGATAAACCAGACGACTGACAAAGCTGCTGACAAAGAGGGAAACAACGACGATAAAACCCAATGAGAGTCCGGCAATAATGAGGCTGTGGCTTCGCAGTTTCTTGTCGATTTCATCGACGGAGTAAACGATATCCAGCACCCCCAGAACCGGATCCGATTTCTTGTGTTCATGACAGGCGTCGTTATAGCAGGTTGGCTCGTTGTGCAGCACTTCCATGCTGCCGATCATTCTTCGTCCGTCGGGATCAAAAAAACTCCGCGCTGTCGCGGTAGTTGGCACTTGATTGCCCTGCTGGGCATTCGGATAGCACGAAAAGCAGCTGTCCACGCTCCGATCCAGCATCTGTCCGACTTCAGGGGAAAAGGATGAGTAGATGATCTTCCCATCCTTGTTCCAGACCCTGACTTTGACGATGTTATCCTGCTTCCCCACATCCCGGATTATTCTTTTTACATATTCCGGTTCATTCTCCAACATCGCATAGCGGGTGCTTTTGGTGATGACCTCGGAGAGATTGGAGAGATGGTCTACTGTCGCCTCGCGCAGTTCTTCCCGTTGATGCTCGACGACAAGTATCGTGAATACGGTCATCGCCATAGTCAGGGTGAGGGCCAAGTACAGGCCCACTTTAAACTTTAGCGAACTGCCGCGACTGGCCATATCGAGGGGGTGTGGGCGACTGACTGACCTACTGAAAAGAAATGCCCTTAATCATGACATTGCTGCACCCAAAGCTCATGATATGCATCAAGAAACTGATTATTTCGTTATTCTTTTGGCTTAAATTGTTGATTTGGCCGGAGAATTGCCGGTCGAGGGGGGAAGGATTTCGACGTTATCCGGTCGGACGGCATGGAAGGAAAGCGCTGCCTTCATTTCTTTCCGGTACTACCGAAGCCGCCCGCACCACGCTGGCTTTCGGCAAAGTCCTCGACCACATTGAAAGCCACCTGCAGCACCGGTACCACCACCAATTGCGCCAAACGGTCGAGGGGATTGAGGGTAAATGGTTCCTGGCTGCGGTTCCAGGTGGAGATGAATATTTGTCCCTGATAATCGGAGTCGATCAAACCCACCAGGTTGCCGAGCACGATACCGTGTTTGTGGCCCAGGCCCGAGCGCGGCAGGATCAGCGCAGCCAGACCCGGATCGGCGATATGAATCGCGATGCCGGCGGGTATCAGCTGTGCTTCGCCGGGACGCAGTTCCAACGGCGTTGCGATGCAGGCGCGCAGATCGAGTCCGGCGGCGCCTGGCGTCGCGTAGTGCGGCGCGTATTCACCCGCGCTGTCGCGCAGGCGGGGATCGAGTATTTTGATATCGATGCTTTGCATGTTTTAGATTTTCCCCAGCCGCAGTGCGATGTGGGCGACGATGCCGCGGGCCACTGCCGATTTGGGCCCAGGCGGCAACGTATGGCTGCCGTCGGCATCGAACAACACCACGCTATTGCTATCGCCGCCCAGGCCATCCTGGACCAGGTTGCCAACCACCAACGGCAGGTTTTTGGCCTGGCGTTTGCCCTCGGCGTAGGTTGCGAGATTCTGGCTCTCCGCCGCAAAGCCGACGCAGAACGGTGCGTGCGGCAGTGCCGCCACTTCGGCAAGAATATCCGGATTCGGCAGCAGCTCGATGTTCATTGCGGTATCGCTCTTCTTGATCTTGTGGGCCGCTGCCTGCGCCGGGCGGTAGTCGGCCACCGCGGCCACGGCAATGAAAATGTCGCAGGCCGGAACCGATTTCAAGACCGCCTCGCGCATTTCGGCAGCGCTGCGCACGTCAATGCGTTTGGCATGGCGAGGCGTCGTCTGGCAGACCGGGCCGGAGACCAACGTGACTTGAGCGCCAGCTTCAATGCAGGCGCGTGCCAGAGCGAACCCCATCTTGCCGGAACTGATGTTGGTCAGGCCGCGCACCGGGTCGAGCGCCTCGAAAGTCGGGCCGGCCGTCAGCAGCACTTTCTTGCCGGCCAAGGATTTTGGCTGAAAGAAGGCAACCAGTTCGTCGAACAATTCCTCGGCTTCCAGCATGCGACCCGGGCCGACTTCGCCACAGGCCTGCTCGCCGCTGGCGGGGCCGAGCAACATCACGCCATCGGCGGCGAGTTGCGTCACATTGCGCTGGGTGGCCGGGTTCTCCCACATCTGCCGGTTCATCGCCGGTGCGACAAGCAATGGGCATTCGCGGGCGAGGCAAAGCGTGGACAACAGATTGTCGGCGTGTCCTTGCGCCAGCTTGGCAAGAAAATCAGCGGTGGCCGGCGCCACCAGGATCGCGTCCGTGCCTCGCGTCAGGTCGATGTGCGTCATGCCGTTGGGCATGCGCTGATCCCACAGATCGGACCACACCGGCTGACCGGTGAGCGCCTGAAAAGTGGCAGGCCCCACAAAATGCGCACCGGCTTCGGTCAACACCGCATCCACATGCGTACCGGCCTTGACCAGCAGGCGTGCCAATTCTGCCGCCTTGTAAGCCGCGATGCCGCCGGTGACACCGAGCAGGATGCGTTTGCCTGTAAGTTCTGTCATGATGGAAAGATATCCAAATACGATGAAGCATTCTAACTCATGGCAATTACGGATTGGCCAAACGACGAGCGCCCGCGCGAGCGTTTGTTGAAACATGGTGCTGCTGCGCTTTCGGACGCCGAATTGCTGGCGATCTTCCTGCGCGTCGGCGTGCGCGGCAAGAGCGCGGTCGACCTGGCGCGCGACCTGCTGGCAAGCTTCGGCGGCAACCTGACGCAGCTGGCCGAAGCTTCCCTGGAGCAGCTCGCGGGCACTCACGGTATTGGACCGGCCAAGGCCGCACAGTTGCAGGCCACTCTGGAGCTTGCCCGGCGTGCCCTGTACGCCCGGATGACGCAACGCGATTTGCTGTCTTCCCCCGCCGCAGTCCGCGACTGGCTGAGGCTCAAACTCGGTGGGCTACCCTATGAAGTCTTTGGCGCACTTTGGCTGGATGCGCAAAACCGCCTGATCGAATACGACGAACTGTTTCGTGGCACATTGACCCAGACCAGCGTCTATCCGCGCGAAGTCGTAAAAAGTGCGCTGTTGCGCAACGCTGCCGCAGTCGTGCTCGCCCATAACCACCCCTCCGGCGTGGCCGAGCCTTCGCGCGCCGACGAAGTCCTGACTGCCACCCTGAAACAAGCACTGGCGCTGGTTGACGTGAAAGTGCTGGATCACTTCATCGTTGCCGGCAATGCCCCGCCGACTTCCTTTGCCGAACGTGGATTTGTCTGATTGACTGCCAACCGCGTTGAATTTGAGTAAACATTCTTTCCAGCCTCGGGTATAATGCAAGGCTTTGCTGAATATTGAACCCTGGAGTAGCCGCTATGTCTCGTGTCTGCCAAGTAACGGGCAAAGCCCCGATAGTCGGGAACAAAGTTTCCCACGCCAACAACCGAACCAAGCGCCGTTTTCTGCCGAACTTGCAGAATCGCCGTTTCTGGGTCGAATCCGAAAACCGTTGGGTGCGTCTGCGCGTATCCAACGCGGGCTTGCGCACCATCGACAAGAATGGCATCGATGCCGTCCTTGTCGACCTGCGTAGCCGCGGCGAAGCGTTTTGACCTCGTCCACCTGACCGGAGAATATTATGGCCAAAGGCGCCCGCGAAAAAATCAAGCTTGAATCCACGGCCGGTACCGGCCATTTCTACACGACGACCAAGAACAAGAAAACCAAGCCAGAGAAAATTGAGATCATGAAATACGATCCCAAAGTGCGCAAGCATGTCGCTTACAAGGAAACCAAACTGAAGTAAGCTGCCGCCAGCTGGCTGGGCTCAAAACCCGCCGCGGCGGGTTTTTTGTTGCGCTCAAGTAGCCGTCAGCCGCCGATCATCCGCACCTCGCGCTGCGGATAAGGGATCACAATCCCCGCCGCCTGGAATTCGTGCCAGATCGCCAGGTAGATGTCGGAACGCAATTCCAGCGTCCCAAGTTGCGGATCGGTAATCCAGAAACCCAGTTCCAGGTTGATGCCGGAATCGGCAAAGGCTGTCACCAAAGCCTTGGGCGGCGGATCGAGCAGCACGCGCGGCCGTTTCCGCACCGCATCGAGCAGGATGCGCATCGCCCGCTCGATGTCGCTGTCATAGCCGATCTGCACCGGCAGCGCGATGCGCACATGCGGATCGGTGTAGGACTCGTTGAGTACCACGGAGCTGACCAGGATTTCGTTGGGTACGATCGCCTCGGCGCCGGTCAGTCCCTTTAACACCGTGTAGCGTGTGGTGATCTGCGTGACCTGGCCGCGCTCGGTGCCGACACTGATGAAGTTGCCGATGCGGATCGAGCGATCGAGCAGGATGATGAAACCGGAAACGTAGCTGCTGGCGATCTTTTGCAGACCGAAGCCGATACCGACGCCGAGCGCGCCGCCGAACACCGACAGCGTGGTCAGGTCGATGCCGACCAGCGGCAGGCCGATCAATACCGCCAGCAGCAGCAGGCAGGCCTTGACCAGCCGCGTCAGCACCACCCGCAGGTTCTGATCGATGCCTTCGAGACGCGCCAGGCGGTTTTCCACCAGGCCGTTGGCCCAGAGCGCCGCGAACAGCGTCGCCAGCAAAGTGACCAGGGCCTGGATCACTTGCCACAGATTGAGTTCTTGCTTGCCGATGGAGAAGCCCACACTTTCCAGCATGTCGATCAGATCCGGTAGCAGGCCGGTGATGTGCAGGGCCACCAGGGCCCATACCGTCAACGCAAAAAATCGCTCGAAGGACGCCAGCCAGACGGAATTGCCGAAACTGCGGCGCAGCACATAGAACACCGCGCGGATCGCCGCCAGCGATCCCAACAGCGGCACCGCCATTGAAAGCAGTTCGACGTTCAGGTGATGCCTCAGCATGGCGCGCGCCAAGATCACCAAGACCAGCGCCAACAAGGGAAAGGTCAGCCGTCGCAAGCCGCCCTGGCCGAGACGCCATGCCTGCGGTTGGCTGAGCGTGCGGCGGCGCACCTGGTCGCTGGCGAAAAACGCCAAGGCCAGGCACAGCAGCAGTACCCCGATCTGCCAGAGCGCATCCGGTTGCTGCAGGTAGCGCCATAAATCGGCAAACAAATTCAAGATATCGTTCAGCATGGCTATTCAGGGAGTCCTTGCGGATAAGGCAGCGCCTTGCTGCGATGGCGCTGCCAATTGTCGAGATAGGCGCGCGCCAGCTTGGGATTGCCGCGCAGGATCAGGAGATTCTCGGCGTTGCGCGCTTGTGCCGACCACGTGAAATTATAGCTGCCGGTAATCACTGTGTTGGTCGCCTCGACTGGATCGATTAGCAAGATCTTATTATGCGCGGCAACATAATCCACTTCCAGCCAGACTGGGATGCGCGCGGCGGCAAGTTGCGGAAGCTGGCTGTTTTCCCCTTTGCCCATTTCGCGGTCGGCCAGCACCTCCACCGCGACGCCACGCTGCCTGGCGTCGATCAAGGCCCGCGCCAAGGTTCGGCTGGTCAGCAGATAGGCCTGGACATAAATGGCGTGACGCGCCTCGTGCAGCGCATGCAGGATGGCTCCCTCGGCATCGTCCCAGGGCGTGAAAGCGTATTCGATGGTGCCGACGGCGGGGATAGGTTCGCGCGCACCGGTTGAGATCGACAGCAGCAAACTCAACAGCAAGGCGGCGAATTTTTTCATTTTGCGCGTTCCAGTACGGCGGCATAGAAACCGTCGGTGCCGTGCCGGTGCGGCAACAAGCGCAGGTCCTGGCCGTGTTCGCCATAGCCGCAGGCATCGAGCATGATGCCTTGCTGCGCCAGCAGTTCGCTCGCGGAAAGCCGGCGGTATTCGGAATGCGCGGCAAGGAAGGCATCTACCACCGCCTCGTTCTCCTCCGGCAGGATGCTGCATGTCGCATACACCAGGCGCCCACCCGGCTTCACCAGGCGTGAGGCGCCGGCAAGGATATCGCGTTGCTTGAGCGTCAGTTCCCCGATGCCCTGCGGGGTCTGCCGCCATTTCAGATCGGGGTTGCGGCGCAGCGTTCCCAGCCCGCTGCATGGCGCGTCGACCAGCACACGGTCGATTTTGCCGGCCAGGCGCTTGACGCGACTATCGTTCTCGCCGGTGATGCAGACCGGATGCATGTTGGACAGGCCGCTGCGCGCCACACGCGGCTTGAGTTTCGCCAGACGCTTGGCGGATACGTCGAATGCATACAGTCTGCCGGTGGAGCGCATCAGCGCGCCCAGCAGCAGCGTCTTGCCGCCGGCGCCGGCGCAGAAATCCACCACCATTTCGCCGCGCTTTGGCGCCAGCAAGTAGCCGAGCAACTGGCTGCCCTCGTCCTGCACCTCGATCATGCCTTCGACATATAGCGGATGTTTCTGCAAGGCCAGCTTGGTTTTCAGGCGAATGCCGAGCGGCGCATAACGACAGGCCTCGGCGACGATGCCTTCGGCTTTGAGCCGCGCCAGCACCTCCTCGCGCTTGGCCTTGATGGAATTTACACGCAGATCCAATGGTGCGCTCTGGTTCAGACCGCGCGCCAATGCCAGCAGTTCTGTCGTCGACCAGCACGTCAGCAGCTTCTCGACCAGCCAATCGGGCAAATCGGCCTGGTCGGCCAGACTTAACTCCGGCTCGGGCCGCGACTTGAATTCCAGCAGCCAGTCCTTCTCGGCTGCGGAGACCAATTCACCCAATTGTCGCTGGGCCACGCCGCTGAAGCGCAGCAGCGAAGCCAACACCAGCCAGCGCGCACTATTTCTTGGCTGCACCAGTTTTTCCAGCAAGCGCTTGTGGCGCAGCACGGCATAACAGGTTTCCGCAACGAAACCGCGCTCGCGGCCGCCGAGCGCGCGATGCTCACGAAAATACGCCGACAGGACCGCATCGGCTGGGTGCGTGAAATCGAACAAGCGCGCCAGCGCCTCGCAGGCGTGATCGATCATGGCGGGTGTAATGCGTGTTGCTATGGTCATAATTTCCTATCGGCCCCCTGCGGGGCTTGGCATGCCTTCAAAATCGATTTCCTCGGCGATCTGGACGAAGCTTTCGCCTTGCCGGTCGGTGTAGCGTATCTTCAGCGGCAGTCCGCGCAAGTCGAGAGCAGCCCAGATATCGATCGACTCGATACCTGCGCTGGAGTGCAAATGCAGCGTGCGCCATTCGCCCTGCCTGGTTGACAGCATCTCTTCGCGCACCGTTTCAAAAGCATAACGCTCGAACTTCCTGCCCGTAGCCACCATGACCTCGCTTGCTTCGCGCGTCATCCGGGGAAACGCGGCACTGATCTGGTAAAACATGCTCAGCATATCCTGCGCGCCCGGTTTGAGCGCCGCTTCACGCGCATCGCCGGCGGAAAGCGAAAGCGTCATCGTCGTCCAGTCGAAACTGGCCGCATCGCCGGCAGCCCCGTTTTTCCCCGTGTGGAACTTGCCTGGACGCAGTCCCTGCGCGCCGATCTCACCCTCGCTCGACTGCATCACTTTCACCGGTCGAAATACTGCGGCGAGGCCCGTGGTTTCCGTCACGCTATTCAGCGTGTAGTTCTTTCCGTCGTGGCTCCAGCGATGCAGTGATTGGCCGATGACAAAACCCTGATCGCCGCGGCTCACGGCGAAGCGGATGCTTCCCCGCCGTGGAAAGGCTATCTCGGGTTGGACGGCAAGGTCGGGGGGGCGGGGCGGTTCGGTCGGGAGCGCGGGTTCCGCATTCGGCGCTGCATCGACAGGCGCGGGCGGCGTGTTCGCCGCCGTCGCCTCCGGCTCGACAGGCATCGCTGCTGCCGGCGGCGCGGCGCGGCGCGGGGTCTTGGGACGCGGCGGCTTCGCCGCTGGTGGCGCAGCAGCGACAGTCTTGCGGGGTGGCGCCAGATGCGCCTCGAGTTGCGGCGGCGAGTCGGAAGACAGCTCATCGTCCTGTGTGGGCAGGTACCAACCCGGCGCCACCACCACAGTGAGATGCAACAACAGCGAAATTAACAGCGCCAGTGTCAGGCGCTGTTGGCGCAAGCTGGTCATTCCCCCGACGGCGCAATTAGGGTCGCTTCTGATGGATGCTCGCCGTCAAGCAAGACATGCCCGTCGTCGGTCAGCTGCAGGCGGCCTTCAAGAAACCAGCGTACGGCACGGGGATAGATGACATGCTCCTGGGTCAGCACGCGCGCCGCCAATGTGTCTTCGCTATCGCCCGACAGCACAGGCACCGCAGCCTGGATTAGGATCGGCCCGGAATCGAGCGCAGGGGTCACGAAATGCACCGTGCAGCCATGTATCCTGACGCCAGCAGCCAGTGCCTGGGCGTGGGTGTGCATGCCCGGAAAAGACGGCAGCAATGACGGATGGATGTTGACCAGCCGCCCCCGGTAGCGCCGCACGAAGTCCTCGCCGAGGATGCGCATGAAGCCGGCCAGGATCACCAGGTCGGGCCGATATTGGTCGATGGTTTCGCTCAGGGCCGCATCGAAATCGGCACGCGACGGATAGTCGCGGTGATTGACGACAGCTGTCTCCAGCCCGCGCGCGTGCGCGAAGGCCAGTCCTTCAGCCGCCGGCTGATTGCTGATGACGACGAAGCGGCAGCCCGGCAGATCAGCCTCCAGCAAAGCCCGCATGTTGCTGCCGCGGCCGGAGATCAATATGACGACAGATTTCATCTGGAACAAGTAAGTTCTGAAAGGCGAACAGGGTGACATTCCCGCGCCTCGGGCGCGGCCAGCATTGCAAGACGCAGGCCGAATCATAACGCAAAGCACTGGGCCACCGCTAAACGACTGATTCAGTGCCGCCTGCTAAGATATCGGAAAAATTGGGAGCACTATGAATTTCGTCGACGACTATGGCCAAGGCATTTATGCCATCGATTCCGGTTTCCACCGGCCAGTGCTCGATGCCGTGCATCTACTGGTCGAAGGCGAGCATGTGGCGCTGATCGACACCGCCACCAACAGTTGCGTGACGCGGGTGATGGAAGTCCTCGGCAAGCTTCAGTTGGAACCCGAACAGGTCGACTACATCGTCCTGACCCATGTCCATCTCGACCACGCCGGTGCTGCCGGCAAGCTGATGCAGCTTCTGCCGCAAGCGAAACTGCTGGTGCATCCGCGCGGCGCCCGCCACATGGCCGATCCCGCTAAACTGCTGGCCGGCACGGTGGCCGTATATGGCAGAGAGACGACGCTACACAGGTATGGCGAACTGCTGCCCGTACCGCGCAAGCGCATCATCGAGGCGCAGCACGGACAAACCGTCCGGCTCAATGGCCGCGAACTGCTGCTGCTTGACACTCCGGGCCATGCGCGCCACCACATCAGCATCCGCGACGCGCGCACCGGCCACATCTTTAGCGGCGATACATTTGGCCTATGCTATCGCGAACTGGACCGCGCCGGGCGCCGTTTCGTCTTCCCGAACACCAGCCCGGTGCAATTTGATCCGGTCGAACTGCATCGCTCCATCGACCTGCTGATGGAATACCAACCGGCGGCGATCTATGTCACCCATTTCAGCCAGGTGACCGACGTAGCGCGCCTCGCCGCCGATCTGCATCGCCTGATCGACGCTCACGTTGAGTTGGCAATGCGCGTGCTTACGTCCGGCGCGGCGCGGCATCAGCGGCTCAAGGCCGGCGTTACGGCGATCCTGCTGGAGGAAGCGGCACGACAGGGCTGGGCGCTGCAGGGAGAGGCGCTGCTGCAATTCATGGCGATGGACATCGAACTCAATGCCCAAGGACTGGGTGTGTGGCTTGATGCCAAGGACAGGCAGTGAGATTGATCCCCAGGCAGAATTTTGCAGGCATCTGCTACGCTTCAATTCTCCAAGTCCGGCCGGCTTCACTATCCTTTTCTTAAAGCATTCCCCATCCCAGTGCAACCTGAACGATACCTGAATACCCTCGGCAACCACCTCAAGGCCCGTTTCGGCGAACGCATACGCAAGCTGACCCTGCATGCCGGGTTTACCTGTCCCAACCGTGACGGCACCTTGGGCCGCGGCGGCTGCTCATTTTGCAGCGTGCTGTCGTTCAACCAGGCGAGCCCGAGCATCCCGGTCGGCGAACAGATTGCCGCCCGCCGTACCGAGATCAACCGTGCCAGCCGCTATCTGGCCTATTTCCAGGCCTACACCAGCACCTATGCCGAAGTCGAGGAACTGTCGCGTCTCTACGCCGAGGCCACGCGGCAACCCGATATTGTCGGCCTGTGCGTCGGCACACGCCCCGATTGCGTCCCGGACGCGGTGCTGGAGATTCTTGCCGGCTATCGCGAACGCGGCTATGAAGTCTGGCTTGAATTGGGCCTGCAAAGCGCCCATGACAAAACCCTGGCATCGATCAACCGCGGCCACGACTTTGCCGCCTATGTGGATGCCGTCACCCGTGCGCAACGCCATGCGGTGCCGGTTTGCACCCATCTGATCGTCGGCTTGCCGGGCGAGACCGCCGCCATGGCCATCGCATCGCATGCCCGCGTGATCGAACTCGGCGTCGAGGGAATCAAGCTGCATCCGCTGATGATCGTCAAAGGTAGCCGCATGGCGGCGGACTACGCCCGCCGCCTCGTGCTGCCGCCGACCCTGGCCGAATATGCCGCCACGGCGGCGGAGCTGATCCGCCGCACGCCCGCGGAGGTGGTCTTCCATCGGATTTCCGCCACGGCGCGCACCCCCATGCTGATTGCGCCCGACTGGTGCTACACCTCTTGGCCGGCGGCCAATGCCATCTGCACGATCCTGGCCAGGGAAGGCGCGCAGGGATCGTTACCTCTTTCTTGACTGTCTATTCCCGGATGCTTACCGTCGTTGCCGCAACCAGCCGACCAGCGCCGGCAGCAGCGACACGACGACGATACCGAGGATCACCAGCGACAGGTTGTTCTTGATCCAAGGCAGATTGCCGAACCAGTAGCCGGCGAGGGTCAGCGAGCCGATCCAGAATGCGCCGCCGAAGAAATCGTAAGCGAAGAAACGCGGGTAGGTCATGCGCGCCACGCCCGCCACGAAGGGCGCGAAGGTGCGCGCCAGCGGCAGGAAGCGGGCGATGATGACGGTCTTGCCGCCGTGTCTTTCATAGAAGGCATGGGTCTTGTCGAGCGCCGCCTTGTTGAAGAAGCGCGACTGCTCCCAGCGGAAGGCGCGCGCTCCGGCGACGCGGCCGATCCAGTAGTTGGTGTTGTCGCCGAGCACTGCCGCCACGAATAGCACCGCACACAATACGGAGACATCCATGCCGCCGGTCGCGGCGATGGCGCCGGCGACGAACAGCAAGGAGTCGCCGGGCAGGAAAGGGAACGCCACCAGTCCGGTCTCGCAGAATATGATCGCGAACAGCAGCGCGTAGATCCACGTCCCGTACTGCTGTGCCAGCAGCGCGAGATGCTGGTCGAGATGCAGGATCAGATCGAAAAACTGGGCCAGTAATTCCATGGGGCGGGGCAGGCGGCAAAGCCGGGGATTGTACCGGATGCCAGGGACGGGGCCGCTATAATCCCGCCATGTCTATCCCCTCCCGCATACGCCCGCTGCCCGACCTGCTCATCAGCCAGATTGCCGCCGGCGAAGTGGTCGAGCGGCCCGCCTCGGTGCTCAAGGAACTGGTCGAGAACAGCCTCGATGCCGGCGCGCGCCGCATCGACGTGCAGCTTGCCGAAGGCGGGGTGCGGCTGATCCGCGTGGCCGACGACGGTAGCGGCATCGCCAGGGACGACCTGCCGCTAGCCCTGGCGCGGCATGCCACCAGCAAGATCGGCAGCCTCGAAGACCTCGAACATGTCGGCAGCCTGGGTTTTCGCGGCGAAGCCCTGGCCTCGATCGCCGCGGTGGCGCGTATCGCGCTGACCAGCCGGACTGCCGGCGGAACACAGGGCGGACATGCCTGGCGCATCGCCAACGATCTGGCGTTGCAACCGGCGGCGCTGGGCGGCGGCACGACCATCGAAGTCGCCGATCTTTACTTCAACACGCCGGCGCGGCGCAAGTTTCTCAAGTCCGCCGCTACCGAATATGCCCACTGCCACGAGGTCTTGCGGCGCATGGCGCTGGCGCGGCCGGAGGCGGCCTTCAGCCTGGTGCATAACGGCGACCTCAAATTCCGTCTTGTCGCGACCGATCTGCCGCGCCGCGTACGCGAACTGCTCGGCGAGGAATTCTTCTCCCAGGCAAGAACCGTCGAGATGGCCGCCGGGGATTTGCGCTTGACGGGTTTTGCCGCGCTGCCCGCATACTCGCGCGCCAGCCGCGACGAACAGTACTTCTTCGTCAATGGCCGCTTTGTCCGCGACAAGCTGTTGTCCCATGCGGTGCGCCAGGCTTATGAAGACATCCTGCATGGCGGTCGTCACCCGGCCTATGTGCTGTTTCTCGAACTCGACCCTTACGGCGTGGATGTGAATGTGCATCCGGCCAAGACCGAAGTGCGTTTCCGCGAGGCACGCGGCGTCCATCAGTTCGTGTTCCATGCCTTACAACGGGTGTTGGCGGCGCCGCCTGGACAAGCACCTGCGCCGGTTGCTGGCTACCATGGCGCTGCTTATTCCCGCGCCGCCTGGAACCCGCCGCGCCAGAGTTCGCTCGGCATAGCGGAATCGGCAACGACGGCCTACCTTGAGCTATCCCGTAGCGCCTTCAGCGGCGAGTCCCCGCTGCCTTCGGCCCAAGCCGGTGCTACGCCAGACTGGGACGATCGGGCAACGCCGCTGGGCCATGCGCTGGCGCAACTACATGGCATATACATCTTGGCGCAGAACAGCGCCGGTCTCGTGCTGGTCGACATGCATGCCGCCCACGAACGCATCCTCTACGAAAAGCTCAAAGAGCTGCTGGAAGAGACGCCGCCGACGCAATCGCTGCTGATCCCGGCGGTCTTCGCGGCCAGTGTCGTGGAACAGGCGACTGCCGAGGAGCATGCGGCGACGCTTGAGCGTCTCGGCTTCGGGCTCGCCCCGGCCGGACCTCAGCAACTGACGGTGCGCAGCGTGCCGGCGCTGCTGGCCAACGCGCCGATCGTCGATCTGCTGCGCGCTCTGCTGGCCGACCTGAAGGAATTTCCGGTCAGCCAGGTGATCGAGTCGCGCCGTAACCAACTTCTCGCCACCATGGCCTGCCACGGCGCAGTGCGCGCCCACCGCAACTTGACGCTGCCGGAGATGAACGCGTTGCTGCGCGAGATGGAGGCTACCGAGCGCGCCGACCAGTGTAACCACGGCCGGCCGACCTGGATGCAGCTTTCCTTGGTCGATCTCGATCGATTGTTCTTGCGTGGCCGCTGACAAACCTCTCCCTCCGGCAATCCTGCTCCTTGGACCCACGGCGAGCGGCAAGACCGGGCTGGCCCTGGAACTCGCCGCGCGTTTGCCGCTCGACATCATCAGTGTCGATTCGGCACAGGTATTCCGCGATATGGACATCGGCACGGCCAAGCCGGATGCGGCGACCCTGACGCGCTTTCCGCATCGCCTGATCGATCTGATCACGCCCGAGGAGAGTTACTCGGCGGCACGCTTTCGCACCGACGCGTTGCGCGAGATGGCGGATATCGCGGCAAGTGGCCGCGTGCCGCTGCTGGTCGGTGGCACCATGCTGTACTTCAAGGTGCTGCGCGAGGGTCTGGCCGAACTGCCGCAAGCCGATGCAACGCTGCGCGCCGAAATCGACGCGGCGGCGATGGCACGGGGCTGGCCGGCACTGCATGCCGAACTGGCGCGGCTCGACCCGGCCACGGCGGCGCGCTTGAAACCGACCGATGCCCAGCGTATCCAGCGCGCGTTGGAAGTGGTGCGGCTCAGCGGCCAGCCGCTCGACGCGTTGTTCGCTGCTCAGCGCGCGGCGCCTCCGCCCTTTCGCGTGCTGGCCTTGGCGCTGTTGCCGCAGGATCGCGGTGTGCTGCACCAGCGCATTGCCAAACGTTATGCCGATATGCTGACGGCCGGACTGGTGGAGGAAGTCGTCAATCTGCGGCAGAAATACCGGCTCGATGCCGGTCTGCCCTCGATGCGCTGCGTCGGCTACCGCCAGGTGTGGGAGATGCTGGAAGGCCGGCTGCCGCGCGCCGAACTGTTCGACCGCGGCGTGTATGCCACGCGCCAGTTCGCCAAGCGGCAATTGACCTGGTTGCGCAGCATGCGCGGCATCGAGTGTGTCGATCCTCCCGACAGCGGCAACGGCGACCAGGTGCTGCAACGAGTACGGGAATTTCTGCGGCCGGAGATTAGTTGACGGTGGTTTGCGGCTGACCGCCGACGCGGGATTCGACGCGACCGATGGCATACACCGTTTCGCCGGCGGCATGAAGCAACTGCATGGCGTGTCGTTCGTGTTCGGCGGCGATGATTACCACCATACCGATACCGCAATTGAAGACGCGATGCATCTCGGCGTCGGCGACCTGGCCTTCGGTTTGCAGCCACTGGAACAAGGGCGGCAAAGGCCATTGGCGGCTGTCGAGCGTGGCGCAAAGCGGCTCGGACAGGATGCGCGGCACGTTCTCGGTCAGGCCGCCGCCGGTGATGTGCGCCATGCCCTTTACCGGCAGCGCCTGCATCAGCGCCAGGAGCGGTTTCACATAGATGCGCGTCGGCGCCATGATGGCGTCGAGCAGCGGGCAACCGTGGAAGTCGGCGAACAAGTCGGGGCGGCTGCGTTCGATGATCTTGCGGATCAAGGAATAGCCGTTGGAATGCGCGCCGCTGGAGGCCAGCCCGAGCACCACATCGCCCGGAACAATGTTGCTGCCGTCGATGATCCGCGATTTTTCCACGACGCCGACAGCGAAGCCGGCCAGATCGTATTCGTTGTCCGGGTACATCCCCGGCATTTCCGCTGTCTCGCCGCCGATCAACGCGCAACCCGCCAGTTCGCAACCCTGCGCGATGCCCCGGATGACCGTGGCGGCGGTATCCACGGCGAGCTTGCCGCAGGCGAAGTAATCGAGGAAGAACAGGGGCTCGGCACCTTGCACCAGGATGTCATTGACGCTCATCGCCACCAGGTCCTGGCCGATGGTGTCGTGGCGCTGGTACTGGAACGCCAGCTTCAGCTTGGTGCCGACGCCGTCGGTGCCCGAAACGAGGACCGGCTCGCGGTATTTTTTCGAGATTTCGAAGAGTGCGCCGAAACCGCCGATGCCGGCCAGCACTTCGGGGCGCATGGTGCGCTTGGCGAAAGGCTTGATGCGTTCGACCAAGGCATCGCCGGCATCGATGTCGACACCGGCATCGCGATAAGTCAGCGCGGAAGAAGTTGATTGTGATGAAGTCAAGTTGAGTTCCTGCGGGCTGGCGGCTAAAGTGTCGTCTTTTCACGCGCGGGTTCGTGCCAGACGGATGAGCATGCGAAACCACGAATTCAGTCGGGAATTCTACCGGAAATGAACATCAAAGGCGCCGACCGCCTGCCTTATCGGGGTGGCCATGGATAACAAGGCGGCACAGCGGCAACTGTTGCTTGATCTGCGTCCCGAGCAAGCGCCCAGCTTCGACAACTTCGTCATCGGCAAGAATGCCGAGCTGGTCGCACGTCTTGCCGCGTTGTCCGATCCTGATGTTTTCGACCAGATTTATTTGTGGGGTCCGCCCGGCAGCGGTCGCAGCCATCTGCTTCGCGCCGTGCTGGCGGCAGCGCAAGCGCGGCAGCGACCGGTCTGCTTGATCGAGGCCGCCCAGCTCGGCGACCAACTGGCGCCGGCCCCGAGCAGCCTGGTCATCCTCGACGACATCGACGGGTTGAGCGAGACAGCGCAGATCACGCTGTTTCGTACCTTCAATGCGGCACGCCTGGTCGGCCTGGCGCTGCTGCTGTCGGGGCCCGAACCGCCGTTGCGCCTGCAACCGGCCATCCGCGAGGATCTGCGCACCCGCATCGGCAGCACGCTGATCTATGAGGTTCAACCGCTCAGCGATGACGAAAAAGCTGCGGCTCTACGGCAACATGGACTGGACCGCGGCATGAGCCTCGACGAGGCTTTGATCGACTACCTGCTGCGTCACGGCCGGCGCGATCTGCCCACACTGTTGGCGGTGCTCGACGCCCTTGATCGCACCTCGCTGGAACAGCATCGTCCGCTAACCTTGCCGTTGCTGCGCGAAATATTGCAAACTTCCCTGGAACTCGAATAGGCGTTAAATATGGACTTGGTACTCTTTGATCTGGACAACACGCTGCTGAACGGCGACAGCGATTTCGAGTGGGCGCAGTTTCTGATGGACAAAGGCATACTCGACCGCGAGTTGCAAGAATCGAAAAACCGCGAGTTCTACGAACAATACAAGGCGGGAACCCTCGACATTCATGCCTTCCTGGATTTCCAGTTGTTGCCGTTGACGCGCCACAGCCGCGCCGAACTGGATGCCTGGCATGCCGATTTCATGACTGCGCACATCCGGCCGATGATCGGCGCGGCGGCGCGGGCGCTAGTCCATCGGCATATCGACGACGGCGCGCTGCTGGCCATCGTCACCGCCACCAACAGTTTCGTCACCGCCCCGATCGCGCGGGAATTCGGCATTCCCCATTTGATCGCCACCGTCCCGGCGCAGGATGCCACCACCGGTGGTTTCACCGGCAAACCGCGCGGCCTGCCGGCGTTTCGCGAGGGCAAGATCGCCCGCGTCGAGTCCTGGCTGGAATCCATGGGCTGGTGGTGGGGCAGTTTCCCGCGCAGCTATTTTTACAGCGACTCGCACAACGACTTGCCGTTGATGTCGCTGGTCACCGATCCGGTGGCGGTCGATCCGGACGACACGCTGCGCGCGCATGCCGGCAAGCATGGCTGGCCGGTCATCTCCCTGCGCTAAGTCTCGTATCAGTCCGGCAGTCCCAGCGTGACGTTTTTTTCGCGGCGCTGGCCGGCGCGCAACAGGCCGATGCTGAGCTTGTCGCCCGCCTGCTGGTTTTCCAGGATATTGAGCAGCTCGTCAAAACTGGCCACCGGCTTGCCGGCCACTGCGACGATTTCGTCTCCGGCGATCACGCCGCCGTCCGCAGCCCGGGTGAAAGGACGCAAACCGGCACGTTCGGCTGGGCTGCCGTTCTCGACGCCGACGATCACGATGCCAGGCGGCAGGCCCAGCGCTTTGCGTACGCTGTCCGAGGCAGCCTGGATGCCGAGAGCCGGGCGAACGAACTTGCCGTCGCGGATCAGACGCGGCACGATGCGGCGCACCTCATCGACGGGAATGGCAAATCCGATGCCCGCAGAGGCCCCGCTCGGGCTGTAGATGGCCGCATTGACGCCGATCAGGCGGGCTGCGGAATCGAGCAGCGGTCCGCCCGAGTTGCCCGGGTTGATGGCCGCGTCGGTCTGGATCACGCCGCGGATAGTGCGTTGCGTGACCGATTCGATCTCGCGGTTGAGTGCGCTGACGATACCGGTGGTCAACGTCTGGTCCAGACCGAATGGATTGCCAATGGCATAAACTTTCTGCCCCACCTGGAGATTGCCGCTTTCGCCAATCAGGATTGGCTTGAGTTTTTCCTTCGGCGCATCGATGCGCAGCACCGCCAAGTCGCGGTCGGGGAATGCGCCGACCAGCACCGCTTTCCAGGTGGTCTGGTCGGCCAGTGTGACGCGTGCTGCGCTGCCGCCCTGGATGACGTGGAAATTGGTCACGATATGTCCCCGCTCGTCCCATATGAAGCCGGTACCGGTGCCGCGTGGCACCTGCGTCACGGAAAGGGAAAAGAAGTTGGTCTCAAATTCCAGCGTCGTGATATGGACGACGGAGCGCGACGCGGTTTTGAATACGTTGATGTTGTTCTGTTCGTCTTCGGCCAAAGCGCCGCGCGCTGCGACCGGCCGCAACGGGGCTTCCGGTGCTGCCGCTGCACCGAACTCCCATGGCTTGAACCAAGCCAGGGACAACAAAATCAGGATCATGCCGGTCGTAACCAGACGTCTTTGGCCGGGCAGGTCGATTCGACGGTTTGGGGCGTGGTCAGTGCGCATTCAATATCCCTTCCAGCCGGGGCATGGCACTCAGCCGTGCAACAGCGCCCGCCCCGGCAACAATTCAGGCTGTTAAAAGATCGGGGGTGGCGGCAGTTTTTCAAGGACTTGAAATCTCCAACCCGGACCCTATTTTCGCAGCAGCGGGTGCCCATCCGGGGCCCGCCAATCATATCGCTTACTTTTTGGAGGATATTTTCATGCGTGCTTTTGACTTCACCCCCCTGTATCGTTCCGCCATCGGCTTTGACCGGTTCGCGCAAATGTTCGACGACGCTCAGCGCAGCGAAACCCAGCCGAGCTATCCGCCCTATAACATCGAGCGGGTGGCCGAGGACAAGTACTGCATTCAGATGGCCGTGGCCGGTTTCGAGCGTGCCGAGTTGGACGTCGAGATCGAGCGCGACACGCTGAAGATCGTCGGCCGCAAGAACAAGGGCGAGCCCAAGCGCACCTACCTGCATCGCGGTATCGCGGCACGGGACTTCGAGCATCGCTTCCAGCTCGCCGATCATCTCAAGGTGGTGAGCGCCGGGCTCGACAATGGCCTGCTGAATATCGAGCTGGTGCGGGAAATTCCCGAGACCATGAAACCCCGCAAGATCGCGATCGACGGCAGCGGCAATGTCCAACTGCTGGATCGCAAGGCCGCATAAACGCCGATGAGGTGCAGGCCGGGAACTTTTCCGGCCTGCGCACTGTCATCTGACGTCGAGGGACTCGACAGAGTTGGTTCGGCTGGCGTGACACTTTGTTGCAGACCCGCCGGAACCTCTCCGTCGGGGGGAAACTCCATGGTCATGCTGATGCCCCACAGTTTGCGGTTCGGGGCATGGTGCATGGTATTCACCAATTCGCAACGAGGACTTAGCAATGAACGAGAATAAACTTTCCTTCGGCTTAAGGCGGATCGTCGTCGCTGCGCTGCTTGTGGCCTCGCTGTTCGGGGGTTATGCCTATTCCCAGCGAAATCAGGTTTCAGGCGCTGAAGCGACAACCGTCCGCCAGGAAACCGCCGTGGCTGCCGAACCTGCCCGGAAGCTGGTGGCGCTGCCGGATTTTTCCGAGATTGCCGCCCAGCAGGGTCCGGCCGTCGTCAATATCAGCGTCTCGGGAACCGTCAAGACCGGCGGCCTTCGAGGTTCTCCCAATATGGATCCGAACGATCCTTTCTACGATTTCTTCCGGCGTTTCCAGGGACCCTCGCCGCACGGCAATGTGCCCACGCATGGCCTCGGTTCCGGATTCATCGTGAGTCCGGATGGTGTGGTGCTGACCAATGCCCATGTCGTGGCCAACGCCGACGAAGTGCTGGTCAAGTTGACCGACAAGAGGGAGTTCAAGGCCAAGGTGGTTGGCCTGGACAAGTTGTCCGATGTGGCTGTGCTCAAGATCGACGCCAACAATCTGCCGACGGTGAAGGTTGGCGACCCCCAGCAGAGTCGCGTCGGCGAGTGGGTGGTGGCGATCGGCTCGCCCTTCGGTTTCGAGAACAGCGTGACGGCGGGAATCGTCTCGGCCAAGTCGAGAACCCTGCCCGATGAAGGCTATGTGCCATTTCTGCAAACCGATGTCGCCATCAACCCCGGCAATTCGGGCGGCCCCCTGTTCAACATGAACGGGGAAGTGATCGGCATCAATTCGCAAATCTACAGTCGCAGCGGCGGCTATCAGGGCTTGTCCTTTGCCATCCCGATCGACGTTGCGATGAAGGTGGAGCGCCAGCTGATCGAACATGGCAAGGTCAGCAGGGGACGTCTGGGGGTGATGATCCAGGAAGTCAATCAGGACTTGGCCGATTCTTTCGGACTCGATAAGCCCGCCGGCGCGCTGGTAAGTTCGGTGGAGAAGGGCGGCCCGGCCGAGAAGGCGGGCATCGAACCGGGCGATGTGATTCTCAAATTCAACGGCAAAGCCATCGCCCGTTCGGCGGAATTGCCTCCTCTGGTGACCGAGCTTGCGCCCGGAACGGCGGCGACTCTGGTTATCTGGCGCAAGGGCAAGACCAGGGACATCTCGATGAAGGTCGGCGAATTGAAGACTGCCGAGGCCCGGGTTATGCCGGATGAAAATGACAAAGGCAAACTGGGACTGGTGGTTCGTCCGCTGACGCCGGAAGAGCGCAAGCAGGCGGAAGTCGCCGAGGGCCTTCTGGTGGAAAACGTAAGCGACGGGCCGGCCGCTCGGGCGGGGATTCAGCCCGGCGATGTGATCTTGTCGGTGAATGGCGAAAAGGTCGCGAGCGTGGAACAGCTTCGTTCCCTGCTCGGCAAGAACGACAAGCGTCTGGCGCTGCTGGTTCTGCGCGGCAACAACAAGTTGTTCGTGCCGATCAAACTCGGCTGAGTTTATTTCTTGTCGCCGCGGGAGGGGGCTTGCGCCTCCCTACCGCGGCGGGTGGCTTTCCTGCGTGCCTGCGGCGGCGCAATCCCGCCGGGTTCTCCATGTCCGCCCGACAAGATATTGATTTCCTGTATCATTGCGGCCTCTCAGGTTTCTCGTTCACCTTTCCGCTGCATGATCCGAAAGCTGCTGCGGCGCGCAATCGATGTGCTGCGTCGCGACCCCAAACTGCCAGCATCCAGACCGGCCGCGATCCCGCAGGCAAGCCACGGCATCCAGCGCGATGCAATCTCCTCGGGCGCCCGCCGTACCTGCGAGACATTGCAGCAGAACGGCTTCAAAGCCTATGTGGTGGGCGGCGCGGTGCGCGACCTGATCGCCGGCATCGTGCCCAAGGATTACGACGTTGCCACCGATGCCACACCGGAGCAAGTGCGCAGCCTGTTCCGGCGCTCGCGCATCATCGGCCGGCGCTTTCAGATCGTGCATGTGATGCAGGGCGGCGAAACGCTGGAAGTCTCCACCTTTCGCGCCGCGCACGACGCCGACACGCAGAAGGACGAACACGGCCGCGTGCTGCGCGACAACGTCTGGGGCAGTCTGGCGGAAGACGCCGCCCGACGCGACTTCACCATCAACGCGCTGTACTACGATCCAGCCACGGAAAGCGTGCTGGATTATCACCACGGGGTGGCCGACCTCAAGCACAAGACGTTGCGCATGATCGGCGAACCGCGCGCGCGTTACCGCGAAGACCCGGTGCGCATGCTGCGCGCCGTGCGGCTCTCGGCCAAGCTGGGGTTGAGCATCGATCCGGCGGCGCGCACGCCGATCCGCGAGATGGCGGGATTGATGGAGAACGTGCCGGCGGCGCGCGTCTTTGACGAGATGCTGAAACTGCTGTTCTCGGGCCATGCCGTCGAATGCGTTAAACGCCTGCGCGATGAAGGACTGCACCATGGTCTGTTGCCCTTGCTCGACGTGATCCTGGAGCAGCCGATGGGAGAGAAATTCGTCATGTTGGCTTTGTCCGGCACCGATGAGCGTATCCGCCTCGGCAAACCCACCTCGCCCGGCTTCCTGTTTGCCACATTGCTTTGGCACGAGGTGCTGGCCGACTGGGAGGCCCGCAAGAGCAAGGGCGAAGTATCCATCCCGGCGCTCTTCGAAGCGATGGATACGGTGCTCAGTCAGCAATCCGAGAAACTTGCCATCACCCGCCGCATCAGCGGCGACATCAAGGATATATGGGCGTTGCAGCCACGGTTCGAGAAGCGTACCGGCAAGTCCGCCTTGCGCCTTCTGGAGCAACTGCGCTTTCGCGCCGGCTACGACTTCTTGTTGTTGCGCGCGCAAAGCGGCGAGGTGGCGATGGAATTGGCCGATTGGTGGACACGCTTCCAGGAAGTCGATATCGACGAGCGCCTGGCGATGCTGTTGCCCGAAAACAGCGGTACCAAGAAGCGCCGCCGCAGCAGACGAAGCCGGGGTGCCAAGGGGAGCGCTGGCGAGGCAAACCCGGAGCCAGTCGAGTGAACAGTCCCGCAGCGGCTTTTGTCGCGCTCGGGGCGAATCTCGGCGATCCCGTCCGGACCGTCAGCGCGGCCATACGGGCACTCTCCGAGATTCCCGCCACAACCCTGTCCAAGGCTTCGTCACTGTATCGGACAGCACCGGTGGGGCTGAAGAATCAACCCGATTTCATCAACGCGGTGGTGCTGCTGCACACTACGCTGAGTCCCCAACAACTGCTGCAGGCGCTGTTCCATATCGAGGGCAATTTCGGCCGTCTGCGCAGCGTCAGCAACGCGCCGCGCACCCTCGACCTGGATTTGCTGCTGCATGGCGACAGCATATTGTCCGAGGCGGAACTGATCTTGCCCCACCCGCGCATGCATCAGCGCGCGTTCGTGCTGGTGCCGCTGCTGGAGGTGGCCGCCGACTGCAGAATTCCGGGGTATGGCTGGGCGAGCGAATTGCTTGAAGGCTGTCGCGACCAGATCATTGCCAGAGTTGCTGCTTAGCTTTTACTATTTCGCAGATGATCCAACTTTCCCTTCTTCCGATTCACCTGCAAAGCGTATTGTTGCTGACCGCTTCGAATGTGTTCATGACCTTCGCTTGGTACGCGCACTTGAAAAACCTCAGCGCGCGGCCGTGGTGGATCGCCGCACTGGCTTCGTGGAGCATCGCGCTGTTCGAATACCTGCTGCAGGTGCCGGCCAATCGCATCGGTCGCCAGGCCATGGATCTGGCCCAGTTGAAAATCCTGCAGGAAGTCATCACGCTGATAGTGTTCGTCCCGTTTGTGGTGTTCTACATGCAGGAACCTCTCAAACTCGACTATATTTGGGCGGGCTTGTGTATTCTTGGCGCGGTCTATTTCATTTTTCGATAGAGGTATTGCCATGGGCTATCTAGCCAACGACAAACCGGTGACCCTGCACGAACTGATGCGTTTGTATGCCGCCGGCGAAAAAATCGCCACGCTGACCGGGTACGATGCGAGCTTCGCCAGTTTGCTCTACCGCTGCGGTGTCGACGCCATCCTGGTCGGCGATTCTCTCGGCAATGTTTTGCAGGGTCACGCCACCACGCTGCCGGTGACCATGGAACACATGGTGTACCACACCGAGTGCGTGGCGCGTGGCGTCAAGCGCAGCTTCATCGCCGCCGACATGCCGTGGGGTTCCTACCAGGAAAGTCCGCAACAGGCCTTGCGCAACGCCAGCCGCCTGATGGCTGCCGGCGCGCAGATGGTCAAGCTGGAAGGCGGCATGGTGATGGCGGATACCGTGCGCTTCCTCAGCGAGCGCGGCGTACCGGTCTGGGCGCATATCGGCCTGACGCCGCAGTCCGTGCATGCCCTCGGCGGCTACCGGGTACAGGGCAAGGGGAACGAGGCTGCGCAGCGCATGAAGGACGATGCCTTGTCATTGCAGCAAGCCGGCGCTGCCATGCTGCTGATCGAAATGATCCCGGCCCAGCTCGGGACCGAGCTCACGAATCTGCTCGACATCCCCACCATCGGCATCGGCGCCGGCGCCGGTTGTTCCGGCCAGGTGCTGGTGTTGCACGACATGCTGGGCATCTACCCCGGCAAGACGGCACGTTTCGTCCGCAATTTCATGACCGGCGCCGAGAGCATCGATGCCGCGGTCAAGGCTTACGTTGCGGCAGTCAAGGACGGCAGTTTCCCTTCTTCCAAACACATCTACTGATAGTACTGATAGCAATGAAAATTCATGAAACGATAGCCAGTCTGCGCGCCAGTCGGGAAAATGCCGGGCGTGTCGTACTGGTGCCCACCATGGGCAACTTGCACGACGGTCACATCTCCTTGATGCGTGAGGCGCATAAGTACGGCGATACCGTGCTGGTCAGCATTTTCGTCAACCGCTTGCAGTTCCGTCCCGGCGAAGACTTCGACAAATATCCGCGCACTTTCGCCGCGGATTGCGAGAGGCTGGTCGCCGCAGGTGTCGACGCGCTGTTCTTTCCATCTGAAAGCGAG
The DNA here is from genome assembly GCA_041674385.1 of Sterolibacterium sp. Classification (GTDB taxonomy): domain Bacteria; phylum Pseudomonadota; class Gammaproteobacteria; order Burkholderiales; family Rhodocyclaceae; genus JACRAR01. The sequence continues at coordinate 34,541 of JBAYVU010000017.1, forward strand.
ATGTATCCGACGCCGCAACAATATTTCATCGAACCGCCCGCCGACCTGATCACCATCCTCGAAGGCGAGTTCCGTCCCGGCCATTTCCGCGGAGTTGCCACCGTGGTGCAGAAGCTGTTCAACATCACTCAGCCTCAGGTGGCGGTGTTCGGCAAGAAGGATTACCAGCAAATGCTGGTGCTGAGCAATATGGCGCGGGATCTCGCCTTGCCGATTGAAATTGTCGCTGCCGACACGGTACGCGCGCCAGACGGACTGGCTCTTTCTTCCCGCAACGGTTTTCTTTCCCCGCAGGAAAGAACGGAAGCGCCCCGCCTGCATCGCCTGCTGGAGGATGTGCGCCAGGCCATTCTGGCGGGGAATCGGGATTATTCCCGACTGGAATCCGGGGTTATGGCGGAACTCCGCGCGCATGGCTGGATTCCGGACTATATTGCAGTAAGAGAAAAAACTGGGCTAAAATCGCCGTCCGTTCACGATTCCGGGCTGGTGATTTTGGGCGCCGCACTCCTGGGGAGCACGCGCCTGATCGATAACCTGGAAGTTTAGGTCGCCACGATGCGCTCATGCCGGTGGTGGCCAGAAGCGGGAGAATAGCAGCGAAAGGTGCAAGAATGCTCGCCCTGGCCGCTGTAATTGCCGACCTTTGCATGAGAAAGGAATCGCTATGCAACGCACCATGTTGAAATCCAAGCTTCACCGCGTCACGGTGACTCAGTCCGAGTTGCACTACGAGGGTTCCTGCGCGATCGACCAGAACCTGATGGATGCTGCCGACATCAAGGAATACCAAGCGATCGACATCTGGAACGTGACCAACGGCGAGCGCTTCTCCACTTACGCCATCAGCGCCGAGCGCAACTCTGGCACAATCTCCGTGAATGGCGCCGCGGCGCGCAAAGCCTCTCCCGGCGACTTGCTGATCATTGCCACCTTCGCCGTGTATAACGAGGTCGAACTCGCCAAATACCAACCCGACCTGGTTTATGTCGATGCGCGCAACCGTATCCTGAAGCACAGCGTCAAGATTCCGGTACAAGCGGCCTGAGTCTGTCCCACGTAGCTTGCCGCTTGCCGGATCAGCCCGCCCGACGGCGGGCTGTTTTTTATTGGCCAGCCCGCTTTATGCCGCTCTGAGCGCCGTGACGATGTTCATGCGTGCCGCCCGAACCGCCGGCAGAAATCCGCCAAGAAAACCCATGACCAAAGTGAACAACATTGTCTGAAACGCGATGCGCGGGGTCAGCTGGAAGCTGAAAGCGAGTTCGGCGAAAGACTGGAAATTCATGGTCGAGATGGTCACCAATTGCATGGCCGAGGCCAACGCCAGCCCGACCACGCCGCCGACCAGCGCCAGTATCAGCGACTCGACCAGGAAGGCGCCGAGCACGGCGCTGCGACGGAAACCCAGCGCCCGCAAGGTGCCGATTTCGCCGGTGCGGCTGGCAACCGAAGCGAACATGGTGATCATCGCGCCGATCACCGCACCGATGGAAAAAATGATGGAGAGCGTGAGGCCCAGGATGCGGATGAAATTGGCCATCAGTTCCGACTGGTCCGCGTAATACTGGCGTTCGCGCTTGACTTCGACCGAGAGACGCGGATCGTTCTCCAGCACGGTTCTTAGCGTATCGAAGCTGTTCCGGTCGGAAAGCCGCAGGATCACCGACGAAAACACGGGGCGGCGGAAGGCCGGCATCAACTGGTCGGCATCCCCCCAAATCTCGGAATCGAAGCCGCTCTTGCCGGCATCCAGAATGCCCACCACGATCCACTCGCGATTGCCGAAACGCAGGGTCTCACCCAGGCCGGCACCCTGGAAGCGCGTTGCCAGACTGCTGCCGGCTATGACCTCATAACTGCCGGGGCGGAACATGCGACCCATGGCGAGCTTCACCTGCGGCCGCAGTGCCAATCCCATGCTGCCGATACCGCGCACCGTGACATTGGCGGGCTGAACGGCGCCTGTGCCGGTATCGCTCCGTCGCTTGGGCAAGGTAATCAGTACCACCGTTTCCTTGGAGCAGATCAGTTGGCCACCCGGCCCGATGGCCACCTGCGGCTGGCTCTCCATCAGCGCCGCGGAAGCCCGGTCGATGCCGCTTTGCATCTCGGTGCCGGAGCCCTTGCGGATCGCCACCACATTGTCTTCGCTGCCGGTGTCGACCAGCGTCTGGCGGAGACCGGCAACCATCATCAGCACCGCAGCGAAAACAAATACCACCAGGGCCATGGCGCCGGCGGTAAGAAAGGTAGTGAGCCTGCGGGTCGCCAAATTGCGCAAACTGTAGGAAAGCGGGATGGCCATCAGCCGATGCTCCTCAACCCTTCGACGATGTTGACGCTCAGTGCGCGCCGTATCGGCATCAGCGCAGCCAAAACGCCGATGCCGACAGCGCAAGCGCACTGCAGCAGCACGGTCTCCTGCGCCACCTGGAAGACGGGGAACAACGTGCCGGTATGCTTGCTGAACTCCACCGCCAGCGGGAATGTCAGCGCAATACTGGCAGCGCCACCCAGCGTCGCGAGCAGCAGGGACTCGCCCAGGATGGTCGTGGCCAGGAAGCCGGGGCCGAAGCCGAGCGCCTTGAGGGTCGCATATTCGCCGAGTCGCTCGCGCGCGGTCATGGCCATGGTGTTGGCCATCACTGCCATGATGATGAATATGACGAGGTAGGACACCAGCCGGATCGACACCACAATCGACTCGGTCATCGAGACAAAGCCGAGCTGAAAGGCTTTCTCGGTTTCAGTCAGGGTCTCTGCGGTGGAGTTCTTGAACTGCATGTCGATGTCGATGGCGATTCTCGCCATGTCATCGGCATTGCCGGCCTCGATGATATAAAAGCCGACCTGGTCTACGCGGCGCGCATACCTCTTTCTGACGGTCTCGTTGAGATAGTCCCAATGAAAAAACATCTGCGACAGATCGGTTTTATTGCTTGCTCCGGTGTAGATGCCGCGCACCACGAAGGTCCAGTCGCCGGGGAAAATCGTGCCTTTCAAGGTGAGGTTGTCGCCGAGCTTGATGCCGAAAGCATCGGCGATCTTGCGGCCGAGAATACAGCCCTTGCGATCGCGCTGGAAGTCATGCCGCTCAGCCTCGCTGACGACAAACTCGGGGAACAGCGAGAGATAAGCGTCGTCGACGGCAAATTGCGGGAAGAAATTCTTCGGCTCCTTGTAGATGGCGCCAAACCAGTTGGCATAAGCAATGGCGCGCACGCCGTCGATGCCGCGAATTTTCTGCCGGTAGCTGAGGGGCAGGGGGAACACCAGCGAAATCGCATTGCGCGTGACAAGCCGGGTCGCCGAAGCCATATTGGCGTTGTTATACCAGGCCGTCACCACCGTCTGCAGCAAGCCGAAAGACACGATGGCCACCACCAGGCCGGCAAGTGTCAGCATCGTGCGCAGCTTGTGGCGGAAGAGGTTGCGGAGGACGAGTTTGGATAAGTAGACCAAGTCAGGTTTTGGGGTTATCTACACGCGCCGACAGTTCGCCTTTTTCCAGATGCATGATGGCATGGGCATGGCTGGCGGCTCGGGCATCATGGGTGACCATGATGATGGTTTTTCCCAGATCGGTGTTCAGCCGCTGCAACAGCTGCAGCACGCCTTCGGCCGATTCGCGGTCGAGGTCGCCGGTCGGTTCGTCGGCAACAATCAGCAGCGGATCGGAGATCAGCGCCCGGGCGATCGCGACGCGCTGCTGCTGGCCGCCGGAAAGCTCGTTGGGATAATGGGTCAGACGATCGTCGAGGCCGACCAACGCCAGCGCCGCGGCCACATGTTCCCGCCGCTGGCGTCCGGAGAGGGAAGTCAGCAGCAAGGGCAGTTCGACGTTCTCGAAGGCGGTGAGCACCGGCAACAGATTGTAGAACTGGAAAATGAAACCGACATGCTGCGCCCGCCAGTCGGCCAGTTGTGCTTCGGAGAGCTTGCCGATATCGATGCCGGCGACTTCCAGGCGACCGCTATCGGGATGGTCGATGCCGGCGATCAGGTTCAGCAGGGTGCTCTTTCCCGATCCTGAGGGCCCCATCAGGCCGAGGAATTCGCCGGCCTCGATATCGAAACTGATCCCGCTGAGTACCGGCACGGTTTGCGGCCCACGCCGGTATGATTTGGTGATGTCGCGCAGACGGACCAGCGGGGCGGTGCTCATTGGCCGATCATTTCACGGCGACGCTCACCTTGCTGCCGTCACGCAAGTTCTCCGAAGGTTTCAGTACCGCCTTGGCGCCGGACTTTAGCCCCGAAACTTCGACCAGATCGCCGATTTTCATGCCGATCGTCACCGGCAGAGCATGGGCGACGCCATCGACAATCACAAACACCACGCTGCGCCCTTCACGCTGGGCGATCGCGTCGGCATGCACCACCACGCGCTGAGTGCGGCTCAAAGCGGGAACTGCCTGCGAGAGAAAGGAGACCTTGGCGCTCATTTCCGGAAGAATGACAAAAGCATTGTCCGGCTGGCGATCGACAAAACGTACCTTGGTCATCACGCTGGCCTTGCTGCGGTCGACCGTCGGCACCAGGCGGCTGACTTCGCCGCGGAAACGCTGTTCGGGGTAGGCGTCCAGCGCGATCTCGCAGGGTTGGCCGACCTTGATTTTGGACAGGTTGGCCTCGGAAACATCGGCCTCGACTTCCAGCGTCAGCATGTCGGCCATGCTGACCACGGCGCCTTTGCTGTCTGCCGCCTGGGAGAAAGGCGTGACGATATCGCCGACATTGGCATTCTTGGTCAGCACCACGCCGTCGAAAGGCGCGCGGATTTGCGTCTGATCCACCGCCACCTCGGCGCCGCGCAAATTGGCCTGGGCGACTCCCAAGCCTGCACGCGCCTTGTCGAAACGGGCGCGCGCAGCGTCAAGGGCGGATGTGGCGATGAATTTCTTCTGTGCCAGTTCCTCGGCGCGAACCAGAGCGACTTCGGCATCCCTGAGTTCGGCGCGCGCCGACTCGACGCCGGCGGCGGCCTGGGCTGCCGCGGCACGCATGTCCCGATCCTCCAATCGGGCGATCACTTGGCCCTCTTTGACCAGACTGCCTTCCTGCACGCCCAGCCATTCGAGCCGACCGGTGGCCTTGGTCGCCACGGCCGCCTTGCGCTGGGCGACGACGTAGCCGCTGGCGTTGAGCAATGTCACTGCTTGGTAAGGGTAGGCAGTGGAAACGGCGACCGTTTCCACTGCGATCTCGCCGCCATAGCGGGAATTCAGCCACCACAAAGGCAACAGCAGAGTGCCGACGGCCAGCCATTTCCACCAGCGACGCGGTCTGCGGACGCTCGCCAGGGATGAGACGCGATCAATCTTGAGCTGGGTGAGTTTGTCGCCGGTCATGACCTGATTCAATTGGCAGAGCTGCCGATTATACAGGTGCGGCCAGTACCCAAAATCCGGCCCCCAATCCGGTCCCAAACTCGGCCTCAAGCCCGGAGTGGTGCCAGTGGCGGAATTTGATTGATGTTGCACCCAGCGATGAGTTGGGCGCTATGGGACAAATGGGACAAATGGCACAAAAACTGAGGCCCCATACCGGGGCCTCAGGAATTACGCTGTCGCAATCAGAAACAGCATCAGCAAATTGCCCCAGCAGCACGGGTCTTGCAGGTACCCGTGGCAGCCCAGGTAATCGGGGAGCCTACGGCAAAGGTCGGCGTCAGGATAAAGGTTTCTCCCGCCAAGCCACCTGCGTTTGTCGCTATCACCGTGATGACGCCGGTAGCGCTTACGCCGACACTGGCCACATAGGTGGTCGCCATGGTGGCCGGAACGCCGCCGGATCCAAGGGAAATGCCCGCCAGCGCGCCGCCAACGACGCAGGAACCGTCTTGGGCGCAAAGCTCAATGGCGGTCTTATAGGGAGAAGCGGCATTCACCACTTCGGTGTACTTCGCCTTCAATGTGTAGTTCTGATAAGAGGGAATCGCCACTGCCGCCAGAATGCCAATAATCGCCACAACGATCATCAGTTCGATCAGGGTAAAACCTTTTTGCACGTTTTTCATGAAGAGCTCCTTGGGTTGTTAGGCATGCGTTATCACGCTTTTACCTTAAAGCAATCGTCATGCCAGACATGAAAAATATTTAATAGATTGAAATATATAATGAAGTTATGCGATAAAACCATAGCCGCATCTGCCATAACACGGGGACCGTCATAAAGTGACAAATTTTGTCAGGGCGGGGATATGGAAATTGTCACCGGGGCGGTCTTGCCGAAGCGTATTTTTTCTTTCGCATAGCAGGCGATCGACGCCCCTCTTGCGCAAGCTTGTCCGAAGTCGGCAAGGGCGGCTTGTTGGTTGCCGAGCTGGTTAAATAACTCGGCCCGCGCCAGGTAAGCCTCGATCCAGTCTGGTTGTATGGCCAGCGCCCGATCGAAGCAGACCCGGGCCTGCTCCGGGCGGCCAGATTGCGCCAAGGCCCTTCCTTTGCCCAGCAGGGCAACCGGATTAGAGGGATTCCATTGCAGCGCCCGCTCGAAGTCTTGCAACGCCAGGCCGAAATTCCTGGCGGCAAGCTGGGTTCCGCCACGGTTGGCATACTGCCTGTCGCGCAGGCTCGTGTCGCCTCTGCGCTCGGCCAGGAAGATGGCCTCGTCCCAAAGCCGGAATGCCGAATCAAAAATAGTCAGCCTGCCGGCAGTCAGAACGAATAACACTGCGACTGCGCAGATTGCCAGCCCGAGCGCAAGTACCCGTTTGCCATCGCCGGCCGGGCCGACAACGAGGGGCAATGCCACCAGCATCGGCGGCAACCAGAGGTAACTTCGGTACAGGACGAAACTTTCCTGAATCCGCACCGTGGAAAATTCGGTCATGAAAAGCAGGGCCGGCGCGAGCATCGCAAAGCCCAGCAGACCGACACGTCCTTTACGCAGCACCAGGTGGAAGGCCGTTGCGCCATAGGCGAGAAATGCGGCGAGGGAAAGCCAGGACTGAATGGCGTCGAGCGGTGCCAGCGGTTCCCGGATGTCGATCGACATATTCGAAGTCAGCGGAACCCACCAAGCGCACAGGTATTTGAAGAACAGGCCGGACTGAGTCAGGATGCTGGCGAGGTAGGCATGCCGGATTCCGCCAACTAGCGGCTCGTATTGGCTGGCGATGGTATATCGCGAGGCGAACAGCGCCGACGTTGCCAGGGCGAAATAGGCGAGAAAAACCAGGATGAGCAGACGGCGTTGCGCCGCAACCCGGGTGGCGAGCAAAGTCAGCAGGCAGGCCACCGCGGGCGCCATGACGCTGTGCTCTTTGGAATAAAGCGCCAGGTAGTAAAACAATATCGCGAGCAAGAACCAGCCCGGTTTGTTCGAAGCGAGTCCGCGCAAATGCGCCCACCACATGAGCAGGCTGAAGAGCGTCGCCATGACGATGCTGCGCTCCACCAGGTAAGCAACGCCATAGACCACCACCGGATGGAAAAGGAACAGCGTTACGCTCAACCACAGGATCAGCCGTTGATCAAGGCTGTTCAGGCGAACGGGATTGTCCGCCAGCGCTATCGAATGGAGTGTTCGAATGAACAAGTAAATCGCTCCGCCAACCATGAGGTGCAGCGCGACATTGACCAGCCGGAACAGAAATAGGTCGTCGCCAAAAACGATCCGCTGAAAGGCAAAGCTCCAGTACGACCAATAGCGGTGCATCAGAGGCGAGAATTGCCCCCCGAACAAGGAAGCGTAATTGCTCCCGAAAAAGTCGATGTCGTCGAAAACCAGGGGCGCGCCGAGATGAGGCCCGTACAAGGCGGCGAGTCCGATCGCCAATAGTGCCAGCGCCAGCCCGTCGATCGTCACATCCCGGCTGAAGTTGGCCGGCAGGAAGTTTTTAAGCGTTTCCGGCACCGCTGTAACCGGGAATCCGGCTTTCATCTACAGCGTCGATCTGCCTCGGGTCAAGGAATTTTTCAGCGTAACGCAGGTAAACCTTCTGGCGGATGAACACCTCGAACAGGTCGGGGTCGATATGCCCGCCCAGCTTGAATTTACCCAGAATAGCCAGAGATTCGGACAGGGTCTTGCCGAGTTTGTAGGGACGATCCCGGGCGGTGAGCGCCTCGAAAATGTCCGCGATGCCCATGATGCGCGCCTGAATCGACATCTGTTCGCGTCTGAGCCCCTTTGGGTAGCCCTTGCCGTCCATGCGCTCGTGATGTCCGCCGGCATATTCGGGCACATGTTCGAGGTGCTTCGGCCAGGGCAGTTGGTCAAGCATTTTGATGGTGGCGACGATGTGATAGTTGATGATCTCGCGTTCGGCCTGCGTCAGCGTGCCGGCGCGGATGGAGAAATTCTCGATTTCATCGGCGCTGAGAAAATTCGATTCTTTTCCTGCCACATCCCGCCAGCGGTAGCCCGTGCCGATATCACATACGCGTTTCAGGTCGGAATCCTGCATTGCTTCCCCACCGATGTTGCAACGACGCAGGAATTCGCGGTCATCGTCGTACTGCTCGAGGCTCGATCCGAACGCCGCCGCCAATCCGGCTTCGGCGGCCAAATCCTTTGGCTCGCGTAGCGCCAATTGTTTGCGCAGTAGCTCGATTTCGGCATCGCGCTTGAGCACCTCGAAGCGGGTGTCGACAGTGTTGATGCGGTCGTACAAGGTTTGCAGCTTGGTCGCCTTGTCGACGACATGCACCGGGGTCGTCACCTTGCCGCAATCGTGCAACAGGCCGGCGATTTTCAGTTCGTAACGATCCTTGTCGCTCATATGAAAATCTACCAGCTGGCCGATAGTGGCGTCGTTTGCCGCTTCTGCCAGCATCATGGTCAGTATCGGTACGCGCTCGCAATGGCCCCCGGTATAGGGGGATTTTTCATCGATCGCCAGATTGATCAAGCCAATGAATGACTCGAACAGTTCTTCCAGCTGCGTGATCAGCAGACGATTGGTGAGCGCAATTGCTGCTTGCGATGAAAGCGATTCCACCAGCCGCTGGTCGGCGGCGGAAAAGGGCACGACCAGCCGCGTGTCAGGGTCGAGCGAATTGATCAGCTGGAGCACGCCGATAATGGCGTTCTCATGGTTTTTCATCGGTACCGTGAGGAACGACTTCGAGCGGTAGTGGGTGCGCTCATCGAACTTGCGCGTGCCGGAAAAGTCGAAGCCTTCCACGGCGTAGGCATCCTCGATGTTGACGGTCTGGTTATGCAGTGCGGCATAGACCGCCACCATGGAATTGTTTTGTTCGCCCTGTTCGTTGGTGAAGGGCAGGTCTGGAAAGGTGATTGGATTGCCGGAAGTGCCGCCGAGGGCGATCTTCAACGTGTCATTGCGGAGTATTTCGAAACGCAGGCCTTTCCCGTCATCGGTCGCGCGATAAAGCGTGCCGCCATCGGCCCGGGTGATGTCCTTGGCGGCGACCAGTATCCTTTCCAGCAACCGATCGATGTCCCGCTCGCTGGAAAGCGCAGCGCCGATGGCGTTGAGTTGTTCGAGTCGCCTGAAAATCGGCGACTGGAGCTCGGGATCGCCCGGAAGACTGCTTCCTTCAGCCGTCTTAGCCGTCATTTGATGCAAACTGAACGGACGATATGCATGTCGGTGAGTCCTTGCAGGACTTTCTGCATGCCGTCCATTTTGAGCGTCAGCATGCCTTCTTCCAGGGCAATCGCCAGCAGGTCGGCGACCCGGGCGTGCTCCTGAATCAACTTCTTGACCGGGTCACTGCCCAGCATCAACTCGTGCAGGCCGACGCGTCCCTTGTATCCGCTATCGTTGCATGCGGGGCAGCCTTTCGCCTTGTAGAGAGTGAACTTGCCGTCCTTGGCGTAGTTCTTCTCCAATTCCTGATACACCGCTGCGTAACCCGCTTCGGCATCCTTCTTGAAAGTCGAGGTATTCACCAGTTCCCCGCAGTACTCCTTGAGGAACAGTTGCATTTCCTCTTCGCCGGCCTCGTAGGCTTCCTTGCACTTGCACAGGCGTTTGGCCAGGCGCTGGGCGAGGATGCCGAGCAAGGCGTCGGAAAAATTGAACGGGTCCATGCCCATGTCGAGCAGGCGGATGATGGATTCGGGTGCGCTATTGGTATGCAGCGTGGCGAACACCAAGTGGCCGGTGAGCGAGGCTTCGATGCCGATGCCGGTGGTTTCGGCGTCGCGCATTTCGCCAACCATGATGATGTCCGGATCGGCGCGCAGGAATGCCTTCATGATCATCGGGAAGTCCAGACCGGCCTTCTTGTTGATCTGCACCTGGCGCAAGCCTTTTTGCGTGATTTCGACGGGGTCTTCGGCAGTCCAGATCTTGGTGTCGACGGTATTCAAGTACTTGAGCACCGAATGCAGCGTGGTGGTTTTGCCCGAGCCGGTCGGACCGCAGACGAAAAACAGCCCGTAGGGTTTGGATATCGCCGTCTTCAGCCGTTCCAGGTTGGCCGGCAGAACGCCCAGGTTTTCCAGCGGGATCGGCTCGCCGGCCGCCAGGATGCGCATGACAATGTCTTCGACGCCACCCGTTGACGGGATCGTGGCCACACGCAATTCAATATCCAGCGGGCCGAATTTCTTGAACTTTATCTTGCCATCCTGCGGTTTCCTGCGTTCCGATATGTCGAGGTCGCACATGATCTTGATGCGCGCGGCCATCGAGTTGCGGTAGCTGGACGGGACTTCGATGTATTTCACCAGCGAGCCGTCCTTGCGGAAACGAATCAAGGTCTTTTCTTTGCCAGGACCAGGCTCGATATGGATATCCGAAACGCCTTGCTGATAGGCATCCACGATGATCTTGTTGACCAATTTGACGAGTTCGTTGTCGGCAGCGGCGGAAACATCCTCGGAAGCGTCCGTGCTCTCCTCGCCCTCCTCCGCCATGCTGGAAAGCAGATCGCCGACCGAAGAGGTGTCGGAGTCGGGTTGGGCGCCGAAGAACAGATCGACGCTCTGCTTGAACTCGCGGATGGTGGTAACGCGGTAGGCCAGCTTGCTTCTTGGAAACACGTTATTGACGACGCGAGAACTTTTCACCTGTTCCGGGTCCATCGTCAGAACCATGACGCCTTCGCTGGAGTCCTCGACCGGCAGCCACTGGTTCTGCTCGATGTATTCGCGCTTGAGGTTCTTCAGCAGCTCCATCGGCTTGATGCGGTCGGCCTTGAATGGTTCGTATGGCACGCCGAAAAATTTCGACAGCGCTTGGCCGATTGCCGGCAGCTTGACCTGAAATTCGCCGATCAGGATTTCTTCGATATCGAGGTTTTTGCGACGCGCCGAACGGATTGCCAGATCGAGTTCCTGGGCGGACAGTACGGCATCGGCGACCAGCTGGTCGTATTTCGACTTGGCCGCCTGGGCCGGCTTGTTGCGCTGGGAAAAGGCGATTGCCAGGGTCTCGCAGAGACCCTTGATGCCTTCCTCCATGACTGCGGAGAAAGGTATTCCGGCCTGGTTGTTGATGATCTGCACGACACCCAGCAGCTCGTTGGCGGTGGTGACGATCGGACTCACCAGCATTTGCTTGGTGCGGTAACCGGTCCGTTTGTCGACCTCCTGGAGGAAACGCAAACCCGGATGATGGGACTTGAGTTCGGCCTCGTCGTAAACATCGATGAGATTGATGATCTTGCGAGACAAGGCCACATGGCCGGCAACACTTTGGTCGGCGATGGGCAGCTTGAGATCCTTGAAGGAGTTGAGGCCGGTCTTGAGCTTGGAAACTATCGAGGCCTTATCCTCGCTGACGGCATAGATGGTCAAACGGTCGGCATTGAACAGGTTGCAAATATCCTGCGACAACTCGAGCATGATCTCGTCGATGTTGTTGGTCGCATGAATTTTGTTGGTGACCGTCTGGAGATTCTTGAAGAACAGCAGCCGGGTGTCCATGTCGGACAAGTTGCCGGTGTTCTGCGGTGAATTGATGACCGCACTCACGATGTTTGCGCTCCCATGTCAGTGCCCGGTTTGTCTTTGCCACGCATGCCTTTGACCAGCCCTCCTTCCAGCAAGCTTGCCCGAAAGCCGCGCTGAGACAAGAGGAAGGCGGCCGCCGAACTGCGCCGCCCGCTCTGGCAATAGGCGATATATTCCTTCTGGGGATCAAGTACGCTGTATGCCGAGCGAATCTCATCGAGCGGAAGATTGCGCGCGCCTTTGATGCCGTCGTATTTGTGCTCGGCGGGAAAGCGCACATCCAGCCACACCGCGCCGGCTGCGACGCGTTGTTGCGCCTCCGCTGGCGACAAAGTATGCAACAGCGGCGCACGCAATAGGTCGATGAAATCCTGCTTGTCGAGACGCAGCAGTATGCCATCCGTGATCATGGTCACATTGGCATTGCGGGCGGCATCGGATACCAGCGCTTCTTCGCCGAACGCGTCGCCGGGATTGAGATCGGCCAGCAACAGCTGGTCGCCGGCGAGCGTGCGGGTCACCTGGCAACGGCCGCTTTCAATCAGGTAATAGTAATCGCCGGCCTCGCCTTGATGCACGATCTCTTCGCCACGGCGCACTTTGATGCGCCGAAAACGTTGCAGCAGCTGGTCGATGTGCGCCGGCGGAAGCGCTGCGAAAGCGCCACGGGTCAGGTTCTGTGCCGCAAACATGCCCGGCAGCATGCGCCAGACGGCGCTCCTGGCGCCATCTGCCGCGTCATCCGGCGCCAACTGGCCTGGCGCCATCTTGGGTTGCGCCAACTGATCCCAGGTAAACATGATGTCCAGCATGTTCTCGTCAAAGCGCACCAATTCTATCTGGGTAATCGCTTTGGCCTTGATTGTCGGCTGCCCCCACTTACCCAGCGGCCGTGTGGCTTCGTCGCTTTCGCCGACGATCACGGCAGTGCTGCGATCCGCAAATTGCAGCATCAACTCACCCTGGAGCAAATAAACCAGCTGGCTGCGGCAATCCAGTTCTAGAAAAGGGTTGCGGCCACGCTCAACCTTGTCGCATTGACAGGCCGCCAACAGCTCATGCAGTCTTGCCACATCCAGCTCAGCGAGCGGTTGCAGGGTGCGCAGTAAATCCAGGCTGATGGGTGGCGTCGTAGCCATCGGCGCATTAAAACTCGAGCACATGATTGTTCTGCAGCATGCGGGGCTTGAACTCTCCCACGCATTCTTCCACTTCCAGCATGGTCAACTCGATCTGGCCGGGCTTGAGATGGGTAATGAATAGTTCCGTGTTGCTCTGCAAATTCAGCAGTTCCTCGGCAAGCATGCTTGGGCAGAGGTGCTTGGACATGACCGCGAGCTTTTTTTCGCGGTTGGAAAATGCCGTTTCAATAATCAGGTAGCGCAAATTCCCGATCCTGTTAATCGCTTGCCATAATTCTTCGCAAGTGGTGGTGTCGCCGGTAAACACCAGGCTGGCTTGTCCCGAATCAAGCTGATAGCCCACTGCCGGGACGGTATGATTGGCTGGCAGCGCAGTAATGGTTCGTCCGCCAAATTTCATCGCCTGACCCAGCCGGATAGTTTCGAACCGCAGGAAGGGTTGCTCGGGGCTGGGGATTTCGGTGAAGTCCGGCCATACCGCCCAGTTGAAAATGTGGTTGCGCAAAATCTCGATGCTCGCCTGCTGGGCATACACGGTTAGCGGCTTGTCTCGCATGTCGGCGACGGTGTCGGCCATCAATGGCAGGCAGGCAATATGGTCGAGATGGGTATGGGTGACGAAGACATGGTCGATCTGTGCCAGTTCGGCAAGCGAAAGGTCGCCGACGCCGGTTCCGGCGTCAATCAGGATGTCGTTATCGACCAGCAAGGAAGTGGTTCTCAAATGGCGACCACCGATGCCCCCGCTGCAACCCAGAACTCGGACTTTCATGCTGTCATTTTGTTTCAAAGGTGGTCACACCATCCCAGTGTTCGCCGGGGGCCTGCTTGCGGTACAAGGCGATGCGTTTCGTGTACAACTCGTACAGATAGCACGGCGCCATGCGCGACAGATTGAGTAGCGCAACTTCCGCCTGATCCCAATCCTGAGCGCGATAATAGCGCAACGCCTGATTCCAGAGTTTCAACTCTTCCAGAACCGCCTTATCGACTTCGCCTTCGACACCCAGCGGCTGGTATATCCCAATCGGTTCGGCTTTACCCTTGACGCGTACGCGGTCCAGTTCGCGGAATACGAAGGATTTTTTCAGCGCTTCGCGGGTGGTCTCGCCGACGATGATGCCTACGCCGTATTGCTTGGTAATGCCTTCGAGGCGTGAGCCGAGGTTAACCGCGTCTCCCATCACCGTATATGACTGGCGCACCGGCGAGCCCATATCGCCCACTGTCATGTTGCCGGTATTTACGCCAACACCGATTTTTAATTCCGGCCAGCCCTTGGCAGCCAGCTTCTCGTTCAATTCCGGCAGGGCCCGCTGCATTTCCAAAGCGGTCAGCACGGCATGCCTGGCGTGTTCCGCATCCTCCAGCGGTGCCCCCCAGAAGGCCATGATGGCGTCACCGATATATTTGTCGAGCGTTCCCCGATTGTGGCGCACGATTTTGGTCATGGCGCCGAGGTATTCGTTCATCAGGGTGGCCAATTCGTCCGGCTCCAAGCCTTCGGAAATCGTGGTGAAGCCGCGCACATCGGAGAACAACACCGTCAATTCGGCCTTGCGTCCGGCCATGCTGTAGTTCTCGGGATCGCGGCTCATTTCCTCGACCAGTTCAGGGGGCACATACTGCCCGAACAATCCCGTCAACTGGCGTTTGCTGCGTGACTCGACAAAATATCCCCAAGACATGTTGAGAGCGTACAGCGAAAAAACCAGCAGCAGCCCGGCAGCCAGCGGCAGGACAAAATTGGCGAGACTCCAGAAGCTGAGATTCACCGCAATCAGGTACAGCAGCACCAGCAACGCGACAAAACTGGCGCGCAAAGCCGAAAGCCTTGGCAGCAGGAAAACCATCACTCCGCCGGCGATCAACAACAGCACCAAATCGGCGGCCAGTACGTAGGGCGGCTTCAGTTTGATGTTGCCATCGAGCATGCCGGCGATCAGGTTGGCATGCATCTCCACTCCCGAATAGGCCTCTCCGACCGGTGTCGCGCGTTGATCTTTGAGGCCTGGTGCGGTGGTGCCGATTAGCACAATCCTGCCCTTGAGCTGATCCGGCTTGATGCGGTCGGCCATCACGTCAGCCAGCGAATAGTAGCGGAAGCTTCCCTGATAGCCGCGGAAAGGAATCAGCGCTGCCGCATTCTCATCTACCGGGATGCGCAGTGTGCCCCGCTCGGTGGGCAGGTCGATCCATTCCATATTGCCGTAGGTCTTGCTTGAAGCGACCGCGTCCTGCGGATATCCCGGCACAACCTTGGGGAAATTCAAGTAGGCGCGCACCATCGCCAGCGACAGCGATTCGTAATAAGCGCCCCGGTACTCGGCAAGCATCGGCACGCGACGCGTGATGCCATCGAAATCCACGATCGGATTGAACAGCCCGCCTCCCGCGGCATTCTGCTGAAACTCGGCCAGGTTGCCGCCATAACTTTGCCAAGTAGTGAAAGCAATGCCGCGCCCGGAGAAGGTGCCGGCCGGCAGGACTGGTGTCGGCAGCACGCCGCTGCTGACTCCCCCCTCGGTGCTCGACAAGTAATAGCCGAGAATGACCGGTTTGCCGTGCAGCGCATTGGCGAAGCGCGCATCGTTGTCCAATTGCGGACGCAGTTCCCTGAGAACCGTCTGGAACGCAGTGTTGTCCTTCAGGTCCTTTTTGGCCAGGGTTTCCAGGTTGCCCAGGCCGGAACTGTTATCCGGCTCGGCAAACACCACGTCGAAGCCCAGCAGCCGGACCCGATATTGATTGAAGAGCTTGTCCATCAATACTGCCAGACGGTCGCGCCCCCATGGCCAGCGGCCGATCTCGGCGAGCGATTTCTCGTCTATGTCGAGGATTGCGATGCGTTCATCGATTCCCCGCGGCATGGTGAGACGCAGCTTGCTGTCGTAAATGATTGCATCCAGGTGGTTGATAAGACCAATCTGATAAAACTTGGCCGCATGCCCGAGCAACAGCAACAAGATGGCAAGGCCGAGCGCATAGCGTACGAGATATTGCTTCAATTGCCCTCCGCAATCGGTAGAGTCGGCATGGCTGGTCTAGACCTTCAGAAAGAATTCCATCTTGATGCCGGCCAGTTCGATAATGTCATGGTCCTGGAGCGGATGCGCTTGGGCATCCAGTGTTTTGCCGTTGACCGAGGGGAATACGGCGCCTTCGACATGGGTAATGAAATAGCCTTGGGGGCGACGGGTAATCACGGCAACCTGCACGCCGGGTTTGCCCAGCGAACTCAGGGTTTTCGTCAGTTCCAATTCCTTGCCGGCATTCGCCCCGGACAAAATCTGTATCGCCCCACGCGGCAACGCCGCTGCAGGCTGCGCTGCCGGTGGCGCGGACGGCGCCAAATGGCCCGCCGTCATATCCGCCCGGGTATTTTCCATCATGGCTTTCTCGCTGGTCTGCACAGCAGGCTTGGCAGCCATGTCCGGACGGATGATCATGGTCTTTTCAAAGTCGGCCTGGGCAGCTTGCGGCTGGGCTTCTTTCGTGTATTTGAGGCGATACTTGCCTAGCTCGATTACGTCGTCATTCTGCAGAAAATGTTTCTTGATGGGCTGTCCATTGACTTGGGTGCCGTTGGTGCTGCCAAGATCCTCCAGGAATGCGTCATTGAGAATGGTCACGATCACCGCATGTTCACCGCTGATGGCGAGATTATCAATCTGGATGTCATTGTGGGGCTTGCGCCCTATGGTCGTTCGTTCCTTGGTAAGGGGAATCTCCTTGAGCAGCAACCCATCCATGCTGAGAGTAAGTTTTGCCATCTTGACCTTCCCGTTATCTAATTCGATTACTTGAACCAAGCCAACAGCCGTCTGAGCCAGCCGTTCAAGCCGCGTGGCGCGGGGTATTCGCGCTTGATCCGCACCAGAATGACCGATACGTTATCGCGTCCGCCATTGTCGTTTGCCATCTGTACCAGTTGCGTTGCCGCCAGTTCCAGGTTGGCGGAAAGCATTTGTACTGTCATGCCGATTTCTTCGTCCTCGACCATATCGTTGAGGCCATCCGAACAGAGCAGATAAATATCTCCCGGCAAGGTGGCATAGTCGTGAATTTCCGGTTCGACCGAAGGGTCCACGCCAACCGCTCGCGTCACCAGGTTCTTGTTCTGGGAATGGCGCGCCTGCTCCGGCGTCAGCATGCCGCTTTCGATTTGCTCCTGCAATAATGAATGATCGCGGGTGATCTGCGAGAATTCTTCGCCTCGCAGGCGGTAGAGGCGCGAATCGCCGATGTGCGCCACCGTCATGGTGTTGTCGTAGAACACTGCCATCACCAGGGTCGTACCCATTCCCGCATACTGCGGCTGGCTTTGCGCTGCCTGATATACGGCAGAGTTGGCGCGGGCGATTTCCGTTGCGAGAAGATGGTGCGCACGCCGTTGGCCATCGCTGTCCTGCAAGTGCGGTTCTTTCAGGGTAAAAGCCTTTTCCAGTTCGCTGCCCAGCAGTGTGGTTACCATGCCGCTGGCCACTTCGCCGGCATTGTAGCCGCCCATGCCATCGGCAAGTATTGCCAGACCCAAGGCCGGATTGAGGTAAACGGCATCCTCGTTGTGAGAACGAACCATTCCCGCATCGCTGCGGCTGACTGTTTCCAACACCTGAGTGAGGTCCATGAACGCTCCTAAATGCTGATATCCACCTGGCCGGAATCGCCGGGATGGGCATTGCCGGCAAACTGCGCCAGGCACCTGCGCAGATCGGCGGCCAATTCCGCGCCAGTCTGGTAGCGCTGATCAGAATCCTTGGTGAGTACCTTGTCGATAATGGCTGCCAAGGGTTCGGGCAGGGCTGAATTCAGCGTGCGGATGTCGGGATGGGGCTCATTGGCAATCTTGAACATCAATTGCGCCATCGACTCGCCCTCGAACGGCAGTTTGCCGCAGACCAACTGGTAAAGCGTCACACCCAGGGAGAAAAGATCGGAACGCCCGTCTATTTTCTTGCCGGACAACTGCTCCGGCGACATGTAGCTCGGCGTACCGAGTACCATGCCGGTCTTGGTCTTGCTGGAATCCGTAATGCGGGCGATGCCGAAATCGGTCACCTTGACCTGATCGCTCTCCGGTTCGTACATGATGTTGGCCGGCTTGATGTCACGGTGTACGACGTGGTTCTCATGGGCATAGGAAAGCGCATCGGCAACGCGGGCAACAATGCCGAGCGTTTTTTCCAGAGGCAGCAGGTTGTCCGGTTTGGTGAAGGGCACGAGGTCCTTGCCCTTGAGGAACTCCATGGCGATATAGGCCAGATCGTGTTCTTCCCCGGCGTCGTACATCGTGACGATGTTCTGATGATTGAGCCTGCCGGCGGTTTCGGCTTCCCTGAAAAAGCGTTCCTTGACCTCGGTCAGTTCGTCGCCTTCGAACTCCTGAGACAAAGCCATGGTCTTGATCGCGACGATGCGATTAATTTTCGGGTCGCGTCCCAGATACACCACACCCATGGCGCCCTTGCCCAATTCCTTCTCGATCTGGTAGCGGCCCAGCATCGGCTTTTCGACATTGCCGCCACCATCCAGCATGCTGGCATTGGTGCGTCCGCCGCCGGCACCGCCCAGAATCACTGTTTCCGACATTTGCTTGGCGCGGTTGAGACGCTGTTCAAGATCGCGGAACTTGGGGTTGTAATCGAACATGTAGCGGAACACTGCTTCGGCTTTGTTGAATTGGCGCTTGCGCTCAAAATCCAGCGCCAGGTTGTAGAGGTTTTCCATCAAGTGATCGTCGAGCGGGCAGCGGCGAAACTTGTCGAAGGCCGTATCCAGTTGCCCCTGGCCTTGGTAGGCGAGGCCCAGCATGCGATTCGACTCGGACGATTCGAGGTCGGATTTTTCCTTGCCGCGTTCGGTCAGCAGGAAATGCTTGGTGGTCAGCAACAAATGGCCGAGCAGCAGGAGTGTCGCCGGAATCATCAACTGCAACCAGAGCAGTTGCGTGGTCATGAGCAGGAAATGCGTCGCCAGCAGCATGACCAGGATGCCAACCGTGACGCCTGCCGCCATGCCAGCCTTGAGTCGCGGTAGTAGCGCGATCAAATAGGCGGCCACCAGCAACATTGCCGCCTTCTCCGCCCAGAACGCCCAGCTCGGCACGACGAAGAAATGCTCGGAGAGCAGACTGGAGACTGAATGCGCCAACACCAGCACATCCGGCATGGCCGGCGACACCGGAGTAGGATGCACGCTGCCGACCCCGGCAGCGGTCGGGCCGATCAGTACGATCTTGTCGCGGAATTTGTCGAAGGGAATCTTGCCGCTTTTCACATCAAAGAACGAGTCGACCTGGAAAGCCGGCTTGTCGCCCGCGTCCTTGTAAAAAAACGTGTTCATGCGGGTATCGGTATCGGTGCCGATCTTCAGATTGCCGAGCTTGACCGAATTGCCCAGCTGCACCTGAATGTCATTTACGCCCAGGTTCAAGCTTTTCGCCGCAATCATCAGCGACAGGGCCGGATACAGTTGGTCGAAATAGCCCAGCACCAATGGCTCGCTGCGTATGCCGCCATCGACGTCGGGAGTCGTGTTGAGATGGCCGATCACGGCGGCGTTCTTGCCGAGCTGCTCGATCACCAGGGCATCCATTTCGCTCGTCGGGATTGGAGCAAATTCGCCGCCACCCAGGGCCTTGACCGTATTTCTCTTGATGTAGTCGGGAAGATCCTTGTCGGGCCTGCCGCGTGGCTCGCCGATTTTGAAGAGTATCGGCAAAGCAATGTTGCCCGCTTTGCCAAAACTGTCGGCCAGGCGTCGATCCGTATTCAGCTTGGTTTCGGCCTCAGCCAGCAGTACGCCGATCTGGCCAAACGGCCCGGTGGCGGGCGACGGAGCGGAAGGCAGTGCCGAAGCCTCTGTGGGTAAGCTTCCTGCGGCTGGAAGGGGGGCTGGTAGGGCTTCGGCGGGCGGTGCGGTATCGACCGGTAAAGTTCCGCCGGCCTGGGAGTAGAGCTCCGTCAGCTTGTTGATGTAGCTCAGTCCCGCATCCCGCTGCGGTTCGGAATAAAGTACCGTCGTGGCAATGACCTTGGTCTTGGCAGCTGCCAGCTTGTCCACCATGTCGGCCATCACTTCCCGCGACCAAGGCCAGCGGCCGATGTTGTCCAGGCTCTGCTTGTCGATCGCGATCACCGCCACCTTTTCGCTGGGCGTGCGTGCCGTAGCCGTTACGCCGATGTCGTAAGCTTTGCGCTCCAGGCTCTGCAAGAGATCGCTGTTGCCGGAAAGGAGCAGGATAATGCTTACCGCCAGACCGAGGAGCCAGTCGCTCTTCCAGAAGTTCTTCTTGTTCATCTCGCTAGCGCTCCCAATCCAACTCAAACGGCACATCTGGTTGGCAAGGTGTCATATGCTTAAGCTACAAGTCCGCATAAAAACAGGATCATAATGCCAATTCTTACAGTAGGCTATCAAGTCGGTCAAATTTTTTCCGTGGCTGTGCCCCTCTCCGCCAAATTATGCACCACGTGTATCTCATGTCAAACCACTCGATCATCTTTGACACTCATTCGGCGCCGGGCCAACCAGTGGCCGACCGCGACCACCAATAGCGCACCGCCGATACCTGCCGGTTGCTCGATCCAGCGAGTGTTAACTTGGCTCCAGACCGAGATGGCGAGATCGTTGACTGCCATCTCGCCGGCGATGTAACCAAGCAAGGCGGCGCCCAGCGTGACGATCGCCGGGAATCGCTCCATGCAGCGCAGCATCACCGAACTGCCGAATACGATCAGCGGAATGCTGATTGCCAGGCCGAGCACCAGCAGTGTCGTATTGCCTTTTGCCGCTGCGGCAATGCCCACGACATTGTCGGTGCTCATCACCAGGTCGGCAAGGATAATTGTCTTGATCGAAGCGAGTAAGGTATCTTTGCTCTCGATATCCTTGACCTCATCGGTTTCCGGCACCAGCAAGCGGATCCCGATCCACAGCAGCAACGCACTCCCGATCAATTTGAGAAAAGGCAGGTTGAGTATTTCGACCACAAACAAGGTCAGGACCACTCGCATGAGTATGGCGGCAACGCTGCCGAGGACAACGGCCTGGCGCTGCTGCCGCAGCGGCAGGGAACGCACCGCGAGCGCGATAACCACTGCATTGTCGCCGCTGAGCACGATGTCGACCCCGATGATTTCCAGCAGAGGAGCCCAGAATTGGGGGCCGAGCGCTACATCCATGGCAACGATCCAACGATTGGGGGGCGTTTCTTATGCTACCAGTTCCGCACAAATAAAAATCGCCCCACTTTGCAGTGAGGCGATTTGTCGAGGCAGTTGACGCCAGCCGTTACAGCAAGGCTTTGAGCAGCTTGCCCATTTCGGCAGGATTGCGCGTGATGGTGAAGCCGCATTCTTCCATGACTGCCAGTTTGGCTTCGGCGGTGTCGGCCCCGCCGGAAATCAGCGCACCGGCATGCCCCATGCGCTTGCCCGCAGGTGCCGTGACGCCGGCGATAAAGCCGACGATGGGCTTCTTCATGTTCGCCTTGCACCAGACTGCGGCGTCGGCCTCGTCCGGCCCGCCGATCTCGCCGATCATGATGACCGCATCGGTGTCGGGATCGTCGTTGAACATCCTCATGATGTCGATGTGCTTCAGGCCGTTGATCGGGTCGCCGCCGATGCCGACGGCGGAAGACTGGCCCAAACCCAGATCGGTCAGTTGCGCAACGGCTTCGTAAGTCAGCGTCCCGGAGCGCGATACCACGCCGATGCGGCCCTTCTTGTGGATGTGTCCCGGCATGATGCCGATCTTGATTTCATCCGGTGTGATCACGCCGGGACAGTTCGGTCCCACCAACAGCGTTTCCTTGCCGCCGGCAGCCACCCGGGCTTTCATCTTGTTGCGGACTTCCAGCATGTCGCGCACGGGAATGCCTTCGGTGATGCAGATGACCAGGTCGAGGTCGGCCTCGACCGCTTCCCAGATTGCCGCCGCCGCTCCCGGTGGCGGCACGTAAATCACGGAAACCGTAGCGCCGGTGTTTGCTGTGGCTTCCTTGACCGAGGCGTAGATGGGAATATCGAAAATCTTTTCGCCGGCTTTCTTCGGATTCACCCCGGCGACGAAGCAGTTCTTGCCGTTAGCATATTCCTGGCACTTTTCGGTGTGGAACTGGCCTGTCTTCCCGGTGATACCCTGGGTAATCACCTTGCTGTCTTTGTTGATCAGAATGGACATTTCTACTCCTTGCTTGCCGCTTATTTGTCAGAAACGACGGCGACGATCTTCTGTGCCGCTTCCGCCATGTTGTCGGCGGCGATGATAGGAAGGCCCGAATCCTTGAGGATCTTCTTGCCGATGTCTTCGTTGGTGCCTTTCATGCGGACCACCAACGGCACATTCAAGTGCACCACGCGGGCCGCAGCCACGACGCCCTCGGCGATGGTGTCGCACTTCATGATGCCGCCGAAAATATTCACCAGGATGCCCTTGACCGCCGGATTTTTCAGCATGATCTTGAAGGCTTCGGTGACTTTCTCGGTGGTGGCGCCGCCGCCGACATCGAGGAAGTTGGCAGGTTCTGCTCCGAACAGCTTGATCGCGTCCATGGTGGCCATCGCCAG
>JBAYVU010000018.1:0-55918 GCA_041674385.1 Sterolibacterium sp.
CACACTGAATCGCGACATCAAGGCCATCAAGGATATACAGCAAGCTAACGGAATACTCCAGGCGCTCCTGGCTTTCGGCAAAGAGGCCGAGATTCGAGACGCCATTGCTATCGCCGGAAAATTGCGTAGAGCCTTTGCCAATATCAATAAATCAATAAACACCCCGATGTTGATTTCAGACGATGTCAGAAATGTCATCATTCCGTGGATGGTAAAAAACAAAACAATCCGTCGTTAGTGCTGCGACATACATGAGAAAAGCCCGCACTGGGCGGGCTTTCATAGCGCCAGAACCACAACATCCAGAAGATCATGATCCGTGCGTCTTTCCACTCGCGGATCGGGCAAATTTGCAAACCGTTCGATCAACCCGCCGATCACGTTCTCATCCATTTCCCGCCTCCAAATAGCGAGAGTAGACGCGATTTCACATGGGTTTACAAGTCCTTATTGTAAGGCGCTGACTGTGAACGAGTTTTCATGCTCCGCCCCTGCGGCTCTGTAGAACCTTGCGCGATAATGAAATCTTGGAATTCATCGCTAACAACGGTTTGGACACGAGCCAAATCTTCTTCACTCATCATGTCGTAAAGCTTGCGTTTACGCTGCGAAAGCTCTCCATGCTCCTGCACAATGAGCCGAATAAGCAGGTCGAGTTTTGGCTGTGGCAAGTCTAGCCATGTTTCCAGGCGGTTCTTGGTCCGGTCGTATGCCCGGAGGTATCGCACTTCCTGGGCTAGGTCAGTCTCAACACACTGCTCAATACACGAAAGAATATATTCGCAAATCTCGGTTGCGTCGAAGGAGGCATAGAGCCACGTTGGTTGGGATGAGCGAACATGAATTGTTTGGCTATCGGAGTCAAGTGCGTATTCAAGCAACGCTGTTCTAGGCCGGGAGTAGCCTTTCAGCAGCTTCCCGTAGGAATCGAGATTATTCAACATACGAGCAGAGATAGGCAGGACTACGCCGGCTGGCGTGACCCCGGCCTGTCTCAGTACGTGATGAATTAAGAAGCGATGTAGCCGTCCATTGCCATCATAGAAGGGATGAACAAACACTAGGCCAAAAGCGGCACAAGCTGCAGCAATCGTAGGGTCTAGGCTTTTTTCCGCACCAAGTTGTGCCACCTTCGCCACCCCTTCCATCATTGACTGCACATGCTGCGGGGATGGAGGAATAAAATCGGCAATATTGCGAAGCCGACCGGAGCGAGACAGCCAATTTTGCTTAGTGCGAAAAGACATTTCGGTGGCATATTTGGAAACAATGCTGTTCTGCCAATCGCACAGTTGGTCTTCAGTTAAGGGGCCGGGCTCTCCCGCTGATTCCAGCAAGCGCCGAAATTTGGTCGCGCGCTCGTTATCCGGTATTTCCCTTTCTATGGAAAACGTCGAGCGAGTCTCCGCAAGGTAGAGATAATCTATGGCTCGAAGAAGCATTTCTGGCTCGATAGCATCAAGAGCTTGAGCTATCTTGCTTTGGATATCCAAAGCCAAAAGTGCTTTTAGCCTATCCGTGAGACGAACAATTGGGCAAAAATCCTGAGTACCCAGAACATTATTGATAACGCCCATTTGAGTGTCGGATTGACCTGGCGCTGTGACATACTTATTCGGGTCTAATACAGGTATCCGGGGAGCCCCCGCTGGCAGGGAATAAACAAAAGTGGCTGGACTGAGCCATTTGGCCAAGTGTGCCGCTATCCTGGCAAGCGTTGAGGTAGGTGTTTCTTTCAGCCATTCTTGAATCGCGCGGAGCGCTTCGTCGTGTTCAAATAAAGCCGCCAAGACTGTAAGGTTCAGGTCTTCTCGTCTCAATGCGAAACTCAAGTGTGCAACAAGAGTCCCATCCCCAGAATATCTATTGCGAGGAATCTCTGTACGCTCAGTGCCATCGGCCTGAACGATGTGCCGGATCACTCCGGTCTTAGGTGCAAGCACATGCGTCTTCCGAAGGGGAGGAACCTTCAAACTGAAGCGGGTTATTAGCGCGAGATAGCCAAGAGGGGTCATTGGATTACGGAAATGTCTATATGAATTATTAATGTACCTATTTTTCTGGTATTTTGTTACTATTTTATATATTTTTTCTTCACTAGCTTCTTTTTTCTCTACGGCGCTTATGGCATCGTCTACAAGGCTACGCACTTAGGTAGGCCAAGTTAAGTGACAAATTCCAGGTTACCAGCGGCCTGGATGGCTGATTTGTGCTCTTGGTATTGGCCTATTGCGATTCTTGGGGCAACTGCTTGTTAACGCCCCAATACGCTATCGTACCTCAGATGCACAAAGATAAATAAACAATGACTTATATGAGAATTTTCGGGGTGTCAAGGGCCAAAATTTTCCGCTCCTCAGCAAACGGTGTGACCGAAACATATTGACAATGTATATGCGTTGCCATATAATAAACAAATGGACGTGTATATCGAACTTCTCGGGATTCGCTTCGCTTGGCACGACAAGAAATTACGCCAAAACGAACGTAACCACGACGACATTTCACTGGAAGAAGCTGCCGATGCGTTTCTTGATCCTGATGCAGTCTATACGTCCGCAGGAGAAGGTCATACTGATGGCCGACAGGCATTGATTGGTAAAACTCGAAAGGCGCTTACGCTGTTTGTGGTGCAGATTGAGGAATCGGATACCGATGTACTGTTCATCTCCGCCAGGTATGCAACACCCGATGAAAGGAAACGCTATGAAGCCCGCCTATATTGAAGCTCGCAAGAATCCTGATCGTCCGATGACAACCATTTCCATGCGGTTGCCAGAAGACGTGATCGAGGAACTCAAGAGGATCGCGCCGATGTTGGGCATGAGCGGATATCAACCACTGATTCGGTTCTATATTGGCAAGGGACTCAGGGATAGCCTGATAGAAATGCAAGGGTCCCAATGGGAAAAACTTGCGGATGCGCTTCGACAGCGCGGAATATCGGACGATCAAGTAGCTGAAATTATCAGCGAAACCCGCAACAGCAAGCCGGAACAAAAGATCGCGGCCTAATTCCAGCATTATTTGCCTCATCCGCTCCGTGCATCTGAGACACGACAGCGTCCCAATATAAAAAAGCCCGCACGAGGCGGGCTTTTGCTGGCGCGCCTGGCAGCGGCGCGGTTCCGTTCCTGTGGGCTTGCGTGGCGTTCCTATGCCTTGCCGCGCAACAGCAGTCCTTGCATCCGGTCCAGCTCCTGCGCCATCTTGAGCACTTCTTCAGAAGGGATCTGACGAATCACTTCCTGGGTGCTGGAATCGACCACCCTCACCACGGTCTTGCCGGAAGACTCGTCCATGGAAAATTGCAGGTTCTGGGCCATGGGTGCCACAGCGGCCTTGATTTTCTCGTAAGCCTGTTGCACCTGCTGGCTGCTTTGCTGTTGTTGAGTGGTCGCGGCCGCCTGCAGTGCCGCGGCGACAGCAGCGCCTGGGTTTTGCGTGGCGACTGCCCCGCTCCCCGGACCGGCTGACGCTGCAGAGGGGAGATTTCCCCCTCCTCGCAGTGCCGTTGGTATCGATATGCTCATCATTGCCTCCTTGCCTGGTCAGTGAATTAGACGCGGACGGGGTTGTGAGTCCATCCGCGTCATACTCTCAATTCATCCGGCTATTTCAGCAGTGAGAGGACCAGTTGCGGCAGCTGATTCGCCTGCGCCAGCATCGCCACGCCGGCCTGTTGCAGAATCTGCGATCGGGTCAGGTTGGCGGTTTCCGCCGCGAAGTCCGTATCCTGAATCCGGCTGCGGGCGGAGGCGATGTTCTCGGATGCCGCCGACAGGCTCGAAATCGTGGATAGGAAACGGTTCTGCAAGGCACCCATGGCGCTGCGCACCGCGTTCACCTGGGTCAGGGCGCCGTCGATGGCGCCGATGGCCTGGTTGGCGCCGTCGACCGTGCTGACATCGACCGTGGCCACGTTGAACAGGGTGCTCGAACTGATCGCACTGGCATCAGTGGCGAGCAGCGAGGAATTGCCGCCGATCCGGCTGCTGGCGCCGATGTTGGAGGACACCGTGAAGGAGTCCGCCGCCGAGAAGCTCACGGTGCCGCCGACCGAGGTCGAGTCCGCGCCCAGACTGGTGGTGCCGCCCTTGTAGAGCGTGACGCTGGTGGTAGTGGCGGTGCTGGTCGCGCCGGTCAAAGCGTTGAGCGTATCGCTAAGGCCCGTGACCATCAGCGAGGCCTGGGTGCCGGTGATGTTGCTGGCGGTGGCGGCGGAGGCGGCGCTGTGGTTGAAGTCCATGATCTCGATGTTGGCGCCGCTGTCGTTGGTGAGGATCAGCGAGGCGTTGTTGTCGGCCAGCTTGGCCGTAATTCCCGTGGTCGAGGACTTAACGTTGATGGCGCTGGCTAGGGCCGACAGGTTGGCGGTGGTGCCGCTGCCGGTGACCAGGGCGCTGATGGCCGCCGACGCGCCACCATCGCCGTAGAGCGTGAAGCTCACGGTGCCGGCGGTGGAAAGGTTGGACAGCTTGGCCTGGGTGCGGGCCGTGGCCGTGACGCCGGTGGCGACAGTTTGGCCGTTCACCAGTTGGGCGATGCGGTCAGCCGAGTCGTCCTTGGCGATGGCGACGGTGCCGGTACTCTTGCCGACGATGGTGAGGGTCTGGGCGGCGGTGCGGGTGCCGTGGTTCACTCCGCTTTCGACTACAGTAGCCTTCGCGTTGGCATTAACATCGAAATAGCTGCTTGCTTTGGTGGCATTAGAAGAGACGGTATAGCCATCGGCCAGCGAGATCTTGAGCGTACCACCGATCATAGTCGCGCTAGTGGCGCCGATGACGCCGTTGGTGGCGGCGGAGGAGATGGTTATCGAGGTGGCGGCTGCATCGGTTCCCCGCGCGGCGAAGCTGAAGGAGGAAACGGAACCGAGGTTGTTCCCGCCCGTGAGTTGAAGGCCCAGATTCTTGCCGTCGGTGTTCTTGATCGACAGATAGCCGGTGGCGTCGATGCTGGCGGTGACTCCGGCTCCGGCCAGGGTGGTGTCAGCATTGATCGCGTCGCGCATGGCCTTGAATACATCGATGTCGGTCGCTGTTGCGGCGACCGACGCCAGGGTCAGATTGATACTGGTCGAACCGGAGACGATGGCGAAAGAGAGTGAGCCAGTTACAGATGCACCACCGATGGTGTAATCGTACACCTGCAGCGTGGCCGAGGCGGAGGCCGTGACGCCGGCCAGGTTGTTGAGGGAAGTAACCACGGAATCCACTGAGGCGCCTGCTGCGATGACGATACTGTCGCCACCGGCCAGCTTGGCGCCGGTCGAATCGCGGATGGTCAGAGTTTGCGCCGAATAGGCGTTGGTTTGGCTGGCGACTACTCCTGCGGAGAATGCCGCGATTGCCTTGCTGACTAATGCGCCGTTGGCGGCAACATAATTGGAGGGGATGGTATTGGTCACTACATCGTCGATGCCGACACCGTTGGCCGAAGCAGCCACTTGGGCGCTGGCGGAGGCATTGAAGTAACTGCTAGCAGCGCCTTTACTGGACTGGATGGTGTAGCCGTCGGCAAGATAGACACTCAATTGACCACCGACTCGGATGGCGTCGCCAGCTTCCCCGGCAACACCGTTAGCAGAGATTGTAAGCGCTGTGCTTGCCACATCGGAGCCGACGATACTGAACACGACAGTACTTGTGGCCGACTGATCGATGGTGAAGCCGAGGTCGGCGCCGGTATTGTTGCGCACCACCAACTGGCCGGAAGCATTGAGGCCGGCAACCACGCCGGCATTGGCGAGATCAGAGTCGCCGTTGATGCTGTCGCGGATAGCGGCGAAAATCGCACTTTGCGAGCTGGCGGTGGTGACGCCAGCAATATTGAGTGTGGAGGTGACGGTTCCTGACGACAATGTAACGCTGAATGTGGCAACCCCGTCGGAACTCAAGCCGCTCTGGATGCTGGTGAGCTTGAACTGGGTCGAACCAGTGGCGCGCACGCCGCTGATGGCGTTGAGGCGGCTGGCGACTTCGCTGACTTGCTCCCCGGCGGCGAGGCTGATGCTGCCGCCGACCAGCACGTTACCGATTGAATCCTTGATGATCAGGGTCTGGGCAGAATAGGCATTGCTGGTGGATGAAACCGTTGTTGCTGCAATCGCCTTGCCCATCAGGGTGGCGTTGCCGCCGCCAGAATCGACCCGATAGTTATCGGTGGCCACAGTGAGGCCATTCCTGGTGTTGTCGGTGGCCTTCATGTTAACGCCGAGGCTCTGCGAGCTGGCGCTGTTGATCGACATCTTGATGGTCTGGGCGGCGTCGGCGCCGACCTGGAAGGACGCGCTTTGCATCGAGCCGTCGAGGATTCTCTGGCCGTTAAAGGTGGTGTTGTTGGCGATGCGTGACAATTCCGACTTCAACTGGACCACTTCGGCTTGCAGCGTGGCGCGGTCGCTATCGCTGTTGGTGGCGTTCGACGCCTGGATCGACAGTTCGCGCACGCGCTGGAGGATGTTGCCGATTTCGCCGAGGGCGCCTTCGGCCGTCTGCGACATGGAAATACCGTCGTTGGAGTTGCGCACGGCCTGGTTGAGGCCGCGCACCTGGGAAGTCATCCGGTCGCTAATTGCCAGTCCGGCGGCGTCGTCTTTCGCGGAGTTGATGCGCAGGCCCGAAGACAGGCGTTGCAGCGCCGTCTGCAGGGTCATCTGCGAGTTGCTGAGGTTGCGCTGCGCATTCATCGACGCAATGTTGGTGTTAATGACTTGGGGCATTTTTCATCTCCTTGAAGGTTGAACTACCGCTTGCCTGAGCTTTTGACTGAGTGGGGCAGAGGCTTGGTTTTTAAAACTGGTCGCAAAAATCAATCGAATATCAATCGAATTCGACTGGTGTCCTGACCTATATCGGCGCCATTCATGGAAACTTTAGGAAAATGTCCAGGCGGGAAGGCGATGCCCTAAAATCCGGCCATGAAGGAGAAAACGCTTCCAGAAAGACTGCAGGACGGTTTGGCGCTGCATCGACAGGGCAACCTGGCCGGCGCCCAGGCCGAATATGGCCAAATCCTGGCACTGAGCCCGGAACATCCCGATGCCCTCCATCTGAGCGGGCTGATTGCCCATCAGTCAGGGCAGCACGATGTGGCGGAGTACCTGATCCGGCTGGCTTTGGCGCAACAACCCGACTCGGTCGTCTATCTCAATAACCTGGGCGGGGCTCTGCGGTCCCTTGGGCGCCTGGACGAAGCCGGCGACTGCTATCGGCAGGCCCTGTCCCTGCAGCCGGGATTCGCCGATGCCTGGAATAACCTGGTGGAGACGCTGTTGAGACAGGGGCAAGTGGCCGCCGCGCTCCAGGCCTGCCGTTCGGCCTGCGCCGCCAACCCAGCCTCGGCCAGTCTGCATAACCGCCTGGGCGTCACGCTGCTTGAAGGGGGGTGTCGCGCCGAGGCGGAAGTTTTCCTGCGAGACGCCTGCATGCTTGATCCGGCACTCCTGGAGGCTCAGGTGAATCTGGGGTTTCTCGCACGCCAGAGCGGGAGGGTGGCCGAGGCCCGGAAAATACTGGCGCGGGCAGTGCAAATTGCCCCGGCCAGTCCGGCGGCCCGGCTGAACCTTGGTCTCACCTGTATGGATGCGGGACAGCGCGATGACGCTTTGGAGCACTACCGATATGGTCTGGTGGCCGCGCCGGAACATGCCGGCTTGCTTAATGCGGCGGGGGTGGCCTTACAGGCGAGTTTGCAGCCTGAGGCGGCCGAGACCAGCTACCGCAAGTCAATAATGGCCGATCCAACCGATGTGGAGGCGCGCAACAACCTGGCCACGTTGCTGCTGGAACAGGGAAGGCAGGCGGAGGCGGTGTCCGAGTGGGACCGTGTGCTCGCCAAACGGCCAGATTACCTCAATGCCCAGAGCAACCGTCTCATGGCGCTGAGCTATCTGGTCGAGGATCCGCAACTTCTTGCCGCGGCTCATGCGATCTACGGCCAATTGTTTCCAGCCGCTTGCAAGCGTCCGGTGACGGCACGACATGCACGACATGATTTGTTGAAGATCGGTTTTGTTTCAGGGGATTTGTGCGAGCATCCTGTCCAGTATTTTCTTGAACCGCTGCTGGAAAACCTGGATCGATCCCGCTGCAAGCTGTTCGCTTACGCTGCCGGCCCGACCGAAGATGACACCACGGCCCGCCTGAAGGCGCAATTCGATGGTTGGCGATCGATTTTCCGGATCGCCGATGAGGTGGTGGCGGAATGGATCGAGAACGACGGCATCGATGTGCTGATCGACCTGTCGGTCCATTCCGCCTTGAACCGGCTGCCGCTATTCGCTCTCGGGCCGGCCCCGGTACAGTTGAGCTGGCTGGGTTATCCGGGCCAAACCGGTCTGGAGAGCATGGATGGCTTGCTCGTGGATGGCATTCTTGCCCCGCACGGGGAGCTTGCCGTGGGACATGAGGCATTGATACGTCTGCCCGTCTACCGGCCCTATCGCCCGCCGTTGGATGCGCCCCCGGTAACTGCATCGCCTTATCGGCGTACCGGTCATCTAACTTTTGCCTCTCTGAACGGCTTTGCCAAGGTCACGCCGGCCATGCTGAGCCTGTGGGCGGACATCCTCGCAGCAGCGCCTGATGCTCGCATGATCTTTGCCGCTGCGCCAGGCGCGGGTCGGCGCGCCGAAGTGGAGTCCCTGTTTGCCCAGCGCGGCATCGCGCGTGAGCGTCTGGAGTGGATCGGTCGTCTTTCCCTCAGGGACTACCTGGAACTGCATGGAAGAATAGACGTGGCACTCGACACCTATCCCTTCAATGGCGGAACGACCAGTTTCCATTCGATCTGGATGGGGGTTCCGGTGCTCTCATGGTGCGGTGCCACCTTGGCTTCACGGGCGGGCGCCAGTCTGCTGCTGCCGCTGGGGCTTTCAGACTGGGTGGTCGACAAGCGCGAGGACTATTTGCGGCTTGCACTGAAATTCGTGGCTGCTCCTTCCTGTCTTGACGAGCTGCGTGCCGGATTACGGCAGCGATTCGCCAACTCGGCCCACGGAGACGCTGCCGGTTTTGCTCGCGCCTTCTTGTCCGTTTGCCACAATCTTGCCCGATAGCCTCAGGATTGCCGGAAGCCGCGGAAGGAAACGTCGTGTTGACGATATAGCTGGGTCGCGGTTTCCAGAGCCCTTGTCTTGAGATGCTGGTAATAACTTTCAATCAGGCGCGAATTGGCATCCAGCAGAGCTTCGTGGAAATCATCATCGCTCAGGTCGGTAAAATTCACCGCCAGGAGATCGGAATTGATATGTTTGTTTTCATAAAAATCCTCACAGTCCTTCACCATGCCCTTGCTGATCGCGTAGTCATAGAGGGGGGTTCCAGGGTAAGGCGTGACAGGCCGGATCGTCCGCAGTTCGGCGTTGTCGCCATACTCCAGCAGGAATTGCACGCCCTTCTCCAATGATTCGCGCGTTTCGCCAATGTTGCCGAAGATGATGTTGTAGCCGGGGCTGATGCCGACATCCAGCGTGTTGCGGATACCTTGGTGGATCATCTTTACCGTCAGACCCTTCTTCATCGTGTTCAGGACCGTCTGATCCATCGACTCGATGCCGTAGTTGATATAGACGCAACCGGCCTGCTTCATCAGCTTGAGGATGTCCGGCTTGGCGTAATTGAGGCGGCCGTTGCAATCCCATTTGAAGCGGAGGCCCGATTTGAGAATGCCCTCGCAGATTTCCACAGTACGTTCTTCGGAGCTCATCAGCAGTTCGTCTGAGAAGGCGATATAGGAAATGTTGTAGTCTTTCTGCAAAAGGGAAACTTCTTCCAGCAGGTTGGCCACCGAGCGCGGCCGAAAGCCTTTGTCCATGCGGTAACAGAAGTTGCACTTGAAGGTGCAGCCGCGTCCCGACAGCACCGGCAGGCAGCGTTCGCTGTTGCGGATATGGGGCATGCGCAACAGCGTGTAGTGATCCATCGGGAACAGGTCGTAGGCAGGGAAGGCGATGCCGTCGATGTTCGGGATCAGTCCGCGCGGCAGGGTGCGGCGACAACGGCCATTGTCGTTCCAGGCGATGCCATTGACGGAATCGAAGGAACGCTTGCTTTCCAGAGCGGCCATGATCTCGACGGCTGTTTCCTCGCCCTCGCCGATGACGATGACATCGGCGGAGGTCTTCTTCATGAAAAATTCGGGTTCGGGTGCGGGTCCGTGTCCGCCGAGGATATAGAAAGGCCGGTGGCGGGAGCGGTTGATGGCCGCTGAAATTTTCAGCAGCTTGCGATATTGGTAATAGCCGGCAATCACACTGACGCCGACGACGTCGAACTTTTCCCGGTCAAGATAGGCGGTCAGGTGTTCCTCAGGCCAGTGGTATACGTCCTGGCAATAGGTAACTACCTCGTGGCCGAGATTGCGAAGCACGGTGGCGATATAGGCCAGCCCCTGAGGAAACCAGGCGATGAATGAGTCGTTGTCATAAACCACAAGCAGAATACGCATTGGGCAATACCTCTATTCTGATAGGGGGGCGCTATTGGAAGGCTGTTCTGCCATTCGCTCCAGCAAGTCTTCAGCGACTATGCCAATGATTCTCTCCCATGCGTCATCCCAATTCCGGTAATACAGCTTCACTGATGGTTCCCAAGGCATGCCGCCGGTGCCGAGATCCATGATGCTTTCATGCTTGAGCAGCATGGTCCAGGTGGGCACCCCCAAGGCGCCTGAAAGTTCACCTACCGCCGTGGGGGCCGTGATGACCAGGTCGAGGTTGACGTTGAGCGCGGCGACCTCGTTGAGATCGTTCATCAAATCCAGTTCCGGCCAGCGATGGATGGATATGCCGAAGCGATCTTCAGCGGCGACGAGATCTTCTTCGCACTGGTCGTACTGGAGATTGATGAAGTGGATTCCGGGAATGGAGAAGATCGGCCCCCACTGCTCAAGGCTCGTGTAGGAACGCCGCCGTTCGCGGCTCAGCGTGCGGCTGCGCCAACTGATGCCGACCCTGAGACCGGGGCCGAGAGCGGCGAGTTTGTTCCTCCAGTATCCTCGTCTTACATCGTCCGCCTTGAAAAAACTGGCGCGGTCGGGAAAGTCGGAAAGATTGCGGCGCAGCCAGCGCGCCAGTCCCGACGCGCAGCATTGGAAGTCGATGTTGGTCTCCCTGAGTTCTTTTTGGATTGACGCCCCCCGTGGATAAACAGAGACTTCTGGAAATGAGCGCCGCAACAAACTCGCCAACCGGTGATCGCATTCCACCAGCACCTCGGCGCCACGCGCGACGAGATCGGGCAGCATGCTGAAGGCGCGCATTTCGTCGCCGACGCCTTGGTCGCCCCACACCACGATGCGCTTGCCGGCAAGCGCGGAGCCGTCCCACCAGGGTTGCGGGAAAGCTCGTTTCCCGCCGCTGCCCGGGATCAGCCATCGGTACTCGATCAAATCCCATCCTTGCCCCAGGTCGCCGCGCAGCAAATGTACAAATCCCGTGTTGAAGCGGGCTTCGACATCCGTCGGATTGATCTCGAAAACGCGATCGAATTCGGCCATGGCTTCGTCGACCTTGCCCATGTGCCGCAGGCAGCCGCCCAGATTGTTGGCGGCCTTGATGTAATCCGGCTTGAGGAAGAGGGCTTGACGGTAACAGGCCACGGCCTGATCGAGTTCGAACAGATCGTGCCAGGCCTTGCCGAGGTTGTACTGGTTGATGGCATCTTTCGGCTTGAGCGCAACGGCCTTCTCGAAGTAGGGCAGGGCGGCTTCGGCATCGGATTTTTGCTCCATCAGCCAGTTGCCGATATTGTTGTGAGCTTCTGCGATATTCGGGTTGAGTTCTATGACCTTGTGGTAAAGGGCAATGGCTTCTTCCCAGCGCTTTTCCAGTCCGAGCAGGCGCGCGAGATTGTAATAGGCTTCGGCATGCTTCGGATTGTATTCGGCCGCCTTGCGGAAGGATGCCTCGGCGTTCTTGTGCTGCCCCATGTCCTGTTGAGTGGCGCCGAGATTGGACCACATGACGGCAAGCATGGCCCGGTTCCTTTCGTGGGGGATCGCGGCCAGAATGGCTTTCTCCGCCGGTTCATAGAGTCCAGACTGATGCAAGGCGACGCCGAGCAGGTGGCTGGCCTGTGCGTTTTCCGGCGAGATCAGCAGGGTCTTGCGGTAAAGGCCGATCGCCTCCTGCAATTTGTGCTGTTCGAACAACTTCTTGCCGGCAAGCGCCCATTTTGCGCCCACCGCTCCCAGATCGAAGGAGCGATCCGTCAGTCTATGCAGCGCTACAGCCAGCGCATCGAGAACATCAAACCAGCTTTGCCCTGCAGCGCGAACGAATTTGTGCATACGGGCATACCAGGGAACGGTCGGTCCGGTGCCGAGTTCCATGGCGCTTTCGTAGGCATAGAACATCGTCCAGGTTTGCAGGCCCAGCGCACCCGCCATCTCCGCCACTGCCGTGGGAGCGGAGATGACGAGATCGAGGCCGCTCATAAGCGCCGCGACCTCGTCGAAGTCGTTCATCAGATCGATGTCGTCCCAGCGGTGAATAGTGATTCCCGCAGATCGCTCGGCTTGTTCCAGTTCGTCATTGCAATCGCCATACTGAAGATTGACGAAGACTGCTCCAGGGATGGCAAACACCGGCGCCCAGTCCGCAATTTCGGCATAGGATCGGTTGCGCTGCTCGGTGCGGAGATGGCTGCGCCAGCAAATGCCGACCTTCAGACCACGCCCCAGAGCTTTAAGCCGGTCCTGCCAGAACCGGGCGCGCTGCGCGTTTGGTATCAAGTAGGTGGTGTGCGGGAAGCAGGTAATGTCAGGTCTTAACCAGCGCCCCAGACTGCCGGCGGGGGACTGGAAGCTGATGCCATTATCGGACTGTGTGCAATCCGGTTCCGAACTCCGGGGAACGAACCGCGCCCGTGGCCAGGAGCGAGAGAAAAGAGCGATCAGACGGTCATCGCATTCGATGACCGTACGCTCAGCCTGAGCGATGATGTCGGAGAACATACTGGCAAAGCGTATCTCGTCGCCGACGCCCTGCTCGGCCCAGATGGCGATGCTTTTGTCCACAAGAGATTCTCCGGCCCAGACGGGCTGTGGAAGCCGGTGGCGAAGTTCGGCACCCGAGGCACCCCAGCGCCAGAGATCGTTCAACCTCCAGCCCTCTGCCAACTTGCCCTGTTGGAGCAGGACGAGAGCAAGATTGCTCTGGAAGCTGCCATTTTCCGGCTGATTGGCGATCGCCAGGCGGTAATGGTTTTCGGCGCCTTCCAGCAATCCTTGTTCCCGGAGCACGTTGGCGAGATTGTAGTGAGCGTCCGCCAAGGTTGAATCAAGCTCGATGGCGCGCCGGTATTCGATGACGGCGGCATCGAGTCGATCCTGGGCTTTGTAAACATTGCCCAGGTTGCTGTAATACCACGATACGCGCGAGTTGATGCGGATTGCCTGGCGAATGAACTGCTCAGCCTGCTCATGCCGGTTGTGCTGGTGGGCAAGTACTCCGGAAAGATGCAGTGCGTCGGCGTGGTGTGGATCGCTGCGGAGTACCTGTTGATACAGTGCCTCGGCAATATCCAGATCGCCAGCCTGATGCCTGGCCATGGCTTCCTTGAAGACTGCGCCCGGGGTGTCCAATGGTTTTGGCTCGTCGCTGCCGCCTTGCAGGTTGCTCAAGGCTTCGGCGAGGGCGGCGATGGTCGGTTGCCAGGGTTCCCCCAATGTCCGATAGAAATTGCGGCGAGAGGCATGCCAGGGCGAATTCTGCTGGCCAAGGGACATCGGGCCGAAATTTGCCAACTCCACCACCAGCGCCGGAATACCGATGGTTCCTGCTACCTCGGGGACTGTCGTGGCGACGGAAACGACGGCGTCAAGATTAGCCATGAGTGCCGCCACGTTTTCGAAATCGTTGGTCAGATCCAGATCGTCGAAATGGAAAATATTGGCCCCAAGGATTTTGTTCAGGCTATCTATCTCGCCTTCAGCAGAATCGTATTGAAGATCAATCCAGACCATGCCGGGCAGACGGAATACGGGCAGCCATTCCACTATGGGCGGGTAGCATTCCGAGCGCTGCCGGTTGTTGTTGCGGCTTCGCCAGGCAAAGCCGACGCGTCGTCCGGGGGGCAATGCCGCCAGACGCTTTTCCCAGCGCGCCACCAGTGCCGGGTCGGGGCGCAGATAGGGAGCGCCTGAAAAGTTCGCAAAATCCCGGCGCAGCCAGCGCGCCAAATCGCCGGATGGGCATTGCCAATCGGTCTCAACTGCTGTGGGGGGATTACTGCGCGAAATGACGTGGACGCCAGGAAACGAACGGGCGAAAAGACTGACTAGTCTTGGGTCGCATTCGAGCAGGCAGTGGCTGGCAAGGACCGCGGCGTCAGGGATCATGCTGGCGAAACGGATTTCATCGCCAACACCTTGTTCGCCCCACACCAACAAAGATTTGCCAGCCAGTGCCGAACCATTCCACCAGGGCATGGGAAAGGGGCGCACGCACACCGGTTGCTGTTTGCGCTGGAAGCGCTGGGCATAGCCGTCCCAGCCGTTGGCAAGATCGCCTCTCTGAAGCGCCACCTGGCCAAGATTGCAATGGGCATCGTAATCGTCGAAGCGGTTGGCTAGCGCCTGGACGAACAGTCCGGTTGCCTCGCCGAGCTTGCCTTGCTGGGTGAGGACGGCGCCCAGACCATTCAGTGCCCGGCTGTTCTCCGGCTGCTGTGCGAGAACAGCATCGAAGCACTGGCGGGCTTCTTCGAGGCGGTAGTCATCCTGATACGCCCGCCCCAGGTTGTAGGCCGCGTCCACATAATCGGGGCGCAGTTCCAGCGCCTGCAAAAAAGCGTCGATCGCTTCTTCGTAGCGCTGTTCACCCGTTAGCAGGTTGCCGAGGTTGCTGTGGGCTTCCGCGAAATCGGGTCGCAGTGCAATCGCCTCCCTGAAATGCTCTTCGGCTGCGCTGATTTTCCCAAGAGATTTCAGGGCGACGGCGAGATTGCTGTGAGCCCGATAATCCTTGGGAGTCAGCAGCAGCACCTGCTCGAAGGCTTCCTTCGCCTTGGCCGGTTGGCCGCCGTCCAGCCACATGCTGCCCAGATTGTTCCAGGCTCCCTCACCCTCGGAATCCATTTCCAGGGCTTTCAGGTACATTTCTTCAGCCTCATTGAATCTGCTCTGGGACTTGAAAAGGTTGCCCAGATTGAAGTAGGTATTCGCGTGCAACGGATCTGCCGCTAAAGCTTGCCTGAACAGGGTTTCCGCTTCGGCATGCTGACCTTGGGCCTGATGTGCGGAACCTTGGTTGGCAGGGTAGTCCGGGCATTCCGGCGCGAGTTCAGCGGCGCTGCGAAAATGTCCAATCGCTTCCTCATAGGCGCCCGTCTGGTAGGCCGTGATGCCTTGCTGGTTGAGCAATTCGGCTGCCGACATCGTTTGCACCGTCGTCTCTGGGACTCCTTGTGCCAGCGAGGAGAGTTTTTCCGCTATGTGGACGATGATGGGTTCCCAAGGTTCGTTCCATTCGCGACTGAACAACTGGATCGATGGATGCCAGGGAAATCCATTGGTTCCGTGGTTCACATAAGAGACGTGGTTGAGTTGCAGTATCCAGGTGGGAATACCCAGTCCCCCGGACAATTCGGCGACCGAGATGGGGGCCGAAATAATCAAGTCGAGTTCGCTGACCAGCGCCGCGACGTCGTCGAAGTCATCCTTGAGGTCGATGTCCGGCCATTGATGCAACTCGGGTCCGCCAAGTTCGCGCAAGCGGACGAGTTCATTCCGGCTGTCGTCATACTGAAGATTGATAAAGTCGATGCCCGGCACCGAGAAGATCGGCAGCCACTGGGAAATGTCGGCATAGCAAAATTGCCGGCCCAGCCCCGTCAGTCCACTGCGCCAGGAAATGCCGACTTTCAGCCGGTTTGGCAGGGCTTGCAGGCGTTCAGTCCAACGCCTGCGCTTCTCGGGATCGGCGACAAAATAGGCGGGTTCGGCAGGGAAGTCTTCGATCCGGTTGCGCAGCCAGCGGGTACAACTGGCCATCGGGATCTGGAAATCAATGTTTGATCCCATCAACACCGGGTCAGGAGTGGGTTTCTCAGGGACGAATGTGACAGTCGGAAAGGATCGGGCAAAAAGCGGGATGACGCGCGGATCGGTTTCAACGATGAGCTTGTTGGCCTTGGCGATCAATTCGGGGAACAGACTGGAATAGCGCAGATGGTCGCCGACTCCCTGCTCTCCCCAGACCAGCAGCGTCTTGCCGCTCAGGTCGCCGCCTTCCCAGCGGGGCTGCGGAAAAGGCCGGGGCTGGGTATTGGTGGCGCGCTTGTCGCGCCAGCGATATTCGAATTCGACCCAGCCATTGGCGAGGTCCCCGATCTCGAGAAGTAGCAGCGAGAGATTGTAGTGGGCATAGAAATTGTCCAGGTCCAACATCAGCAGTCGGCTGTAGTAACCCACCGCTTCGTTCATCCTGCCCATCTGGCGGCAGGTGAGGGCGATGTTGGACAGCGCGACGTCGTTCTCCGGCGCGAGTTCAAGAACTCTCAAGTGGATACGATAGGATTCGTCGAGACGGTAGAAGTCGCGTAGCGTGCAGCCCAGGCTGGCCATGGAGGGAACGAAATCCGCTTGGGCCTGCAGCGCCTTCTGGAAGCATTCGAGGGCGAGATCGGGAGAGTGCTCTTCATCGTGTATTTTGCCCAGGTTATGCCAGCTGGGAGCATGCTTGGGGTTGAGACGAACCGCCTTCTTGAAGTGTTGTTTGGCTTCGACCAGTCGCTGGGTCTCCTGCAGCAGTTGACCCAGATTGAAATGGGCCTCGGCGGATTCGGGCAGCTTCTTCACAGCCAATCTGAAATACTTATCGGCTTCCTCAAAGCGCTTGAGCTGTTGCAGCACCAGCCCATAGTTCATGGCAAAGTAGGGCGACTCCCCGCCATACAGGGCAATGGCCTGGCCGATGAGTTGTTCCGCCTCGGCAAGATTGCCATGACCGTGCTCGATAATGCCGAGCAGGTGCAGGGCTTCGTAATGATGGGGGCAAGCTGAAATGACTTTCCGGTAACAGGTTTCCGCGCCATCCGAATCGCCGGTGTTCTGCTTGCTCATTCCTTCGTGGAGCAACGGCGCCAGCGAAGCGGGTAGCTGTGGCGCGCTGCGTACCGGGGATTTGCCGGTGGCGAGGGGTTTCTTCTTCATGAATTATTGTCGGGTCACAGACTGAAGCCGTTGTCGATCACCAAGTTCTGGCCATTGATGGCGGCGGCGCCATCGGACAGCAGAAACACCAGAAGTCCGTTGACGTCATTCCGCGACAGCATGCCTGGTGGGCTGGACAGGGCGTTGTAGGCGGTCAGGAAAGAGTCCGGCTGTCCATCCAGGATGCCGCCCGGGCTGATGCAGTTTGACCGCACTCCCGTGCCCCGGTAGTAGCGGGCGATATAGCGGGTGAGATGAATCACGGCGGACTTGATGGCGGCGTATTCCACTGGCATGGTGATGGAAGTGCCTTCATAGACTTCGAAGCGCGGCGCGATGACGCCATAGATCGAGGACAGGCTGATGATGTGGCCGCCGCCATTGTCCTTGAAATATTCGGCGAATTGCTGCGATACCAGAAAATACCCGCCGAGGTGGCTGCTGACGTTGGCACAAAAATCGTCGAAGCCGACATCCTCGAAGCGGCGTCCGTAATTGGCGTTGCGGGGATATGCGGTGTTGACCACAGCATCGATGTGCCCGAATTCGGCCTTGACATTTCGCACCAGAGCACAAACGGAATCCGTATCGGTGATATCGACTTCCGCCGCCGCCATGCGGCCGTGTAGGGACGGCAATTGGGGATCCCGTGCCACCGAATTGGCGATCTCCAGGCTGCGGTCGGCGACTATGGCAATGCCGCCATGCGCCGCAATGGCAGCGCAGAAGCGCCTACCCAGAAGTCCGGCGCCACCGGTGACGACGACCACCTTTTCCGTCAGCATGGCGGGTCAGTTGTACTTGCGGAACACGGGCTTGATGGCCGGTCCGCGCAAGTATTTTTCGACGCCTTCCGTCAGCCCCTTGAGGTAAGTCGGGAAGGCGCGCCGCAGCGCCTTCTCGGTCTGTGCCAGTTCTTCCTCGCCGTGACGATAGGATAGCGCGATCCAAGGCATCAGCACGCCGGCCTCTATCATCTCCTGCAAAAACAGCGTGCGAAGCTCCAGAGAGCTGTTTCCCTTGGCGTCCAGCGTCAGAAAATACGGAGAGCAAGGATATCCGCCTACCTTGAAGCTGTCGGCAATCCGGTATTCCTGCGCCAGTCTTTCCATCATGGCGATCAGCGAGCGCCCGTAGTCCCAGATGTGCTCCACTACCCGTTCCCGTGCCATGAAATCGAGCGTAGCGACAAATGCACCCAGGCCGGACATTTCGGCGCCATGCGTGGTGGATAGCAAGAACAGCCGCTCGCGTCCCTCGAATTCGATGGAGCCGAGCTCCATGATCTCGCGCTTGCCGGCGACGCAAGAAACAGAAAAGCCGTTGGCCATTGCCTTGCCGAAGGTACACAAGTCCGCCTCAATGCCGAAAAAGTGTTGAGCGCCCTTCAGGTGCCAGCGAAAACCGGTAATCATTTCGTCCAGAATGAAGACGATTCCATGCTGTTGGCACAAGGCTTTGACCTTGTGCAAGAAGTCGTCAGCGGGCGGTTCGGTGGCGCATGGCTCAAGTACGACACAGGCTATTTCGCCCGGGTAGGTATCGATCAACAACTGCAGAGTGGCAGGATCGTTGTACTTGAATAACTTGGTTTTTGCGATGGTGTCCAGCGGGATGCCGCGGGTGAGCGGAGTGGAACCGATGAACCAGTCGTCATAGGAGAAGAAGGGGTGCTCGGCGCAGCGAGCCACCAAGTCTCGGCCGGTGTAGGCGCGGGCCAGCTTGACAGCCGCCGAGACCGAGGTGGAGCCGTTCTTGGTGAATTTGACCATGTCGACCGAATCGATCAGGTTGATCAAGCGTTCCGCGGCCTCAAGCTCGATCAACGAAGCGCGCGTCAGGTTGTTGCCGTTTTCGATCTGGGCGATGGCCGCGGCATTGATCTCGGGTTCCGCATAGCCAATGTTGACGGCTCGCAATGCCATGCCGTAATCAAGAAAGCGTCGCCCGTCGGCATCATAAACATAGGCCCCTTTGCCTCGCGACAGGATGGGCGGTGCATTGGCAGGATACTGATCCATGCCGCGTGAGTAAGTATGCGCACCACCAGGAATGGCACGCAGCAAGCGTTGTTGATAGTTCATTTCGTTGGACACAGGGTTTCCAGTCTCTGAAGGATATTCAGAACCTTGTAATCGTCAAGAAGCGTATTGGGAAAACGATCCTGGCGACACTCACGAGCAGCAGCAATAAAATCCGCCATTTCAGCAATATAGGGTTCTTCGGGATTGATGTATTGGGCTTCGACCGTCCCTTCCGCGAGGTGGTGATGTATCCAATCGTCGGCGCCGAGGCGGATATGACGGACTTCCTTGCTGTCGGCGCTAAACACGATCTGTCCCTCGCTGCCGATGATGCGCAGTTCGCGGGTGCTTGTCGGTCGCGATAGCACGTCGACCGTCATATTGCCGATGACGCCACCAGGGAAGCGCAGGAGGCAGTGGTATACGTCGTCGATGTCGGCATCGATATCGCCGAGCTTGGCCTTGACCAGCGCCAAAGGCTCGGGCTCTCCAAACACATCGTTAAGCCAAGCGAGTTCGAAGGGTACGATTTCCCGGCATCCGCCAGTTTCGCGGCGGGAAACATAGTAGTCCGCGACGTTTTCCCAGGGATGCCAGTCCGGCAGGTACTGGCCGGTCTGGTAGTTGAAATACAGGGGTTTTCCGATAGCCCCGGCAGCGATGAGTTCTTTGACTTTTCGTGGCCCCGGGAAATAGCGCATGGTGCAGGATGGCGCCATGATGACGCCTTTTTCTTCGGCGGCCTGGTGCAGGGCGAGTATGCGATCGGCGTGGACAACGGAAGCTTCGATGAAGCAGGGGATTCGATGCTGGAAGGCAGTCCAGGCGTAATCCATGTGTTCGGCGGGTCCTGTGGATATCACCAGCGCATCAGGAGCAAACTCTTCGAGTGCCAGTGAGAAGTTCTGGTAGCCGCGGATGCCATAGCGCTCCGTGGCTTCCTTCACCCGGTCGTCCCGGACATCGAAGCCTGCGATAGTGGCAACGTCCAGCGCCTGGAGATTTCGCACCCGCCTTTTTCCCATCGAACCCAGTCCAACGACGAGGAATTTCATGGCAGTCCCCATTCGAGTCTCATGATGCTTTCGATGCAGGTGAAGTCATACAGGTCATCGACTTCGTAGCATTGGTAACGTTTGATGCGGTAATAACCGCATCGTTCCGGATAGAAGGTTCGCTCAGCCAACAAGCTTTCTATTTTCGAGATATAGGCAACCCCGTATGGAAAGAATGCTTCTTCATTATCCTGCCGGCGGTAGGTGAGGGGCACTGTTGGGCAGAAGGGCTTGACGCAGTCATTCTCGATGCGCTTGACGATCGACGGGTGTTCATGCACTTCACCAATGCTAACAATTGCGTCCCATTCTGCTTGTTTGACAACGAGGGACTGAAGCATATTGTCGATATCGTCATCTTCACGCAGGGGGGATGTCGGTTCAAGCATCACCAGCCAGTCGAAAGCCTTGCCTTCCTGTCGAAGATGGTTCAATGCATGAATAACCACATCCAACGTACTCGCGGTGTCGCTGGCGAGTTCTGCTGGACGCAAAAATGGAGCGTATGCGCCGTGGCTGCGGGCGATCCCGGCGATTTCGGGGCTGTCAGTGGAAACCAGAATTTCATCGAGATGGCGAGACTTGCGGGCTTTCTCGATAGACCAGGCGATCATCGGCTTACCGCACAGAGGGCGGATATTCTTGCCAGGCAATCCTCTGGATCCGCCTCGCGCTGGTATCAGGGCGAGAATTTTCTTGCCATCGATCATCAGGCCTCACCTTGAGAAAATTCGGCATGTGCGCGCTCGAAATCATCCAGCCGGCCGATGTCCAGCCAGGATTCCAGAATGGGAAAGGCGGCGATTGGCTTGTTCTGTTCAATCAGTTGATCGAACAGCGTTGTCATGTCGAAGCGGGTGCCTTTAGGAACGAGATTGATGACTTCGGGTTTGAGCACGTAGATGCCGGCATTGATAAAGAAATGATGTGTCGGCTTCTCGTCGATGCGAAGTATGCGGGGACTGTCCAGATTGACCACGCCATAGGGTACCTGGAACTCATACTCCCTGACTGCCATGGTGGCAACCGACTTGTGCTTGGTATGAAAATCCAGCAAGTGATTGAAATTGACTTGGGTGAGCAGGTCGCCGTTCATTACCAACATGGGTTCGCTTGGCGGCTTGGGAATCAAGCTTAATGCGCCTGCAGTGCCGAGACGCTCCATCTCCCGCAGGTAAACGATCTCCACCCCCCATTCAGACCCATCGCCAAAATGATCGACGATTTTTTCCGCCATGAAATTCACGGAAAAATAAAAGCGGCGGAATCCCTGCTCAATGAAATTTTCCAGGATGGTTTCCAGTATCGGCTTGCCGCCGACGTGGAGCATGGGTTTGGGACATGAGTCGGTCAGGGGGCGCAAACGGGCACCCAATCCGCCGGCCATGAGGAGCACCCAGTTGTTGCGGGGCTTTCCCAGCAATTTCTTCAGCACTTCAAGGCCGACCACTACCCCGTCTTCGTCCACGATCGGAATCTGGAACAATGTCT
Source organism: Sterolibacterium sp. (assembly GCA_041674385.1). Lineage (GTDB taxonomy): Bacteria > Pseudomonadota > Gammaproteobacteria > Burkholderiales > Rhodocyclaceae > JACRAR01. The sequence goes on from JBAYVU010000018.1 coordinate 21,731, forward strand.
TGTTGCGCATCAGCGCGAGGATGCTGCGCCGTGACTGATTCTTGTGCGCCACTGTCGGGCGAGTGTTCATTACGCCTTTGACCGTGCTGTCCAAAGAAATACCGGAAAGGAGCGCACGCCGTACGTCGCCATCGGTGATGGTGCCGAGAAGATGATCCTGCTCGTCAACAACCAGGGCAATCTGGGTGCCATGGATGTCCATCTTTTCGATGGCATCGCGCACGGTATCCGTGGGTTGGACAAGATTTTCGCGCCAGTGCTTCATTTCACCAACTCCCTTCCCGGAACGCCAAGGATGATTGTCTCATTGTTGCCATGGCTGACGACTGCTGCACCGGCTCCAATCTGAACGCCATTGCCAAGGCGGATACCTTGAATGACGGTGGCCCCGCAGCCGATATGGCAGTCGGCGCCGATAGCGACATGGCCGCTGAGAATGGCTCCCGGCGCCACGTGAACATGATCGCCAATCCGGCAGTCGTGATCGACGGAAGCCAGGGTGTTGATCAGGACATTCACGCCCAGGCTGGCGCCCACCTGAATGACTGCGCCGGCCATGACTTGACATCCTTCACCCAGCACCACCTCACGCCCAATCGATGCTCCCGGATGCACGAAAGTCTTGAAATGGTATCCCGCCTGTTTCAGGCGTTCGAAAATTTGGCGGCGCAATCGGGAAACGCGCACTGAGCCTACTCCCAAAGCGAGATCAACCGAGTCCGGAGGATATTTGGTCAAGATCGTGTCATCGCCCACCACTGGAATCCCCAGCACACTTTTCCCCTGCTTGGCCGGATCCGAATCGGTCAGGCAGATAAGCTCGGCGTCGAGCAGGAGCAAGGCATCCACCACCACCTTGGCGTGGCCGCCGGCACCGATGACAACGATAGGTTTGTTCACGGCAAGATGGCCTCATCCTTTAGGAAACCCCTCTGTGCCGGTTTTCCGATCCAGTCATAGTAGGCCATCGCGGAAGTTCCCGTGGCGGGCCTGAGGACTGCCAGGTTGTCCTCAGTGAACAACTCTCCCGGCGAGATGTCGCAGGCGGCTATGAGACTTCGTCTAGCGATGTTGCGGTTGTCGCGCTCGCTGGGAGCGGCGGTTTTTACACCCGTTCCGAGCGCTTGTTCGACCGCCCGAATACCGGCCACCATTCGCCCGAACTCGGCGGGTTCCAGCGAAGCCCGATGATCGGGGCCGGGCAGAGTGCGATCGAGCGTCAAATGTTTTTCGATAACGACGGCTTCGCGTGCCGCCGCCGCGATCGGAATGGTGATTCCAGCAGTGTGGTCCGAATAGCCGACCGGCAGGCCAAACGCAGATCGCAGCGTGTCGATGGCTTTGAGATTGACGTCTTGCATCGGCGCTGGATATTCGGTAGTACAGTGCAGCAGGACGATCTTCTCGGCCAGCATCCTGCGCGCCGCCGCCGATTCATAGGCTTCGATAAACGCGGCGGAACAAGGAGTCCGGCCTGGGTTGAGAAAACCATAGGCAAGAACACCCAACGCAGCTTCGATTTCACCCAGCTGGCTCATGCCGGTGGATAGGACGATGGGCAGATTGGTGCGTGCTGCCGCAAGCAGCAGCATAGCGTTGGTGATTTCGCCGGAACCCAGCTTGAGGCGCGATACGCCAAGTCCGGCCAGGAATTGGGCGCTGGCGGGGTCGAAGGGAGAGGCGAGAAACTCTATTCCCAGCTGGGCACAGCGGGCGTGCAGATCGATAAAGTTCGATTGCGACAACTCCAGCCGGCGGAGCATCACATGCTGAGTTTCTTGTTGATCGGTCGAAGCAAGTTGATAACCTGCTTTAGGGGCGCTGGTGCTTACCAGGTTCCCGGTACTGTAGATCTGGAACTTGACGGCGTCGGCCCCTGCGCCGGCAGCAGCCTTGACCAGATCCAACGCGAGTTTTGGGTCGCCGTTGTGGTTCACGCCGGCTTCGGCGATGACATAAATGCGCTTTCCCCTCATCGGATCACCTGTCATGGAAGGTCTTTCGCACGAGGTTCCCGGGTTCTGGAAAGGACTTCAGAATCTCGACGATGCGCTCAGCGGTGTCGCCCTCGCCGTAAGGATTTTTGACAGTGCTGCAATCAAGGGCGAGCGCGGCCTGAATGGCGCCAAAGATGGCATCGCTTTCCGGCTTGCAATCGATCACCGACGCCGCATTGATGCGGCCTTTCTGCCTGTCGCCGATGTTCACAGAGGGTTTCTTCAGCGATGGCGCCTCGTAAAGCCCGCTGGACGAGTTTCCCACGACGACATCGGCATGGGCCATCAGACTCAGGTAGCGGACTTGTCCGAGTGAAGCGAAAGCGACGGCATTCGTGTGCTTCGCGACGAACTGTTCGATCATGGCGGTGAGTCGCCTGCCGTCGGCATCGGCGTTGGCATGCGTGAATATCAGTCCCATGTCGGCATCGAACCGCGACAATGCCTCCAGCAGGCTGGCCATTTGCTCCTGGGCGGAGCTTGCGCTAAGGGTCGGCGGATGGAAGGTGACGAGTAGATTCCGCTTGCGAAGGGGAAAGTTTAATTGATTCTCAAGGTCCTGCCGCGAAAGCAGACGGGTTTGCTTGATATAGTCGATTCCTGGACTGCCCACCGGGAATACATGCGCAGGATCCTCGCCCAACTGGATCAGTCGCTTTGCGGCGGATGCGTTCGTTGCAAAATGCAGATGGGCCATCTTAGTGATGGCATGGCGAATGGAATCGTCAATGGCGCCTTCGGTCAAGTCGCCGCCAGCCAGATGTGCGACGGGAATTTTCACGAACAGTGCAGCTTGAACGGCGGCCAGTATTTCGTAGCGGTCGCCGAGAACTATCACCATGTCGGGAGCCAGGCGAGAGAAAGCATCGGCGAAACCGAGGATTCCAAGCCCGACGGATTTGGCGACTCCGACGCCAGTATCGCTAGACATAAGCGTCTCGATGCAGGCGGAGATCGGGAATCCATCATGCTCGATCTGAGTTAGCGTGTAACCGAATTCTGGAGAGAGGTGCATCCCGGTTACGGCGACCTGCAACTCCATTCCGGGTTCCTTCTGGATGTTTCGCATCAGACAGTAGAGAAGGCCGTAGTCTGCCCGGCTTCCAGTCACTATGCAGTAGCGCTTAGCCATCAATGCTTTCCAAAAGGACGCTGCTCGGCAGATTCAGTAGTCGTTTTGCAAGATCTTCGGCAACGGGGAGATGCATCTTCGGGCAGGTGGCGTACATCGGCAGATGATGCATTAGCGTCCAAGCGGGGCGGGTCAAGATTCCCTCCTCGTTTGTGGTTTCCAGCAGTGTGTCCAGGAGTGATTCTGACGGCTGGTCGAGCAAGAGTGTATTTAGCCAGTAGTTGCTGCGGCACCCTGGTGGTTCCGAGAACAGGGTTGCGTCGGACACTGAGCTGAAAGCTTCGTGATACCGCGCTGCGAGCCGGCGCTTGGCGGCAAGAAACCCCGATATCTGTTCCAGTTGAGCGCAGCCCAGAGCAGCATTAATGTTCGGCAGTCGGTAGTTGTAACCCAACTGGTCGTGGCTAAACGTCCAGCGATGGTTTGTTTTGGCCGTAGTTGTTAGATGTTTGGCTTGTTGGGCTAGCCCCTTGTCGTTGGTCAGTATGGCTCCGCCACCACCCGTTGTGATGATCTTGTTACCGTTGAAGCTGAGTGTGCCAAGAAGGCCAAAGGTGCCTGTGTGCCGGTTCCCATAATACGATCCTAGGGATTCGGCTGCATCCTCGACCAGGGCAAGCCCGAAGCGGTTGCACAATTCAAGGAATCCATCGATCGCGACTGGGTGTCCAAAGGTGTGCATTGGAATCACGGCCCGGAGTGGTCTTCCGGTGATCCGGTTAAAGCAAACGCCGCTTGAAACCCGTGCTATGTCGCTGAGATACTCTGCGAGTGCCACGGGGTTTGCGCCAAGCGTTGCACTTTCGCTGTCCATGAAGTGTGGAATGCCGCCGCAGTAGCTGATCGCATTAGCCGTGGCGACGAAGCTTAGGGCGGGAGTGATGACTTCGTCTCCAGGACGGACCCCGGCAAGTTGCAACGCAATGTGGAGTGCTGCGGTACCATTTACTACTGCTACCGCATAGGGGGCGCCGGTGAAATCCTGGAGAAGTTGCTCGAAGCGGGAAACATGGCTGCCTGAGGACGATACCCAGCCGGTATCCAGGCAATTTTTAACGTACTGCCACTCGTTGCCGCCAAACTTTGGCTCGTGCAAGGCGATGGGCCGCTGACTAGGTAACACCCGGTTAAGTGCAGCCATTACTTCCGAAACGATCGCCGGCTGATCCATTAGGTGTTGTATCGGTCCGCTTTGTAGCGGGTAAGGTTTGCTTTCGCCGTAAACCATGCGATTGTTTCCGCGAGGCCACGGCGCAAGCCGTCGAGCCCGCCGAAACGAGGTTGCCAGTGCAATCGCTCAAGTGCCTTTCGGTTATCAGCCCAGAGACGGTCGACCTCGCTGCCGGCTGGCCTTAGTCTTTCCTGTTCGCATTCGATTTCAATCTCGCGCTCCATGAGATTTGCAATCAATCCGGCCAAATTTCCGATGGAAATTTCATGGTTGCTACCCACATTGGTCACCTCCCCTATTACGCGATCTGAAGAGAGGGCGGCGATGAAGGCGGATACCGTATCCTCAACATAATTGAAGTCTCGCGTTGGGCTGAGGGCACCAAGCTTGAGCTTGGTTTGTCCTGTGGCGAGCTGGGTGATGATGGTCGGAATCACTGCACGTGCCGATTGCCTTGGGCCGTAGGTGTTGAAAGGGCGGATGATTGCCACCGGCGTGCGAAAGGAATGGTAGAAGGACAGCGCAATCTGATCAGCGGCAATTTTTGTGGCTGAATAGGGAGACTGCGGTTGCAGTGGATGATCTTCGGTGATCGGGACAAATCGGGCGGTACCGTAAACCTCGCTGGTCGAGGTATGGATAACCCTTTTCAACTCAAGCTCACGGGCGGCCTGGACGACATTCAAGGTGCCCTTGATATTAGTGTCGACGTAAGTATCTGGGGAGTGGTAGGAATAAGGAATGGCAATCAATGCGGCCAGATGCAACACGCTTTCACAACCCCGCATTGCGGTGCGTACGCCATGAAAGTCGCGAATGTCACCTGCGAACACTTCAAAATTCCCTGTTATGTCAGCGGCGCAATGATCCAGCCAGCCCCATGAATTGAACGAGTTGTACTGTACGAAGGCGCGCACAGGAAAGCCTTGGCGCACCAAGGCCTCGGTTAGATGAGAGCCGATGAATCCGTCTGCACCTGTGACCAGAATACGTGTCATGGGATGTTTCGGTTAGAAAAGAATTCGCAGGTTGTGGCACGATCCACGTCCTACTATGATCGGCCTTGTAGGAAAGCATTGAGCCGAGAAAAGGGCAAATCACATGCTATTTCTAAGGAACCGCTGATTAAGCCCCCTCTCGTCACACCGGCGAAAGCCGGTGTCCAGTGACGTCATGAAAATAGTTAATTATTTTCGACTGGATTCCGGCCTGCGCCGGAATAACGGACTTATTCAGTGCTTCCCTAAGCGAGACAGTCAGGAACTTTGTTTTACGCAAGGGTCACAATATCACGCGGTTTTGCCCGTGGTATCCGATTGCAGACGAGCGAGCTGCGTTTGCAACTTGTCGATGAGCGCACTGAACCCAGCCAGCCGTTCGCGTTCCTGAGCAACTACCTGTGCCGGGGCACGCTCGACAAAACTCGACAAGGCAAGTTTTTTCTCTGACTTGGCAATCTCGCCCTCGACACGAGCGATCTCCTTGGCCAGTCGTTCGCGTTCGACCGCGAAGTCGATCTCGATCTTCAGCATCAGGCGAAAATTGCCGACGTTTTGTACCGGTGCTTCGCTTTCGGGAAGCTGTTCGCCTGCGGCGGCTATGCTTTCGAGTCTTGCCAGTGCCTTCAGGTAGGGCGCGCATGCCTCGATGGTGGCCTTGTCTCCGGCGGCGACCAGCGGAACCTTCTGCGCCGGTGCAATGCTCATTTCGCCACGCAGGCTGCGGCAGGCGTTCACCATGTCCTTGAGCAGCTGTATGCGAGCTTCCGCAGCAGTATCGAATTTCTTTGCGTCAGTTTCGGGGTAAGGCTGCAACATGATCGAGTCGCCACAGCCGATTTTTGTAGGGACGAGCGTTTTAACCGCTTGCCACAGTTCTTCGGTAATGAACGGGATCAGCGGATGGGCCAGGCGCAGCATGGTTTCCAGCACGCGCACCAGCGTGCGGCGCGTCGCGCGCTGCTGCGCCGGGTTGCCCAGTTGCAATTGCACCTTGGCCAGTTCGAGATACCATTCGCAGTATTCGTCCCAAACGAACTCATAGACGGTGCGAGCAACCAGGTCGAACCGATATTCGGCGTAATGCCGGGCGATATCGGTTTCGGTACGTTGCAGCTGGCTGATGATCCAGTGGTCGACGAAGGAGAATTCGAGCGCCAGGGTTTCGTCGAGTCCGACATCCTGGTCTTGGCAATTCAGGAGCACGAAGCGTGAGGCGTTCCACAGCTTGTTGCAGAAGTTGCGGTAGCCTTCGCAGCGGTTGAGGTCGAACTTGATGTCGCGGCCGGGCGAGGCGAGGCTGGCGAAAGTGAAGCGCAGCGCATCGGTGCCGAAGGCCGGTATGCCATTTGGGAATTCCTTGCGGGTGCGTTTCTCGATCTGCGCGGCTTGCTTGGGATTCATCAGGCCCGAAGTGCGCTTCTGCACCAGGGATTCGATGTCTATGCCATCGATGAGATCGATCGGGTCGAGCACGTTGCCCTTGGACTTCGACATCTTGTGGCCTTCCGCGTCGCGGATCAAGCCATGAACATAGACATGCCTGAAGGGTATCTTGCCGGTGAGGTGCTTGGTCATGATCACCATGCGCGCCACCCAGAAGAAAATGATGTCGAAGCCGGTTACCAGGACGGAAGATGGTAAGTAGAGATCGAGCGCGTCGTTGGATTTTGACGGATAGTCCGGGGTCCAGTCGAGTGTGGAGAAAGGCCACAGGGCAGAGGAGAACCAGGTGTCGAGCACGTCGGCGTCGCGCTGCAAAGCGCCGCTGTAGCCGTTTGCAGCAGCCTTTGCCCTGGCTTCCGCTTCGTCGTGGGCGACATAGATATTGCCGGTGTCGTCGTACCACGCCGGGATCTGATGGCCCCACCACAGTTGCCGCGAGATGCACCAGTCCTGGATATTATTGAGCCACTGGTTGTAAGTATTTACCCAGTTTTCCGGCACGAACTTGATTTCGCCCGAGGCGACGCACTCCAGCGCTTTTGCCGTGATGCTCTGGCCATCGGTGGCGGGCTTGGTCATGGCGACGAACCACTGGTCGGTCAGCATGGGTTCGATGGCGACATGTGTGCGGTCGCCGCGCGGGACTTTAAGTTTGTGCTGGTCGGTTTTTTCGAGCAAGCCAAGCGCGTCCAGATCGACGACGATTTGTTTGCGTGCTTCGAAGCGGTCGAGTCCGCGGTATTTCTCTGCGCCGTTGTCATTGATCTTCGCATCCAGCGTGAGGATGTTGATCATCGGCAGCTTGTGCCTCATGCCGACCGCATAATCGTTGAAATCGTGCGCCGGCGTGACCTTGACGCAGCCGGAACCGAATTCGCGATCGACATAAGGGTCGGCGATGATCGGAATTTCACGGCCAGAGAGAGGCAATTTCACATTCCTGCCAACAAGGTGAGCGTAGCGTTCGTCTTCGGGATGCACCATCACCGCCGTGTCGCCGAGCATGGTTTCCGGCCGGGTGGTGGCGACTGTGAGGGAACCCGTACCATCGGCGAGCGGGTATTGGATATGCCAGAGAAAACCGTCTTCCTCTTCCTGCACCACTTCCAGGTCGGACACCGCCGTGAGCAGTTGCGGATCCCAGTTCACCAGACGCTTGCCGCGGTAGATCAGGCCTTCGTTGTAGAGGCGGACAAAACTTTCGGTGACGGTCTTCGATAGGCCGGCATCCATCGTGAAACGCTCGCGCGACCAGTCCGGCGAGGTGCCGAGACGACGCATCTGGCGGGTAATGGTCGAGCCGGAGTATTCCTTCCACTCCCACACCTTCTCGATGAACTTTTCGCGGCCGAGGTCGTGACGCGAGATGCCCTGCGCATCCAGCTGGCGTTCCACGACAATTTGCGTGGCGATGCCGGCATGGTCGGTACCGGGCTGCCACAGGGTATTCCAGCCACGCATGCGGTGGTATCGGGTCAGCGCATCCATCAGAGTCTGGTTGAAACCATGGCCCATGTGCAGCGTGCCGGTCACGTTGGGCGGCGGCAGCAAAATACAATAGGCATGTTCTGGCGGCTTGCTGCGGTCGAGCCCGGCCTTGAAATAGCCGTGCCCTTCCCAGTGTTCGTACCAGCGCCGCTCGATGGCGGCAGGTTCAAAGCTCTTGGTGAGTTCCATCAACGGTAAGGGAAATTCGCGGTAAGCAAGCCGGGAATTATACCGGAGCAGCCGCGCTAGCACCCCAAAAACAAAGGCGGGCACTAGTCGCTGTTGTCGGCGCCGGCAGCCTCTTCATTGGGCCGCCGCATGGCGGATTCCAGGCGCGGCAGCAGCTCGTCGCGGGCACGATTGGAAAGTAGCGCGACAAGATGGTCGGTGATGCCGTCCATGGCGCGAATTACCAGTTGCGGCATTTGTTCGTCCAGCCAGGTTTCGATCTCCTGGGCCAATTCCGCCTGGCGTTCCATCAGTAGTTGGCCCAGGCGGTCACGTACTGCCGCTTCGATCTGCCCAGCCAAGGTTGTCTCCGGCACTGCTCCTGTTGTCGTATTTCTCGAACTCTCGAGAGAATCCGCTACGCCCACCACGTCCGTCAATACGGGTACTTCGTCGAGCGAGGAATCATGGGCGGTTTCGCGTGCTGCGGTCGGCTCAGTCGGCTGGGCACCTGCGACAAAGCTGCGACGGCGCATCAGCGAGCCGGCTTGTTCCAGCAATCTGTCACTCATAGCGGCTCCTTCTGCAGGTCGCGAAACCGGATGTCATAGCCACGGTCGCGGTAGAACTTGACGCGATCACGACCGGGCAGGCGGATGGCGTCATCCTGAGTGATGATTTCGATTAGATTCTCGAAACGGCTGAAACCGGGGGGCAGTTCATTGCTGAGATTGAGCAAACATTCGTGCTGGGGAGACGTGTCCAGGCTTGTCGCAATCAATACCGGCGTTTCTCCTGCGAGCGGTGAACCGCTGCGGCAATGCGGCAGGAACCCCGTCGCGCTGTGTGTCCAGAGCAGGCGGTCGAATCGTTCGGCGACCTCGTTGTCCGGCGTGTAGACCAAGGTCTCCGGATGCGCTGTGGTGAAATTCAGCGTCAGCCAGGCGGCTGCGGTTTGCAGGCGGTCCCCCGCGCCGTGGCAGAACAACACCTTTGTCATGCTCGTCCGAATTGGCGCTTATTCGACCGGGACGCCGCTGCGGGTTAGCAGGAAGTGCGTCAACAACGGCACCGGCCGTCCGGTGGAACCTTTTTTATCGCCCGATTTCCAGGCGGTACCGGCGATGTCAAGATGTGCCCAGAGGTATTTCTTGGCGTAACGCGACAGGAAGCAAGCCGCCGTGACTGTGCCCGCCGCACGTCCGCCGATATTGGCCATGTCGGCAAAGGGACTCTTCAACTGCTCCTGATAGTCGTCCCAGAGAGGCAGTTGCCAAGCACGGTCGTGGGCATTCTGGCCGGCGTGCAGGAGTTCGCCGGCAAGGCCGTCGTCGTTGGCCAACAAGCCGCTGGCGACATGTCCCAAGGCGATCACGCAGGCGCCGGTGAGGGTGGCGATGTCGATGACGCAGGCCGGCCTGAAGCGTTCGGCATAAGTCAGCGCATCGCAGAGAATCAAGCGGCCTTCGGCATCGGTGTTGAGGATTTCGATGGTCTGACCGGACATCGAGGTGACGATATCGCCCGGCCTGCTGGCATTTCCCCCCGGCATGTTCTCGACAGTCGGGATCAGGCCGACCACATTCGCTGGCAGCGCCATCTCCGCAATCGCTTGCATGGTGCCGAGTACGCTTGCGGCGCCGGACATGTCGTACTTCATCTCGTCCATTTCGGGGCCAGGTTTCAGTGATATGCCGCCGGTATCAAAAGTAATGCCCTTGCCGATCAGCACGACAGGTTTTTCTGTCTTGCTTCCGCCGTCATAGCGCAGGACAATGAACTTGGGCGGCTGGTGTGAGCCGCGCGTCACCGACAGCAATGACCCCATGCCGAGTTTTTCCATGTTGGCGCGTTCCAGCACCTCGACTTTGAGTTTGCGCTTCTTGCGTAGCGCCAATGCCTGTTCCGCGAGATAGGTCGGGGTGCAGACGTTGCCTGGCAGATTGCCAAGATCTTTCGCCAGGTTCATTCCATCCGCGATAGCTTGGCCCTGAACCAAGGCTGCCTCGGCAGCGGTCAATCCGGTTCGGTTTTCAACGGCTAGCGTCATTTTGCGCAATGGACGGCGGACATCGTCTTTCTTCGACTTGAAACGGTCGAAGCGATACAGCGCCTCGGTCACCATCAACACCGCCTGGCGGATGCGCCAGGACAAGGTGCGTTCTTTCACCGGCACTTCAGTCAGCGTGAGACATGCGTCAGCGGCGCCGATCTCATTCAGTGTGCGTGTGGCCGTAGCGATGGCATCGCGGAATTCCTTCTCGGTGAAATCCTTTTCCTTGCCCAACCCAACCAATAGAATACGTTCGCAGAGTGTGCCGGGGACATTGTGCAGTAACAGTGTGGTGCCCGACCTGCCTTCCATATCGCCACGCCGCAGCAAGTTGGAAATATAGCCATTAGCTGCCTTGTTATAGATTTCGCCAGGTTTGGAAAGCTTGCGCGGCTCAAATACGCCGATCACGACGCAGGCGCTGCGTTGCTTCTCCGGGCTAGTGCTTTTTATGCTAAATTCCACTCATTACTCCTTGCATGGATTTGGGAAGGCCGCTCTCTATACAGTGAAAACCGGCAATTTTTTTGATTATCCCCAAATCTGTCCGCAGAAGTCAAAGACAACATGATTTTTCAACGCGCGGCTCTGCGCGAATTTGCCAATACAGCGCTTGCCGTCTTCGTTGCGCTGTTTGCCATCATGCTGACGACCCAGCTGATTCGTTTGCTCGGCCAGGCAGCCGGCGGATCGCTGGCTTCCGAGGCGGTGGTGGCGCTGTTGGGATTCAGTGCGCTCAACTATCTGCCGGTACTGCTGTCACTGACCCTGTTTATCGCAGTGCTGTTGTCCATGTCCCGGTCTTACCGCGACTCGGAGATGCTGGTCTGGTTTTCCTGCGGACGGCCTCTGACAGCCTGGATTCGTCCGGTGCTGATCTTCGCCGGACCCATGGTTGTGACGATCAGCGTGCTGGCGTTGTTCCTGTCTCCTTGGGCCTTGTCGAAAAGCGTTGAATACCGCCAGAAGATGGATAGTCGCGATGATGTCTCGCGTGTTGCTCCGGGGACCTTTAAAGAGTCGGCAGGTGCCGAACGTGTTTTTTTTGTCGAAGCGGTAGCGACTGACGAGTCGCAAGTGAGGAACATATTCATCAGTTCAGTGCAACACGGCCACTTGGGCGTAATGGCGGCGGCGCATGGCCACCAGGAGACCATGCCCAATGGCGATCGCTTTCTGGTGCTGGAGAATGGACGCCGCTATGAAGGCACACCCGGCCAAGCCGATTATCGCGTCATGCAGTTCGAACGATATGCTGTCCGAATTGAGACACGCGAGGCACAGGGTATTGTGAGAACCCCAAAAAATCTGCCGCTGCTGCAACTGCTGGCCGATCCCAGCCCGCCGAACCTGGGTGAGTTGGTGTGGCGCCTGGGAATTCCGATGGCGGCGCTTAACCTGGCTTTGCTGGCAATCCCCCTGTCTTTTGTAAATCCTCGTGCCGGGCGCACCAATAATCTGATATTTGCCATATTGACCTACATGATCTATAGCAACCTGATCAGCGTCAGCCAGGCGTGGGTGGCGCAAGGCCGGCTTGGTTTCGAGATCGGGATATGGCTGGTGCATGTGGTGATGTTCGTTTTGCTGCTGCTGCTGTTTTCGCGCCGGCTGATGGTTTTTTCCTGGACGCGGATATGGCGTTGAGAGTTCATGAGCGCTATCTGGCGCGGGAGATCTATGCGGCTACGGCACTGGTGCTGATGGCCTTCCTGATGCTGTTCGCGTTCTTTGACCTGATTCACGAGTTCGAGGATATCGGCAAGGGGAATTATCAGCTGCAGCATGCGGCGGCATTCGTCTTCTTGAGCGTTGCGGGGCGTATCTACGAACTGTTTCCGATCGCGGTGCTGATCGGCACTTTATATGCCCTAACTTTACTGGGGCGTCATTCGGAAATTACCGTATTACGTACCTCCGGACTGTCCACCAGTTCGTTGCTGAAGACGCTGGCTAAACTTGGTGCGGTTTTCGTGGTGTTAACCTTTGTTATCGGCGAGTTCGTGGCGCCTCCGGCTGAACGGGCCGCCCAGCAATTGCGCCTTAAGGCGTTGAGTTCGATGGTGGCTCAGGAGTTCCGCTCGGGTTTGTGGGTCAAGGACGAAATGAGTTTCGTCAACGTGCGCGATGTGCTGCCGGATACCCGCTTGCGCGGTGTGCGCATTTATGAGTTCGACAAGGATCACCAGTTGCACTCGATCAGCGACGCCGAAGAAGGAGAGTTTCAGTCTCCCGATCAATGGCGGCTCATCAAGGTAGTGCAGACGGTGTTCGATGGCGACACCGCACGAATCACTCACATGCCCGATTTAATCTGGCACTCGGCGTTGACCCCGGACATTCTTTCGGTGCTGATGGTCGTGCCGGAGCGCATGTCCATCGTCAATCTGTTTCAATATGTCCGCCATCTGGAAGAAAACCAGCAGCTGGCGCAGCGTTACACGATCGCTTTATGGAAAAAGCTGATATATCCGCTTGCAGCGCTGGTCATGATGGCGCTGGCGCTACCTTTCGCATACATGCAGGACCGCCTTGGTGCGGTCAGCCTCAAGGTCTTTGCCGGAATCATGCTGGGCATCACTTTTCATATGCTGAATGGATTGTTTTCCAGCCTCGGCGCAATCAACAAATGGACGCCTTTCTATTCCGCCATTACCCCAAGCGCGATATTCCTGCTGGCAGCAGCAGGAATGATCTGGTGGGTGGAAAGGCGTTAACGCCCTAAGAGCCTGCGATCAGGCGGGTTCCGGCGAGACGATCATGCAGAAACTGTCGATCGCGGTCAAACAAGGCCCAAACCAGTCCGGCACCAAAAAACAGCAGCGAAGGCCAGCATAAAGCGAAACGCAGGAATGCCTGGGGTAGCGTGATTGGGCCAGCGGCTTGGGCGTTTTCCAGGTGGATTTTCCAGGTTTTCATCGCCAGGGTTTGACCGCCGTGCCGCCAGAACCAGACAAAATACGCCACCAGCACCAGCAGCAGATGGAGTAGCAATAGCCATCCCGGCAATGTCTTGTTCAGGCCTAGGCCAATCGCGACATGCGGCAGCATGAAAGTGACCGAGAGTACCCCAAGCAACAGCAAGCTCTCATAGAGCATGGTAACGAGGCGACGGCGGATGCTCGGCGTGAGATGGATGACGAGTGCCCGGTCTTGTTTAGGGGAAGCGGGCAAGGTCTTACTGCTGAGGCTGAGTTGCAGGTGCAACAGCCGGCGGACTTGGAGAAGTCGGCATGGCCGGGGTGGCAGGAACAACAGGATTGACTGTAATCGCCGCAGGCACGGGGGCGAGCTTTGCAGGTTTACCGGCACCGCGCTTGGGTTGCAGTTTGCGTATGAGGATTTTTTTCAAGCGCTCTTTCTCTTCTTCAGGCAGATTCTTGTATTCCAGCCATTTTTGAGTCACAGTCTGGCGCTGTTCGGGGGGCGCCTTTTTCAGGGCCTTGTACTTTTCGCGCGCCAGTTTTCGCTCTTCCGGAGAAAGATTGACCCAGGTTTTCATGTTGAGTTGGAGGCGGCGTTGTTCTTCGGCCGACATGGCCGGATAGCGCTGCGCTATCCCCAGCCATTTCTTGCGCCGGTAATATTCCAGCTTGTCCCACTCATTCGCCAGCGGGGCCAGTATCTCCCTTTGCTGCGGACTAAGTTCTGTCCAGGATGGTTGCTTGAGGGGAGATAAGACGGCAGCGTTAGCGGGACTGGATAGCGCCAGCGCGAAAGTCAGCGTTATTCCGACGATGATTGCGGAGAATGTTCGAGCCATGCGCTGAAACCGTGATCCAGATAAGCGTTGATCGGGAGTTCGTCGGAGAGCAGAGCACTGTCGATTTCCTCGTTTTCGGCCGCCTGCTGGAGATTGTTCCAGTAATAGGTACCTGCCACGCTGATGGCAAGAGCGATTAAAGCGACCAGAGTACGCGCCTGCGGGAGCAATACATCGCTGGCGAAGTGGCCCACCCCGGCTACGCTGAGGCCGGCAATGGCGGTTCTTTGATGAGCAAGGGCATGCTGACGAGCGGCTTGGAGTTTGGCTTGCGTGCCGAGATCAAGACTGTCGGCGCTCTGATTGAGCACTTGCCGGATTTTGTAAGCGAATTGTTGCTCGTCGTGGAGATGATTATTCATAATTCAATGCCTTTTGCTTTCAACGCTACCGCCAATGTGTGGGTTGCGCGCGAACAATGAGTCTTGACGCTACCCTCGGAGCAACCCATAACCGCAGCCGTTTCGGCGATATCCACGTCCTCCCAGTAACGCATGAGGAAGGCTTCGCGTTGACGTGGAGGTAACTTCTTGATTTCTTTTTCAATTATAGCAAGCACTTGCGATTGTTCCAGGCTGGCATGAGGAGTCGCTATATTCGACCCCTCATGGGCCTGCAAAGTTTCCAGAGGATCGCCTTCTGCGTCTTCGTCCGGCGTGAATGAGGAGAGCAGGGTGGTCCACAGCGAGCGTACCTTCTGGCGTCGGTAAAAATCGCGAATCGTATTTTGCAGGATACGCTGGAACAACATCGGTAGTTCCGCCGCTGGTTTGTCGCCGTATTTTTCGGCAAGCTTCAACATGGCGTCCTGGACGATATCGAGCGCATGGTCTTCATTGTGTACGGCGAACATCGCCTGTTTGAAGGTACGCCGTTCAATCCTGGCCAGGAATTCCGAAAGTTCAGTGCGGGTGGCCAGAAGATGTCCTCAATCGCCCTTTATGGCGAGCAAATGAATGAAAGGCTAGCAGCATAACCCATCGATTGACAAGTGTAATGTCTCTAATGTCTTGACCAAATCTGAGCTAGCCGGTAAGGTTACGCGTTTCGGGCAACAACTGCGTTGTGGATAATACAATGGTCTTGACTGGTGGGGAAATTGTAATCAGGTGCCTGCAGGAAGAAAAGGTCGAATTCGTCTTCGGCTATCCTGGCGGCTCGGTGCTTTTCATCTACGATGCCTTGTTCAAACAGGATAAGTTCAAGCACATCCTGGTGCGTCACGAACAGGCCGCCGTGCATGCTGCGGACGCGTATTCGCGCTCATCGCAGAAAGTGGGCGTGTGCATGGTGACTTCGGGACCGGGGGTCACGAATGCGGTGACTGGTATTGCCACCGCCTATATGGACTCGATCCCGCTGGTGATCATTTCCGGCCAGGTGCCGACGGCCTATATCGGCCAGGATGCCTTCCAGGAATGCGACACGGTTGGAGTGACGCGTCCTTGCGTCAAGCACAACTTCCTGGTTAAGGATGTCAAAGATCTGGCGGTTACCATCAAGAAGGCTTTCTATCTTGCCAAGACAGGTCGCCCCGGTCCGGTGCTGGTGGATATTCCCAAGGATATCAGCAACCACAAGTGCGAGTTCGATTATCCAAAAACTGTGACGATGCGCTCCTACAACCCGGTGACCAAGGGACACTCGGGGCAGATCAGGAAAGCGCTGCAACTTCTGCTTGAAGCCAAGCGGCCGATAGTTTATGCCGGCGGCGGGGTGATCCTCTCGGATGCGGCCAGCCTTCTGGCCAAGCTGGTCAAAAGACTGGGCTTCCCGATCACCAACACGCTGATGGGTCTGGGTGGTTATCCGGCCACCGACAAGCAGTTCCTGGGCATGTTGGGGATGCATGGCACATATGAAGCCAACATGGCGATGCAGAATTGCGATGTCCTGCTTGCCATCGGTGCGCGCTTCGATGACCGGGTGATCGGCAACACGACGCATTTCAACGAGATTCAGCGCAAGATCATCCATATCGATATCGATCCGTCGTCGATTTCCAAGCGGGTCAAGGTCGATGTGCCGATTGTCGGCAATGTGTCGGACGTGATCGAAGACATGCTCAAGCAGCTCGATACGATCGAAGCGAAATCCGACCCCAAGCAGCTTGCGTCCTGGTGGCAGCAGATCGAAACCTGGCGCGCCAGGGATTGCCTCAAGTACAAGCCGAACAGCAAGGTCATCAAGCCGCAGATGGTGATCGAGAAACTCTATGAAGTGACCGGCGGCGACGCCATCATCACTTCCGATGTCGGCCAGCATCAGATGTGGACAGCGCAGTACTACAAGTTCGACAAGCCGCGCCGTTGGATCAACTCGGGTGGTCTCGGGACGATGGGCTTTGGCCTGCCCGCCGCGATGGGCGCCTCCTTTGCCAATCCCAAGGCGACGGTGGCCCTTGTCACCGGTGAGGCGTCGATCCAGATGTGCATCCAGGAATTGTCGACCTGCAAGCAGTACCGCTTGCCGATCAAGATCATCAACCTCAACAACCGCTACCTCGGCATGGTGCGTCAGTGGCAGGAGATGTTTCACGGCAACCGCTACTCCGAGTCCTACGTCGATGCCCTGCCCGATTTCGTCAAGCTCGCGGAATCCTACGGTCATGTCGGCATGCACATCACCAAGCCCGCGGATGTCGAACCAGCGTTGCGCAAGGCTTTCACCGAGCACAAAAACGACCTCGTCTTCCTGGATTTCATCACCGACCAGACCGCCAATGTCTTCCCTATGATCGCGGCCGGCAAGGGTCTTTCCGAGATGATCCTGGCGGAAGATCTGTGAAGCCCTAGAAAAGACCAAATATGCGACACATCATTTCAATACTCCTGGAAAACGAAGCCGGGGCGCTCTCGCGCGTTTCGGGCCTCTTTTCTGCGCGCGCCTACAACATCGAATCGCTCACCGTGGCGCCCACCGAGGATGCCTCATTGTCGCGCATGACCATCGTCAGCGTTGGCTCGGATGACGTCATCGAACAGATCACCAAACAGCTGAATAAGCTGATAGACGTCGTCAAGGTCGTCGATCTGTCCGAGGCTCCCCATGTCGAGCGCGAACTGATGCTGGTCAAGGTTCGCGCCAACGGCAAGGATCGCGAGGAGATGAAGCGCATCGCCGACATTTTCCGCGGTCGCATCATCGATGTCACCGAATCGACCTATGTGATCGAACTGACCGGCAACAATGCCAAGCTCGATGCCTTTCTTGAGGCCATTGGCCCGGCGCTGATACTGGAAACGGTACGCACCGGCGTTTGCGGCATCGGACGCGGCGACAGAATACTCAAAGTTTGATGTGAGCAACAAAGCTGAGAGCGCGCTGCATATGTGCAGTGGCTCTAATCTGTGATTTTTGACTATTTAATTTGAGGTAAGCCATGAAAGTTTATTACGACAAGGACGCCGACCTGTCGCTCATCAAGGGCAAAAATGTCAGCATCATCGGCTACGGCTCGCAGGGCCACGCCCATGCCCAGAACCTCAAGGACTCAGGCGTCAAGGTCACCGTCGGTCTGCGCAAGAACGGCGCGTCCTGGGACAAGGCCAAGAAGGCTGGCCTCAAGGTCGAGGAAGTCGCCAAGGCGGTCAAAGATGCCGACGTCGTCATGATCCTGCTGCCGGACGAAAATATTCCGGCCGTCTACTACAACGATGTCGAGCCGAACATCAAGAAGGGCGCGGCGCTGGCCTTTGCCCACGGTTTCAACGTCCATTACAACCAGGTTGTACCGCGCACCGATATCGACGTCATCATGATCGCGCCGAAAGGCCCTGGCCACACCGTGCGCTCCGAGTACCTGAAAGGCGGCGGCGTGCCTTCCCTGATCGCCGTGTTCCAGGACGGCTCGGGCAAGGCCAAGGATATTGCGCTGTCCTACGCCGCGGCCAACGGCGGCACCAAGGGCGGCGTCATCGAGACCAACTTCCGCGAGGAGACCGAGACCGACCTGTTCGGTGAGCAAGCCGTACTCTGCGGCGGCCTGGTCGAACTCATCAAGGCGGGCTTCGAGACCCTCACCGAAGCCGGCTACGCGCCCGAGATGGCCTACTTCGAGTGCCTGCACGAGGTCAAGCTGATTACCGACCTGATCTTCGAAGGCGGCATCGCCAACATGAACTACTCGGTTTCGAACAACGCCGAGTACGGCGAGTACGTCACCGGCCCGAAGGTCATCGGCCGGGAAGCGCGCGAAGCCATGCAGGAAGCGCTGAAGAACATCCAGAACGGCGAATACGCCAAGCGCTTCATCCTTGAGGGCCGCACCAACTATCCCGAGATGACCGCCCGCCGCCGCCTGACCGCCGAGCATCCGATCGAGAAGATCGGCGCCCAGCTACGCGACATGATGCCGTGGATCAAGAAGAACAAGCTGGTCGATCAGACCAAGAACTGATGCGCGCCGGAGAGACGCAGGAACTTGCCGTGCCCAAGCTGCTGCGTTTCCGTATTTGCTAGCCAGGCAATGAAACCCTATCCCCATCCGTTCATCGCCCGCGAGGGATGGCCGTTTATCGGCATCACCCTCGGCTTTGCGATGATGGTGAATGGCGCCGCCGACTGGACATGGGCCGCCCCTCTGTGGCTGGCATGCATATTCTGCGTGCAGTTTTTTCGCGATCCGGCGCGGCCGATTCCTGGCGACGCGAAATCCGTGCTGTCGCCGGCGGATGGCCGCATCGTTGCCGTCGAGCCGGTACGCGACCCCTGGCTGGATCGCGATGCGCTCAAGGTCAGCGTGTTCATGAACGTGTTCAATGTCCATTCCAACCGCAGTCCGGTGGATGGCGAGGTCAAGCAGCGTTGGTACCACCCAGGCAAGTTCGTCAATGCCGACCTCGACAAGGCGTCGACCGAGAACGAACGCAACGCATTGTGGCTGCAAACGGCCTCCGGCCACGATGTGACTTGCGTTCAGGTGGCGGGCTTGATCGCACGCCGCATACTCTGTTATGTCGATGCCGGCAGCGCGCTGGCGCGCGGAGAGCGATACGGATTCATTCGCTTCGGTTCGCGCGTCGATGTCTATCTGCCGCCGGGCAGCCGCATCAAGGTGACCATCGGCGACAAGGTTCGCGCATCATCGACCATCCTCGCCGAATTGCAATAAACGCAAGCCTACGTCTACAATGCCCGTGATGCGTCCCCGTAAGGCATTGATGAATCCGGAACTGCGTCGGCGCGGCATCTATATCCTGCCCAACCTATTTACCACTGCCGCGCTGTTCTCCGGCTTCTACGCCATCGTCCAGGCGATGAACGGGCGTTTCGAGTATTCCGCCGTCGCCATATTCATTGCCATGGTGCTGGATGGCCTTGACGGTCGCGTGGCGCGCCTGACCCATACCCAGAGCGCTTTCGGCGCCGAGTACGATTCGCTTTCCGACATGGTGTCGTTCGGCGCGGCGCCTGCGCTGGTGGTCTACGAGTGGGCGCTGAAAGGTATGGGCAAGCTGGGCTGGATCGCGGCCTTCATCTACTGCGCCTGTGCCGCGCTGCGTCTGGCGCGTTTCAACACCAACCTCGAAGTGGTCGATAAGCGCTATTTCCAGGGCTTGCCGAGTCCGGCGGCGGCGGCGCTGGTCGCCGGCCTGGTATGGGTGCTGCTCGACCTCGGCTATACGGGCGTGCAAGCGCGCTGGTATGCCTGCATCCTGACCATCTTTGCCGGCGTGACCATGGTCAGCAGCTTGCGCTACTGGAGCGGCAAGGATATCAACCTGCGGCGCAGCGTGCCGTTCATTGTGGTACCGGCGATGGCTCTTGGCTATATCCTGCTGTCAAGCTATCCTCCGGGCATATTGTTTGCGCTGTTTCTCGGCTATGCGTTGTCCGGTTATGCGCTTGCGGCGTGGCAATGGCTGCAAGCGCGCAAAACAGCGCGCAACACACGCAACACACGCAACACAACGACTTGACGCTGATACAAGGATAAGTTTATAGTCTGCCGCATGAACTCGATAGTCTTCTTCTCTGCGTTGTTTCTCATCCTCTCCGGCGTGCTGCTGGCGAGACTGCCGTTGCGTTCCGCGCTGCGGCCGCTGCTGCGCCGCGCGCGCTAAACTTCCTTCCTTACAATTTGGCAATACCTTGGGCTTGGCGGCATGACCGTCCGGCATAACGATTTCGCATCCGATTGACCTGGAGATGATGATGGCAAAGGAACACTTGATAATTTTCGATACCACCTTGCGCGACGGCGAACAGAGCCCCGGCGCTTCGATGACCCGCGAAGAAAAGGTGCGGATTGCGCGCCAACTCGAAAAACTGCGCGTCGACGTGATCGAGGCCGGCTTTCCCGCCGCGTCGAACGGCGATTTCGAGGCTGTGCGCGCCGTCGCCGAGGCCATCAAGGACAGCACGGTCGCAGCCCTGTGCCGCACCAACGACCAGGATATTTCCAGGGCATTGGATGCGATCAAGCGGGCCAAGTCGGGGCGGATTCATACGTTCATCGCCACCAGCCCGATCCACATGGAAAAGAAGCTGCGCCTGGCGCCGGAACACGTGATTATTTCGGCGGTGAATGCCGTGCGCTTTGCGCGCAACGCCATCGACAACGTCGAGTTTTCCTGCGAGGACGCCGGGCGCTCGGAACAGGACTTCCTCTGCCGCATCATCGAGGCCGTGATCAAGGAGGGCGCCAGCGTCATCAACATCCCGGACACGGTCGGTTACAACATGCCGGAACAGTTCGCCGAACGCATCCGCGATTTGCGCAGCCGCATCCCGAACGCCGACAAAGTGACCTGGTCGGTGCATTGCCACAACGATTTGGGCCTGGCGGTCGCCAACTCGCTTGCCGCCGTGATGGTCGGCGCACGCCAGGTGGAGTGCACCATCAACGGTCTGGGCGAGCGCGCCGGCAATGCGGCCCTCGAAGAGATCGTGATGGCAGTGCGCACTCGCCAGGACGTCTTCCCCTGCGATACGCGCATCGATACTACGCAGATACTCTCCGCTTCGAAGATGGTTTCAGGCATCACCGGCTTTCCGGTCCAGCCGAACAAGGCCGTCGTCGGCGCCAACGCTTTCTCGCATGAAGCGGGCATCCACCAGGATGGGGTGTTGAAACATCGCGAAACCTACGAAATCATGCGCGCCCAGGATGTGGGCTGGAACGCCAACAAACTCGTGCTCGGTAAGCACTCCGGCCGCACGGCGTTCAAGTCGCGCCTGAAAGAACTCGGCATCGAAGTCGATTCGGAGCAGGTGTTGAATGCCGCGTTCACGCGTTTCAAGGAACTCGCCGACAAGAAACACGACATCTTCGACGAGGACTTGCATGCGCTGATGAGCGATGAAACGATGACGCCCGAGCATGAGCACTATCGCCTGCTGTCTTCGCAATTCCATTCCGAAACCGGCGAGACGCCGCGAGCGCGAATCACCCTTGCGGTAGGCAAACATGAATATCATACTGAGGCGGAAGGCAGCGGTCCTGTCGATGCGGCTTTCAAGGCCATCGAAAGCGTGGCGAAAAGCGGTGCCGACCTGCTGCTGTATTCGGTGAATAGCATTACCACCGGCACCGACGCGCAAGGCGAGGTCACCGTCAGGCTAACCAAGGAAAGCCGGATCGTGAATGGCCAGGGCGCCGACACCGACATCATCGTCGCATCCGCCAAGGCCTACCTCAACGCGTTGAACAAGCTTCAGTACACGCTGGAGCGGGTCAACCCGCAGGTTTGAACACTTGGAAAACGAATAACGGAGGGAACTCACCATGACTACACGCGAAATCCTTGTCGTCGGTGCGGCACGCACCGCGATCGGCACCTACGGCGGCACGTTGAAAGATATCCCGCTGGCCGAGCTTGCCACCACGGTGGTACAGACTGCCATCGAGCGCAGCGGAATCCAGCCGGATCGGGTGGGGCACGTTGTCATGGGCAACGTCATTCCCACCGAGCCGCAGGATGCCTATCTGGGACGTCTCGCCGCGATCGATGCGGGGATTCCGAAGGAAGTGCCGGCCTTCAACGTCAACCGTTTGTGCGGCTCCGGCGTGCAGGCCATCATTTCCGCGGCGCAGGCCATCATGCTCGGCGATACCGACATCGCCGTCGCCGGCGGGGCGGAGTCGATGAGCCGCGGGCCGTATATCCTGCCGGCGGCGCGCTGGGGCGCGCGCATGGGGGACACGGCGCTGGTGGACTATATGACCGCCATCCTGCACGACCCGTGGCACAGGATACATATGGGCGTCACCGCCGAGAACGTCGCCGAGCGCTACGGCATTACGCGTGAAATGCAGGACGAGCTGGCGCTCGAAAGCCAGCGGCGCGCCGCCCAGGCCATTGCCGAAGGGCGCTTCAAGTCGCAGATTGTGCCGGTTGAGGTGCCGTCGCGGAAAGGCCCGATTCGCTTCGAGGTCGACGAGCACGTGCGTCCCGCCGTCACGCTCGAACAACTGGCCAAGATGAAGCCGGCGTTTAAAAAGGATGGCTCGGTGACGGCGGGCAACGCATCGGGCCTGAACGACGGCGCGGCAGCACTGGTGCTCGCCGAAGCCGCCGTGGCAAAGTCGCTCAACCTGAAGCCGTTGGCGCGACTGGTGGGCTATGCCCACGCCGGTGTCGAACCCGATTACATGGGGATCGGGCCGGTGCCGGCGACCCGCAAGGTACTCGAACGGACCGGGCTGCGCGTGCAGGATATGGATGTCATCGAAGCTAACGAGGCCTTTGCGGCGCAGGCTTGCGCGGTGATTCGCGAACTCGGCTTCGATCCCGCCAAAGTCAATCCCAATGGCTCGGGCATATCGCTGGGTCATCCGATTGGCGCCACCGGCGCGATCATCGCCACCAAGGCGATCTATGAACTGCAACGTATCGGCGGGCGGTATGCGCTGGTGACGCTTTGCATCGGCGGCGGGCAGGGCATCGCCGCGATCTTTGAAAGGGTATAGTGCTGCGGGCGCTTGATGCTTGGCGAACCGCACGGGTTTTTCGGGCGGCTCCGGCAGCAACGGCATATGACCGAAAGCATCGGGTACCGAGGCGTATCAACGTATCAATTCGGTGAAAAATTCAATATGGAGTGTGGAGTGCACATGACGACAGCCAATAACCCCCTGATCTACGAGAAGCAGGGAGCCATCGCGCGGATTCGATTCAATCGGCCGGAGGCCTTGAATGCCCTGGATATTCCGACAGCAAAAGCCTTCTTGGACGCATGCCGAAACATAGCGGCGGATGCTGAAGTGCGCGCCGTGGTTATCCAGGGCGAGGGTCGGGCGTTCCTCGCCGGTGGCGATCTGGCCCAAATGCGCAAAGACCCGGTGGGCGCGGTTGGCGAACTGATCGAGTATATGCACGAAGCCGTCAAGTTGCTTGCCGGGTTGCGTGCGCCTGTCGTGGCGAGCGTCCATGGCTCGGTGGCAGGGGCGGGGTTCAGTCTGGCATTGGCTTGCGACTTGGCGATTGCGGCCGAAGGCACGCGTTTCAATTCCGCCTACGTCAATGTCGGCGCAAGTTGCGACGTGTCCGGATCGTGGAATCTTGTGCGTCATGTCGGCTTGAGACAGGCGCTTGAAATAGCGCTGCTCGGCGAGACCTTCGATGCGCAGACGGCATTGCGGCTGGGCATCGTGAACCGGGTCGTCCCCGCCGCCGACTTGCCGGCGGAAACCGAAAAGCTCTTGCAACGGCTCGCCTCCGGACCGACCGAGGCCATGGGGCAAATCAAGCGGCTCATGAGAAATTCGCTGGATCGGGATATGGCCACGCAAATGGATGCCGAGCGGGACAGCTTTTTGGCCTGCGCGCGGACTCAGGACTTCATCGGCGCGCTGGACGCGTTTTTCGAAAAGCGGCCCATGAAGTTTGAAGGCAAGTAGTAATCTGTAGAGATTCAAACTCGACGCCCCCTGCCTGCCCCGGTAGGGGCGTTGGCGAGGAATCTCCCGATCTCTTCGAACGCTTGCCGCGCCTCGGTCAGTTCCGGATCGAACAGGTGCCAGACATGCACGACGCGCTGCCAGGTTTGCAGCTTGGCCGGAGAGCCTGCGGCGACGGCCTTGCCGACATAACGGCGGCTGTCGTCGAGCAGCATCTCCGCCTCGCTGGCCTGCACCAGCAGCGGCGGCAGATGGGAAAGATCGCCAAACACCGGCGAGATGACCGGATTGCTTAGCCACATGCGGTTCTGGAACCATCCTCCCCAAAGCAGCAAGGAACGGGGAATCCGCATGAGAGGCCTGAACAAAGGCCCCAGCATGACGTCGGTCGCCAGGTTGGCCTTGATGCTCGGGCTGCTGAGGGTGGAATCGGTAATCGGCGACAATGCTACCGCCGCATCCGGCGCGCGCAGACCCTGGTCGCGCACCCAGGCGATCAACGACAGGGTCAGGTTGCCGCCGGCGGAGTCCCCGGCAACGAACAACACGCTGGCCGGTTCGGCGCCATCGGGCCCATTCTCCAGCATCCAGCGATAGGCGCTGCGGCAATCTTCAATGCCGGCCAGGCGGGGATGTTCCGGCATCAGACGGTAGTCGATCGCCAGCACGGCGCCGCCGGTGATCTCGGCAAACTTGCTGGTGATGATGCGGTGGCTGCGCGGGCTGCCAAAAATGAAGGCGCCGCCATGCAGGTAGAGGGTTCGTCGCGCACTGTCGGCGCCGGGGGCCAGCACCCATTCGGCGGGAATGCCGTCGGCATTGGTCGGGACGAAGCGCGCGGCGAGCCGCCGGCTCGCAAACATGTTGTCCATGTATTCGCGGAGCTGCGCCAGACGCTGGTCGCGCGGCACGCCTCTCAGCGCGCTGTTGATATTGCCCAGCGCCTCGATGACTTTCCGGTGTTCGTCATTCGGGCTGTTGCCACTGGAAAAGCTTTGTGCGTTGGGTTTTTCTGTTGGGCTATCGAAGGCGCGCAAGTCTTCGCCGCGCATGCAAGCAGCGCCGATGAACCAGATCGCCGCGCCTGCCGCCAGTATCGCCAGGATCGCTTCGATCAAGGTGCGGCTCCCTCTCCCTTTTCGCGGCGGCGAAGAAATCCAGGGCGGCGGATCCCGGTGATCACATCAGCATATCCGCGGCAGCTGTTCGCCTGTCAGCCAGTCCACGATGCGGCGTCCGCCGAAACGCGTCTTCATCTGGACGAACTGATGCGGGTCGGCATGCACGCTGCCGATGATCGCCGCCGCCCGGCCCAGCGGGTGGGCGCGCATGGCCGCCAGCAGCCGCTCGGCATCGGAGGCCGCGCAGACCGCCACCAGCTTGCCCTCGTTGGCGACGTACAGCGGATCGAGGCCGAGGAATTCGCAGGCGGCATCGACCGCCGGCTTCACGGGTATCGCCGCTTCGTCGAGCATCATGCCGACCTGCGACTGCCGGGCGATCTCGTTGAGGGTCGTCGCCAGCCAGCCGCGGGTTGGGTCGCGCAGGCAGCGGATATCCGCGCCGCAGGCCAGCATGGAGGCAATCAACTCATGCAGCGCGGCCGTGTCGGATTCGATCGGCGCATCGAAAGCCAGGCTCTCGCGCTGACTCATGATCGCCATGCCGTGGTCGCCGATGCAGCCCGAGAGCAGGAGCGCATCGCCCGGCCGGGCGCGGTCGCCGGACAGCTCGACGCAGTGAGGCACCCAGCCGATGCCGGTGGTGGCGATGAACACGCCGTCGCCCTTGCCGCGCTCCACCACCTTGGTGTCGCCGGTGACGATCGGCACGCCGGCCGCGCGTGCGGCTGCCGCCATGGAAACGACGATGCGCTGCAAATCGGCGAGCGGAAAACCCTCTTCGAGCACGAAGCTCGCCGCCAGATACAACGGCTTGGCGCCCATCACCGCGACGTCGTTGATGGTGCCATGCACCGACAGGCAACCGATGTCGCCACCGGGAAAGAACAGCGGCGCAACCACATGGGCGTCGGTGGCGACGACCATGCGTCCGGCTTCCTCGGGCAGGGGAGGCAGCAGCGCGCCGTCGTTGCCCTGACGCAGGAAAACGTTGTCGAAGGCAGGCAGAAACAGCTCCTCGATGAGTTGCGCCATCGCCCGGCCGCCGCTGCCGTGGCTCATGTCCACGCGGCCGTGCTTGATGTCGAGCGGGCGGACATAGCCCTTTTTGATTTCGCTCATGCCGTCACGCCCTCGATATCCTTGTAGCGCCCGTAGGTGTAGTGCGCCGCGCAGGCGCCCTCGCTGGAGACCATGCACGATCCCATGGGGTTCTCGGGCGTGCATGCCGTGCCGAAGATCTTGCAGTCCTGGGGTTTTTTCAGGCCGCGCAAGATCGCGCCGCATTCGCAGGCCGGGTTGTCCGGCACCGGCGCGTAGCTTAAGCCATAGCGCCGTTCGGCATCGAAGTCGGCAAAGGCGGCACGGATTTGCAAGGCCGAAGAGGGTACTTCGCCGAGACCCCGCCACTCGAAACTGTCGCGCGTTTCGAACACCTCGGCCACCAGTGCCTGCGCCTTGAGATTGCCGTCGCGCGTGACGGCGCGCGTGAACTCGTTTTCCACTTCGGCGCGACCTTGGTTCAACTGGCGCACCAGCATCAGGATCGCCTGCATCACGTCGAGCGGCTCGAAGCCGCAGATCACCACCGGCTTGCGATATCCCGCGGCGAAACCCTCGTAGGGCCGGCTGCCGATGACGGTGCTGACATGCGCCGGGCCAATGAAGCCGTCGAGCGGCACGGTGCCGTACTGGCGCACTTCCGGCGAGGCGAGGATGTGGTTGATCGCCGCCGGGGTCAGCACATGGTTGCACAGCACGCTGAAGTTCTTCATGCCTTCGGCATGCGCCTGGCGGATCGCCAGCGCCGTCGGCGGGGTGGTGGTTTCGAAACCGATGGCGAAGAAGACCACTTCGCGTTGCGGATTGTCGCGGGCGATCTTCAGCGCATCGGCGCTCGAATAGACCATGCGGATATTTCCGCCGCGCGCCTTGGCCTTCAGCAGCGACAGCCCGTTGGAAGCCGGCACCCGCAGCGTATCGCCGTAGCTGCACAGGATCGCGCCGCGTTCCAGCGCGAGCTGGATCGCCAGGTCGATGCGGCCGATCGGCAGCACGCAGACCGGACAGCCCGGACCATGGACCATGTGCACGGCGGGCGGCAGGAAGTCGTTGAGGCCATAGCGCGAAATGGCGTGGGTATGGCCGCCGCAGAACTCCATGAGGTGGTAGCTGCGCGCGGGATCGACGTTGCGGGCGATGCTGGCGGCCAGCACTTTCGCCAGCTCGCCGTCGCGGAATTCGTCTACGTATTTCATGGCGCCGAACCGTCCGGCACCAACTCGCTCATTTCGGCAAACAGCGCCAGGGTGCGCTGCGCCTCCTCCGCATCGAGGCGGGTGAGCGCAAAGCCGACATGGACGATGACGTAGTCGCCGACCTCGACGCCGTCGACCAGCGCCAGTGAAATTTCCTTGGTGACGCCGCCGAGCTCGACGATCGCCTGATCGTTGTCGCGCTTCTCGATGACGCGGGCGGGGACCGCCAGACACATAATCAATTCTCCATGGTTAAGACCGCCACCCAGGCCTGGCCGAGGCTCAGGCCGCCGTCGTTGGGCGGCAGCCGGTGCGCCAGCAAGACTTGCAGGCCGCGTTGCTGCAACAGTGTAACCAGTTTGCGCGTCAGGATGTGGTTGAGAAAACAGCCGCCGCCGCAGGCCACCGTCTTGAGCCCTTCGGCGCGGGCGGCAAGTTCCGTCCAGTCCGCCAGGGCCGCCGCCAAACCGGCATGGAACAGCGCGGCGCCACGGCCGGCGTCGTCGCAATCCGCCAGCAGGCCGTAGAGCGGCCGCAGGTCGAGGCTGGCATCGCTGCCGATGTGGTAGGCATTCGCCGGCACCATGACATCGCCATGGCTCTCGGCCAGTCCTTCCAGCAGCATTGCCGCCTGTCCTTCGAAGCTGCTCGCCGCCCGCACGCCGAGCAGCCCCGCCGCCGCATCGAATGCGCGCCCGAGGCTGGAGGTCGGCGGCGCGTTGATTCCGCGTGCCAGCATTTGCGCCACCGTGCCCGCCGCCGGCTGCGCCGCAAAGCGCCGGACGATTTGCTCGCCGCGTCCGATCTCGTGCAATGCCGCCGCCGCCATGCGCCACGGCTCGCGTGCGGCACGGTCGCCGCCCGGCAGCGGCAGCGAACGCAGATGGCCGAGCCGCTTGAAACGCGCACCTTCCACGCGCAACAGTTCGCCGCCCCAGGCTGCACCGTCGTCGCCCAGCCCCACGCCGTCCAGCGCCAAACCCAGCACCGGCTCGGTGAACCGATGTTCCGCCAGCACAGCGGCAATGTGGGCGTGGTGATGCTGAACCGCGACGCTCGGCAATCCGGCGCGCTGCGCAAACGCTGCGGCAAAGCGGCTGCTGTAGAAATCCGGGTGCCGGTCGTGAGCGACGATGTCCGGCATCACGTCGAGGATGCCCAGCAAGTGCTCGACGGTCTCGTCGAGGAAAGCGCAGCTCGCGGCATTGTCGAGATCGCCGATGTGCTGCGAGACGAAGGCTTCGTCGCCGCGTGTGATGCAGACGGTATTCTTGAACCAGCCGCCGCAGGCCAGCGCGCTGGCGCCGCGGCGAGCCAAGCGGATGGCGCGCGGGGTATGGCCGCGGGCGCGGCGGATGAACTGGCTGCCGCCCGCGGCGACGCGCAGCACCGAATCGTCGCAGCGCACGGCGATGTCGCGGTCATGCAGCAGGAAGGCATCGGCGATGCCGGCCAGCCGCTCGATGGCTTCGGCATTGTCCGTCACCAGCGGCTCTCCGCCCGGATTGGCAGAGGTGCATACCAGCGCCAGGGAGTGCGCTTGCGCCAGCCAGGTGGCGCCTTGCGGCCGCGCGGCGGCCTCGTGGAACAACAGGAACTGGATCGGTGTGGCCGGCAGCATCACGCCCAGCCAGGCCAGGCCGGGGGCGACACCGGCGAACGCGGCATCCGCGGCGGGACGTTTCCTCAACAGCACGATCGGTCGCTCGGCGGATTCGAGCAAGGCCTGTTCGTCGCCGCCCAGCTCGGCAAACGCATGCACCGAAGCGGCATTCGCCAGCAGCACCGCGAAAGGTTTCTCCTCGCGCGACTTGCGCTCGCGCAGGCGGGCGACGGCGGGCGCATGGCGCGCATCGCAGACCAGATGAAAGCCGCCCAGCGCCTTGATGGCGACGATCTCGCCGCGCTGCAGGCGTTCGAGCGCGGCAGGGAGGGGCTCGGCCGCGGCGCACGGCCGGCCGGCAGCATCGAGCAGGGCGAGCTGCGGGCCGCATTGCGGGCAGCAGGTGGTTTCGGCGTGGAAGCGGCGGTCGCGCGGGTCGGCATACTCGCGTGCGCAGGCGGCGCACAAGGGAAACGGCGCCAGGGTCGTCTGCGGCCGGTCGTAAGGCAGGCGGCGTGTCAGGGTGTAGCGCGGACCGCAGTGGGTGCAGGTAATGAAGGCGTGCCGCCAGCGCCGGTCGCCGGGGTCGAACAATTCCGCCAGACAATCGGGGCAACTGGCCGTGTCGTGGCCGATGGCGGTGACGACCTTGCCGGGCCGGCTCTCCACAATGGCAAACTCGCGGTAGCCCTCGGCTTGCGCCGGTTGCGCTTCGACCGCATCGACCCGCGCCAGCGGCGGGGCATCGCAGCGCAGGCGCCGAAGCAGCAGGTCCAGCTGCGCCTCCGGGCCTTCGGCCAGAATCTCGACGCCCTGCGCATCGTTCCTCACCCAGCCGGCCAGCGCCAACTCCTGCGCCAGGCGCCAGACGAAGGGCCGGAACCCGACTCCCTGAACGACACCGGTGATGCGGATGCGCTGTGCGATCATGACACGGAAAATTCAGTCGCCGTCATTCCTGGGAAGGACGCTTAATTGAACGGCATGGCATCTGCGCATCGGCGGCTACGCCACCGGCTTCCTTGCGCCGGCCGCGCCGCGTTCGAGCCACGCCAGCCATCCGTCCATTCCCGCGCCGCTGGTGGCCGATGTCTGGATCACCTCGATCGCGGGATTGATGCGGCGGGCATACTCGATGGCCTGGTCCACGTC
Organism: Sterolibacterium sp.; assembly: GCA_041674385.1. Classification (GTDB taxonomy): domain Bacteria; phylum Pseudomonadota; class Gammaproteobacteria; order Burkholderiales; family Rhodocyclaceae; genus JACRAR01. The sequence goes on from JBAYVU010000018.1 coordinate 51,925, forward strand.
GAAATCCAGGTAGGGCAGCAGGTCGCATTTGTTGAGCAGCATCAGGCGCGCGGCGCGGAACATGTCGGGGTACTTGAGGGGCTTGTCCTCGCCCTCGGTGACGGAAAGTATCACCACCTTGCAGGCCTCGCCGAGATCGAAAGCCGCGGGGCAGACCAGGTTGCCGACGTTCTCGATCATCAGCAGCGAGCCGTCCGGCAGGTCGAGACTGTCCAGCGACTGGCCGACCATCTGCGCATCCAGGTGGCAGCCCTTGCCGGTATTGATCTGCACCGCTTGCGCGCCGGTCGCGCGGATGCGCTCGGCATCTTGGCTGGTCTGCTGGTCGCCCTCGATCACGGCGATGGACAGGCGGCCTTGCAGCATGGCGATGGTCTTGACCAGCAGCGTAGTCTTGCCCGAACCGGGACTGGACACCAGATTCAGCGCGTGGATGCCATGCGCGACGAAGCGCTGCCGGTTGGCGGCGGCATAGGCGTCGTTCTTGGCGAGGATGTTCCGTTCGATCTGCACCATGCGCGTCTGGCTGATGCCCGGCGCATGGGCCTGGGCCGCGCCCGCGCCGTAGTGCAGATGGCCGCGCTGCTCGACCGGGCGGTACGCTCCGTCGTGCGTGTGCGCATGGCCGTGTTCGTGGTCATGGGTGTGGCTATGCGTATGGACGGTGCCGTCCGCATGGACATGGGTATGCGCGTGCTTCGGCTCGACGCCTTCGATGCGCGTCTCGCCTTGGCCGCAACCGCAAGTGGTGCACATGCTGTTTCTCCTTTGGCTACTCTTCTACTTCCAGCTCTTTCAGCCGCATCTCGGTGCCGCTGGTGACCTGCAACTGATAACCGCCGCACTGCGGACAGGCGGCGTAGAGCTCCGCCATGGGCACGCTCACGGCGCACTGCATGCACCAGCCGCTGCCCGGCGTGGCGACAATCTCCAGATGCGAACCCTCGGCGATGCTGCCGCGCGTCACGGCATCGAAACAGAAGGCCAGGGCTTCCGGCGCCACGCACGACAACTGGCCGATTTCCAGCCAGACCGTTTTTACCCGAGAGAAGCTCTCGCGCCGCGCGGCATCCTCGATCAATTGCAACACCCCCTCGGCCAGCGCCATCTCATGCATGACGCACCTCACCCGCGCAAGCAACGCCGGAGGCAAGAGAATAAAAGCCCGATCCCATCGGCGCCACTTCCGAATATTCTTTCACCTGCGCATCTTCCGGATATATCCACATACAGCAATGTACCGCGCGCGCCACGCCAAGTCCATCCGGCGCCGTTCCCTTCCGGGCAAACGAGAATAATCCATTGGACATATTGGATTTCGGTGAGTATGCTGCAAGCTTAACCCGGATGCGCACTTGGTCGAGGAGCTTGGGCGAGGCATGTGTATCAGGGGCGTCGGGTGGTGCAATGTTCATAGAGAAAACCGGACAAACGATTTATATTCAAATGGGTGTCATTCTTGTGGAATGTTGTATACACGCAGAGGATGGTAGATATACACCGATTTGTGTGTTCACTTAAACGTTATGCCTCATGAATGGCGCTGCGATGACTGACCGATTTTCAAAGAGACACGGGTACCACGAGTCACACGAGACGGAAATCTCTGTGCGGCAGGACGCGCCGCACGAACTGCGCGGCGTTCTTGTTCAACTCGCCTACGAGTGCGGGTTTCGTCCGCAGAGCCTTCGAGAAGTGGTTTGTCGCCTACTCCGCAAACGTCCAGACCAAAACAATTGGTCCGAGTACCCCAACATTGATCGTGAAGTACACGATCTCGTTGACGACTGCGACTGGTACCGCGTGTACGACATCATCGAGGGGCTCGCCGCTGCGATGCGCGAAGCACCATATTCCTACGATGCTGAGAAATTTGAGAGCGAGTTGAACGATTATTTCCTCGAAAACGGCATCGGCTGGAAGCTGTCTGGGGGCGTCATCGAAATGCGCGGCCCCGAGGTGTTTGAGGAAGTGGTTGTCACCGCTGAACGCGCATTGGAGACGCGAAAGCTTAGTACCGCGCGAAATGAACTACATGAGGCGCTTCGTGACTTGTCTCGCCGTCCCTCGCCGGATGTAACCGGGGCTATTCAACATTCAATGGCGGCTCTTGAGTGCGTTGCCCGCGAGGCGTGTGGTGACGGAAAGGCCAATCTCGGCGACATCATGAAACGTTACGGAGATATCGTGCCTCGCCCTCTCGATGAGGCAATTTCAAAGGCTTGGGGGTACGCATCAGAAAATGCGCGCCATATTCGCGAAGGACGGGAGCCAACCTTTGAGGAAGCTGAGTTGGTTGTCGGTATCGTGTCTGCGCTCTCTACCTACTTGGCGAGAAAACATGAGGCATAACCCGGCGTATATGGACTCCCCCCAAAGGTAAAGAGACGGATCGATAGTAATGGCTGAATGGAAGCGCATGCAGTCGTATATCCAGCATCAGTGGTGGGCTCTGAGTGGCCCGTGCCGACATGGAATCTGCGCACGCAGTGCCAATCGGTACAAGCGGCAGGCATGAAGCTGCCGGCAGGGTTATCGGCATCGTTGCGTGAGGGTGCGACCCGTTTAGCCATGATGGGCGATTAGTCTCAAAGCAAGCGCGGGGACGTGGAACACATGATGTTTCCTTGCAGACAATTAGGCAGCAATTACGAAGGCAGTGCGATCAATCTTGCGTTGCTGCCTGGGCGTCGGCTGACCGTACGGTGTGGCGTCGCGCAAGGTGGCATAGCAGATACGCGCCATCTTGTTGGCCAACGCACAGGCCGCCTTGTTGTGATTGGTGCGGCCTTGCACCGCCGTAGCCCAGGAGCGCAAACCATCAAGGCTGCGTCCCACCTCCCGGGCGGTACTGGCGGCACGCAGTACAGAGCGTGCCCCATGGGTAAGCAACATGCGCAGGTAGCGGTCGCCGCGTTTCGAGATGCGTCCCAGCACCCGGCTGCTGCCGGAACTGAACTCCCGCGGCGTCAGTCCAAACCAGCTCGCAAAATGTCGGGCATCCTTGAAATGCGACACCTGCCCGCCGGTGGCGGCCACCATCGCCGTCGCCGTCAGCAAGCCGACGCCGGGAATGGAAAGCAGCGTTGTGCAGGCCGGGCTATGTTTGGCCACCTCGGACAATTCTCGTTCCAACTGGGCGATGCGGGCTTCGAGCAGGCGGATTTCTTCGACCAGCAGCTTCATCGATCCACGGATCAGGCCGGGCACCGCCGAATTCGGATCAGCCAATACCCGGCTGATGGCTTCGATACCAGTACGCGCACCCTGGGGGATAGCCAATCCGAATTCTCGGCAGAATCCGCGCAGCGCATTGATGCGCGAGGTGCGGGTACTCATCCACAGCGAGCGGGTGCGGTGCAACCCCTGCAAAGCCTGCTGTTCGACAGACTTAACTTTCACAGGAACGATGTCGGATGCGCGCGCCGCTTCCAGCAACGCACAGGCATCGGCAGCGTCCGTCTTGTTACGTTTCACATAGGCGCGGATATAGGCGGCGGGCAGCAACTTGACCTTGATACCCAAACCACCCAGCCAGCGTGCCCAGTGGTGAGCGGAGCCGCAGGCTTCCATGATGACCAGCCCGACAGCGCGATTGGCAAACCAGCGCTCGAACTGGGTACGCGTCAAACGATGCGATTCGATGACCTTCCAGGACGAATCGGCCACGGCCAACTGGAAGATGCTTTTTGCAAGATCGACGGCAACGGTAGTAGCATTCATTTTGGATTCCTCCTCGGAGTTGATTGATGCTGACCTCCACGCCAAATGAAAGACAGCTGCGCACAGCGTGCGCCTACAAAGAGGGGGAGTCCATCCCATCAGTGCAGGGGACGCTGCGCGATAAAGCCGCGCAGCGCCGGTGACCTCCACGTTGGGCACTTTAATTGAGCGCACTGGACATTTATACTCCCTAGGCGTACATTAGCCAAATGCTTACCGTTGTTGAAACGTCGCTTTTCCAGCGACAATGGCCGCTCTACTGGACAGAGGA